>NZ_JACHNB010000001.1:8393670-9021755 GCF_014205225.1 Actinoplanes octamycinicus
CGACCGGCTTCGCGGCCACCAGCGGGTACTCCTTGACCGTCCGGCCGACCGCGGTGAGCAGCTTGCGGACCACCTTGTTGACCGCGGCGAGCTGCTCCGGCGTGTTCGCTCCGGGCTGGTTGAAGACCGCGCCGACGATCACCAGGTCGCGGGAGCCGACCTTGAGCCGGGCGGCGAAGAGCAGGTTGCCGCCGGCCTGGTCGGTGGAGCCGGTCTTGATCCCGAAGACGCCGTTCTCGCCGAGCAGGTCGTTGTAGTTCTTGACGGTGCCCTCGACCGGGATCTCCGCGCTCGGCAGCTCGACGATCTCGGCGAACGCCTCGATCTTCAGCGCCGCCCGGGCCAGCTTCACCTGGTCCGCGGCGGTGCTGATCGTGGTGGGCAGGAAGCCGCTCGGGTCGGTGTATTCCGTTTCGGTCATACCCAGCTCGTCGGCGGCGTCGTTCATCTTCTCCAGGAAGCCGTCGACGGTGTCCGCGTCCCACTCGGCGAGCATGTGCGCGACGTTGTTGGCCGACGGCAGCATCAGTGCCTCGAGGGCGTCGCGCTCGGTCAGCTTCTCCCCCACCTCGATCCTGACCTGCGACTGCCCGGTCAGGGTGCGCTGGTTGTAGTCGGCGACGTCGGCCGCGTCGACGGTCATGCTCGGACCCTCGGCGTCCCCCTCCAGCGGATGGTTCTTGAGGATGACATAAGCGGTCATCACCTTGGCGACGCTGCCGATCGGCTCGGCGCCCTTGCCGCCCGAGCCACCGATCCGGCCCATCCCCTCGATCATCAGCTCGGCGGAGCCGGTACCCGGCCACGGAATCTTCGGGGCGCTGCCGGGGATCTTGATGGTGCTCGCGATCTCCGTGGTCAGCGTGGCGGTCGGCAGATCCCGGGTTAGCTGCACCGCGGCGCCCGCGCCGACCAGCGCGACCAGGAACAACACCACGACCAGGAGGAGCGCGACGCGGCGTTTGCCGGAGGCTTGCGGTTCGCCGCTCTTCTTCGGTACGTCCGGGGTGCTCTGATACGTCGACCCGGTCGGTGGCGCCGGACGGGCGGCGACCGGCGGCCCGGGCGGCGGGCCGACCGGCGTCGCGGCGACCGGCGGCGGCGCGACCCGTGGCGGCGCGACCGGTGGCGGGGCGGGCACCGAGGCGCGGCCCGGCTGCGGTGGGACGGGCGGCTGCTGGCTGGGGCGCGGTGGCTGCTCGGGCACGGGGAAGGGCACGGTTTGCGGGTGGCGTGCCGCTGCATCGTATGGCGGCGCCGGCTGCTGCGGTGCCGGAATCGACGCCCGGCCCGGCGCGGCCGGGGTCTGCGGTGCTGGCGCGGAGCCCCAGCCCGGCGCGGCCGGGGCCTGCGGTGCTGGCGCGGACCCCCAGCCCGGCGCGGCCGGGGCCTGCGGTGCTTCCGCGGACGCCCAGCCCGGCGCAGCCGGGGGTTGAGGTGCCGGGACCGACGCCCGGCCCGGAGTGGCCGGCGCTGCCGGAACCGACGCCCTCCCCGGTGCCTGCGGTGCCGCCACTGACGCCCGGCCCGGAGCCGCCGGCGGCGCTGGAACGGAAGCCCGCCCCGGTGTCGGCGGCTGCTGCGGCATGGCCGTCTCGGTCCGCGCCTCCGCCGGACTCACCTGCGGCGCGGCCGGCGGGGTGGGCTGCGGTGCAGCCTGCGACGCGGGCTGCGGTGCGGCTTGCGGCGCGGCCTGTGGGACCGGCTGCGGCGCCGAGGTGAACTGGACTGTGATGCCGGCCGGACGCGGGGATGGCACCCGCGCCGAGCCGGCTGCCGGGCGGTCGCCGCCCTCCGGCGGCACCGGCGTCTCCTGCCCGGCACCGTCGTCGTTCGGCTCTGCCGCCTGCGTCATCAGCCCGCTCCCCCTCCGGCCCCGGTCCGCCCGAGTGCCGGACCAAGTATTCCCGGCGCACTCAAATCGCCCAGCACCCCCACCCTGACCAGCCCATACCGCACGATTCTGGGTGGCACGGCCAGTTCCAGCATCTCGGAACCGGCGATCGAGGCAATCCCCCGGTCGCGTAGGTGACTCACCGGGTGAACGCAGCGGTGCTCAGCGCGACCCGGTCGGGCGTTCCGTAACTGGTGGCTGCCGTCGGATGGGCGACGTATCGCCTGGGTGCGGAGCCCCGTCTTGCCTCCGAGCGGCCGGACAGACCGACCGCCGAAGAGACGGGAGTGACCATGGATTGGCGCGAGTTCATCGACTTGGTCAGGCAGTGGGCCATCGCCAATGAGAAAAGGATTTCCACCAAGTGGCCGCAGAAGGGCGGCTGGGAAGAGTGGGCCAAGGGCGAGATCTTCAGCTACATCACTGACCAGCGACCCAGCACCGACATCCTGAGGGAGCAGCGGTGCTGGGCCACCAAGGACGCCGACTTCGTGCTCAACCGCTCGGCGGCCGACCCGAGCCACAAGGTCGTCGTCGAGTTCAAAGCCCAGTCGTACGAGAACTACACGAACTTCCTTCCGGGGCTCGTGAAGGACGTCCAGAAACTGACGAAGGGCCTGGTTCCCGCGTACGGCCAGGCGACGCTGGTGGTGGCGGGTCTGTACTTCACCGAGCACCGCACCGCCATCCCGGGCTACTTCACGACCGAGGCGCTGGGAAACGGCGAGATCGGCATCTGCTACGCCGTCGACGTCCAGTGATGCAACGCGGGCGCTGACAGAGCCGGGTGAGTGTCCGCTCGGCCGCCGGGCCTCCGCTGGAGGTTCGGTGGCCGAACACCGCCTGGACAGGTAAGAGCGACAGGCGGTTACCCGCGGACCGCACACGGGTGGGGATCCATTGATCAACGGTGCTGAACCTGGCGTCGGACACCCGGGCACCGGTCACCTTAACCTACAAAGCCGGTGGGGTTTGTGGTTTGATTGGCGGGCTGTCGAACTGCGGGAGAGCCACATGTCGAGCGTCGTCGAAGTCCTGAAGCCCGCCAGTCGGGACGCTGCCGCCGATCGCACGGTCGCGGTCATCGGCGGGGGCGCCAGCGGGGCGTTGCTCACCCGGGCGCTGATCCGTCGTACCGAAAAGAATGTGATCCTGATCGCGCCGGATCGCGAACCCGGTCGCGGGGTGGCCTATGGCGCGGCGCAGCCGTGGCACATCCTGAACGCGCGGGCCGGAGCGATGAGCATCTGCCCGGACGACCCGATGCACCTGGTCCGCTGGTGCCGCGAGCGGGGGGACGCGGTGGAGGGCACCGACTTCCTGCCACGGGCCCTCTACGGCGACTACCTGGCCGCGCAGTTCACCGACACCGTCGCGGTGTCCGCCGGGCGGCTGCGGCACCACGTGGCGACCGCGACCGGGCTCTACGCCGGCGACGACGGCTACGTGGTGCGCACCGACGCCGGATCGGTGCGGGCCGGCCAGGTCGTCCTCGCCGTGGGCAACCCGCGCGCGGCCCGGCTGCCCGGGATCAGCGACGCCGCCTACGCCAGCCCGCACCTGGTCACCGACCCGTGGGCGGGCTACCCGCCGCCGGCCGCCGACGAGCCGGTGCTGCTGCTCGGGACCGGGCTGACCGCGGTCGACGTCGCGCTCAGCCTGACCGAGGCCGGGCATCGCGGGCCGATCGAGGCGCTCTCCCGGCGCGGCCTGCCGCCCCTGGCGCACCCGGAGCTGCCGCCGTCCAGCGCCCACCCGGACCTGATCCTGAACAGCGACCTCACCCTGGGCCAGCTGCTGCGCCGGGTGCGGGCCGCGATCGCCGGCGGCGCCGACTGGGTGGCCGTGGTCGACACCCTGCGGCACCAGGCCGACCGGCTCTGGGCCGGCTTCTCGGACGGTGACCGGGAGCGCTTCCTGCGGCACGTGGTCCGGTTCTGGGACGTGCACCGGCACCGGATGGCGCCGCCGGTCGCGGCCCGGATCGCCGAGCTGCGGGACCGGGGCACGCTGCGGTTCTCGGCCGGGCGGCTGCGCTCGGTGGAGCCGGACCCGCGCGGCGGCCTGCTGGTCAGCGTCGACGGCCGCCCGGTCCGGCGCTACGCCGCGGTGATCTGCTGTACCGGGCCGGGCTCGCTGCCCGGCTCCGCCGACCCGTTCCTGAGCAGCCTGTTCCGCGACGGGCTGGTCCGCCCCGGCCCCTACGGCCTGGGCGTCGACACCGACCCGGACGGCCTGATCCGGCCAGGATTGTGGCTGGCCGGCCCGCTGCGCCGCGGCCATCTGTGGGAGGCGACCGCGGTCCCGGAGATCCGCGCCCAGGTGGACCGCCTGGTCTCCGCCCTGGCCCGGCAGTATCAGCGGTAGCTGTGCGGGCCGCCCAGCCAGCCGCTCAGGTGCCAGGACTGCAGGTCACCGGTGAGCAGCCCGGCCACGGTGGCGGTGAAGCCGGCCGGGAACGTCTGCCAGATCGGTCCCTCCTCGGTGAACACCACCGGCCAGGACTCCGGCGGCGTGCCCGGCTTCGCGAGCCAGGCCAACACGTCGCCGTTGGGCGTGCTGCCCCAGGCGATCAGCCGGTCGCCCGGCTCGAACCCGTCCGGCCGGTCGTCGTCATCGGCGGGGCGCAGGTACTCCTGCTCCGCCACCAGCTTGCCGGGCGGGCAGATCACCAGGTGGTCGTCGATCATGGCAGCGCCGTAGGTGCCGACGAACTCCTTGTAGTCGGCCGGCAGCGGGGTACCCAGCGCCTGCTCCACCGCATGCCAGTCCACGTCGTCCGGCACCGGCGCCGGATCGCCGAGAAGCGCGGCCAAGCAGGCGGCCCCGGGCTCCGGCAACGGCATCTCCGGGATCTCCCGCTCCCCGGTCAGGACCAGGTAGCGGTCCGGATTGAGCAGCTCAGCGCCGGTCCCGGTGACCACGGCGTGCTCGGCCGAGCGCGCCACGACGACCAGGTCGACGTCGTGCAGGATGCGGTCGCCGTCATTGCGGATCCGGTCGAACCGGTCCCCGGGCCGCGGCCAGTGCCGCGGATGATGTTCCGGCTCGCCGGTCAGCCGCCAGCCGTCGCCCTCGGGCTGGACGGAGTCGACCGCGAAACCGAGTCGTTGGATAGGCACGGCTCACTGTAAGGAATCCGGTAGCGCGCGGCGAGTTCGGCGGCGCGGTTGCCCAGGGCGGTGCGCAGCGACGGCGGGTCCAGGGCCTCCGCGCCCAGGCCCAGCTGCCACAGCGCCCACTCGGCGTGCCAGGAGTCCTGGAAGGTCACCTCCAGCCGCAGCCAGCCATCCGGCTCCGGCTCCTCGGCGCGGACCGCCACCGCGTGGGTCAGCAGCTCCTCGCGGCGGCCCGGATGCACCCGGACGTGCACGGTGAGATGGTCCTCGGACAGGAACCGGGCGCGCCGCTCCTGCCAGATCCGGTCCAGGTCGACCCGGTCCGGGCGCTGGGCCGGCTCGGGCAGCTCCTCGGCGGCCAGCACCCGGGACAGCCGGTACGTCCGGTCCGCGCCCGCCCGGCTGGCCAGCAGGTAACCCCGGTCCCGCACGGTGACCAGCCCGATCGGGTCGACCGTGCGCCACCGCGCGGTGTCCCCGGTGGCCGCGTAGTGGATCCGCAGCCGCCGCCCGGCCAGCACCGCGCCGCGCACCACGGCCATCGTCGCGGCCGGCACCTCCTCGGCGACCAGCCGGCGGGAGAGCAGGTCGGTCTCCGGCTCGACCAGCAGCCGGGCGGTGGCCCGGTGGCTGTCCGGCAGCGCGTCGGCCACCTTGCGCCGGGCCGAGGCGAGCGCCGGCCCGAGCCCGAGGCCGCGTCCCGATCCGGCGGTCAGCAGCGCCAGGGCCTCGTCGTGATTCAGCCCGGTCAGCTCGGTCCGGAAGCCGGGCAGCAGCGCGAACCCGCCGTGCCGGCCGCGCTCGGCGTAGACCGGGACGCCGGCCGCGGAGAGCGCCTCGATGTCGCGCAGCACCGTGCGGGTGGACACCTCCAACTCGCGGGCCAGGGTGTCCGCGGTCAACCGGCCGCGCTGGCGGAGCAGCAGGACCAGCGAGACCAGTCGATCGGCGCGCATCCGCCGAACCTACCGGAATACACGACACAGGATGTCGTGATTTCCCGGCAGGCTCCCCGGCAGGAATTCCGAGAAGGAAGTGGAGCGACACATGGCAGTGGAACGTACGGCGGTCAACCCGTGGACGTGGTCGGCGGAGCTGGGCTTCAACCAGGGTGAGCTGGTCTCCGGGCAGACCCGGACGCTGTACTGCTCCGGGCAGACCGCGATGGACGCCGACGGCAAGCCGCAGCACGACGGCGACCCGGCCGCCCAGCTGGCGCTGAGCCTGGACAACCTGGAGGCGGTGCTCGCCGCGGCCGGCATGACGCTGGCCAACCTGGTCCGGCTGAACGTCTACACCACCGACGTGGACGGGCTGTTCCCGCACTACGGGGTGCTGGCGGCCCGGCTGGGCGCGGCCGGGGTGGCGCCGCCGACCACCATGCTCGGGGTGACCCGGCTGGCGATCCCCGGCCAGCTGGTCGAGCTAGAGGGGACCGCGGTCGGCTAGTGCGGTGTCCACTAACGTTCGCCGGGATTCTTGTCGTACCCCTGTGCTGCAATCACCGGCATGCCGCGACGCCGGGATCCCGCAAGCCGACCCGTGGTGCTGCGCACTGCCCGGGTCGGGCTGCGCTTGACTCGGGGTCAGCGCAACCGCTGCTTCGGACTGCTGCGCGCGGCCGGCGACGTGTGGGCCTGCATCCTGGAGATCAACAGCTGGCGCCGTCGGCGCGGTGAACCGCCCGTCGCCGGCTATCAGCAGTTGTGCCGGCTGCTCACCGAGTCAGGGCCAGGCACCTTCGCAGAACTCGACACCGCCGGGGCCCGGTCCGTGCTCCGCCGGTACTCCGACGCCTGGTTTTGCGCCGCCGCCCGCCGCAAGGCCGGGCACACCGACGTGCGGTTCCCGCGCCGCCGCCGGGCGCTGATGCCGATCCGCTGGTATCACGGCACCTTCGCTCTCGACGGCCGCCGGCTACGCCTGCCCACCGCCGCCGGATGCCCGCCCTTGTGGGTGCGCTTGGATCGGCTGGCTCCCTACCCGTGCGAGACGATCCGGTCGGTCACCTTGCTGTTCGACGCCGGCCGGCTCTGGATCGACATCACCGCCGAACTGCCCGTGGCCACCTACCCCGCCGGGCAGCAACCCGACCCCGACCGGATCGCCGGCGTCGACCTGGGCATCATCCACCCCTACGCCGTCAGCACCCTCGACGGCGCCGGGCTGCTGGTGTCCGGCCGGGCGATCCGGGCCGAGCACCGGATGCACCTGGCCGACACCAAAAATCGGCGTAAAGCCGTCGCCGGCCGCGCCCCGAAACCCGGCCAGCGGGGGTCCCGTCGCTGGCGCAAGACCCGCCGCCGGGCCCGTCTCGTCGAGGCCCGGCATCGTCGCCGGATCCGGCAGGCCCAGCACGAAGCCGCCACCAGCGTGATCGACTGGGCGGTCAAGCAGCGGGTCGGGACGCTGAGCGTCGGCGACCCGCGCGGGGTCCTCGGCCTGCCGGCAGGACGGCGGCACAACCTACGACTACGGCAATGGCAGATCGGCCGCAGCCTGGCCATCCTGCACGACAAAGCCGCGCTCGCCGGGATACGGGTGCATCTGGTCGACGAGCGCGGCACCTCGTCGACGTGTCCGAACTGCCGCACCCGCATCACCAAACCGGCGGGACGCACCATGCGCTGCCGCACCTGTCTGTTCGCCGGGCATCGGGACCTCGCCGCGGCGTTCACCATCGCCACCCGCACCCCGGGCGGCGTCATCACCACCCCGGCCGGCATGCCGGCCGGGGTGGTCACGCACCGTCGAGCCGGACGGCACCTGCCCGGTGCCGGCCGGTCCCGGCGTGATCCACGCCGCCCAGCGGCACCAGGATCAGTTGGCCGGCTCAGGCCCGCCCCACCACCTTCGGTGGGGAGTCGCTCGTCCATACCACCCGGCATGGACGAGGATCCACAACACACCACCGGGAAACCCGGCGAACGTTAGTGGACACAGCACTAGCGGGTCGGCCAGCAGCGGGGCGAAGCCCAGCTCGGCGGCGCCGATCAGCGTGGTGTCGCCGGCGAAGGCGGACAGCCGCAGGCCGGCCCGCTCCCGGGAGACCGGCATGGCGTGCGTCGCAATCCGGGCCGCGACCTGCGGGGCCGCGGCCCGGTAGACGTCCCGCAGCATGCCGCCGAAGATCACCGCGCCGGGGTTGAACAGGTTGATCAGGTTGGCCACTCCGATGCCCAGCCAGTCGCCGACCCCGGCCACCGCCCGGGCCGCCGCGGAATCGCCGGCCAGCGCGTCGTCGACGACCGCGCGGACCGCGGCGGCGCCGGTCGGGCCGTCGCCCCGGCCGGCCGCGTCGAGCAGCGCCGACTCGCCGGTCTCCGCCTCCAGGCAGCCACGCGAGCCGCACAGGCACGGACGACCGTCGAACGGGTTCACCAGCATGTGCCCGACCTCGCAGCCGTAGCCGCTCTCGCCGCCGAGCAGCTTGCCGCCGACCAGGATGCCGCCGCCCACACCGACGTCGCCGTGCAGGTAGATCAGGTCGGCGACGCCGGCGCCGGCGCCGCGCTGGTGCTCGGCCAGCGCGCCCAGGTGGGCCTCGTTGCCGACCGCCACCGGGTGGCCGAGGTCCAGCGCCTTGCCCAGCTCGGCGCCGAAGGCCTGGTCGACCCAGCCGAGCTCGGGACCGTAGCGGACCATACCGTCGCCGGGGCGGATCATGCCGCAGTACGAGGCGCCGACGCCGACGCAGGTGGTGCCCGGCGGCGCGGTGTCGACCAGCTCCCGGCCGAGCCGGGCCAGCCGGTCGACGACCAGGTCGAGGTCGACGCCGGCGCGCGAGCGGCCGGTCTCGGCGCGGGCCAGGATCGGGCCGCCGAGGCCGACCCGGGCGGCGGTCAGCCGGTCCACCGCCACGTCGAAGGCCAGCACCCAGAACCGCTCCGACTCCGGGCGGACCACCAGCGACGGCCGACCGGCGCCGGTAGTGCCGGCCGGGTGCTCCTCGCGGACCAGACCGGCCGCGGCCAGCTCGGCGGTCAGGCCGAGGATGGTGCTGCGGTTCACGCCCATCCGCTCGGCCAGCGCGGCCCGGGACAGCGGCCCGCTGACGTGGACATGGTGCAGCAACGTGCCCAGGCTGGTGCGTTTCGTCCTCATCGCGCCCCCAGCGTCGCCGATCAACGGCCGCCGGCACAAACTTTCCTCTGGATTGCGACGCGGCCCCCGCGGTTGGTCAAGGTAGCGGCCGCGGCCCGCGTCCCCGGCTGGCTCACATGGGTGTCTCAGCACGCTTGAGACACCCATGTGAGCCAGCCGGGACCGTTCGCGTGCCCGCGGCCGTGACCAAAGGACTTTTAAGCTCCATAGCTTCCGTTTTTTCCAACGTTTGACCTCGCTTCTACCTGCACAATCAGCTGTTCCTGCTGTCGACAATGGATGACGGTCGCTCGTGTGCGGATCGTCTGTCGGTGCCGTGCCGAAGCACTGGATGGGCGTGATTTTGTGACTGGCGACGGCCGCTCGGTCGCTGACCGCTGAGCGGGGGCTACCGGGCCCGGTCTCCCGTGCGAACGCCCGGTGAAGGTCCGTGCCACCGCGACCCGCCTCGCCTGTCCGGCCGCGACTGATGCCGATTCGTTTGCCGGGTGCCCGGAGCTGACAGTGCTCGGTGCGGGCCCCCGGTGTCCGGCCTTATTCCGGCGTGCCGATGTCTGTTGTGGCTTCGTTGTCGGTGCGCTGGGCGGCCGAAAGTAATTGACTGAGCCTCTTCAGTTACCGTTCGAGGCGGTCCAAGCGCTGGTGCTGACCGCCCGGCGACGGCTCGTTCGTGCCGGTCGGTTCGGCCACCAGGGCTTCCAGGTCGCGGAGGCGGCAGTCGGTCCGGAAAGCGTGCGCTTCCAGGTTGCGTACGCGTACCTCAATGGTCTGGCCGTTAATTTTCTTGCTCCTTACGGTCGGGTGGTGTGCTGCTTCAGCCACTCGGCGTGCGCGGTGAGCACGTCGGCGGTGAGCTCGGCGGGCGGGTCGGGGTAGTGGTCCATCCACTGGTCGAGGTCGGCTTCCCAGCCGACACAGAGGCCGAGCTCCTGCGCGGCAGCGGTTAACCGGTGGTAGTAGGCATGCCGGCCGAGGGTGGACCGATTGAGCTCACGCAGGGCGGCGTTCAGGATGAAGGCGTTGGCGTCGGGCAGCGAGTCAAGATATGCCTCGAAGGCGTCGTCGACCTCGATCTCGATGTCGACCATCGCGCGGCCGTTCGCGTCAACCCAGTGCCGCGGCCCGGGGGTGGACGGGTCGGGCGGCTGGGCGCGGACCGTGCTGGTGGTGGCCGTGGCCAGGTCTGCCAGCAGCCGATGAACGTTCGCCCGGCTGACCTCCGCCTCGGTCAGCTTGTTGCCGGCGGCGTCGGCCGCGGCGGTCAGGTGTCTCAGAATCTCCGATGTCATGCGCCGGACCGTACGGACGGGGTCCGACAAGAACCGGCGGCGGATTGGGACGCCCGGCGCGCAAGACCGCGTATGCGGCGCACACTCCACCCGTTCGCCCGGTCTGCCGCCGCCGTTGGGTCAACCGGGAGTCAGGTGATCGAGGGAAGCGGCACTCGTTGCCGGCCTTCATGCCTGTCGCTGGTTGACGTCTGCACAGCGGTGCGCCATGCGCGGTGATTGACCGTCGCGCTGAGCGCCTCGGCCAGGAACAGCTCACCGGCCTGCCTATCGGCTTATTCGGTCTTACATGAGCCCGGCTTCATGGAGGTCGGTTGTTAGCTCCGTTGGAAGAGGGCCTTGCCAATGCCCGGTCCGCGCGGTCGGTGGGGCCTCGATGTGCGCGCCGGGTCCTATTGCGAGCCGATGACTACTGCCGAAGAGCGGTGTGCCGTCAACCGAGAACCGTTGAAGAACGAGTTGCTTCGGCTGCCAGGCCACGTAGACGCCGCCTTTCGGACCACAGGCATGGACGGCGGCCGGTGCGAGATGGGCGATCCGGGTCAATAGCCGCATCGCCGTGGGGTATGGATTACCCCCAGCCGAGATGCGAAGCATGCGAGCGGCGCCTTGCATGATGCCCGGGTATTCACTGCTCAACGACTCGGCGGCGCGTTCGACGACGGAGGCTGACAGCAGGAACTCGGCGGCATCGAGTACCGAGTCGAGGGTGAGAGCAGGGCCGAAACCGATGTCGAGGTCCGCCGCGAAGTGAGCGGTCCGATCCTCGTCGATCTTCTCGGGGTCGGCGCTGCTTAACACCCGGCATCGTTCGAAGATCTCGGTCAGCCACAGCTCGTTCTGATCCCAGCGTTCAACCTGAGACGCCATCGCTGCGAGAGAAACCAGGGTCGCGGCTTGTCGGGCGGCTTCGACGTCTTCGTCGGCTTCGGGCGCTAGCAGCGCGCGTTCCAGCACGACGCCGACCCACTCGGCGCCATCCGCCCGGTCAACGAAGCCATCGCCTGCCACCACCAACAGGGTGACGCGCAGCAAGGCCAGCAGCGCACCTGCTGGCCAATCACTAGTATCCGGCACCAAGGCGGCGATCCGTCTAGCAAGCCGTTCCGCCGACACTCGGTCAGCCAGCAGGCTGGCTACGGGGTCGTCCGGCAAGTCGAACGGGTCTTCGGCATCATTCTCAAAAAGCTCGACGTCGCCGTCGTCGGTTTCCGGCCCGGGAAGCACCTCGCCGGGCTGCGCCGCAGCACGACGACGACCGAGCGCCAACTGAACGAGAGCCAGCCCCACTGCCCGTTCGGCGGCCTGCCGCCACGACACCCGACCGCTAAGTCCATCGGGTCGCACCGTTGCCAAATTTGACAATGCCTCCCACAGCCGTTCGCTTAGGCGCCAATCGGAGAACACATCGTGCAGCCCACGACCCTCGAGCGGGCTGGCCGTTCCCGGCTGGGAAACAACAGCAGTCGCGTCGGTCAGCCGTACCGGACCGAGCCGCGTACCATCCGCTCGGCTGACGTAACACACCGCACCGCCCTCCGCGGCGACCTGCGCTCGGAACTCGTGCACCCGCTCCCGGCTGCCGAGCAGTTTCAGCGGATGCTCTGCCGCCTGCAGGACCAGCGCCGAAATGGTGACTGGGTCATCGGCGACCAGAGTCACCAGCACGCCGTCGTCGTCCAGCAACGCGCGTAGCAGCCGTGCCGCAGTAGCGTCATGCGGTGCCGGGGGAGAGATATCTGCGAGCACCGTACGGATGTCGTCGATGCTTTCGAGTGCGTAGTGCAGTGGCGGGGCGAGGTCACCGTTGCCGAGGTCGCAGAGCAAGGCGAGTTCGCAGTTGCCATATCGGCTGCTTGTTGTCCGCAACATCGCAGCGGCGGTGATGTTGGCGCTACCGACGAGGGCGTGAGTGCCGCCGTCGTCGGTCCATTGGACGAGTTTGCCGTGGTGGTAACGGCCACTGCCGATCAAATACAGTCCCGCCGGCGTTGCGTGTGCCCATGCCATCAGGCGGTCAGGGTCGGCGTATGCCCTGTACGTCACGGCAAACGTCACCTCATCGGCGTTGAAGTGCTGTCCGATCATGGACAGCGCTTTCACGTCGTGGTCCAGGAAGGGGCTTGCCAGCATCAGGTCGGTCACCCTACCGGCGGGTTTCGGCAACTGGGTGGCGA
Organism: Actinoplanes octamycinicus; assembly: GCF_014205225.1. Classification (NCBI taxonomy): domain Bacteria; kingdom Bacillati; phylum Actinomycetota; class Actinomycetes; order Micromonosporales; family Micromonosporaceae; genus Actinoplanes; species Actinoplanes octamycinicus. The sequence continues at coordinate 8,406,254 of NZ_JACHNB010000001.1, forward strand.
TGTCCGTACATAGGTTATGGATCAGTGGCGGTCCAGCGGTCCGTACCGGCTGCCGGGCGAGCAGGGCCGCGGTCGCGTTGATACGGCGGGCTCCGAAATCGTCGATGTAGAGGTACCGCTGCATTTCTATCAGCCATGTGGCGAGATGGTGGAAGGTATCGGGCCAATCGTCGGCGTCGGCGGCGATCGTCGTCCACAGTTCACCTTGGTGGTGCCATCCGCCTTCGGTGACGTTGCCAGACCCGACCGCGACCAGTGCGTGCTCATTGCCGACGACGACGAGCAGCTTCGGGTGGAATTCGCCGTCACTGCGGCAGCGCACCGGTACGTCGGTGTAGTGCACGCCCGCGTGATGAACCTCATCGGCTGGCACTAGGTTCGCGTTGATGTCATGCACCACGGTGACTCGCGCTCCGGCCGCATGCGCCTCCGGCAGGCAGATGGTCTCGAAGAACCGCAGGTCGGCGGTGTAGCTCAGGACGAGTACTTCCTCGGCGTCGACCGCCTTGGCGTGCAGCAGGGACGGTGGGGCGCTGCCGGGCGCGAAGACGTCACTCCAGTGCGGGCTCATGGGAGCCACCGTGAGACGGCGAGTGTCTCCCCGCTCACGGTGAGATAACCGAGTTCGGCCAGGATTTGCCGGAGCCGGTCCAGCCGCAAGCCGGGGGCTACCGAACCTTCCTGGCCGGCCAGGTCCAGGACGTCGCCGAGTTCGCGTAAGCGTGTCGGGATCCGTAGCCGTCCCGCCTCCCACCGGATCCGTCGTCGACTGATCTCCTTGGCCTGCCGTAGCAGGCGGTCGGCAAGGTCGCGGCCGAGTTCGGATACCGACATGTGGGTCGCGCTGGCCAGCCACTCACGGACGTAGCTCGGACCCAACTCGCCCGATTCGATGAACGCGTGCCAAGCCCGGCCATCGAGTTCCGTCAGCCGGTTGACGCCGAGCATGATCACTTGAAGGAGGCGCCATGGGTCGTTGGTTGCGGTGCCGTCCGGATAGAGCAAGCGGTCCTCGACGTCGAGGATCCGCGCGCCGTCCCGATGTGGTGGAAGCTCGGCGGAGAGCAGTTCAACCGCGTTTCCGTCGCGCCCGGCGCCCTTGACGAGAGCATCCGCGAGAGCTGTGCCGATCTCTTCACGGCTTCGTGGTCGCGCGGCGATCTCCTCGGTGAGCCACCACCAGAGCCATCGCCAGGCGGTCACGCTTGCGTTACGCAATAATGTGCCCCGCCAGGACAACGCCCAGTTGGTGAGATGAGCGACGCCCAAGTCCGCCAGCCGGGTCGGATCATCGAAGCAGATTCCGGACATCGCTGCTCGGGGCGTTATCGCCGGGTCTGCCCCCTCGAGCGCGTGCAGCAGTAGCTGAGCAGTGGCGGCGGTACGCATTCGGGCACGCTGCACCGGCTTTGGTGCCACTGGAAGTTCCACGTCGCCGCAGCCGAACAGGATCTCGCTCAGCAGCTCGGCCTCGGCACCCGTGCCGGCACGACATATGCATGCGTCCGGCAGTAGCTGGTCCACGTGGGTATCGGTCAGGCACTCCTCTTCGGCGGCGGCCAGCACCACCCGGAGCGCAGCTAGCGCCGACTCCGGAAGACTTACTGGTCCGGCTCGGAACGTCCCGTCAGCCGGGTCGAGTAACCCCGCCGAGATCTCGACGCCCCGGTAGACGGAGAGGAATCCGCCGTTCTGCTGGGAGTAGCTCTCCGCCACCTCGGCGATGTCAAAAACACCTTGTGCGAGTTCGGCCGCGACGACCCGCGCGCCATGTGGATTCCGGTAAAGCGACGGCATACCGTGCGCGCTTGCATGCCGAAGGCTCGCCGCAGCTAAGATTACCTCCGCACGACGGACCCGTTCGAAGGCGACATCGAGTGGGATAACCTCGCCCGGACCAGCGGGAGAATCGGCCGCTAGTACAGCATGCAAAAGGTAGTAGCGCGCATGGGCGGTGCCCATGTTAACCAATGGCACAAGCCGGCGTACATTGCTCAGCGTCGCCGACTCGACGCCCAGGGGAAAACGACCCTTATCGACGAATGGAACCGCCTCGGTACTCCAGGCGGGGCCGACCACGACAGCAGGCATCCCTTTCCCTCCTCCAGGCTCACTCTACGGCGGGACGTGGCTTCAGTCAGGCGGACTCGTGCACCAGCCCCGCACTACGACGAGCCTGCATTGCCCCAGGGGATACAAGTTGACAGGACAGGATTCGGCGGCCGATATAGCCCGCATTCATCCTTAAAAGCTACGCCTGACTAGTAACCTCACGTGACGAGTGATGGTCGCTTACTGATAACATTGGTGTAGATAAATCACCATATTCAACAGTGGGTGACAAGGGGTCCGCTAATTCGGCATGATCGCGTGTTCGATCAGGCCGCAGGTTCCGGTTGTGATGGCGGCGGCGAGGCTGCAGTTCCGGTGTCGGCCGAGATTCCTGCGGGCGCGATAGTGGCGGATGATGGCGCGTGAGTCAGCGTGATGACTCGCCCTCGCACGGCGGTGAGCGGTCAAGTTGCAGGGCCGCCGTCGGCGAGCGCCCATGTGTGGTCTGCGTGGGAGGTGTGCCCACCACGCGGCGCTGGGTGTACCGGAAGGCCTGGTGGTCGGCTTAGGCGGGCCCGGTGGCGACCTCCTTGGTAGCCGCGAGCTGCTGCGGGCGCTCCCGAGGGCGCGGGGTCGGGCGCGATCCAGGAGTTCCTCGGGCACACCCGACCGGCGCACCGCCCGCCCCTACGGCCACGCATGCCCCTGGCTGTCGGCTCCGCTGAGCCGGGCCACCCGCCATCGACCAGCGGTCGTCACTCCGCGCGACGCGCACCTTCGTGCTCGTCCAGGCGATCAGCCCGGGCGCCGGAGTGCGGAAGCCGACCGGCCAGGGCACGGCCACCACCGACGCCGGATCGGTCGGCCTGGCAACGGCACCTTCAGCTAACGCAGCTGTCCGCTTCACGCTGGTCTGCGTCTGGGACTTCAGATGGCACCGGATCGGTCACGCCAGGGTGGCCTGCCTCAACGATGGGCGACAAGCCGTCGATTCAGCTCGGCGAGCAGCGCCGACGGTCCGGGTCTCATCAGGCCGACGTCGACGATGAAGGCGGCGGCACCCGAGCGTCGACGTACCCGTGGGGACCAGGCCGATACGGCGGCGACGGTAGCGGCGTTCAGGTTGGTGGGAGTTACCAGCAGCTCGGTCAACGGGCCGGTGAAGCGCAGGGCGACCGACTGAACTGCCGACCATGGCAAGAACACTGGTTCGCGGCGGGTGGCTGCGAACTCCAAGCCGACGGCCGAGGCGCGTATCCAGCCGAGATTGCGGCCGGCACCGAGGACGGTCCCGGTTGCTCCCCCGATCGCCGTCAGCAGCACCCAGATCACCGTTCCAGGGAAGTCCCACGCATCCAGCGAGAGGCCGATCGTGGTCAAGCGGACCAGCAGAAACATGGGTACGAAGATCAGCACCATCCTCAGCCACAGCCGCGACCGGCGCAGACGGAATGTCACCGCGTCACCGGCTGGTACCCGGATGAGATCAACGATGGCCACCGGTGAAGTATCCGCAGCCCAGCTTGTCAGGGGATCAGCCGAACGATCACAGCCGGAGCTGCGGTCCCGGCTGCGTCACGTTCAACGAGACATCACACGGCCGGAACGTCTCAGCGGCGTTCGGATCGGCATCACCGTGACGCCAATCCGAACGCCGCCGGCTGCCGCGTCCGGGTATTGGCCGATGATGCCCGGCAAAGCGGTCCAGCAGCCTCAACGCTCAGGGGCGGCTGGATCCTGATTCCGGTCGGGTGTCGCCGAGCCGGGCACCGCTGGCAGTCGGGTTCGAACGTGCCGCGGCGGGGCCGTGAGAGAACCGATGGTGCGGCAGCCACTGAAGGACCGCACCCAAGCCGTGACGGCGCGCTGATCGAAAGAATGAGAAGGTGGCGCGTGGAGAGCCTGTCGACACCCTTCACCGCGACGATCGAAGGCTGCACGGCAGTGGGCTCCGCAGCCGAATCATCGCTATCCACTTGTCCGTAACCGGCCGGCCCGGATGGAGAGCACTGCAGTGACCGCAATGACAAGTGCGGAGCGTATCGCTCACGCGCGCAAGGCCGCCGACGAGCTCAACGCCATCTTGCTGGCCGAAGGGCGCTCGAACCTTCTGGCCCGACCGTGGCAGCAGGCGGTCCGGCGACTCGCACACAACCTCTGGGTCGACGCCAGCGACGATGACATCCTCGCGGTGGCCAGGGAGGACGCCGGCAGTCTCTGCCCACCCCGTGACTTCTTCATCTACCGCGACGATCCGGACGCGCGAAAGGCACTCAACGAACAACTCGATGCTCTGGTGAACCGGCTGCGCAGCCTCATCCGCGAAGGCTGACCGAAGCGGCGACGCCATGAGCCGCACAGGTCGTCCTGCAAGTCATCCTTTACCGGAGTGCGAAGAGGGGGCTCCGCCGTTCACGGCCAGGATGAATCACCGCCCGGCCTGCACAGGGCTCCCTGCTCCGTGCCCTCTTGATCACGGGATCAGGGTGCCGCGGACTTGGCGGCGGCCGGCCCAGGACCCGTCCGGATCAGGTCGACCTCGATACCGGCTCCAGCGGCTTCCGGGCAGTTCCCGGTGGCCAGCGCCGTTCGGTGCGAGCGCCAGCTCGTTATTCAACTCGTTGTCCAGCCAGACAACTGACGGCTGTCCGGATGGCCCGCGTATTCGGTAGTCGAGGGCGAGCCAGTTGTGTCCTTCGCCGCTGAGCAGAACCACTGGTGACGGAAGCCCCCACTCTTGAACCAGGTACGGCGTGTCCAGCAGCGTGATCGTCTCGGCTTGCCCCGCGGGTCCGATCCCGTGGAGGTGATCGAAAGGAACGTACTCGTCCGCGTAGAAGTTCGCGTCGGCCGGGCATGCGTCCCAGGCGTCGGCGATGACGCCGCCGTTCTGGATCCGAAGCAGGCCAATGAGGGGGCCGGCAAGGTGACACCGAGTTGCTCCTCTGCGTCGACGACCAGTTCGTCCGTCAACGGCGGCAGGCGCAGATGCTCAATTTCCGGGTGCCAGAAACTGGCCGCGACCTCGTCGAACGATGCCATGCTTGCCAGAGTGAGTCGCGCTCAGATCGACCGAGATGATGTGGCCGCCGCTGCGGCGGTGCTCGACGCGACCGCGGCCGCCTGCCGCGAATACGAGGTCGGCGCGCACGGTGCGCTGCGGATCGTCCGTGCCCTCGAAGACGTCGAACCCGGTCTGACCACTGACCTGGTCGACGACCTGGACGATGAGCAGGCAGCCTACGACCAAGTGCAGCCCGAGGCGGTCGGCGAAGTTGTCGCCGAGGTCGCCGAGCGGCTGCACGCCGCGATCGAGGAACCGCCGCGGTGGCCACAGCCGGCGCCGTCTGGCTACCGTCCGATGCTAGGCAACGCGATGCAGAGTCCGCATCGCGCCGGCGCGTCCGGAGCCTGAGACAGCCGGCGTTGGTCTGCCGACCGGATGAGGTGGCCTACCGCAAGCTGCCCGACGCCGAGCCAGCGGTGTTCCGGAGCGGCACGACAGGTTGCTCCGCGGTCGCTCGTCCAAGCGCCGCCAGCGCCAGTCAACACGCGACACGTGTCGAAGATGCCCCCTGAGCTGCGGAAACGAACCCCCTTCGGGTATCCCGACAGGCGGTACTTCTGATCACCGTACGGCTGTTTGTGCGGGCTGCCAGCTCAATGGCAGAGCTGAGGACTCTCTCGCTGCCGCGATGCCGCTCCGACTCTTGCGGATCATTTTCTGGTACGACTGGGGGCTCTGTGCGAGCCGGCCCGCGAGGCTGCGGCCCGGGCACGGGTCGTGGCGCGTGTCGTGCGGGTCCGCCCGGGGCAACCCCGAGGCTTGCGGCCCGCGCACGGTTGCGCCGGGACACACCGTTGCGCCGCGACGCACCGCTGCGCAGGGACACACCGTTGCGCCGCGACGCGCGGTTGCGGGCTGCGATCCCGTGGCTCGCGTCGCGGTCGTGGCCACGTGGGCCTCGCGAGGTGCCCACGGACCCGCACGACACGCGCAGCGGTCGTGAGCGGGCCGCAGCCTCGCGAGCCGACTGCCATGGGACCGCCAGTCGTACCAGAAAAACCTCCGTAGGAGTCCGAGCGGCAGCGCGGCAGCGAGAGAGTCCTTTGGTCACGGCCGCGGGCACGCGAACGGTCTCGGCTGGCTCACATGGGTGTCTCAAGCGTGCTGAGACACCCATGTGAGCCAGCCGGGGACGCGGGCCGCGGCCGCTACCTTGACCAACGACGGGTGCCGCGACTCACTCCAAAGAACGCACCCGGCTCACAGGTCGCGCCGCTGGAAGACGACGGCCGCCAGCCCCAGCACCACGGCCACCCAGAGCGCCGCCCAGCCGACGTAGAGCGTGGTCAGGCCGGTCTGGCTGAGGAACGGCGGCGCGTCGAACCGCGGGCCGAGCTGGGCCGGGATGGTGGCGTCCTGCAGCGCGTACATGGCGCCGTGCCACAGACCGTCGGTGGGCAGCAGCACCCGGGAGACGGTGCCGACCCGGGCCACGCTCTCGTTGCCGAGCGAGTGCCCGACCATGCCGACCACCCCGGCGATCCAGGTGGCGCCGAACAGGCCGACCGCGGTGATCCCGGACGCCATCGGGGAGACCGCGGTGGACAACAGCAGGCCCAGGGTGAGCAGGGTGACCGCCTGCGCGGCGAGGAACAGCAGGCCGGTGACCGGGTCCGGCGGCCAGTAGCCGACCGTGGCGTGCACGATCAGCAGCTGCGCCAGTCCGGCCACCGCGACGAAGCCGCTGCCGAAGACGGCCAGCCCCAGCCACTTGCCGAGCAGCACCGCGAACCGGTGCACCGGCCGGGCCAGCATGGCCAGCGCGATCCCCGACTCGGCCTCGCCGGCCAGCGTCGGCCCAGCCAGGAACGCGGTGCCGAGCGCGGCGATCAGGCTCAGCCCGAACATCACCAGGTTCAGGATGACCGAGGCGACCACCTTCGACTCGCCGCTGGTCAGGTCGCCGAACTCGGCCTCGATCCGGGAGAAGCCCCAGGCGCTGAGCGCCAGCAGCACCACGGTCAGCAGTGCGAGCGACCGCAGGACACGCCGCCTCGCGGCTTCCTGCAGGGTCAGGGCCGCCATCGCGATCACGGTGCGGGTCATCGGTGGTCACCGTCCTCTTTCCCGGTACGCAGGATGCTCAGCAACCGTTCCTCCAAGGTGATCCGCCCGGGCTCCACGGCGTGCACCCGCACCCCCAGCTCGACCAGGTCCCGGACCAGGTCGGGGACGGTCTCCGGCTTGGGCTCGGCGGGCAGCACCACGGCGTACCGGTCGCCCTCGTGGCTCACCTGCCCGGCGGCCGCCAGGCGGTCGTGGGCGAGCGGGCCCACGTCCTCCAGTCGCAGCCGCAGCTCGCTCTGCCCGAGCAGCTCGCCGAGCGTGCCGGCGGCCGCCACCCGGCCCCGGTCGAGGATCACCACCCGGTCGCAGACCCGCTCCACCTCGCCGATCAGGTGCGAGTTGAGCAGCACCGCGACGCCCCGCTCCTTGAGGGTGAGCACCAGGTCGCGGACGTCGGCCCGGCCGAGCGGGTCGAGGGCGCTGGTCGGCTCGTCGAGGATCACCAGGTCGGGGCAGGCGACCAGGGCGACGGCCAGGCCGAGGCGCTGCTGCATGCCCTTGGAGAAGCCGCCGACCCGGTCACCGGCCCGGTCCGCCAGCCCGACCAGGGCCAGGCAGTCGTGCCGGTCGGCGGCCGGGACCGGGAGGCCGGCCAGCCGCACGTGCAGGGCCAGCACCTCGGCGGCGGTCAGCCACGGCTGGTAGCGGAACAGCTCGGGCAGGTAGCCGACCCGGGCCCGGGCGCGGGGGTCGCGGCCCGGCCGGCCGAGCAGCATCACCTCGCCGGCGTCCGGGCGGACCAGACCGAGCAGCATCTTGATCACCGTGGTCTTGCCGGCGCCGTTCGGGCCGAGCAGCGCCAGCACCTCGCCGCGCGCCACGGTGAGCGACACGTCCGCCACCGCGACCTGCCGCCGGTAGCGTTTGCGCAGCCCGGACGCCCAGACCGCGGCGGACTGCCCGCCGGTCACCGGCCCCACCTCAGGTTCCGGGCGACGTCCAGCACCTCGTCGGCGCTCAGCGAGCCGGCGACCGCGTTGACCATGCCGTCGCGGACCCAGAAGACGCCGGTGAACGCGCCGTCGCGGGAGCTGAGCACCAGCGCCGAGACGCCGTTCACGTCGGCGGTCGTGCTGGTCTGGTCGGCGGACCGGACGATCAGCGGCAGCGTGGCGCCGTCGGCGGAGAAGCGGCGCAGCTGGTCGGCGACCGCCTGCGGGATGCCGGGCAGGGTGAGCAGGTAGTCCCGGGCGGTGGCGAACGGGATGCCGGACGAGAACGCCCGCGGCGCGGTGGCCCGGCCGACGACCATCGCCGGCGCGCCGCGGGACTCGCGCCACACCTCGGCGACGCCGGGACCGGCGGTGAGCCGGAACTTCGCGCCGTCCAGCCCGGCCGGCGGCGCGGGCAGCGGTTCGCCGGCCGCCTCGGCGGTCTGCCGGGCCTTGGCGGCGGAGAAGGTGAAGACCGCGGCGGCCTGGTCACCGGCGAAGTAGGCGGGCGTGCCGGTGACGCCGTGCGGCAGGCTCGCCACCACCGGCGTCGGCAGGCCGGTGACCTGCTCGGCCGCCGCCGCGTCGGTGACCTGGCGGACGTGCGGCGCGCGGTCGATCACCAGCGTGCCGTAGGCGGACAGGTCGGGCAGCTGGACCAGCTCGGCCGGGTTGACCGTGATCGGGGCGACCTTGTCGGCGCGGAACACCGGGAACCAGTCGGTGGCGGCGGCCGCGGTGGCGCCGGCCAGCAGGGCGACGGCGGCCGCGGTGGCGATCAGGGGGCGGCTGACGGTCGTACGGAAAGCTGGTCTGACCGGTTGTGCCGGGGTGGCCGTGACCGAGGCGGACAGGGCGCGCCACGCGGTCTCGATGTCGGGATCGACGTCGCAGGCGAGCGCCGCGGCCGCGAGATCCGCGTCCCGCCCGGCGGCGGCCAGCCCGGACTGGCAGATGTCGCAGGCCGCGACGTGGTCGCGGTCGATGTCCGGGACGCCGGCGGGCTCGTCCAGGAGCCGGCGCAGCGTGCCGTCACTCGGATGACGCATGGCGGTGCAACTCCTTCCGGAGGGCGGATTCGGCGCGGCGCACGGTGGTGCCGACGCTGGCCGGGGAGAGGTCGAGGGCGGCCGCGACCTCGGCGTAGCTGAGGCCGCTGTGCCGCAGGACCAGGGCGATCGCCTGCTTGCGGGGCAGCCGGGCGAGGGCGGCGCGGACCCGGCGGCGTTCGTCGTTGACCACCACCGCGTCCGCGACGTCCGGGCTGACCGGATCCGGCCGGACCGCCTCCTCGCGGGAGGCGCGCCGGCGGCCGGAGCGCAGATGGTTCAGCGCGGTGTGCGCGGCGGCGACCGACAGCCAGCCGATCGCCTCGCCGGCCGGCACCGCCGAGCGACCGAAGGTCAGGAAGACCTCCTGGGCCACGTCCTCGGCCTCGTCCCGGCTGCCCAGGACACGGGCGGCGACCGCGACCACGCGGGGGTAGGCGGTGCGGAACACCTCTTCGAGGTCGGCCCGCACCGCGGGCTGTCTCTTCGCCACGGCGACCTTCCGTCCGACCGGCAGAATCGCGGCCGGCGCTCTTCCGCTCAGGTTCACATCTCTGAAGCACCACCGGCGGGCCGAATGTGACACCGTCGTCGCCATGATGTTCACCGCCGGCCGCAGCGCGCTCATTGTCATCGACCTGATGCCCCGCATCGTGGCGCAGGATCTCGGCCCGCACCGCGGCGCCGACGTGGTGGCCCGGTCGGTCGCCCTCGCCGACGCCTTCCGCGCCGCCGGTGGCCTGGTGGTGCCGGTCCGGGTGGACCGGCCGAACGTGACCGAGCAGCCGCCGGGCAGCGGTTTCGTGCCGGAGTTCGAGCCGCGGCCGGGCGACGTCCCGATCGTCAAGCGGACGATCGGCGCGTTCTCCGGCACCGGCCTGGAGGGGGCGCTGCGCGAGCGCGGCGTGGACACCGTGGTGCTGGCCGGCATCGCGACGACGATGGGCGTGGAGTCGACCGCGCGGGCGGCCGCCGACCTGGGCTTCGAGGTGGTGTTCGCGTCGGACGCGATGAGCGGGATGACGGCGGCGGAGCACACGCACGCGCTGTCGGTGGTCCTGCCCCGCTTCGGCGAGGTGCTGAGCACCGCGGAGATCCTGGACCGGCTGCGATGACGGAGGTTGGTGCGATGGCGTTACGGGTGGATCTGACGTTCGACTGTGTGCGGGCGGCGGAGCTGGCGGAGTTCTGGAAGGTCGCGCTGGGATATGTGGACGAGCCGCCGCCGGCGCCGTTCACGACCCGGGCGGAGTGGGCGGCCTCGTTCGGCGAGCCGGCCGAGGACGAGGGCGACGGCGCCTGGCTGCACGATCCGGACGGCGTCGGGCCGCGGCTGGTGTTCCTCGAGGTGCCGGAGCCGAAGGTGGCGAAAAATCGGCTGCACATCGACGTCCGAGTGGGAAAGGACGGCGAGCCGTGGCCGCGCATCCAGGCGAAGGTCGAGCAGTTGCGGGCGATCGGCGGGCGGGTGCGGGCCGTCTTCGACGGGCATCACGTGGTGATGACCGACCCGGAGGGCAACGAGTTCTGCGTGGCCGCCTGATCACCGGTGGCGCTCCGTCCCGGTCGCGGTGCCCCTACTTGCGGTGCGCCGGGCGATAGGCCGCGTGCGCCGGTCGCCGGCCGAGATACCGCAGTCCCCCACCGGCCAGCAGCAGAACCGTCCCGGCCAGCACGACCAGGGCGATCGCCGGCCCGGTCACCGGGAACTTGCCGGGCTTCGCATCCCCGGGCTCGTCCGGCTCCTCGGGCGCCAGCGGCTCGGCCGGCGCCGGCAGCGGCTTCTTGGCCGGCACCGCCACCGTCGACGGCGCCTCCGCGGTCACGTCGTCCGCGTCCGGGTCGACCAGGTCCCCGGCGATCTTCGCCTGGAAGGTCTGCCGGCCGGCCGCGATCTGCTTCGCGGTCAGGTGGTAGACCCCTGACCGGCAGGTTGTCGACGCCCCGGGCGCGAGCCGGGTGGCCTCGCAGGTGACCGCGGCCGGCAGCCCGGTCACCCGCACGTTGACCAGCGTGACGGTGCCGGTGTTGGTGACCACGATCGTCGAGATCACGTCGTCGCCCGGCCCGAGCAGCCCGTCGCCGTCGGTGTCGGTCCAGACCGCGGTCTGCGCGCCGCCCAGCTTCGGCGCCGGTTCGGCCAGCGGCACCGTCGTGCTGGCCGGCCGGGACGACACCTTGCGCAGCGAGCCGGGCACCACCCCGCGGGCCACCGCGGTGTCCCGGATCGGGTGCGCCGCGTCCACGTCCGCCTGGCTGACCCGGTAGTCGGTGACCGCCTGGCAGTCCGTCCCGTCGCCGGGCGCGAGCCGGGTGCTGGCACAGCTCACCGTCCCGCCCCGGGCGTGGTCCACGGCCAGTTCGCCGACCGTCACGTTGCCCCGGTTGTAGACCGCGTACGTGTACCGCAGCAGGTCCCCGGCGGTCACCCCGTGCTCCACCGCCGCCGCCGACGGCGAGGCCCCGGAGGACGCCGTCGCCGACACCCTCCCCGAGGCGTCGGCGGCCGACGCCACCCGGGTGGTCAGCGTGATCTCCAGCAGCGGTTGCCCGGCGGTCAGCGCGACCGTCCCGTGGAACGGCCCGAAGCTGTGCGCCCCGTCCGGCGCCCGGCCGGCCGCCGACACCACCGTGGTGATCGGCTTCCCGGCGTCCACCTCGGCCTGGGTGACCGTGTGCCGTTCGGCGGTCGTGCAGGTCACCGCCTCCCGCACGGCCAGCCCGGTCTGCGGGCAGACGATCGTCCCCGGCCCGGTGACCGCCACGTCGGCCATCGTCTGGTTGCCGTTGTTGACCACCTGGTAGGTCCAGGTGACGGTGTCCCCGGCGACCGGAGCGCCCTGGTGGCCGTCCGGCGTCACCCGGCCGATCGGCTGCACGTCCAGCGACGGCGCGCCGACCACCACCGGCACCCAGGTGGCGGCCGGGCCGAAGCTCTGCACCGGCCCACCGCCGACCTGCCCGGTGACCGTCGCGGTGCTGGTCAGCGGGTACCCGTCGTCGATGTCCGCCTGGGTCACCCGGTAGCCGGCCGAGACGCAGGTCATCGAGCCGTTCGGGCCGAGCGTGTCGGCCGGGCAGGCGGCCCGGCCGCTGCGGGTGTCGGTGACGGTCACCGTACGCATGCTGAGCGTGCCGATGTTAGTGACCAGGAAGTCGAACGTGACGGTGTCCCCCGCCTCGACCGCGTTGACGTGCTCGGCCGGTGTCACGTGGGTGGCGCCGGTGGTGACGGTCAGCGTCGCGACGCCGACGCCGACCGGCACACTGGTGGTCGTCGTGGCGTAGGGGCCGGCGGTGGCCTCGCCGGGCGCCCGGCCGGTCACCCGGGTGGTGGCGGAGAGCGCCACCCCGGCGTCGTAGTCGCTCTGGGTCACCCGGTACGCCGCGTTCCCGGTGCAGGCGGCCGTGCCGCCGACCAGCAGCGAGGCGGCGTCGCAGGTGGCGCCTCCGCTGAGCGAGTCGCTGACGCTGTCCAGCCGCATGGTCACGTTGCCGGTGTTGCGGACCTGATGGGTGAACGCCACCGTGTCGCCGGGCTGCACCGCGCCGGCGTGCCCGGTCGGCGACACGTGCGGCACGGTGGTCACGGTCAGCGCCGGTCCGGCCGTCACCACCGGGACCGGCAGCGAGCCTTCCGCGTTGGCCGGCAGATGGCCGGGCGCGACGCTGCGGGCGTCCACGATCGCGTCGTTGCGGATGTCCACGCCGGCGTCGATGTCGGCCTGCACGACCGTGTACGGGGTGGTCGAGGTGCAGGTCAGGGTGCCGCCGAAGGGGATCACGCTGGCCGGGCAGTTGATCGTGGCGATGCTCAGATCGGTCACGCTGACCGTGTCCAGACCGACGTTTCCCGTGTTGGTGATCTTGTAGGTGTAGTTGATCGCGTCGTTGACCCGGACCGGAGTCACCAGCCCGGGCGGCAGCTTCACCTCGATGTCCAGGGCCGGCGCCGCCGGTGCGACCGGCACCGAGCTGACCGGGGAGCTGAAGCTGGCGACCGGGGTGGTCGACGACACCGTGGCGGTGTTGGTGACCGGGCCACCGCCGTCGATGTCCGACTGCTGCACCCGGTAGCCCTGCCCGGGCGTGTGATCGCAGGTCATCGAGGCGCCGATGGCCAGGTCGGGCTGCTGGCAGTTGATCGTGTTGCCCTTGGTGTCGGTGACCGTGACGCCGTCCATCTGCACGTTGCCGTTGTTGGTCACCGCGTAGGTGTAGGAGATCCAGTCGCCGCTGGCCGCCGCGTTCTGCCGGCTCGCCGTGCTCACGGTCGGGGTGAGCACCACGGCCAGCGAGGCGTGCGCGACGGCGACCGGCACGCTGGAGCTGAGCTGGGCATAGGTGGCCGGCAGCACGGTGCTGGTGTTGACCGCCTGCGCCGTCACCGTGTCGGTGATCGGCCGGTTCGCCAGCACCTCCGCGTTCGACACGGTGTGCCTGCTGCCGGTGCAGGTGGTGGTGGCGCCGACCGCCACGCTGTCCGGCGCGCAGGTGGAGGTGCCGCTCAGGTTCCCGGTCAGGGTCAGCGACGTCATCGGCAGGTTGCCGGTGTTGCTCACCTCGTAGACGTAGTCGATGGTGGCGCCGACCCCGGCCGGGGTGGCCGACACGACGCTGACCGAGCGGATGCTCAGCGCCGGCGCGGCCGCCGCGGCGGTCACCCCGTCGGTGTCGCTGTTGTTGCCGGCGACCGGGTCGGTCCCGTCGGCCGCGACGATCTCGCTCTTGTTGTTCAGCGTGCCGCTGCCCAGCGCGGTGCCGTGCAGCGTCAGCACCGCGCCGGGGGTGTTGCCGGGGATCATCCGCTGGATGGTCCAGCGCTGCGCGGCCGTGTCGAAGGTGCCGTTGGTGGCCGTCCCGGAGGTGAGGGTGAGCCCGGCGTCCGGGCTCTCCCGCACCACCACGCTGGTGGCGTCGGACGGGCCGTGGTTGATCACCTGGACCTCGAAGTCCACCTCCTCGGACTGCACGATCGAGGTGCTGCCGGTGACCACCTTGATCACTTCGAGGTCGGCGCGCTGCTCGACGGTGGCCGTGGTGGTGACGGTGTCGTTGCCGCCGACCGGGTCCGGCGTACTGGCCGACACGGTCGCGGTCCGGCCGTAGGCCGTGCTGCCGTACCCGGTGGGTAGCAGCACCGCGGCGAAGGTGATCTGCCAGTCCGCCGACGCGGCCAGGGTCGCCAGGTTGCAGACGTAGCTCCCGCCGTCCGGGGTGACGCCGCCGGTCACGGTGCCCTGGAAGGTGCAGCTGCCGGCGCTGGCCGAGGCGGCCGGCACCGGGCGGCCGGCCGGGATGGCCTGGCGCAGCACCACGCCCTCGGCCCGGGTCTGCCCGTTGTTGACCACCCGGACCGCGCCGGTGACGGTCTGCCCGGCGACCAGCGCGCTGGGATCGCTCGGATTGCCGAGCGTCTGGGTGACCGCCAGGTCGGCCCGGAGCAGCACGGTGAAGTTGATCGTGTCGGTGTCGTTGGCCGCGTTGTTGTCGGTGGTCGGCGAGATGACGGTGGTGCTGGCGAACCCCGGTCCGGCCGCCGCGGAAGCCCCGAGGGTGGCGGTGCCGCCCAGCTGGATGCTGGCCCCGGCCGGAAGGGTGCCGACCGTGCAGGCGTTGGCGGTGCAGTAGGGACTGTTCCGGACGATGGTCACACCGGGCGGGGTGACCGTGTTGAAGGTGACGTTGGTGGCGTCCGACGGACCGTTGTTGGTGACCGTCAGCGTGTAGGTGACGCTGTCGCCCGCGTAGGCGCTGAGCTGGCTCAGCCCGAGCCTGACCCCGACGTCGGCGACCGCGGTCCCGGCCGACTGGACCGAGAAGTTGTTGTTCGCGGCCGACGGGTCCGGGGTGCTGGAGGTGACCGAGACGGCGTTGTTCACCGCGCCGCCACCGGACGCCTTCAAGGTCATGTTGATGGTCACCGTGGTGCTGGTCGACGGCATCATGTCGGCCAGCTGGCACTCCAGGGTGCCGATCGGGGTGACCGCGCAGGTGCCGCCGCTGGCGCTGGTGTAGGTCGCGGTCGCCAGCGGGATCACGTCGGCGAGTACCAGGCCGCGGGCCATCGACGGTCCCGCGTTGGTGACCGTCGCGGTGTAGGTGATCGGCGAGCCGGCCACCCCCGCCGTGTTCGTCATGGTCACGCCGACGTCGGCCAGGGTGGCGACCGCCGCGCTCACCGAGGCCGCATTGTCCGCCTGGTTCACCTCGAACGTCGAGCTGGTCACCGCCGAGGTCAGCGTCGCCTGCACCCCGGGCGTGGCCTGGGCGATGACGTCGCCGCTGACCGTCATCACCCCGGTGCCGCCGGACGGCATGCCGGCCAGGTCGCAGCGCGCGTTCTGCCCGGTGACCGTGCACGTCGCCCCGGGCATGGTCGCCCCGACGTTCACGATCCCGAACGGCACCACCGCGCTGACCTGCACGGCGCTCGCGGTGCTCGGCCCGGCGTTGGTCACCGTCAGGTTGGTGGTGGCGGCCCGGCCGGCCACCACCCCGCCGGCCCCGACCACCGCGCTGATCCGCAGGTCGGCGGCGGCCGCGACGCTGGTCGCGGTGGTGCTGCCGGTCGAGGTGAGCCGCGATCCGGAGATCGGTTCGGTGTACGCCGCCTCGCCGGTGCTGGCCAGCGTGCTCTCCGCCGCCGCGGTGTTCACCTTCACCTGGTACGAGAACGACCGCGACTCCCCCACCGGGATGGTCCCGCCGGCGCTCGGCGTCGCCCCGGTCCCGGCCCGCACCCGGACCGTCCGGGTGGCCGGGTCGTACTCGCCGGTGTCGCCGTCGGCGGCGTCGGTGACCGTGGTGCTGCTGGCCCCGGTGACCGACCGGATCGAGCCGGGGACGAACGTGGTGTTCGGCGGCAGCGGGTCGCTGAGCACCGCGAGCTGGGCCGGGTTGCCGCCCCGGTTCTCGGTGGTCACCGTGTAGGTGAGCACGTCCCCGGCGTTCGCCGTCGCCGCGCTGACCGCGGTGCTGGTCAGCAGGCAGGCCGCGGTGCCGAACGAGATGCCGTCCAGGAAGTTGCCGTAGGTCGGCTTGTTCTGCGCCGCCGAGATCGACTCGAACGCGAACCGGGTCAGCGTCTGTCCCGGCGGCACCGTGTAGTTGGCCGACGAGGGTCCCCACGCGGTGCTCGGATCGGCGATGTTCGCGCCCTGCTGGACCAGCGTGCCGCCGGCCGGCCCGATCTTGACGGCCATCACGTCGGTGCCGAGCCGGCCCCGGTGCTTGATCTCCCAGCGCATGGTCTGCCCGGGCGTGGTCGCCACGTCCTGGTAGAGCGTGGAGACGAAGTTCGCGTTCAGCTCGACGAACTGCACCCCGGAGCCGGCGTTGAAGCCCTGCCGCACCTCGTGCCACAGCTCGAAGACGTGGTCCGGCGCGGTCGTCTTCCAGCCCGGCATGTCCGGGCCCTCGTTGATCAGCGACATCGAGTTGGCCGCGATCGCCGGGGCCTCGAAGTCACCGTTGATCAGGTTCACCGCGGCGCCGCAGGTGCTCTGCGCCGCCCTCGCCGGTTCCCGCCGGGTCGGCGCGAACACCAGCAGACAGCACACCACCAGCAGGAACAGGACCAGCAGGTGGTGGGCACAGCGACGGAGGGCCACGAGCACACAACTTAACGTGCGAATCCGAGCCGATCTCGCATTCCGCCGAGATCATCCGATCCGCACCGAACGCGCCCAATCCGGCGGCCACGCCATCGTATGATCCGAGCCTTCCCCGCCCCGCCGCCGGAACAGTCCGACCACGGTCCGGCACGGCGGCGGCGAACTGGGCCACGGCGTCCACCCGTCGGTCAGCACCACGATCACGTCCGGCCGGGTGCGCAACGCGCTGGCGAAACCGGCCCGCAGGTCGGTCCCGCCGCCGCCGATCAGCGGGATCCCCTCACCCCGGCAGATCGGGTGCGCCACCCGGGCCGCCACGTCGCAGGACACCACGCCGAGCAGTTGCCGGCGCCCGCCGACCGCCCGCCCGATCGCCGCCACCTCCAGCAGCGCCATCCCCAGCTCCTCGTCGCTGACCGACGCCGAGGTGTCGATCACGACGCAGACGCGAGGCGGGTTGCGGCGCAGGGCGGGCAGCACGACGCGCGGCAGTGCCGCGGCCCTCCGGGCGGGTCTTCCGTACGTGTAGTCGTCGCCCGCCCCGGCCGAAGCCGCCGCCGCCCGCACCGCCGCGCCGAGCAGCTCCCGCCACGGCTGCGGCGGGTGGAACGCCTCCTCGGCCCACCGCCGCCAGCCCTTCGACACCCGCCCGGGCGCCCCGTTGATCCCCTGCGCCACCCGGAACCGGACCGCGTCCCGTTCCTGCTCGGTCAGCCCGTGCGCGCCGTCCGGCCCGAGATCCCACGGCCGCTCCCCACCGTCCGCGCCGCTGCCACAGTCCAGCCAGGCGTACCCGTCGGTGAACGGCCCCAGCCGGAACCGCGGCAGGTAGTCCTCCATCAGCTCGCCCGGCGGCAGCCGCAGCACCGCCGGGTGCACCGCGCCGGCCGGGGACGGCAGCCCGTCGCCGTAGATGTCGTCGTTGATCTCGCAGTCCGCCGCGATGTTGAGCCGCAGCCGCACCCCGGGCCCGGTCAGCTCGTGCTCGCGGACGTAGCGGTCGCCCCGCCCATGGTGGTCGCGCAGCAGGTGCGACACCTCGTGCACCCAGACCCCGGCCAGCTCGGTCATCGGCATCCGAGCCACGAAGTCCGGCGACACGTAGCAGCGCCAGTACCGGTCCACCGCCATCGTCGGGGTCGCCGGGCACTCCACCACGTGCAGCGCGAACAGCGCGGACGCCAGGTAAGGCCGGACCCGGACGGCGTGCAGCCGGGCGGCATACAGCTTCTCGGTGTCCATCGTCTTCGCGTCGTCCATCGTCTTCGCGGTGTCCGCCGTCTTGGCGGTGTCCGTCGTCATGCTGAGGCCGCCCGCCTCGCCACGTTCAACGCGCCGGCCAGCCGCTCGATCCCGGACGGCAGCGGCCAGTCGTCGCGGCGCAGCCCGGCCAGCTCCGAGGCGGGCACCACGACCAGGTCCGGCGCGCCGTCGTCGAGCGCCCGGACCAGCAGCCTCCAGGCCGCTTCCCACCGCTCGCGGTCCGCGTTGCCCCGGACCGCTTCGACCACCCCTTCCAGTACGACCTGACGCAGGTCACCACGCTCGGGCAGCACCGCGGCGGCCGGGTCGGCGAGCAGCACCTCCGGGTCGGGCAGGTCCATCCGGTCCAGCACGGCCAGCAGCTCCAGCCCGGGACCGTCCCCGACCACGCCCCGGACCAGCATCGACAGCACCTCGCGCGAGGTGCCGGCCGCGGTCCCGAACGCGATCAGCCGGACCGCCATGTCCCAGGTGCGCGGCGACGGCCAGGCCCCGCCCCGCTTGGTCTCCGACTGTGGCAGCTGGTGCACCAGCTTCGGCCGCGCGGTCAGCAGCTCGCACACCGCCCGCCGGGCGAAGGCCACCGCGCCCGGCAGCCCGTCCGGATCCAGCCGGGGCAGGGTGGCCCGCGGCCAGGTCCCGCCCAGCCCCCGCACCACCACCTCGTGCTGGTAGATCCACTGCAGATGGACGAACCGGTTGGCCAGCGGCGCGCTCAACTCCCAGCCGTCGGCCGCCGAACCGCGCGGGTTCGCCGCCGCGACGATCCGCACCCCGGGCGGCAGGGTCAGCGCGCCGACCCGGCGCTCCAGCACCAGCCGCAGCAGGGCGGCCTGCACGGCCGGCGGGGCGGTCGACAGCTCGTCGAGGAAGAGCAGCCCGCGGCCGGCGGTGGCGAGCCGCACCGCCCAGTCCGGCGGGGCCATCGGGACGCCGTGCACCGCCGGGTCGGCGCCGATCACCGGCAGTCCGGAGAAGTCGGTCGGCTCGTGCACGCTGGCGATCACCGTGGTCAGCGGCAGGTCGAGGGAGTCGGCGAGCTGGTTCAGGGCGGCGGTCTTGCCGATCCCCGGCTCGCCCCAGAGCAGCACCGGCAGGTCCGCGGCGACGGCCAGGGTGAGCGCTTCCAGCTGCGGGTCGGGACGCGGCTCGGTGGTCGTGTCGGCGAGCAGCTTCAGCAGGTCAGCAGCGGTGTCGAGAGTCATTCAGTAGATCACCTTGGGGGTAGTCGTGGTCCGGAGCCGGCGGGGCAGAACCTTGCCCCGGGGCGGTGGTTGCGGGTTCGGGTCGGTGCGATAGCGGTCGAAGACGGCGTGCCGCTGCTCGGTGCGGGCCAGTTCGTCGCGCAGCGGGCCGTCACGCAGGGCGGCGCCCGGGCCGAGCAGCGCCTCCACGGCGGCCAGGGCGCCGGCCAGGTCGCCGTGGTCGAGGCGGGCGCGGATGTCGGCGAGGCTGTCCGGGCGGCGCAGCGCCCGGTCGATCACCTGCAGGCAGGGCAGCGGCGTCCCGCCGAAGCCGACCAGGATCTCCTCCCGCAGCAGCTCGTCCGGCCCGTGGTCGAGCGCCGCCAGCACCCCGCCGACCAGCCCGATCCGGTGCCGTTCCCCCCCGGCACTCCACCAGCCGCACCCCGCCACCCGCTCGGTCGTGCCCGCCCCGCTCCAGCCCGCCGGTGCTCCCGCCCGCCCTCGCCACACCCAGCGACCCCGGATCCCCGGGCCCGTCCGAAGCCCCCTGGGCGCCGCCAGCCTCGCGCGCGGCCGGAGCACCCTGCGAGCTCGAAGCCCTTCGCGCGCCGCCGACCCCGCGCGCGGCCGGAGCGCCCTCCGTGTCCGGGGTCTCGTTCGAGGGCGAGTGGTGGGCGGGCACGAG
Source organism: Actinoplanes octamycinicus (assembly GCF_014205225.1). Taxonomy (NCBI): domain Bacteria; kingdom Bacillati; phylum Actinomycetota; class Actinomycetes; order Micromonosporales; family Micromonosporaceae; genus Actinoplanes; species Actinoplanes octamycinicus. The sequence goes on from NZ_JACHNB010000001.1 coordinate 8,426,172, forward strand.
CGACGCGGCGACGAGCGGATGCAGCTGTCCGGGTTCGATCAGTCCGGCGTGGAGCAGCTCCAGATCCGGCAGCAGCCAGGTGGCCGCGTCCGGCAGGATCAGCGCGGTCCGTGCCACGGAACGCCGTGACACGCCTTCACCAGCGGCTCCCCGGTCGTCCCGGGTGAGCCCGGCAGGCAGTTCACGGTGATCACGAGCGCTCAGGCGTACCAGAACCGGGTCGCCCTCCCGGCCCTCGGCGGACCGCAAGATCTCCGCCTCCGCCGCCCACCGATGCACGGCGCAGCCGTCCATCTCGTCGAACGACACCCCCACGCCCTCGGACAACCACCCCGCTCCATCGTCGCCCGGCCGCACCACACCCTCGCTCGGCCGCGCCGCAGTACCGCCTCTGCCCTTCTCGGCGCCGCCCAGCGGCCAAGTCGCCGCACCGTCCAGCGACCGGCACCCCGCGCCATCCGGCAGCCACGACTTGGCGTTGTCCAGCGGCCCGGACTTGGCGTTGTCCGGTGGCCAGGAGTGCGCGCCGGCGCGGACGGCAAGTTCGGTGGTGTGGCGGGCGTCCCAGAGGTGGCGGTGCAGGTCGAGGCGGAAGCGGCGGTGCGGGCGCGGATGCGGGTGCCGGCCGTCGGAGGTGCCGTCCCACAGGGCCAGGGAGATCCGCTGGCCGGCGTCGGCCCAGGCCGGAGCGGTCCGGGCGACCAGGTGCAGCCGGGGCGCGTAGCGGACCAGCGACACGGTCAGGCCGGGCCGCAGCAGCCCGGACTCCACCCGCGGGAAGTGCCAGCGGAGCAGGTCCGGAACGAGGTGCCGCAGGTCAGCGCGGATCTCCGCGGCCAGCTCGCGGCCGTGCCGGCGGCCGATCGCGCGGGGGTCCAGTTCCGGATCGACCCGGGACACGGCACACGCGCCGGCCCAGTCGCCGGCCGATCGCCGGGTGGCAGCGGACTCGATCATGGTGGGCGGCACGGCGAACTCGCGCACGCGCTGCCAGGCGAGGAGACGGGGATGACCGTCCAGGAGGGAGCGCATCAGCACTCACTTCTGGTGGGCATGTCCCCCTTCCCGGATTCCGAGGTATTCATCGCCGCGCAGCCTAACCGCTCACCGCCACCCCGTCACCCCCGATTTTCTGTACTACCGTGCCCGATGTGCTCCCCGACGACCGTGCTCCGGCTCGCCTGCCCAGTCCGCCCCGCGATCTCCCGGACGACCGGCTGCGGATCGACATCGGTCGGGCCGCCGACGGCACACCGGTCCAGCTGGACCTCAAGGAGGCCGTGGACGGCGGGATCGGCCCACACGGCCTGATCGCCGGGGACGGCACGCCGCACCTGCTGCGGAGCATCGTCCTCGGCCTGGCCGCCAAGCACGTCCCGGACGAGGTCACCTTCGTGCTGCTCGACGCCACGACCGGAACCTTCGACGGCCTGGACCGCCTGCCGCACACCGCGGTCCTCCTCGACGCCGCCTCGCTCGCCCCCACCGGCTCCGCCTCACCCCCGCCCACCTTCCCGAGCCACACGCCGACCCCGGCCGCATCCGCGGACCGCCCCTCGACCCCGCCCGGATCCACCGGCCCTGTCCCCTCCCCGGCCGGATCCGGCGCGCCGGGTGGGGACCTGGTGCCGCGGCTGATCGACGTCCTCGAGGGCGAGTCGGCCCGCCGCAAGCGCCTGCTGGTCGCCGCCGGTTGCGCCAGCCACAGCGCCTACCTCCGGAAGACCGCGAACCACCCGCCGATGCCCGCCCTGGTCCTGATCTGCCACGGCTTCCCGGCCCTGCTCGACAACCACCCGCCACTGCGCGAAGTGGTCCGCCGGCTCGGCTGGCTCGGCCGCGCCCGCGGCATCCACCTGCTGTTGGCCGCCCCCACCACTGCGGACATGTCCGACTTGGCGGGCTATCTCGCCTACCGGATCGCCCTGCCCGCGGCCCCCGATTTCGTCCTCGACTCCCCCGCCGCCCGCTCCCTCTCCCCGGGCCAGGCCCTGCTCCGCACCGGCACCGACCAGCCCGCCCGGTTCACCCTGATCAACACCCCGGCACCCACCGAGACATCCATCCCCGGCGATACCCCAGCGCCCACCGGGACCTCCGATCACCACGCCTCCGCGCAACCCGGCAGCGACCGCGACCACCGACCCGCCGTCGATCCCGCAGGCCGGCTCGACCACCTCTCCGCCGGACCGCAGCCGACCCACCGGATCTGGCTGCCCCCGCTCGACGCCGCCCCCGCCCTCGACGAACTCGCCGGCCCCGTCGTGTCCGATCCTGATCAGAGGCTGGTCTTCGCCGACCGCACCCTGCACGGCGCGTTGCAGGTCCCGATCGCGATCCTCGACAAGCCCCGCGAGCACCGCCGCGACACCATCTGGCTTCCGATCGCCGGCAACGTCGCGGTGGTCGGTGGCCCAGGAAGCGGCAAAACCACCATCTTGCGTACGCTGACCGTCGCGCTCTCCCTGTCGCACACCGCTCCCGCCCTGCGCGTGGTGGCGCCCACCTCGCTCACCCACGCCGCAGCCGCCGCTGACATCGGCGCGCCCGCTTCGCTCACCGAGACCGCACCCGCCGTAGCCACCGAAGCGCCTGCCGCCTCGACAGACGGGGACAGCGCCCTGACCGCGACGCCCCGCGCGAACGCGACCGACAGCCCCGCCGAGCCCACCGACTACCAGCGGCTCCCGCTCGTGCACGGCATGCTCGGGGACCGCAGTGCAGCCGACGACGTGAAGCGCGATCTCTACGCCCGCCTCGACGACCCGCGCGGCGACACGATCGTCGTGATCGACGACTGGGCCGCGTTCTGGGACGCCCATCCGCACTGGCACGAGCTGCTCCTGGAGATCGCCCAGCGCGGCACCGCCCGGGGCGTGCACCTGGTCGCCACCGCCACCCAGTGGTCCGATTTCGATCCGCGATTGGCGGACCATTTCGGGTCGCGCCTGGAGCTGCGGCTCACCGACCCCGGGAAGTCCGGGATCAGCCCGACGGCCGCCGCCGCGGTCCCATCCGCCCGCCCCGGCCGGGGCATCGTCGCCGCCCCGGGCCATCCCGGTGGGGCCCTGCACTTCCTGGCCACCCGTCCCGAACTGACCACGACCCGGCACGCCGACCTGCTCAGCGCCCTGGCCACCGAGCACTGCGCGGAGTGCGGCTTCACCTACGACACGGTCACCGCCGACGAGCTGCCGGCCCGGTTGCGTGCCGCCGGTTCGCTGTTCGCCGCGGCTCTGCTCGCCGTGGCCGACCTGCGTCGACGCCCGGCGCCGGAGACCTGGTCCGCCCTGGAGTACACCTGCCACGTCCGCGACGTCCTCCAGGTCCAGCGGGAACGCCTGACCCTGGCCCGGTCCACCGACAACCCGGAGTTCCCCCCGATGGGGCGCGACGAGCGGGTCATCACCGACGCGTACAACTCCCAGGACCCTCACACCGTCCTGACCGGGTTGGATCAGGCAGGCGAGGCCCTGGCCGCCGCCTTCGCCACGCTCCCCCCGGCCGGCTTCGCCCGCACCGGCATCTACAACTGGCCGACCGCCACCACCCGAACCATGCTCTGGCTGGGCCGCCACACCGTCCACGAGGTGGTCCACCACCTCCTCGACATAGCCCGCCAGCCCCGGAACTGACCGCTCACCGCCGCAACGGGCGGCGCAGGGACAGGTCTGATTTCCGCCAGACCGGGTCGGCGGGGCGGGCGCACGATGGCGGCATGAGTTACGAGATCCATGCCCTTCCGCCGGAGATTCTGGAGCAGGCCCGGTCGAGCGCCGACGGGCCCGCGCACGCACGCTCGGTGGCGACCGGCGGGGAGCCGCTGCGGTGCTGCCTGCGGGACGCTCGCGCCGGTGAGGAGCTGCTGCTCTTCACCTATGAGCCGCCGCTGCCGCCCAGTCCGTACCGGGAAGTGGGCGCCGTCTTCGCGCATGCCGTGCCGTGCGCCGGGCCGCAACGAGCCGCGGACGCCGAGCCGGACCGGACCGCGAACGCCGGGCCGGAACAAGCCGCGGACGCCGAGTCGGACCGTACCGCGGACAGCGGGCCGGACCGCACCGCGGACAGCGAGCCGGACCGCACCGCGGGCGGCGGCTATCCGGACGCGTGGCGCGGGCGGCCGCAAGTGTTGCGGGCCTATGACGCGCGCGGCTGGATCCATCCGAGCACCCGGGTGCACGACGGGTCGGATCCGGACGGGGCGCTCGCCGCGGTCTTCGCCGACCCGGACGTCGTGCAGGTGCACAGCCGGAATGTCGCCTACGGATGCTTCATGTTCGTGGCGACGCGCAGCTCACGGTGAGGTATCGATCGGACGACCACTGCCTATACGACTAGATGACGCACGACTATAGTCGGGGGCGTGTCGCAATATCTCATGGGAGCCGGCGAGATCGCCAAACGGCTCGGGCTCAGCCGCCAGCGCGTCCAGCAACTCAGTGAGCGCGACGACTGGCCCGTTCCCTATGACGAGCTCGCCATGGGACGCGTCTGGTTGAAATCCGACATCGAGTTGTGGATCACCTATCAGCGTGCCGCGGACGCGCTGCCGAACGCCGACTTCATCCACGATCCGTCGACCGGCTGAGTTTCTCCCAGCCGGTCAGCTCGGCCCGCAACCATTCCTGGTGGGCGGCGATGGCGTCGACCGCGTCGCTGCCCAGGGCCAGGCGCAACGGCGGCTCCGGGTGATCCAGAGCGGTCAGGATCGCTCGGGCCGCCTTGGCCGGATCGCCCGGCTGGGTGCCGTCCATCGCGTCGACCGCGGCCCGCGTCGGACCCACCGACGCCGCGTAGGCGTCGATCGCCGCCGACCGGTGCATCCGGCTCCCGCCGAACTCGGTGCGGAAGGCTCCCGGCTCCACGATCACCACCCGTACGCCGAACGGCCGCACCTCGGCCGCCAGCGCCTCGGACAACCCTTCCAGGGCGAACTTCGCCGCACAGTAGGCACCGAACCCGGGCATGCTGAGCTGCCCGCCCATCGAGCTGATCTGCACGATCGCGCCACTGCCCCGGCGGCGCAGGTGCGGCAGGGCGGCCTTGGTCACCTCGACCGCGCCGAAGAACATCACGTCGAGCACCGCGCGCAGCTCGGCCATGGTCAGTTCCTCGACCGCGCCGACGCTGCCGTGCCCGGCGTTGTTCACCACCACGTCGATCCGGCCGAACTCGGCGACGGTCCGTTGCACGGCGGCCGCCACCTGATCGCTGTCGGTCACGTCGAGAGCCGCGGTACGCACCCGGTCCCCGCCGGCCGCGGCCAGCCCGGTCAGCCGGCGCGGATCCCGTGCGGTGGCCATCACCCGGTCACCGACGTCCAGCGCGGCCAGGGCCAGTTCCCGCCCGAAACCGGCCGAGCACCCGGTGATCAGCCACACCCGTTCCGTCTGATTGGTCATGCCCCGAGTCTTTCCAGGGCCGGGGCACGCCGGCCAACACCGGTTTCCGATGGCGGTTACAGTCCCTGACTGTGACGGAACTGCGGCAGCTGCGGTACTTCGTGGCGGTGGCCGATCAGCTCAGCTTCACCCGGGCCGCCGCGCAGCTGCACGTCGCGCAGCAGTCGCTGTCCCAGCAGATCGGGGTGCTGGAGCGGCAGATCGGGGTGCGGTTGTTCGACCGGGACACCCGGGGGACGCGGCTCACCCCGGCCGGGGAGGCGCTGCTGCCCGGTGCCCGGGACGTGCTCACGCGTACCGAAGAAGCCGTCGCGGCGGCGCAGCGGGCCGCGACCGACCAGATCTCGCTGGGGTTTCTCTCCTCGACGGCGAACTACATGCTGCCCGCCGTGGTCCGGGCGGTCCGCGACCGGCTGCCCCGGGTCGCGCTGTCCACCCACGACCTGCCGATCGACGCCCTGGTCGCCGGGCTGCGCGAGGGCCGGATCGACCTGGCGTTCACCCGCCCGCCGCTGGTCGCCGACCTGGCCACCTGGACGATCACCACCGAGCCGGTGTGCGCGGTGCTGCCGTCCGGCCATCGGCTCGCCGGCGCCGCCGCGCTCTCGCTCGGCGAGCTGGCCGGGGAGGACTGGGTGCTCACGCCGCGGGAGTCCTGGCCGCCGTGGCACGACAAGTACGACCGGGACTTCACCGCGGCCGGCTTCGAGCCCCGGGTGGTGCAGCGCGCGTCCGGGGTGCCGAGCCTGCTCGGGCTGGTCGCGGCCGGCGTCGGGGTGACCCGGCTGGCCCGGTCCGCGGCGAGCATCCGGCGGTCCGGGGTGGTCTTCGTGCCGCTCACCGGGGAGGTCGCGGAGACCGTGCTGGCCTGGAACCCGGCGCGCGACCACCCGATGCGCGGGCAGCTGCAGGCGATCGTCGGGCACCTGGCCAGCACCACCGATCTGACCAGCGGCGGATAGTGGTTAACTGTCGCCATGGGGCTGTTCACGCTGGCGGAGGCACGGTCGGAGCTGGCGCGGCTGCGGCCGGCCCTGGACGAGATCGTCGAGCTCCGGGCGGACATGGTGGAGCTGTCCGCGGCGCTGGTCCCGGGCGGTGAGCCGACGTCGCTGGGCGGGCTGCCGGAGCGCAAGGCCGCCGAGGCCCGGCTGAACGAGTTGATGACCGAGATCCAGGAGTCCGGGGCGGAGCTGAAGAGCGTGGCGCCGCTGCTGATCGACTTCCCGGCCGACCTGGATGGCCTGCCGGTGCTGCTCTGCTGGCTGGAGGGCGAGGCCGAGCTGGGCTGGTACCACCGGCCTGACCTGGGCGTGGCCGGCCGGCGGCGGATCCCGCCCACGGCCTGACCATGGGCGTGGCCGGCCGGCGGCGGATCCCGCGCGGCCTGATCGCGCTCAGGAGCCGGCGGTCACCGGCGTGGCGCCCAGGACGGTGTCCCGGCCCGCCGCCTTCGCCGCGTAGAGGGCGTGGTCGGCACGCTCCAGCAGGCGCTCGGACGACTCGGCGCCGGACCAGACCGCGAACCCGATGCTGCACGTCTCCGGCGCCGGCGTCGCGGACCGCAACCGGTTCAGGATCTCGGCCGCCGCCGCGTCGTCGCAGCCGGGCAGCGCGATCACGAACTCCTCGCCGCCCCACCGGGCGATCAGGTCGCCGTCGCGCAGCTGGGCCCGGAACGCGGCCGCGGTGGCGATCAGCAGGTCGTCGCCGGCCGGGTGGCCGTACGTGTCGTTGTACCGCTTGAAGTGGTCCAGGTCGGCGATCGCCACGGCCAGCGGCTGCCCGCCGGCCCGGGCCGCCACCAGCAACTCGGCGAAGCCGGCCTGCCAGGCCCGCCGGTTCGACAAGCCGGTCAGCGTGTCGGTGTAGGCCATCTGCTCCAGCCGGGACAGCAGCCGTTCGTGGTCCAGCGCGAGCGCGGTCTCGTCGGCGAGCAGCGCCACCGCCCGGGCGCGCAGGTCGCTGACCGAGGTGATCCGGGTCCGCCAGCTGACCACCAGCATCGCGACCACCCGGCCGTCGGCGATCACCGGCTGCCACATCATCGAGCGGGCGTCGACCAGGCGCAGCAGGGCGGCCGACACCCGCGGGTCGCTCCCCGGGTCGGCGAGGAAGACCGGCTGCCCGTCCCGGTACACGGTCGCGATCATCGAGGTGCCGTCCATCGGCACCCGGGTGCCGGCCACCTGGACACCGACGTCGCCGGTGACCACCAGGTCGGCGCCGTCCGGTTCGAGCAGGCTGACCGCGTCGGCCTCGGCCAGCTCACGGACCGCTTCGATGATCGTGTCGCGGGCGTCCTCGCCGGTGCGGATCCGGCGGGCGGCGGCGGAGACCGCGGCGAGCAGCCGGTCCGACTCGCGGACGGCCCGCTCGGCGAGGTGCCGGTCGGTGACGTCGTGCAGGTGGATCAGCGTCCAGTGCCGGGTGTCGGTGCGGTCCAGCACGCCGGTGCGTCCGACGGTCAGCCACACCCAGCGGACCGACCCGTCCGGGCGGACGTAACGCATCTGCCGCCCGGCCGGGTCGATCGCCACGCCCGGCTCGACGTAGGCGTGGCTGCTCGCCCCGACCAGCTCGTCGGCCGGCATCCCGGCCAGATCGCAGAAGGCCGGGTTGACCGCGACGAACACACCGTGCTCGTCGGTGATCCCGACGCCCGCCGGGGACGCCTGGAACAGGTTCTCGAAGCGTTCCAGCACCACGGCCAGCTCGTCCCGGGCCGCCCGCAGGTCCCGCTGGCGACGCCGGAGCGCCTCGTGCAGGATCACCCCGAGCATCGCGGCCATGGCCAGCTGGGTGGCGTAATAGCCCAGCTCCGGGGTGCGCAGCCGGTCGTCGGTGACCACCGCGGCGACCCAGCCGACGCAGCCGAGCAGGCCGGCCAGCGCCGCGGTCCGCCGGGCCGGGACCGCTGCGCCGACGCCGACCAGGGTCAGCAGCAGCGTGGTCGTGTAGTGCAGCTGCCCGGTGATCGCGACCTGCGCGACCGCGACCACCACCGGGAGGTAGGCCAGGTTCTCCCAGCCGCGCCCGGTCCCGCGCCGCCCGGCCCCGGGCCGCCCGGCCTCGCCTTGCCCGGCCCCGCTCCGCCCGGCCCCGCTCCGCCCGGCCCCGCTCCGCCCGGCCCCGCTCCGCCCGGCCCCGCGGGCCGCCGCCACCAGCAGCAGGAGCGCGGTCGCCCCGGCCAGCAGGGCGAGCACGACTCGGGCTGCCCCGGTGAGCATGAGGCAGTTGGCCAGCATCAACGCAACGTAGTACGAGGCCAGCGCGGCACGCCGCCACCGCGCCGAGGGCTCGCTGTCGGGGCGGCCCTCGGCCCGCCGCCCGCCCTGGGCGGGCAGACGGCGCGGGTCACTCGGGTCCCGGTACGGGGCAGCGCTCACGGTTCCTCCCTCGCCGACCAGGCCAGTCGGCCGGGATCACCTCCAGTTGAGAGAACGGACCACGGGGAGAATGCCCCGGCCTCAGGCGCCGAGCAGTGCGGCCACCGCCTCGGCCGGCTCCGGGAAGGCCGTCAACAGCACCGCGGGGCCGGCACCTCCCGGGGCGACCGCGCTCCACTCCCCCGAGCAGCCCAGCAGCTCGGCCACCGCGTCCGTGGTCGCCGGCCGGGCGGCCAGGAACGCGCCGGCCGGTCCGGCCGCCGGAGCCCGGACCGCCGGCGTGGCCGGGGACGGCCGGCGGGCCAGCCACGGCGGCGTCCACGAGTCGATCGCCGCGAGCGTGCCCGGGAAGGTCCGGCCCGCCTCCCGGGTGAGGACCGGGACCAGCTCCGCCGCCTGCTGTTTCAGCGTGGTGATCAGGTTGGGCAGCCAGGGCAGCAGCACCGGGTCGGGCAGCCGGCCGAACGCCTTGGACAGCGTCTCCACCACGAACGGCGCCAGCCGCGGCACCGGGTCGAGGGCCTGCACGAAGCCGCTCACGTACTGCGGGAAGGCCGGCACCACGAGCGGATTGCCGAGCAGCCCGTCGACCCGCTCGCGCAGCTCGGCCAGCGGCAGGTCGCCGAGCTGGTTGCGGGCCGCCCAGAGCAGCGCGATCTTCGCCGGGACCTCCGGGTGCGACTGCCGGACGGCGATCTCCAGCTGGGTCCGGTCGCAGCCCAGCGAGAGGGCCAGGCTCTCCATGCTGAACAGGAAGCCGAGCATCGCGCCGACCTGCCGGACACCGGTCTCCTCGTCGACGAAGGCGGTCGGCAGCAGGGTGCAGTAGTGCGCGTACCCCTCCCGGACGAACCGCTCGCACCAGGACGGCAGCACCGGCCGGGTGGCCCGGTAGTGCCCGAGCAGCCGCCGGATCCGCCGCAGCACGTCCGGCGCGTCGTCGACGGTCCGCTCGGCGGCGAGCAGCTCGACCGCCCGCACGCCCAGCTCGTCGGTGAGCCGCGGGCTCTGCAGGAACAGCATCGAGTTCTCCACCGCCTTGAGCGCGGTGGCCGCGGTCGCCTTCGGATCCCAGGCGTCGCGGCGCAGCCGCTGCTCCAGCACCTGCTCGACGGTGACGCCCTCGTAGCCGAGCTCGATGATGGTCCGCTGGTGGCGGCCCAGGTCGAGGTCCCAGCTCTCCTGGATGTGCCGCTCGCCGAGCTTGCGGCTGCCCATGATCGGCCGGACCGCCTGGTCGGGCAGCAGGTACCGGAGCATCCAGAGCAGCTGCGAGCAGGCGGCCAGCTCGGGCCGGGCGGCCAGGTCGAGCAGCGCGCGCTGGATGCTGCGCTGCTGCAGGTTCAGCTCCAGCGGGGCGAGCCGGTCGTAGACGTCGCGGGCCAGCGGCGGCAGCGCGTCGTAGCCGACCTGGCCGATCCGGTCGCCGCCGAGCAGGATCTCGCACAGCCGCCGCACGTCCCGGCGGCCCGGCACGCTGTCCTTCTCGATGCAGGTGACCGCGGCGTCCTGGAAGTCGTACGGCGTCGGCCGCACCCGCCCGCGCATCCCGGCCAGCAGGATCGACGTCTCGAAGACCGCGATCGCGTCGGCGGTGCTGGCCAGGTAGCCGTTGCGGCGGGCCAGCCGGACGATGTCGACGCACCAGCCGCGCAGCTCCTCCTCGTCCAGCCCGTCGAGCGCGGGCGGGCCGGCCAGGTAGCCGGTGAGGTGGTCGGTGACCGGCCCGGTGCCGGGCAGCGGCGCCGGGAGCCGGCCGCCCTGCTGCCCGTCCAGCCGGAACGGCTTGAGCCGGGACCTGGTCAGCTGTTTCTGCCAGGTGGCCGCCGCGATCGACACCGAGCCGGGCGCCAGCCCGAACTGCGCCTCGATCGCCGAGTGGCTGGACGGGATCAACCCGTAGAGCCAGGTCGTCGCGGTCCGCGGGGTGATCGCGAAGTCCGGCGTGCCGGGCGCCGAGCCGACCTCTGGCAGCCGGCTGGCGGCGTGGAAGGCGCCACAGACGTACAGGCAGTCGGCCGGGTCGGTGCCGGTGGCGGCGAGGTGCTCGCGGATCCGGGTCCACATGTAACGTTCCCGGTCCTCGTCGCTGGCGTACCGCCTGGTGTCGTGCGGGGCCAGCCGCCGGAACAGGCTGCCGACCATGGTCATCACCTGCCGGTACGTGTCGTGGTCGGCCCCGGCCAGCGGCTGCTCCACATACTGGTCCCACCACTCCGACCAGTGCCGGACCCGGCCGTGGTGCAGCAGGTGCTCCTCCAGCTCGGCGAACCGCGGCCGCAGGTCGCCGATCTCCACCCCGACCGCGTCGCCGTGCAGGTCGTCCTCCGGCTCGGTGGCCTCGCCGTGCCCCTCGAGGTCGGGCTGCCACTGGAAGACGTGGTCGGTGGACCGGTCCACCAGGACCAGCTCGACGCCCGGGGTGTCCAGGGCGTAGGCGATCGCCTGGTACTCCGCGGACGCCTCGGTGATCGGCGCGATCACCGAGAGCGGGGCCGACTCCTTCGGGAAGCCGTCCAGCTCGGAGGCGAAGGCCTGCAGCGCCACCGGCAGCCGGCAGTTGCGCAGCTCGGTCAGCAGCGGTTGCAGGTCCTCGCACAGCTCCAGGTAGATCACCGCGGGCTGCTTCTCCCGCAGCCGGCGCAGCATGGCCAGCGCCGAGGCCGGCGAATGGTGGCAGACCGGGAAGATCTCCAGCGGTTCCCGCACCGCATGGTCGACATCGTCGACGATTCCGGCGAGGATCTCGGGCAGCGCCGCCGGGCCGTCCGCCAGCGACTCGGCGGCGCCTAACAGCTGAGCGCGCAGCGCGTCGAAGGGGTTGCTCACGACAGGGTCGCGATCGCCTTGCGGCCGCCGTCCAGGAAGCCGTCCCACTCGCCGCTCTGCTCCTTGGCCCGCGGCTCGATCACGCCGTGCCAGTACTTGTTGAGGATGGCCAGGTCCTCCGGGCTGCGCCGGGCGAGCGAGCCGACCAGCGACCCGGCCAGCGTCGCCGCGGTCAGCGCGGTGGCGCCGAAGAAGTTGCTGTGCAGGATCGCGTCCTCCAGCACGCCGATCTGCTCGGCGGTGGAGAGCGCCGACTCCAGCCGCTCGTCGTCGCTGGTCGCCGACGCGGACGCGGCGCGCAGGTCGGCGAAGCTCTGCAGCAGCACGTCGAGCAGGGTGGGCGGCACCTCCAGCTCGATGTTGTGCCGGCGCAGCAGCTCCTCGGTGCGGAACCGGACGATCTCCGCCTCGCTCTTCTTGTTCGTCACGACCGGGATGCGGACGAAGTTGAACCGCCGTTTCAGCGCCGAGGACAGGTCGTTGACCCCCCGGTCGCGGCTGTTCGCGGTGGCGATGATGCTGAAGCCGGGCTTGGCGAAGACGATGTTGTCGTCGTCCAGCTCCGGGATCGACACGTATTTCTCCGACAGGATCGAGATCAGCGCGTCCTGCACGTCGCTGGTCGACCGGGTCAGCTCCTCGAAGCGGCCGATCACCCCGTTCTCCATCGCGGTCATGATCGGCGACGGGATCATCGAGGCGCGGGACTGGCCCTTGGCGATCACCATCGACACGTTCCACGAGTACTTGATGTGGTCCTCGGTGGTGCCCGCGGTGCCCTGCACGACCAGGGTGGAGTTGCGGCTGATCGCGGCGGCCAGCAGCTCGGCCAGCCAGCTCTTGCCGGTGCCCGGGTCGCCGATCAGCAGCAGGCCGCGGTCCGAGGCGAGGGTGACGATCGAGCGCTCGACGAAGCTGCGGTCGCCGTACCACTTCTGCTCGATCTCGCGGTCGAGGCCGTCGGCGCGCTCCGAGCCGAGGATGAACAGCCGCACCATTTTCGGGCTGAGCCGCCAGGAGAACGGCTTGGGGCCGTCGTCGACCGACTCCAGCCAGTCCAGCTCCTCGGCGTACTTGATCTCGGCGGGGGCGCGCAGCATGTCAGACATCGGGAAATCTCCTAGCGGGTTCAGACGAGGAAGTTCTTGAGCTCGGTGACGAGCTTCTTGATGTGGCCGGAGAGGACCGGGGTGCCCTGGTCCTTGAAGCGCTGCCGGAACCACGGGTTGACGCTCTGGTGGCCGCCGCTGCTGACCGAGCCGACCGGGATGAACTTCACCCCGGCCCGGTGGATGGCCTGCATGCCGGTGAAGACCGCCTGCTCCTGCCACTCGTAGAAGTCGGAGATCCAGACCACCACGGTGTTGCGCGGGTCGGTGATCTTCGGCCGGGCCAGGTCGAGCGCGACCGTGCCGTCGGTGCCGCCACCGAGATGGGTGTGCAACAGCACCTCGAACGGGTCGTGCACCCACGGGGTCAGGTCGAGCGCCCGGGTGTCGTAGGCGATCAGGTGGACGTCGACCTTGGGCAGGCCGGCGAAGATCGAGGCGAGGATGGTGCAGTTGACCATCGCGTCGACCATCGACCCGGACTGGTCGACCACCACGATCAGCCGGGCCGGCTCGATCCGTTTCGCGGTCTGCTTGTAGTAGAGCCGGTCCACGTAGAGCCGCTCGTCGTCCGGGCTCCAGTTCGGCAGGTTCTTCCAGATGGTGCGGTCCAGGTCGAGGTTCCGGAAGATCCGTTTCGGCGGGACGGACCGGTCGACGGTGCCGGTGCTGGCCTGAGCGACCTGGGTGCGCAGCACCTCGGCCACCTCGTCGACGAACCTGCGGATCAGCGCCTTGGCGTTGGCCAGCGCGACGCCGTCCAGGTTGTCCTTGTCGCGCAGCAGCTGCTCGATCAGCGACATGCTCGGGGTCAGCTGTTTGGCCAGCCGGTTGTCGGCCAGCACCTCGCGCAGCCGCATCCGGCTGACCAGGTCGCCCTCGATGCCGGCCAGCACACCGCCGACGCCGTGCGAGTCGGCGCCGGCGCCGCGGCCGCGCAGCTGGCCGGGCTGGCAGCCCATCGCCCGCTCGAACCAGCCGGCGTCAGCCTGCCAGCGCTGCAGCTGCTCGGCGGTCACGCTGCCGGAGCCGGTGCCGAACACGTTGAGCAGCAGTTTCGACACCAGGGCGGCGCGCCGGACCTCGCCCTCGCGGTCATCGGCCGGGGAGCCGGGCGCCAGCAGGCCGTCGAACTCGGCCTCCAGGTCCGGGAACCGCTGCACCACGGTGTCCACCGAGACGGCCGGGTCGAGCAGCGCGGCGGGCAGCCCGAGGTCGCCGACCACCGCCATGCTGCCGGACTCCAGGCTCGCCTGCTCCTCCGGGTCGAAGAGGCGGGCGATCAGCCGCCAGTAGAGGACCTGTCTGCGGGTCTCGTCGGCGCTCACTTGCGCAGCAGCCTTCCCGCGCGCTCGCGCAGCACGTCGACCGCGGTGCCGGCGGCCGCCTCGGCCTTGGCCGCTTTCGCCTCGGTCGGCCCGAGCGCCCAGTCGCCGGTGTGCGCGGCGACCGGCTTCTTCTTCACCACGGCCTGCACCGCCAGCGGCTGCAGCAGCCACCGCCCGTCCCACCGGAGCAGCCCGAGGCAGGCCGTCGAGGCCGCCACCAGGGCCGGCGTGAGCGGCCCGGCGGCCGGGAGGCGGTCCAGGTCGAGCGGGAGAAGCAGACCGCCGAGGTCGAACGCGTCCTCGGCATGCCCGTAGCCCTCCAGCAGCACCGGCTCGGCCAGCACGCCGGGATGCCTGTCGAGCGGGGCGGCCGGCGGCGCGACGGCCGTCCCGAGGCGCACCCGGGCCGCCGCGAACGGATCGGCCGGCTCGCCCGCCGCCGCCCTCGTCTCGTCCCAGATCAGGTCGCCGGCGGCGGTCAGCGTCATCCCGGACACCTCGACCGTGCGGTGCTCGGCGAGCACGCCCCGGAAGATCGGGAAGGCGGTCAGCATCCGCCAGGCGGACGGCCCGCTGATCGTGTCCACCTTGGCCGCCGCCACGCTGGTGCGGACCAGCCGGACCGCGCCGTCGGCGGTCTCCAGCAGGCCGTGCGCCTGCGCCCGGAAGACCGTCGGGTGCTCGTGCAGGTCGACGCCGAGAATGACCAGCCGCCCGTCGACCGGGGCGGCGGCCGGGGCCGGGTAGCCCTCCTGGGAGAGCAGCAGCGCGCGGCTCCACAGGTCGGCCCACCGGCGCACCGGGACCCGCGGCAGGGTGGCGACCGGCGCGGCCGCCCGCAGCTCCGCCGCGAGACCGTCGAGCAGCACCGCGAGCCGCCGCCCGCCGGGCGCGGCGAGCAGCGACTGCACCGCCGGGGCGGCGCCGCCGGCCAGCTCGTGGTCGACGCCGCGCCACCCGGCGATGGCCAGCTCGCGCAGCCAGGAACGACTGCCGGCCAGCAACTGACCGGAAGCGGACTCGGCGGCCCTGTCGAAGCCGGAACGCGGGCGCCCGAGCGCGGTGTCCAGGGTGCTCTGCAGCGCGTCGTGCGCGGCACCCAGCAGGGCGACCCGGGCGCCGGCCAGGGCGGCCAGGTGCTCGTCGGTCACCGTCCCGGCGACGATCTTGCCGACCGCGTCGGCGACCCGCTCGCCCAGCGGGGACCCGCCGAAGGCGGCGGCCACCGCGGCGAGTGCGGCGGCGCGCTCCTCGTCGATCCGGGCCAGGCCCGGCACCAGGGCGTCGTCCAGGCCGTCGACCAGGGTGAGCGCGTCGGTGAGGCCGTCGGGGACCTCCCGCAGACCGAGCATCAGCGCACCGCCCCGGCCGCCGGGAACCAGTGCAGCTCGACGAGCGGGTCGGTGGCCGGCTCGACCTCCAGATAGGCCAGATGGCGCAGGAAGCCGGCGAACACCTCGGCGGCCCGGCTCGGCGCGGTGGTGGTGTGCAGGGCGGACCACAGGTTGTCGCTGCCGTCGGCGAGCTCCGCCTTCAGATAGCGGGCGACGCGGGCCAGCCCGTACTGCGCGACGGCGGCGTCGGCGAGCGCGCGGAGGTGATTGCACGCGTGGGCGCCGCCGGACAGGCCGCCGCACGGCCGGTTGTTGTTGGTGTTGCAGCTCAGGCCGTGGTCACCGGCGGTGATCGAGGAGACGTAGACCCGCTCGATGTCGGAGCCGCTGGAGACCACCCCCTGCAGCCGCCCGTCGGCCAGCTCCACGAACGGCACCTTGGCCAACTTGCGCGCACCCACCGGTGCGATCACGGACGCTGAGCTGCGCCGCTCGTAGGCGACGACGGCACTTGTCACAACCAGTCCCTCCCTCGGAATCGGGTGCGCAAGTTGTATCGGAGCGGTACGACAAAAACTCACGCGATAGGTTGCTCGGGTGAGTTCTCTCGAGGAAGTGGCCAAGCGTGACGGCTGGCGATGCTGGGTGTGCGACGAGCCGGTCGACGCCGGCATGTCGGTGAACGACCCGCGTGGCCCGAGTGTCGACAGCCGCACCGCCGACCGGAAAGCCAAGGTCGCCGAGCGGCTCGCGCACCGTGCCTGCAACACCCGCAAGGGCGCGGTCAAAGTGGTCATCGCCTGGCCCGACCGGCTGAACGTGGTGGAGCCCGCGCCGCTGATCACCGTTGCCGAGCGCCTCGAGCGCAAGGGCGGCCGCGAGCTGGTCGCCCGCTGTCCGAGCAGGAAGGACGCCGAGGCGGCGGCGGAGTGGCTGGTCGACCGGTTCGCCCGCCTGGTGCCCACCCTGCCGGTGACCGCGAGCGTCGATGCCGGCGGCGGTCAATTCCTTGTGACGCTGGCCACCGGCCGCCGCTGACCGGCCGCGGATTGTCGGACCCCGGGGCTAACTTCCGTGCCCATGGCGACCCGACTCGAAGCCGTTGACCGGAGCGATGCCCGCCGCGGCGAGCATCCGCGGGGTGGCGCTCCGCCCTTTCGCCGCCACGATCCGGTCCGGGCGGACGAGCAGCGCCCCGGGCGTGCCCGGATCGAGCAGCGCGAACCCGTCACCGAGCCGCGGATCGAGCGTCGCCGGGCACAGCCGGCCGCCGCCGCGACCGACCAGCGGACCACGGCCGAAGGCGGGCCAGACCACTGTCGTCGCCCGGCGTTCCACGCCGGGCAGCCTGGTCACGGTGCGCACCAGGAGCCGGCCGAGGGTGCCGCCGGTCATCACCCGGCCGATCAGGATCGCCATCCGGATCAGTTTCCTCGCGTACGGTTTCCGCTCGCGCTCGTACGTGGCGAGGAGCCGCTCGTCTGCCCGCCCGTCCAGCACCATGGCGAGTTTCCAGGTCAGGTTGGCCGCGTCCCGGATCCCGGCGCACATCCCCTGCCCGATGAAGGGCGGGGTCAGATGTGCCGCGTCACCGAGCAGGAAGACCCGCCGGTCCTGCCAGGTCTCGGCGACCGCCCCGCGGAAGGTGTACTCGGTCTGCCGCAGCACGGTCAGCGCCCCCGGGTCCACCGCGCCCAGCCACGGCCGGATCCGGGACGGCACGTCGACCGGCTCGCCGGCCAGGAACTCCCAGCGGTAACGCCCGGGCGTGACCTGCATGAAGGTGGCCGCCCGCACCGGATCGCAGACCTGCTGCACCCCGTCGTAGGTGTCGAGGGGCACCGGCGACACCGCGTCCACCACCACCCAGGTCTGCTGGAAACCGAGATCCTCCCAGCCGGTCCGCAGACACTCCCGGACGACGCTGTTGGCGCCGTCGCAGCCCAGCACGGCATCGGCCAGGACCGTGTGCCCGGTGCCGTCGGCCGATCGGTAGCGGACGTGAGCAGGGCCGGACGGCGGTTGCTCGACGTCGTGCACCACATTGCCGCCGCGGATCGCCGCCCGCGGCTGCTGCCGCAACCGGTCGCGGAGCAGACGCTCCAGATCCGGCTGGTCGAACATGTTGGCCTGCGGGAAACCGTGTGGCCCGACCGGATCCCGGGTGAACTCGGCGAGCACCCGCATCCGCGGGTCGACCAGCTGCATCCCGGGCGCCGGGCGGGAGATCCGCCGCAGGTCGTCGGCCAGGCCGAGGCCGGCGAAAATCCGGAACACCTCGTCGTCGAAGTGCACCGCGCGGGGCAGCGGATAGGGCTCGGCGAAACGGTCGAGGACCAGGCACTCCACCCCGCGCCGGGCCAGCATCAGGGCGGCGGTCAGCCCGGTCGGCCCGGCCCCGACGATCACCACCGGCACGTGTTCCATCAGGACAGGGTGCGCAGAACCACCACCGATGCGCCAGCCAGGAGCAGCCCGGTCAGGCCGAAACCGGCGATCAGGCGGCGGGACAGGGCGAGATCGTCGAGCCGGGCGGCCAGCGCCTCGGCCCGGGTGCGGGTGGTGAAATACGCCGGGACCAGGCCGTCGGCGGTGGTCCGGCCGAGTGCGAAGACGTCGACGCCGCGCGGCAGCCGGACCTCGGTCAGCTCCAGGCGCTCGCTCTGGCGGAGACCGTCCACGATGTCCGGCGGGACGACGGCGGGCAGCCGCACCGGCGCCGACCGGCGGTAGGAGACCCGGGTGGTCTCGATCGGGGCCGGGTCGCTGCGCAGCGGCTCGCCCAGCGCGCGCGGGTCGACCGGGATCCGGCCGCTGGCGTCGGCGATCGCCGGCCAGCCGGGCGCGGTGATGTCGAGCAGGACGTCGTGGCTGTCGTCCGAGGAGCGGCGGCTCGGCTCGCGCACCAGCAGGACGTGGTACCACGTGCAGTCGGCGCCGCTGACCGGGCCGACCTGGCGCCCGGCGTGCCCGTACTCGGTGCGGGCCTCGGCCGCCACCCGGCCACCGTCCCAGGACCCGATCGGTGCCGGGTGGACCTCGCGCAGCGTGCGCGCCTCACGCCGGTCGCCCAGATGGAGCAGGAAGAAGATGCCCGCCCCGCCGACCAGCAGCGCGCCGACAGAGAAGCCGATCGTTGCGACCGTGACCACCCGGTCAACATAGAGCGACCGGGCAACCACGTCATCGGCCGCGCATCTCCTCATCGAACGACCTTTGGGCGTCCCGCATCACGGCCACCTCGGCCGGGTCGGCGAACCGCTCCAGCATGGTGGCCTCGTCGACGTCCTCCAGGTGCGTCTGGATCCACCAGATGTTCCCGGCCGGGTCTTTGATCCGGCCACCCCGGTCGCCGATGATCCGGGAGGTGAAGACCGGCGTGACCAGGGTGGCACCGGCTTCGAGGGCCCGTGCCACCACGGCGTCGGCGTCGTCGACATAGACGCTGAGGAAGGCGGGCGTCGCCGGCCACTCCGGGCGCGAGTCGAACGCCATGATGACCGAGTCACCGACCCGGATCTCGGCGTGCCCGATCGTGCCGTCCGGGTTGCGGACCCGGACGGCCTTGTCGGCGCCGAACGCCTCCTCGACGAAATCGAGGAAACGGTCAGCGCCTTCGGCCGCCACGTAGGGCGTTACTGTCGATTTGCCGTTCGGGATCTTCATGCACTCAGCATCGCGACCATTGCGGTCAGTTCCTGTCCAGGTGCACGCGGGCGATCAGCTCCTTCAGCCGGGCGATCTCGTCGGCGAGGGCGCTCCCGCCGGCCGGGGTCAGGGTGATCCACGTCCGGCCGCGCTTGCCCTCGTAGCCCTTCTCCACGCCGATCAGCCCGGCGGCCTCCAGCACGCTCAGGTGCTTGGAGAGATTCCCGGCGGTCAGGTCGAGCTGGGTGCGCAGGTAACCGAACTCGGCCCGGCGCGCCTCATGCACGATCGCCAGGATGCCCAGCCGGACCCGCTGGTGCACCACCTCGTCCAGCCCGGTGACCGGGTGGGCGACGTCCGGCTCCGGGGCGGTCATCGCCGCCGCCGCGCGGCCAGGCCGAAACCGATCGCGCCGAGCAGCAGCACGACACCGTCGATGATCTGCGGCGGCAGGAACATCGTCCGCGTCCCGCCCCACTGCCAGCCGAAGTCGATCGGCACCATGACCACCGCGAGGTAACCGGCGGTGAACAGCAGCAGGCCGACGTTGCGCTCCACGCGGGCCAGCACGAGCAGCGCCAGGCCGATCACCCCCCACGGCGCGATCAGCCGGTCCGCGACCATCACCCAGGACGGGAACGGCTGCTCGGCGGGGTGCTGCGCCAGGTAGACCCGCCAGGCGATCCAGACCGCGAGGAACGCGCCGGTCAGGGCGACACCGGTGTAGACGTAGGGCAGCACCCGGGCGCCCAGCCCCCGGGCCCGGGTGACCCGCGTGTATCCGTAGGCGATCACCGCGTAGGCCAGCAGCAACGCCACCGGCCAGTAATACAGCACGCCCTGCCGGTCGAACTTGCACGGCCCGTCGGGCACACAGTCGAGGTCGAGGAAGACGTAGTCGAACGGGATCCCCAGGAAGGTCACCGCGGCCAGCACCGACAGCGCGAGCCAGGTGACCCGCTGGTCGGCCCGCACCCGCTGGGTGAGCCCGCGCACCTCCGTCAACAGCCGCCGGGCATCCCCACCGGCCGGCACCGATTCAGTGGTCATGCCAATAGGTTTCCACAGCAAACCGATTTCCACCAGTAGGACCACCATCAAAACCGGATTGGGGTACGCCTCGAGCGCCCCGTCCGGCGGTACCGCACGAGGCGTCGGCGCGTGCCATGGTCCCG
This sequence comes from Actinoplanes octamycinicus, assembly GCF_014205225.1. Taxonomy (NCBI): domain Bacteria; kingdom Bacillati; phylum Actinomycetota; class Actinomycetes; order Micromonosporales; family Micromonosporaceae; genus Actinoplanes; species Actinoplanes octamycinicus. Next base: position 8,446,386 of record NZ_JACHNB010000001.1, read on the forward strand.
GCATGAGCGCATGGCCGCGCCTCCCCGCCCGCCGACCTGGACCGGGCCACCTACGACAGGCTCCCCACCGACCAGAAGCACGCCCGCTACCAGGCCGAGGTCGAGCACCTGATGGACGACGTGGTCTTCCCGGTCCTGCGCCGGCATGGCATCCGGGCCAGCTGGAACCGGGGTGTGGCCACCCGCATGCTGCTCACCGGCGCGCACTGGTACGCGCCGATTGCCTGACGCAGTTCGCACGCCCTACGGCGCAGCCGCCTCGGCGGCGCGAGGCGTCAGGTCCCCTCACGGCATGCTGTTATACCGTCGAAGCGTGCAGCAGCCGATCGCGTCGTCCCGATATGAGCCGATGACTCTGGAACGTCTGGCAGTTCTTCTGACCGACATTGACGACCCGATGCGATGGCGCCTGATCGCCGAGTTCCTGGAGGAGTACCACTGGGAGCCGGCCGAGGTCCGAGGTGCGCTGCTGGCGACGGAGCCCGCAGGCACCGGCGACGAGCACTGGGATGTGCTCCTGGCGGCGCTGGCGGAGCACCTGGCAGCGCAGGACGGGCACGCCGCGCCCGATTGGGCCGACCAGCGAGAGTTGCGCCAGTTCTGGTTCCCGTTCAACACCAGGTCAGCCCGAGCCGACGCGGTCGTGCACGCTCCAGCAGCCTTCCGGCGGCGTGGCGTTTTTGTTGCCGCCCAAGAGTTGAAGGTGGCATGAACGGCGACGATCCACTTCTCGATCGCAACGCCATCGCGGACGCCTTCCGCAGACTCGGTGACCGGCTGCACCGCCGCGGCGTGGTAGCTGACAGCTGCGCGGCGTCGCGACGCCGACGACATTCGATTCCTGGTCGACCGCCTCGGACTCGGCAACACCGAGGAAGTGGTGGCGCTGTGCGCGCAGATCTTTCCCGAAGAACCCGTACCGGATCGGGCACGCATGATCCTGGAGGACCTCTTCGAGGAGCTTTGATGCCCCGGTCCGGCCCCGGGCGGGATCCGGACCGGAGCGAGCCGGCTACGCGGTGGTGCAGACCGTGCCGTTGAGGGTGAAGGACTCCGGGAGGACGTTCGGGCCGCTGTAGTTGCCGACGAAGCCGACGTTCGTCGACGCGCCGGGGGCCAGGGTGGCGTCGCTGGTGACCCGGACGGTGCGGCTGTCCGGCGTCCAGGTGGCGCTCCAGCCGCTGCTCAGGCTCTGCCAGGCGGTCGGCCAGGCGAAGGTGAGCGTCCAGCCGTTGAGCGCGGCCGGCCCGTTGTTGGTGATGTCGATCGAGCCGACGTAGCCGTTGCCCCAGTCGTTGGTGTCCCGGAACTTCACCGTGCAGGCCGAGGTGGCCGGGCTGCCGGTGGTGAAGGTCAGCGGCGGCGAGGCGGCGGACAGCCGGCCGGCGCCGTCCCGGGCCAGCACATTCACCGTGTAGCGGCGGCCCGGCACCAGGTTGTGCACGGTCAGCGACGTGCCGGTGGTCTCGCCGAGCAGCTCACTGACGCCGCCGTTCTGCCGATACACCTCGTACTTCAGCCCGGAGCCGGAAGCAGTCCAGGAGATGGTCGCGGTCCGGTCGGTCACGGTCGCTTCCGGCCGGGCCGGCGCCTTCGGCGCGTTCTCGGTACGACTCGGGTGCAGCGTGACCAGCGTCAGCGAGTACGGCGCGAGCGTCCGCGTCCCGGCGGTCCCGGCCGAGCCGCTGGTCAGCCCGTCCGCGCCGTTGGTGAACGTCTCGACCGCCGGCGCCGCCGCGGACGGCGTGAAACCGTGGTAGTTCAGCGCGACGGTGTGCGCCGCGTCGGGATCCTTGTTGACCAGCAGCACCGCCAGGTCGCCCGTGGCCCGCCGCACGGCATGCGCGCTGACCAGCGCGTCGTCGGTCCCGGTCCCGACGAACTGGTCGCCCGGGCGGGCGAAGTCACCCATCAGGTCCAGCGCGTGGTACGGCGCGAACGGCGTGTTCAGCGGCGGCTCGCAGGCCGCGTTGTCCGGCGTGCAGGTGCCGCTGGAGAGCAGGCCGTAGTCGTTGAAGTCGGTCTGCCCGGCGATCGTGGTGGCCTTGTCCGGGCCGTTGTGCACGTTCCACCACTGCACCGTGAAGACGCCCTGGGCGAGCAGCCCGCTGTAGACGTCGGCCAGGAACAGCGCGCCCGGCTGGGTGTTGCGCCCGACGTCCACGTTGGTCTCGGTCATGCTGATCCCGATCCGGCTCGCGCCCGCGCCGGCGTACTGGTTGATCTGCTTGCGCAGCAGGTAGATCGCGTCCTGGATCTGCGCGGACTTGCCGAGCGTCTCGGCCGGCGTGCTCCCGCCCGGGTACCAGTGCACGTCGACGAAGTCGATCGCGGCGCCGGCCCGGGTCAGCACCTCCTGGTTCCAGGTGCCGCTGTCGCCGGCCGCCACGATGCCGTCCGGCCAGTTGCCCGGCATGGTGAGCACCGCGCCGATCTTGATCGTCGGGTCGACCGCCTTCATCGCCTCGGCGTAGGCGACGACGTTCGCGGCGTACTCCTTGGGGCTCTTGTCGGCGTGGTCGTCGGCCTCCCAGTTCGCGCCGTAGTGCCCGTTGCCGTAGTTCTCGTTGCCGATCGTCCAGTACTTGGCGCCGTAGCCCTTGGTGACGTTGGCGTACCGCACCCACCCGGCCGCCTCGGCCGCGGTCCCGGTCCCGTAGTTCGCGATGATCATCGGCTGGGCGCCCGTCCGCCGCGCCCCGGCCATGAACGTGTCGAAGTCGGTGTCCGGGGCGACGTAGCCGCCGGGCGCGGTGTGCGTCTCCCAGTGATAGATGTCGGCGTAGGACCCGCCGGGGTAGCGGACCATCTGCACGCCGGCGTCCTTGAGCCGGTCGGCGACGGCCGGTGCGCCCAGCTGCGCGTCCCAGATGGCGTGGTTGACGCCGAGCGCGGCGTCACCGACGGTGGCCAGCCCGGCCCGGGCGTCCACGTCGACCCGGACGTCGGTGGCGGCGGCGCGGGCAGCCGATGGCCCGCCCACGACGGCGCTGACCAGCGCGAGCACCACAGCGCCCGCACCGGCACGCCGCCGGAGTGAAACATGCATGACGATCTCCATGGGGACAGGGGACGGTGGGAGCGCTCCCATATTCCGGCCACGCAAAGACCCATGTCAATGGCCACAGCCGCCGACCCGGGGATCGGCGAAGCGGGAGCACCCCGGCGAACCGCGATCGGCCGGCGGGTGATCCTTCCGGCGGACATCATGCGGCGCCGGATCACGAGACCGCTCTCCGGCTCAGCATCGCGACGGTGCTGCCGATCATGTCTCTGATCCGTCAGTGCAGACGTGAACGGAGTGCCGGATGCCGAGCCGACGCGCCGCGGTGCTCACCGCGGCCGGAACCCTGGCCGCCACCGTGCCGATGGGCGCCGTCCTGGCGAACACGCCGGACGACCTGCCCGCCGCCGGCTGGGCGAGCAGCTGCACGGCGCCGGAATCGGTCTACTGCGTGGAATCAGCGACGCTCACCCCGGACAACGGCTCGGCGACCCCGCTGGCCGGGCTGGGGCTGACCGCCGCCGCGGCGACGGTCACCGACGAGTACGGCAAGTGGCTGCGCTGGACGGTCGGCGGCTGGGCCGGGCAGCCGGCCACGGTCACCGGTGGCACGGTCCGGCTGGTGATCCGGACCGGACCGTTCGTCCCCCGGTTCAGCAACGTCACGGCGGCGGGCTTCTCGATGTCCCGCACCGTGTCGAACGGGAAGTACACGCTCACCCTCACCGGGCGGCCCACCCCGGTGGCGTGGACCGGTGACGCGGACTGCACGGCCGGGCTGTCCTGCGGCGACACCGACACGACGGCGGACCCGACGACGTACCGGTTCGAGGGCCGGACCCAGGATCTGGACGGCTTCGCCGGGGCGTACGCCACCGCACTGGACGGCGCCCACCTGGCCACCAACGCGCAGGCCCGGTCCGGATTGCCGATCTACGACCAGGCCGCGCAGCCACCCCTGACCCTCGGAGTTCTCGGCAACCCGCAGCTGGACGCGACCGGCTCCGCGGTCCGCAACTTCATCGACCTGTTCCTGCCCGGCGGGTATTTCACCGCGGCCGGCACCACCCCGGCGGCCGCCGTCAGCACCGGGCTGGACCTGGTCACCGGCGGCGCGGTGCATCAGCGCGTGACGGTTTCCTTGGTGGACGGCGGGGTCCGGGTGCAGGCTCCCGACCTCGGCCCGGGGGCCGAACTGGCCGGAGCCGCCTACTACCACCGGCCGTCGACGCCGACCGGGAGATCCGCGCCCGGGGCGCCGCGCACGGTGACCGGGACCGGTGGGGACGGCACCGTCATGACGCGGTGGCAGGCACCGGCGGACGACGGCGGCTCGCCGGTCACCGGCTACCGGGTACGGGTCTACCAGTCGGCTGCCGGCGACGCCGCGCTGGCCTCCTGCGAAACCGCGATGACCAGCTGCACGATCGACGATCTGGTCGCCGGTGGGGTCTACCACGTCGCGGTGAGCGCGGTGAACGCGCTGGGCGAGGGCGCGCCCGGAGGCCGGGTCGAGGTGCGGGCCGTCGCGTCGCCCACACCCAGCCCGACGGTTCCGGCTCCCGATACCGCACCGTCCGCGACACCGGACCCCACCCCCTCTGCCCCGTCCACCCCGATTCCGGGCATCCCGGCGCAACCGTCGGTGAGCCCCACCGGGGCGGAGCCCTCACCGGACGAGCCGTCGGGAGATCCGCCGGCCGCGCCGCGCGCCATCCGGCTCACCCCCGGGGTCCGCAAGATCACCGTGACGTGGGCCGGCCCGGCATCCGACGGAGGCTCTCCGGTCACCGGCTACACCGCCCGCGCCTACCGGACCGCCGCCGGGACCACCCAGGTCGCCGGCTGCACGGCGACCGGCGGGCGGAACTCCTGCGTGCTCACCGGCCTCACCGCCGGGGTCCGGTTGTACGTCGCCGTGACCGCCGAGAACGCGGCCGGCATCAGCCCCGAGGCGGTACGGGCGGCGGCGACGGTGTGGGCGGTGCCCGGCGCACCCCGCTCGGTCGACGCAACCTCGTCGCACAAGCGGATCACCGTGCGCTGGACGCCCCCCGCCGACACCGGCGGCACCGCGATCACCGGCTACCGCGCCGAGCTGAAGTCCGGATCCCTGACGGTCCGCTGCACCGCGCCGGCGACCGGCCGCAGCTGCACCGTGAAAGGCCTCAAGGCGGGACGGACCTACACCGTCCGGGTGCGAGCCGTGAATGCCGCCGGCGTCTCCGCCCCGTCCACCGCGGACAAGGTCAAGGTGAAGAGCTGATGCACGTCACGCGTAGTGCGCTCGCCGTCGTCACCGCCGTCCTCCTGACGGTCCCGGCCGGGCCCGCGTCGGCCGGTGGCAAGCCGCTCTCGTCGACCGGCAAGGCGTGCACCGTCGTCGGGACGGTCGGCAACGACCACCTGTTCGGCACCCACGGCTACGACGTGATCTGCGGGCTCGGGGGCAACGACGTGATCAAGGGTGGTGGCGGCAAGGACGTCCTGGACGGCGGGGACGGCGACGACGACCTCGACGGCGAGGACGGCGCCGACACCGTGGTCGGTGGCCCCGGCAACGACAAGGTGGCCGGTGGTGCCGGCAACGATCAGGTGCGCGGCGACGACGGCGGGGACACCGTGGACGGGGGCGGCGGCGCCGATCTGGTCGACGGCGGCGCCGGTGACGACACGGTCAGCGGTGGCAGCCCGGCCGACGAGCCGGACCCGGTCACCGCGGGCGACCGGGTGATCGGCGGGGACGGCGCCGACACGGCCGACGGCGGGCCGGGCCCGGACACGGTCCAGGGCGGGGCCGGCAACGACACGGTGACCGGCGGCGCCGGCGGGGACGTGATCGCCGGGAACGGCGGCGACGACCGGATCGACGGCGGCGAGGGCGGTGACCGGGTCGACGGCGGGGACGGCGGCGACACCGTGGACGGCGGCAGCGGCGGGGACGGCGTCAACGGTGGCGGCGGCAACGACGTCCTGACCGGGGGCGCCGGCGACGACGCGGTCCGGGGCGGTGCCGGCGACGACACGGCGGCCGGCGGCGACGGCGACGACGACCTGGACGGCGGGCTGGGCGACGACCGGATGGACGGTGGTGCCGGTGACGACGTGGTCGAGGGCGGTCCCGGGCTGAACAACTGCGTGGCCGACAACAACGACACGTCCGGCGACCGGTGCACCGACCTGCGGGCGCCCCGGCTGGACCTGACGTCGCTGCGCTGGGTCACCGAACCGGCGGCCGACAACGCCGCGGACACCGTGCTGCGGCTGCGGGCGAAGGTCACCGACGATCGCAGCGGCATGACGTACGTCCAGGTCACGTTCCGCGGCCCGGACTCCGGCGCGCCGGCGCTGACGGTCGGTTTCCACGCCGCCGAACTCGTCTCGGGCGAGCTGCACAATGGCGAGTTCGAGATGCACGGCACGCTGCCGGCGTTGTCGGCCACCGGCGACTGGACGCTGTCCGAGGTGTACCTGCAGGACCGGGTCCACCGGTACAGCCGCTACACCGTGCAGGCCGGCGGGGCGTTCACCCTGTACACCACGGTCGACGGGTACAACGTGCAGACCGGGACGCTGGCGCTGCCCCCGCTGAAGGTCACCGGGGCCGCGGACGCCCAGGCGCCGGTCGCGGATCCGGCCCGCGCCGTGTGGGCCACGGCCACCGAGATCGACAACAGCGCGGATCGTACGGTGCGGCTGCGCGTCCCGGTCACCGACGACCTGAGCGGCGCCGCCAAGGTGACCGCCACCCTCGACGGCGCCGGGCTGGACGCGCCGGCCGTGCCGCTCAACGGCACCCAGCTGGTCGCCGGTACGGCCACCGCCGGCACCTGGGAGATCAGCGGAACCGTTCCCGCGTACCTCCCGGCCGGCACCTGGCGGGTCAGCGCTCTCACCCTGCTCGACCGCAGCGGCCGGCAGCGCAGCGTCCCGGCGCAGGATCTGACCGGTATCGCCGCGCTGACCGTCAGCGGCGTCTCCGACCGCAACCGCCCGACCGTCGACATGAGCTGGGGCGAGTACGTCGGCGCCACCTCGGCCGACAACAGCGCCGAGCGCACCGTGCGGCTGCGGATCCGGGCCGGTGACGACCTGAGCGGCATCAGGAGCATCTTCGTCGACTACCGGACCGACGGCGCGCAGAGCCGGCTCGACCCGGTCGCACCGGCCGGTGAGGACGGCGTATGGGAGATGGTCGGCCGGCTGCCCAAATCCACCACGCCGGGCCAATGGCGGGTGGTCGGCATCTACATGTACGACAGGATCGGCCGGGAACGCGTCTACTACGTGCAGGCCGACGGCTCCTACACCACCAAGGACGGACAGCTCAGCGGTCAGTCGAACTTCCCGCGGTTCACTCTGCTCCCGGCCGGCGCCTGATCTCGGGAACAGCGGATCTAGAGCGACGGGATCCGGTCCAGCTCGATGCCGAAGTGGGTCTTGTACGCGCTGAGCAGCGCCTCGTCCGACTCCAGGACGGTCTCGGCGCGCTCGCCGGCGACGGTGCGGATCAGCGTGCGGCCGCTGAGCGTGAGCCGGTCCGCGCCGTCCAGGCGGGTGCACACCGGGTTCTTGCGGAAGTGGGACTCCGGCCAGGTCTGCTGCCACCAGCAGGTGGGCTCGAAATCGGTCAGCGGGCGGGGGCGGCGCTCCAGCTGGTACTGCGGCGAGCCGTCGCGGTGCACCACCACGTCGCCCTGGTCCGTGTCGGTCAGGCGGAAGACGCCGCCCGGGTCGGTCTGGTCGCCGCGGTCGTTCAGGCGCAGCGGATACGAGCTGTGCCGGCCGAAGCCGACGTCGACCAGCCACTCGCCGTCGACGATCAGGGCCAGGTGGTCGAAGAGCGGGCCGAACCGGCCGTCGCCGCGGTGCACCCGGCAGGCGACCCGGTCGACGGTGTGCCCGAGCTCCTCCAGCAGCAGCGCGAACAGGCCGTTGAGCTCGTAGCAGAAGCCGCCGCGGCGGCGGCGCACGATCTTGTCGAACAGGTCGTCCGGGTCGAGCGAGATGGTCTCGCCGAGGTGGATGCTCAGGTTCTCGAAGGGCACCGCGGTCTGGTGCGCCACGGTGAGCTCGGGCAGCGTGGCGTCGCGCGGGACGCCGATCCGGTCCAGGTATGCGATCACGTCCACGGCGGGAAGCCTACGTTGACAACGATGCCGGTCACTGCGAAGGTCGGGCCGTGCACCCGATCCCCACCGACCGGGCCCGCGAGCTGGTGGCCGGCGGCTACGACACGCACGTGCACGTCGCGCCGGACGTGATGGAGCGCCGCATCGACGACGTGACGCTGGCCCGCCGGTTCGCCGAGGTGGGGCTGGCCGGGTTCGTGCTGAAGTCGCACTACGTGCCGACCGCCGAGCGTGCCCAGGTGGTCCGCGGCGTGGTGCCCGGCGTCGAGGCGCTCGGCGCGCTCACCCTGAACGGCTCGGTCGGCGGGCTCAACCCGGTGGCCGTGGAGATCGCCGGACGGCAGGGCGCCCGGATCGTCTGGCTGCCCACCGTCGACAGCGCCAACGAGCGGGCCAGCCGGGCCGCGACCCAGCCCGGCGCCACCCCGCCGATGTGGGCGGCGCTCCAGGACGAGCTGGCCGAGCAGGGCATCGTCGCGCCGCCGATCGAGGTGCTCGACGAGGGCGGGAAGATCGTGCCGGCCCTGCACGACGTGTTCGCGGTGCTGGCCAAGCACGACATGGTGCTCGCGACCGGGCACCTGAGCGGGCCGGAGATCGTCGTGGCGGTGGACGCGGCCGCGGCAGCCGGGGTGCGGCGGATCATCGTGACCCACCCCGAGTTCACCTCGCAGCAGCTGGACGTGGATACCCAGCGGCAGTTGGCGGGGCGTGGGGCGCTGCTGGAACGGTGCTTCACCACGGCGTACACCAAGAAGGTCTCTTGGGATCTGCTCTTCGCACACATCCGGGAGGTCGGGCCGGAGCATTCGCTGCTCTCCAGCGACCTGGGGCAGCCGTTCAACCCGCCGGTCGAGGACGGGCTGGCGCTGCTCGCCGACCGGCTGCTCGACGCCGGGTTCACCGAGGCCGAGGTGCGCACCATGGCGGTCGTCAACACCCGGCGGGTCCTCGGCCGCTGACCCGGTCAGTTGCGCAGCAGCAGGTCGTGCAGCTCGGCGACGCAGGCCGCGGCGTCCGCCACGTGCGCGGTGTGCCCGAACGACCGGGGCCGTGGGATGGCCACGTCGAGCACCCGGCGGACCTGGCCGGGCCGGGCGCTGAGCACCACCACCCGGTCGGCGAGCAGCACCGCCTCGGCGATCGAATGGGTCACGAAGACCGTGGTGGCCGGCGCGGCCAGGTGCATCGCCTGCAGTTGCCCGGCCAGCTCCTCGCGGGTCAGCGCGTCCAGCGCGGAGAACGGCTCGTCCATCAGCAGCACCCGGGGCCGCTGGATCAGCGCCCGGCAGAGCGCGACCCGCTGCTGCATGCCGCCGGACAGCTCGTAGGGGTGCCGGCGGTGGAAGCCGGCCAGCCCGACCGCGTCGAGCAGCTCGGCGGCCCGCGCCTGGTGCTCGGCGCGTGGCAGGCGGCGGATCTCCACCGGCAGCATCACGTTGCCGAGCACGGTGCGCCACGGCAGCAGGGCCGGCAGCTGATGCATCAGCACCACGTCCGGGCGGGGCCGCAGCACCGGCGCGCCGGCGATGGTCACGCTGCCGCCGGTCGGCGCGAGCAGCCCGGCGATCAGGCGCAGCAGCGTGGACTTGCCGCAGCCGGAGCGCCCGATCACCGCGACGAACTGGTTCTCGCCGATCGTCAGGTCGATGTCGCGCAGCGCCGCCACCTCGCCGCCGCGGGCGCTGAACGTCCGGGACACCCGGTCCAGCACGATCATCCGGAGATCGCCCGGGCCCACGGCACCAGCCACCGCTCCAGCGCCACCACCAGGTAGAACAGCACCGTGCTGAGCAGCGCGAGCAGGATGATCGCGGCGAAGGCGAGCGGCGTGTCCAGCGACATCCCGGACAGCACGATCACCGCGCCGAGACCACCGCTCGGGTTGTTGATCTCGGCGACCACCGCGCCGATCACCGCCAGGGTGACCGCGACCTTCAGACCGGTGAAGACCTGCGGGAGCGCCCACGGCAGGCGGATCTTGACGTACGTCTGCCAGGGCGACGCGGACAGCGACCGGCTCAGCTCGCCCAGTTCGGCCGGCGTCGAGGTGAGCCCGGCCATGGTCGCCACCACCACCGGGAACAGGCAGATCAGCACCACCAGCACGATCTTCGGCCGGGTGCCGAAGCCGAGCCAGACCACGAGCAGCGGGGCGAGCGCCACCTTCGGCACCGAGTTGAGCGCGACCAGCACCGGCAGGGTGGCCCGCTGCACCGCGCGCCAGGCGGTCAGCAGCACCGCCAGCAGCAGGCCGGCGACCACGGCGAGCCCGAACCCGGCCAGCGTCTCGGTCGCCGTGGCGCCGGTCTCGCGCAGCAGGTAGCCGGGCTGGGCGCGGAACGCCGCGACGATGTCCGGCGGGGCGGGCAGGATGATCCGCCGGATCCCGAACACCACGGTGGCCGCCCACCAGAGGACGATCGTGCCGGCCACCCCGGCGACCGGCAGGGCGGCCGCTTTCACGGACGGCGTCCCAGGGTGGAGTAGGTCAGGATGCCGCGGACCACCAGCCGCGGGTCCTCGGCCAGCTCGCCGAGCCGGTCGAGATCAGTTTCGGTGAGCCCGCCGGCGAGCAGCCCGGCGCGCTGCTGCTCGACGTTGACCGCGATCAGCCGCGCCCCGGCCGTCCCACCCGGCCAGGACCGGGCCCGCACCTCGGTGCTCACGTCGGTGAGCCCGGCCGCCAGCATCGCGGCGTGCACCCGGCAGCCCCAGGCCGGATCGTTGCCGTTGCCCGGCAGCACCCGCCCGACCAGGATGTCGTAGTAGCGCTCGACCAGCTCCGCGGCCGCCGCGTCCGGCGCGGCCAGCACCACCCCGCGGATCGCCGAGGCCCATTCCTCGATCAGGAGCAACCCTTCCGGTACGAGGGACGCCGCCAGTCTGCGCAGCACGCCGGCCCGGTCGGGCAGGTGGGACAGCACCAGCCGGGCGTGGATCAGGTCCCACGGCGGTTCCGGGACCGGCTCGGTGACCAGGTCGTGGCGCAGCACCCGGTAGCCCGCGCCGAGCTCCAGGTGCTGTGGCTTCAGGTCGGTGGCCAGCACCGAACCGCCCCGCCCGGCCAGCCATCCGGCGATGCTGCCGCCGCCCGCGCCGGCCTCCAGGCAGCGCCGGCCGGTGAGGTCGCCGAGCGCGGCGAGCCGTTCCACGGTGAACGGGTCGAGGATCTCGGCGAGCAGCCGGTGCCGCAACGCCGCGATCGGGTCGTCGTTGTCGAACGAGTAGGTCCCCCGCCGCGTCGTCATCGGTCAGCTCGACGGCGCCAGCGCGAAGTCGACGGCCGCGTCCGGGGTGAGGCTGCCCGGCGGGATCAGCCCGTTCTTCTCCAGGGTGGCGATGGCGCCGGCGACCCGGTCCTTCTCGATCAGCCCGGACGTCTTCACATACGGCGTCATCAGGGTGATCTCGCCGACCGCCGCGGTCACGTCCGCAGCCGGCTGCGCCTTCTTCATGATCTCGGCGGCCTCCTGCGGGTGCTCGATCGTGTACGCCAGCCCCTTGAGCGCCGCGTCCCGGAACCGTCCGGCCAGGTCCGGATCGCCCTGGGTGATGCTGACCGGGGCGATCAGCCCGTTGCCGTAGAGCTCCGGCAGGTAGGTGCTGTAGGGCATGACCACGGTCTTCTTGCCGCCGGCCGCCTTCTCCAGGCCCTTGGCGCCGATCAGGAAGGTGCTCAGCGCGTCCACCTGCCCGCCGGCCAGCAGCGCGGGCAGCTGCGGCGGTGGCGCGTTGACCCATTGCACCTTGGACTCGTCGACGCCGGCCAGTTTCGCGTAGCCCGGGAAGAGCAGCTGGTTCACCGAGCCGGTCGCGGCGCCCAGCTTGTGCCCCTCGAGATCCTTCGGCTTGGCGACCGCGGAGCCCTCCAGCGAGATGATCGAGACCAGGGTCTGCTGGTGGATCGCGGCGATCGCCCGGACGTCCCGGTACTGCCCCTTGCCGGCCAGGATCCAGGTGCCGGTCAGGTCGAGGTTGGCGAACTGCGCCTTGCCGGCCGCGAGAACCTTCAGGTTCTCTCCGGTCGCGGCGCCCAATTGAATGGTGACGTCGATCCCGGCGTCCCGGAAATACCCCTTCTCCTGGGCCACCCAGGCGAAGGCGTCCCGGCCCACCGCCCCGAAGGCGGTGAGGTAGGTGACCTGGTCAGCGGCGGGTTTGTCGCTGTCCGGCGGTTCGTCGTCGCCGCATCCTGAGATCAATAAAGCGACAACCACGACGGTGGCGAGAATGCGCTTCATGACACTGTCCCCCGCATCGGTGACACATTGATCAACAACGATACGTATCCGTGTGGCAGCCTAGCCGATCCGTCCGGGCCCGCGGTCGGTTGCGGTTGACCCGTTTTCGGTACGGGGTAGGCGCTCACGGTGCCGTACCGGGCTGCACCGGGCGGGAGAGACGAGGCAGCCTCCCCGGTTCACGAGGAGGCTGCGGTGGAGCAGTGGCGCATCAGCGGCCGAAGGAGAAGCGGCGCTTCTTCTGCGGGCGGAAGCCCTGCAGCAGGTCGGCGCCCTGGCGCAGCGCACGGCTGGCCCGGTTCGAGCCGCGCCGGGCCTCGAGGCGGTCGCTCAGCTTGCGCGCGCCGGCGGCCGCCAGCGGCACCGCGATCGCCATGATCACAAAACGTCGAATCACACCGAAAATCATCGAGAGCACTCCATCACCAGACCGGACAATGCTCAATAAATACCCACCTCGGCCGCAAGCCAATCCCGGCTGACACCATGACGCGATGGGACACGTGGAGATCAATGGCGCTCCGGCCTGCGTCGAGGCGCTGCACCGGGCCGCCACCTGGAACTACGGACACTTCACGTCGATGCAGGCACGGAGGCGTACGGTAGCCGGTCTTGATCTCCATCTCCGCCGCCTCCGGGAGGCGTCGGCGGACCTCTTCCCCGAGCGGACCCCGCCCGCCGACCGCACGATCGTCGAGCTGATCGAGCATGCGCTCGGCGCCGCGCGGGACGCCTCGGTCCGGGTCACCGTCCTCCCGGCCGCGGCGGACCCGACCGCCACCGACGTGATGGTGTCCGTCTCCGATCCGGTCCCCGACACGCCGGGCGAGCCGCTGCGGGTCCGCACCATCGTCTACGAACGCGAGCTACCCCACCTCAAACACGTCGCGACCATGGGCCTGACCTATCACTACCGTGCGGCTCGGAGGGCGGGCTTCGACGACGTCCTCTTCACCACCCGGAACGGGCAGGTCAGCGAGGGATCAGTCTGGAACGTCGCGTTCTGGGACGGCGAACGGGTGATCTGGCCGGACGCCCCGCAACTGGCCGGCATCACCATGCAGGTGCTCCGGCTCGGCCTGAAGAAGCTCGGCGTCCCCTACGAGCAGCGGCGGCTCAGCACCGCCGCGCTGGCCGGCATGCGCGCCGCCGCCGCGGTCAACTCCCATTGCCCGAACCAGCCGATCGCCGCCGTCGACGACGTCGCCCTGCCCGATCACCGCACGCTGACCGGCCTGCTCCGCGAGGCGTGGCAGCAGGTCCCGTGGGACACCGTCGCGGCCGGCCGTCAGCCCGGCTCGGACTCGTGACCGGCCGGGTGGGTGCGGAGCAGCCCGTCGTAGGCTCGCTCGGCGGTGATGTCGCCGGTGATCACGCGGTGGATGGTGCGGGTGATCGGCATCGCCAGGCCGTGCCGGTCGGCCAGCTGGACAGCGGCGTGAACGGTCTTGACGCCCTCCGCGACCTGGCCCATCTCGGCGAGGATGTCGTCCAGGCCGCGGCCGCGGCCGAGCTGCTCGCCGACGTGCCGGTTGCGGCTGTGCGGGCTGATGCAGGTCGCCACCAGGTCGCCCATCCCGGCCAGCCCGGCGAGGGTGCTCGGCTCGCCGCCCATCGCGACCGCCAGCGTGGTCAGCTCGGCCAGCCCGCGGGAGATCACCCCGGCCCGGGTGTTGTCGCCGACGCCCAGACCCTGGGCGATGCCGGTGGCGATCGCGACGACGTTCTTCAGCGCGCCGCCGACCTCGCAGCCGATCACGTCGTGGTTGGTGTAGACGCGCAGCAGCCCGCGCCGGAAGACGCGCTGGATCTCGGTGGCGACGGTGAGGTCCTCGGTCGCGATCACGGTGGCCGCCGCCATCCCGGCCATGATCTCCTTGGCCAGGTTCGGGCCGGTGAGCGCGGCGGCCGGGTGACCCGGCAGCACCTCCTTGATCACCTCGGTCATCCGGAGCAGCGAGTCCCGCTCCAGCCCCTTGCTCAGGCTGACCACCGGGATCCACGGATGCAGGTCCGGCTTGACCAGCTCCAGGGTGGCGCGGAAAGCGCCGGTCGGCACGCCGACGACGAGCAACTCCGCGTGGCCGGCCGCCTCCGCCAGGTCCGAGGTGGCGCGCAGCCGGGCCGGGAGCGGGAAGCCCTGCAGGTAGCGCTCGTTGGTGTGCTTGGCGTTGATCTCGTCGGCGGTGTCCGGGCTGCGCGCCCAGATCAACGACTCGTGGTCCCGGCGGGTGAGGACGGACGCGACCGTGGTCCCCCACGAGCCGGCGCCCAGCACGGTGATCCGCATGATTGCCCCTTCCGGCGCACCGGCCTTGAGAATACGGTCACCGGGGCCGTTGCGAGGTACCGTCCACGCGCTGCCGACGTGCCCCATGCGATGATCAGCGCATGACGATCCGAAAGGCTCATGGCCGCTGACCGCCGGCTCGCGCTGCACGCGACGCTTCCCGACCGGTACGCCCACGTCGAGGTCCTGGCCTCGACCATCGATCATCTAGGCCGGATCGTGGCGCTGCTCGCCGATCCCGCCGGTGCGGAGCACTCTCCTCCCTCCGCGCCTTCCTCCCTCTCCGCCGCACCTTCCTCCCTCTCTGCGGCACCTTCCTCCGTTCCTTCCGCACCCTCCTCCCTCTCCGCCGCAGGCTCTCCCCTCTCCGCCGCAGGCTCTCCCTTCTCCGCCGCACCCTCCTCCCTCTCCGCCGCAGGCTCCTCCCTCTCCGCAGCGAGCTACGACGCGACGGCGATCATCTGTGACGGCGCTGAGGTCCACGAGATTCCGCTGCGGGGCCTCGACCTCCGCTTCAACGACATCGATGTCCTCGACGACGGCGTCGTCCTGTCCGCCGCGCGGTGTGCCCCGACGAGGGTGCCGTTCGAGCGCCGCGGTGAGCCGGTGCCGGAGGACGAGTTGCATCTCACCGAGAACGTCCGGGTGTTCGACAGCCGCGGTCAGGTCCGGACGTCCTTCTACGCCGGTGACGGCATCGAGCAGCTCGTCACCGATCCGCACGGCACCATCTGGATCAGCTACTTCGACGAGTCGAACTACTGGTATCCCCGCGCGGACGGCACCCGTTCGTACGGATTCATGAATGGTCTTGCCCGCTGGGACCGGACCGGCGGCGATCCGTGGATGGTGCCCTTCGACACCCCGGAGGTGTCCTGGTGCGACTGCTATGCGATGAATGTCGGCCGGGACCGGGTCCACGCCTGCCCCTATCCCGATTTCGTCATGGTCGAGCTCGGCCCCGCCGAAGTCCGGTCCATCACCCCGAATCCGATCACCCGGTGCAGCGGGCTGGCCGTCGCCGGTGCGGAGTTCGCCCTCTTCGACCAGGACCGGGTCGACGACGGCTACCGGTGGAGCATCCGCCGAGGTCGCCGCGACGGCGACGAGATCGTCGAGGTCGGCCGCGAGCAGCTGCTGCTACCCGACGGACGACACCCATCCGGCTGGGGCCGCGGCAAGATCGGCCGAGACGAGAAGCTGTACCTGCACGAGAACGGCAACCCCCGGCGCTGGTACCGCTACGACCTCGACCCGGCGACAAGCTGATGCCGCATGCGGCTGCCTCCGGCTCCTTCCCCGCCGCGCCGACTTCGCCTAGTCGCCGTCGCTCGCCGCCCCCTCCACCCTGCTCGCCATCACCACATCGCTGCCTCGGCGTGGTCAGCCTCCCATCGGCCGGAGAGCTGAGCGTCACAGCGGGATTGACCTGGAGTGCGGTTCAAGTTCGACGATCTCGGCATGACTGAGATCGCTGACATCGAGCAGGTCGTCGCCAAGGTCGCGCACGCGCAGCGCCATGAGCTGGTGGACGAGTTCGTCGCCCTGTTCCGGGAGGATGCGGTGTGGACCACCGGTGCCGGGAAGCTCCTCATCGGCCGGGACGAGATCGCCGCCTTCACCCGCGAGGTGCTGACCGGCGCGATGAAAGGCCTGATTCCTTCGTACGAGGTGGTGCACGTGCTGTTCATCCGCCCGGACGTGGCGGCGGTCAAGGTGCGGCAGCGGTACTTCACGCCGGACGGAGAACTGGTGGCCGAGATGGGTGAGGGCAGCCCGCTCTACGTGATGGCCAGGGAGGATGGCCGCTGGTTGCTGACCGCGAACCAGAACACGCTGGTGGCAGCAGCCGTCCCTTCGTGACTCAAGGGTGCTGGGTGACTGGTCCCGCGTGATGGCTCCGTTCAGCTTCCACGGCGGAACCGGTCCGGCCTCGGCTCAGCACCGATGGCAAGGCTGGGCCAGTTCCGCCCGACTCGCCACCGATAGCGAGGCTGGATCGGCCCCGCCCCGACCCAGCACCGATGGCGGGGCTGAACCGGCCCGGCCTCGGCTCACCGGTGATGGCGAGGTGGGACCGGCCCGCCCTGACTCACGAGCCGAGGGCGGAACCGACCGCGCTCTGGCTGCGCCTACTGGAAGCTGACGGCGGTGGGGCGGACCACCAGGACAACGCGGTGCTCGGCGTCGCCGGGCGGGCCGTCGAACTGCATGCCGTACCGGTCGGCCAGCGTGGCGAAGAACTCAGCGCCCGGGTCCGGGTCGGTGCGCTCCAGGACGCCGCGAACCTCCAGGTAGCGGTAGGGCTGGTCGGGGTCGTTCACCGAGAGGCTGATCCGGGGCTCGGCCTGCACGTTGTGGAACTTGCGGCGGATCGTGGTGTTGGTGAAGTACAGATACGTGCCGTCGTAGCTGAACCACATCGGATTGACCTGCGGCTGGCCGTCGGGGCGGGTGGTGCCGAGGTGGCCGAAGAGCGGGCGCTCGAGAAGGTCAACGTGGCTGTCCGGAATGACACTCATGGGTCGACCATATATCAGTGCTCTGATACTCCGCAGTACACTGTCGCCATGGAACTCGGTGATCGTCTCGGGCTTGTGATCAAGCGGGCGGAGCAGGCGCTGATCGCGCGCAAGACGGCGGCGCTCCGGGAGTTCGAGCTGACCGTGCCGCAATACGCGGCGTTGCTGCTGCTGGCGTCGGCCGAGGGGATGTCCGCGGCCCAGCTCGCCCGCGAGTCGATGGTCACCCCGCAGACCATGTCCACCGTGCTGGCGAACCTGGAGGCGAAAGGCCTGATCGCCCGCACGCCGTCCCCGATGCACCAGAAACTGGTGGTCAACCGCGTGACCCCGGCCGGCCACGCCGTGCTGACCGAAGCCGACGCGGCGGCCAGCCGGATCGAGAGCCGGCTGGCCGCCGCGTTCAGCGACGACGAGCGCGATCAGTTCCGCGCGCTGCTGGAGCGTGCGATCAACGAGCTCACGCGCGAGCCCGCGCCGACCAGCGAGCCCACGCCGTAGGGCTCACCCGCAAGCCCGCGCCGACCAGCAAACCCTCGCCATAGGGCGCACGCGCAAGCTTGCTCCAGGCTCACCCGCAAGCCCGCTCCGGGCTTACGCGCAGGCCGCCCGCGGCTTACGCGCAGGCCCGCTCCAGGCTCATCCGCAAGTCCGCTCGAGCCTTACGCGCAGGCCGCCCCCGGCTTACGCGCAAGCCCGCCCCAGGCTCACGCCCGAGTGATCCAGAAGGTCAACCCGATCGACTCGTCGGTGAACACCTGCGGGTCGGCCCAGTCCGGCTCCCCGGCGGCGAAGTCGACGGCCAGCACCTCGTCAGCGACCAGCTCGCCGTGCTCGGTGAAAGCCAGTGCGGTCTCCGGCTCGGCCCGGTGACGCAGCCGGATCCGGTCGGAGACCTCCAGCCCGCTGGACTTGCGGGCCTCCTGGATCTGCCGGATCGCATCACGAGCCAGGCCGGCCCGGCGCAGCTCCGGCGTCAGGTGCAGGTCCAGCGCCAGGGTGGCGCCGGCATCGGAGGCGACCGCCCAGCCCTCGCGCGGCGTCTCGGTGATCACGACCTCGTCCGGCGCGAGGACGATCTGCTCGTCGCCGACCGTCACGGTGGCGGCTCCGGTCGTACGCAAACTGGTCTTGAGGTCTGCGGCGTCAGCCGCCTGGATCGCGGCCGCCACCTGCTGGACGGCCTTGCCGAACCGCTTGCCCAGCGCACGGAAGTTCGCCTTGGCGGTGGTGTCGACAAACGAACCGGCGAGCGGCTCGACCGCGTTGACATTGAGCTCCGCGGCGATCTCCTGGAGCAGTTCCGGGGTGAGGTCGGCCGCGCCGGAGACCAGCGCGCGGGACAGCGGCTGGCGGATCTTGAGACCGGACTCGGCGCGGGCGGTGCGGCCCAGCTC
Organism: Actinoplanes octamycinicus; assembly: GCF_014205225.1. NCBI lineage: Bacteria > Bacillati > Actinomycetota > Actinomycetes > Micromonosporales > Micromonosporaceae > Actinoplanes > Actinoplanes octamycinicus. The sequence goes on from NZ_JACHNB010000001.1 coordinate 8,464,975, forward strand.
GACCAGCCGCCGGGTGGTGGCCATCTGCGCCGACAGTCGCTCGTCGACCAGCGCGGCGTCCGCCTCCGGGAAGGGGGCCAGGTGCACCGACTGCGGCGCCTGCGGGTCGACCGGAACGATCAGGTCCTGCCAGACCTGCTCGGTGACGAACGGGGTGATCGGCGCCATCAGCAGGGTCACGGTGCGGAGCGCCTCGTGGAGGGTGGCGAGGGCGGCCGGGTCACCGCGCCAGAACCGGCGGCGGCTGCGCCGCACGTACCAGTTGGAGAGGTCGTCGATGAAGGCGGCGATCAGCTTGCCGGTCTCGTGCGGGTCGAAGGCGGCCAGGGCCGCGTCCACCTTCGTGATCAGCTGCTGCAACTCGGAGAGCACCCAGCGGTCCAGCGCGGACCGCTCGGCGGGCGCCGGGTCCGCCTCGCTCGGCGTCCACTGCGCTGTCCGCCCGTAGAGCACCTGGAAGGCGACGGTGTTCCAGTACGTCAGCAGGACCTTGCGGACCACCTCCTGCAACGCCGCGTGACCGACCCGCCGGGCTGACCACGGGGAGCCGACGGCGGCCATGTACCACCGGACCGCGTCGGCGCCGTGCTGGTCCATCAGCGAGATCGGCTCGAGGATGTTGCCGAAGTGCTTGGACATCTTGCGGCCGTCCTCGGCGAGGATGTGACCCAGGCAGACGACGTTCTCATACGACGAGCGGTCGAAGACCAGCGTGCTGACCGCCATCAGGGTGTAGAACCAGCCGCGGGTCTGGTCGATCGCCTCGGAGATGAACTGGGCGGGGAAGCGGGTCTCGAACAGCTCGCGGTTCTGGTACGGATACCCGAACTGGGCGAACGGCATGGAGCCGGAGTCATACCAGGCGTCGATGACCTCCGGGACCCGCCGGGCCTCCGCGGAGCACTCCGGGCACGCGAAGCTGACCTCGTCGATGAACGGCCGGTGCGGATCCAGGCCGGACAGGTCACGACCCGCCAGCCGGGACAGCTCCTCCCGCGACCCGACGCAGGTCAGGTGGTCGGCCTCGCAGCGCCAGATCGGCAGCGGCGTGCCCCAGTACCGGTTCCGCGACAGCGCCCAGTCGACGTTGTTGTTCAGCCAGTCGCCGTACCGGCCGTGCTTCAGGTTGCCGGGCTGCCAGTTCGTCCGCTCGTTCTCCCGGAGCAGCGCGTCCCGGACAGCGGTGGTCCGCACATACCACGACGGCTGGGCGTAGTAGATCAGTGCGGTGTGGCAGCGCCAGCAGTGCGGATACTTGTGCTCGTAGGGCTCGTGCCGGAAGAGCAGGCCGCTCTCCCGCAGCTCCTCGACGAGCGGCCCGTTCGCCTCGCGGAAGAACATGCCGCCGACCAGCTCGATCTCCGGCTCGAACGTGCCGTCGCGGCGCACCGGGTTGACCATCGGCAGCCCGTAGGCGCGGCAACTGGCCAGGTCGTCGGCGCCGAACGCCGGCGCCTGGTGGACCAGCCCGGTGCCGCTGTCGGTGGTCACGTAGTTCGCCAGGATCACGATGTGCGCGTCGGGCACCTCGACCAGCTGGAACGGTGGCTGATAGGTCCAGCGCTCCAGCTCCTTGCCGGCGAAGGTCTCGCCGGTCGCGGTCCAGCCCTCCGGGATCAGCGGCTCGGCGACCACCAGCCGCTCCTTGCCGTCGGTGACCACGGCATAGGTCACCGACGGGTGCACCGCCACCGCGGTGTTGGACACCAGGGTCCACGGCGTCGTCGTCCAGACCAGCAGCGACGCCCGGCCCGCCAGCGGTCCCGAGGTGAGCGGGAACCGCACGTAGACCGATGGATCGACGTCGACCTCATAGCCCTGGTCCAGCTCGTGGTCGGAGAGCGTGGTCTGGTCCCGCGGGCACCACGGCGCCACCCGGAAGTCCTCGACCAGCAGCCCCTTGTCGAAGATCTGCTTGAGCGACCACCAGACCGAGTCGATGTATTCGGGGTCCATGGTGCGGTAGGCGTCGTCCATGTCGACCCAGTAGCCCATCCGCTGGGTGAGCTCGGTGAACGCGTCGGTGTGCCGGGTCACCGACGCACGGCACCTGTCATTGAACTCGGCGATGCCATAGGCCTCGATGTCCTGCTTGCCGGTGAAACCCAGCTCCTTCTCCACCGCCAGCTCGACCGGCAGGCCGTGGCAGTCCCACCCGGCCTTGCGGGCCACGTGGTAGCCCTTCATCGTCCGGTAGCGCGGGAACACGTCCTTGAAGACGCGCGCCTCGATGTGATGCGCGCCGGGCATCCCGTTCGCCGTCGGCGGACCCTCGTAGAAGACCCACTCCGGGCGGCCCGCGGACTGGCGCAGGCTCTGCCCGAAGACGTCGTGCTCCTGCCAGAACCGCAGGATCGCGTGGTCGAGAGCTGGAAGATCAACCTGGGCGGGGACCGGACGATACATGCGGACGACCATACTCAGCACGGCGCGGCGGCGTGGCAGCGACTTTACCTCGGTCCCTCTTCAGGAAGGCGACGTGCGTCACTCCACCACATCGGCCGCCGACTCGCGCAGCACGCCCCGCACCGCGGCCAGCACCTCGTCGTCCGCGCCCAGCCCGGCCAGCACGCCGATCAGGTAGGCGCCGACCACGTCGTAGTGCTCCGGCGCGATGCCGAGTCCGAGGTGCGCGCCGCGCAGATCCCGGCCGGTGTACTCGGCCGGGCCGCCGAGCACCTGGCTGAGCAGCGCGACCATGTGTCCCTTGAGCCGCCCGAGATCCAGCCCCTGGAAGTAGTCGGACAGCCGCTCATCAGCGAGAACGACCCGGTACAGAGCGTCGACCGCGGTCGTCACCGCGGCCTGCCCGCCAAGGCGGACATAGAAAGAGGCATCCACAGGCCAGAACATAGAGGTCCGGCAATCCGTTTGTCCGCCCGCAATCCTTACGGTACGACCAGCCGGCCGGATTTTTGTCGGAGGCGCCCACTACCTTGCCGTCCATGACCGCCGATCTGCCGTTCGAGCGCCGCACCGCCATGATCCGCGCCGGTGACGTGGAGTCGATCGCCGCCGCCCCACCCGCGGTGGACGAGCCGGTCCACCGGGCTCGGGAAATGTCAGAGGGTCCGGTTAGGTTGCCGGCATGAGCGTCGATCTCACCTTCGAGCGGCTCGTCCCCCTGCTGCAGGGGAACGAATTCGAGCAGGTCGCCACCACCTTGGTCGAGGCGGGCGAGCCGGCCCGCCGGGCGCTCGCCGGCCCGCTCCAGGAGTATCTGCGTGGCGAGGAGCCGGTGCCCTACCCGCAGCCGGTCTACCCGATGCACGATCCACGCTGGACGCCGCCCGGGATGCCGGTCCGGATCGACCGCATCGAGCTGCTCCGGCGCCACAACCAGGCGGCCACGGTGGCCGGCGCGGCCTGCCTGACCGGGACGGCGAAGCTGGTCACCTGGCTGCGATCCGGCTGGTTCGGCCACCGTGATCCGGCCTTCGCCGACGCGATCCTCCGGGTGCTGTTGGCGCCCGGGCGGCCACCGCTCTCCGCCGTGGCCCGGTCGCTGGCGACGAAACTCCGGCCCCGCCAGGCGGAGCAGCTGTGGTGGATGATCAGCCGCCTGCTGGTCGCCGCCGGCGAGCCGGCCCCGGTCACCGAGGCCACCCTGACCGGCTGGGTGTGGGAGACCGGCTGCACGGCCGCCGCGCTGCGCGCCGACCCGCACACCGCGGTGCTGCTCCCCCACCTGTTCACCACCCCGCGGATCACCGCGCTGCTGGAGCCGGAGGCGGCGGCCGGCCTCGCCGAGCTGGCCGCCGACAGTGCCGAGACCCGGGCGGTGGTGCTGGCCGGCTGCGTGTTCCGGCTGGCCGACGGCGATCGCCCCGGCGCGCTGCGCCCGGTGGTCGACCTGCACCGGCGGCTCGCCCCCAGCGCCGCCGAGTGCGCCGAGCATCACCAGGCCTATCTCCGCATGCTGAGCGGTCCGCACAGCACCGTCGTCGAGCAGGCGATCCAGGCGCTGCGCACGGCGTTCGACGCCGGGCTGCTGGACGCCGAGGTGGTCGCCGACGCGGCCTGGACGGTCCTTCCCCGCCGGGAGAAAAAGCTGGTCCGTGCCCAGCTGGACTGGCTGGCCGACGCCCTCGGCCGCAAACCCGACCAGTTGCTGTTCGAGGCGCTGCTCACCGGGCTGCACAGCGATGCCGTCGATCTCGCCGAGCGCACGTTGCGGCTGGCCGCCACCCATCTGCCCGCCCTCGGCCCGCCCGCCCGGCAGCAGCTGGCCGCCGTCGCCGACGGTCTTACCGGCGACCTCGAGCGGCAGGTCGCCGCCCTGCTGTCATCCGCCGAGCCGGCCGTGGACAGCGGGCCCGGGCAGGCCCGTGTCCCCGACGGTCGCGGGAGCGGCGCGGCGACCTCCGCCGGCGAGCGGCCGGGTGCCGCGCCGATGCCCGAGCGGATCGCGTCGATTCCCGAGCTGATCTCCGCCACCGTCGCGCTGTTCGGGAAGGAGCTGCTCGAGCCGGTGCAGTTGGAGCTGGTCCTGGACGGGCTGGTGCGGTTCGTCCGGATCGACCGGGCGGCGGTCGCCGCCGGCCTGGAGCCGCAGGTCCCGCAGTGGTACGAGTCGCCGCTGGCCGTGCTCTGCCGGGTGATCTGGACCGGCAGCTGGCCCGGGTGGCAGCCGGGTCAGCTGTGGGACCGGGTCACCGCGCCGCCGCCGTGGATGGTGGCGGAGCGCCTGCTCGAGCTGGCCGCGCAGATGGCCGGCGAGCCGCCACCGGCGTTGCTGGCCACACCGGCCACCGTGGACGGGCACGTCGACCCACGGCGCGTGCTGGCGCTGCTCACCATGGCCGAGGACGAGCAGTGGCAGCCCGGCCGATTCGACCTGTCCCAGGCCCTGCTGCGACTGCCCCGCGAGCCGGACCCGGCAGTGGTGGCCGATGCCGAGCGCCTGACCAGTCCGGCCGGGCGGACCTTCGCGGCGTGGCTGCGCGGCGGTGGGCTGCCCGATCCCGAGGTCGTCACCCTCGACACGCTCTGGCACAGCTGCGCCGACCCCGGCGACTGCACGTGCCGGATGCCGTACCAGCCGCGGCGGACCACCGCCTTCGAGCCGCTCCACCTGCCGGTGCCGGTGACCGTCACCAGCCATCCGGGCACCGATCGGCCGCGAGCCCGCACCGCCCACCGGGAGCCGCACGCGCCGCCCGAGGAGCCCACCGCCGCGCCGAGCGGGCCGCCCGCCTCGGCTGAGCTGATGGCGTTCACCGTGCCGCGCGGACTGCTGGCGATGGCCGCCGACGAGGCCCCCTACCGCTCGATCGACTACCACCGCCGCGCCGAGATGGCGTCCTGGCCGATGATGCTGCCCGGCCACCCGGAGATCGTGGCCGCGCAGGCGTTGCCCGAGCTGGCCACCGCGGCCGACAACGACCTGCACCATCAGCTCGCCCTGTTGCCGGTGCTCGCCGCCTCGACCGGTCCGTTCGGCCGGGCGATGGCACTCTGTTTGGCGTGCGGTCTCAGTGCCGGACGCGGCACCGGCCGCGTCGCCGCCACGGACGCGTTCCTGGAGCTGGCCGCCCGCGGCAAACTGGACGGCGCCATGGTCGGCCAGGAGTTAGCCGCCGTGCACGGGACCGGCCGGCTGACCGTCAAACGGGTGGCCGGTTGCCTCACCGAGGCAGTGCGCGCCGGGGCCACCACGGAGGTGTGGGCCGCCGTCCGTGAGCTGCTGCCGGTCGTGCTCGCCGACCCGGGCCCGGGCGCTCCCGATCTGCTCGTCGTCGCCGAAGCGGCAGCCGCCGCCACCGGCGCCTGCGACACGTTCGCCGGGCTCGACGAGATCGCTGCCCGCCGCGGCCGCACCCGCCTGGTCACCGAGGCCGCCCGCCTGTCCCGCACCCTGTCCGCCAACCGATCACCGGCCGGCCGCTGATGGACGGCCAGGCCGCTCAGCGAGGCCATCCAGAGGCCGGCCAGTCCTGCACCATGTCCAGGCCGGGTGTGGGGCACGACATCCGGGATCGGGTCATCGGGCAGCGCTTCGACCTTGGTGTCGGCGTGGACCTCGACGATCCGCTGGATTGGGGTTGCGCTCGTCGCCGGCCCGTCTTGTCGCTCGGCCGCGACCCGCTCAATGGCCGATCTACTCAATCGCCCACCAACTTGGCTGCCGCTTCGCCGGCCGCCGGTCCGCCGCTTCGCCGGTCCGCCGCTTCGCCGCTCCGCCGGTCCGCCGCTTCGCCGATCCGCCGATCCGCCGATCCGCCGATCCGCTCAACCCTGACCCGGTTGAGCGCCGTTGGGCTCCAGCGTCGACTCGTTCGGCTCGCCGGCTGCGGGATCGGGGCGTGTGGGTGTGGTGGGGGTGGCGTCGGGACGACAGGATGGGCGGATGCGAGTGTCGATCTTGGTGGGTCAGGTGCCGGCGGTGTGGGACGTCGGGACGAATCTGGCCACGGTTCGGGAAGTGGTCGGGGAGGCTCAGACCGGCGATGTGGTGGTGCTGCCGGAGGGGCTGTTGTCCGGGTACGGCGAGGATCTCGGGCCGGTCCGGGACCTCGACCCGGCTGAGCTGAAGGAGGCGATCGGGCAGGTCGAGCAGCTGGCGCGGCGGCATGGGGTGCAGGTGTTCTGCGGATCGTTGCTGCCCGAGGACGGTGGTTGGGCGAACGCTGGGCTGTTCTTCCCGGCGGAGGGAGGGCACCAGGTCTATCGGAAGATCAACCTGGCGATGAACGAGCGCGGGCCCCTACGGGCCGGGGAGAGTCTGCCGACCTTCGCCGTTGGTGGGCCGGACGGCTCCGGGTTTGTCGCCGGGGTGCAGCTGTGCCGGGAGATCCGGTTCCCGGAGCAGTGGCAGTACCTCGCGGCGGCCGGGGCTCAGCTGCTGGTGTATCTGACCAACGCGGCCAACCCGAACGAGCCCGCCGGGGTGTGGCGGAGCCATCTGATCAGCCGGGCGGCGGAGAACCAGCGGTTCCTGGCTTCGGCGAACATCGTCAGCCCGGATCAGCACTGCCCGAGCATGGTGGTCTCGCCGCGCGGTGAGGTGCTCGCGGAGGTGCCGGCCGGGCAGCGCGGGGTGGTGCGGCACACCGTCGACCTGAGCGAGAACAGCGGCTGGTATCTCGGCCAGCGCCGCCAGGACGTCGTCTCCCTGACCTACCACCGAGACTGACACCGCCCGGGGACGGAGCGAGGTCACGGCCGGACACGGAACAGGGTCACGGCCGGGAGGGCGGAGCAAGGTCACGGCCGGGCGCGGAACAAGCTCACGGCCGGGATGGCGGAACAAGTGCACGGCACGGCGCGGAACAAAGGTCACGGCCAGGAGGGCGGAGCAAGGTCACGGCCCGGCGCGGGGCAAGGTCACGGCCGGGATTAGCGGAATGCTGGGAACGGGCCGATGCCGCAGGCGGTCAGGCCATGGCGGAGCAGGATCTGGTGGCTGCGGGCTACGGCCTGGTGGCTGCCTACGGCGATCGGGTAGCTGCCGGTCCGGCCGGCGTAGAGGGTCAGCATGACGGCGTGGGGCAGGGTGACGCCGGGGAGAGCGGACCAGACGGCGGTCACCGCGGAGTCGAGCGACTGGGAACGGTCGGCGCCGAGGTAGATCGCGGCTTCCCGGGAGCGGTCGAGGTGGTGCGGGGCTGGAGCCGGTGGGTCCTCGGACTGCAGCGCCGGCCATAGCGAGTCGACCAGCGCGGGCAGGTCGTGGTCCTGGCGGAAGTCGCGGCCGCGTGGCCGGGGCGCGGTCAGGACGGGCGCGGTCGAGGCGGGCGCGGTCGAGGCGGGCGCGGTCGGGACAGGCGCGGTCGGGACAGGCGCGGTCGGGACAGGCGCGGTCGGGACAGGCGCGGTCGGGACAGGCGCGGTCGGGACAGGCGCGGTCGGGACAGGCGCGGTCGGGACAGGCGCGGTCGGGACAGGCGCGGTCGGGACAGGCGCGGTCAGGGCCGGATCAGACGGGGTGGGCGCGGTCAGGGCCGGATCAGACGGGACTGGATCCGACAAGAGTGAATCTGACGAAGCCGGATCCGACAGGGCGAAAGGGGCTGCGCATTGCGGGCAGCGGCCGAGGAGATGGTTTGCCTGGCGGCCCAGTTCGGCGGGATGTTCGGCGGTGTGGAGCAGGTTGGCGAACGGGCCGTTGGCGTAGCGGGAGCGGATGGTGCGTTTGACTCGGCGGGCGGCTTCGAAGGCGTCCGGGCCTTCCAACAGCAGGACCTCGGAAGGGCCGGAGCACAGGTAGCGGTCGAGGAAGGCGTGCATCAGCACGTGGCCGTCCTCGGTGTATTCCGACCAGAGGAAACGCACGTCGGCGGGGGTCAACGTGACCGGATGCCGGCAGACGACGGTCAACCCCTCGGCGGCCACCGCGGCCTCCACCGCGACACGACGGTCCGCGACCGCCGAAGAGTCGCCAGCCGAGGAGGGCTGGCCCGGGAGCGGCCCCGAGGAGGAGCGGAACGCAGGCGGATCCGAGGAACGGGCCGAGCGCGGGCCCACGAAGGAGCAGACCGCAGGCGCATCCAAGGAACCGCCCGGAAGCGCCCCCGAGCAGCAGCAGACCGCAGGCGCATCCGCGGAACGGCCCGGAAGCGGCCCCGAGCAGGAGCAGACCGCAGGCGGATCCGCGGAACGGCCCGAGCGCGGGCCCGAGGTGGACTGGGCCGGCGGCAGGCAGTCCGGTTTGAGGAGGATGAACGCGCGGGACAAGTTCAGCGGCCTCATTCCGACGGTGCCGGGGCTGCCATCCTACGTTCGGCAGCGGCGGTCACCCGGGCGCTGCCACACCGCTCCGCGACGACCAGCTCGCTCGCCCGGTCGTAGGTGAGCTCCGGGGTCCCGGCGACGATCACGTCAGCCCGCTCCCAGGGCCGCTGGCCGGAGAGGAACGGGATCTCCTCGGCCATCCACTCGTGCCAGAAGTCGATGGTGGCCTGGTCACCGCCGTCCCGCTCGATGCCCCGGCGCTCCGCCTCGGCGAAGTCCGACTGCACCCACACCAGCGCGTCCAGGTAGCCGGCCAGCTCGCGGCGGCCGGCGCCGACACCCTCCACGACGACCAGGTCGAGCCCGGCCGGGATCTCGATCGCACCGGGCCGCCCCTTCGCGATCCAGCCCGGCGGCCGGTAGCGAACCGGCTCGCCGCGCCGCAGCGGCGCCAGGATGCCGTCGATCAGCAAGTCGGCCCAGTCGAAGAACGAGTGGTGCCACGCGACGTCGTCGGTGTGCACCACGGCGGAGCGTTCGACGGCCGCGGTCAGCACCCCGGCCACCGTGGTCTTGCCGCCGGCGCCGCGCCCGTCCACCGCCACGATCCGCGGCAGCGGCCCGAGCCGGCGCAGCACCTCGGTCACCGCGACCACCTGCCACGGTCCGGCCGCCGGCTCCCCCGGCCCCAGCTTCATCGGCATCCCGCCATTATCCGATCCACGGCGCGATCCGCTCACCGGCGCGGTGGCCGGACCGCCACTCGTGCCGGTTCCCGCCGGCGTGCGGGGCGCCGATCGGGCCCGGCTCCAGCTCGGGGCGGGACGGTCACGACGCGAACTCGTGGCTAAGCAGGGCGCCGAACCGGGCCAGCTCCAGCTCGGGGCGCGACCGTCACGACGCGAACTCGTGGCTGAGCAGGGCGTACAGATCGGAGTCGCGCCAGCCGTCGCGGATCAGGATGGTCTCCCGCATCCGGCCCTCGAACCGCATGCCGAGCCGGGAAAGGACCCGAGCCGACGCCTCGTTGCGCGGATCGCAGGTGGCGAAGACCCGGTGCCGCCGATGCTCACCGAACGCCATGGCCAGCATGCCCCGCCCCGCCGCGGTCGCCAGGCCCCGCCCCCAGAACCGCGGATGCAGCAAATAACCGATCTCGGCCTGGTGCGGTCCGCGCAGCTTCAGCTCGGCGGTCCCGGCCAGCTCGCCGCCGGCCACGACGGCGAAGACGAACCGGCTCTGCGGCGACCGCCCCCAGGTGCCGGCCGCCTCCCGGACGAACACCTCGGTCTGCGCCGCGGTGTTCGGACCCCACGCCTGATAGCGGCACACCTCGGGCAGCCGGGCGAACTCGTGCACGGCGGGCCAGTCCGCGACGGTGATCGGGCGCAGCTCGACGGCGGTCATCGCTCCGGCCGCCCGGGCTGCCGGGTGAGCGGGGCGCGACGGCGGCGGACCATCAGCGGCACGCCGATCAGGCCGACCACCACCGCCAGCACCGCGGCGCCCCACCAGGGCAGCACCGGAATCAGCAGCAGGGCGACGAAGACCGCCGGCACGATGACCGCCGAGTCCAGCACCGGATGCCGGACCGACCAGCGACGCACGCTGTCCGGACGCAACACGCCGATCGCGAAGACCGTCCCGAAGAACACGAAGGCGAACAGACCCAGCGCCAGGCCACGCCGGTCGGCCATCGTCCGGGCCATCATCGCGGCCAGCAGCACCATCCCACCGGCGGCGAGGAACCTGACGGGACGTCCGCTCAGCATCGGCATGGCAACGATCATCGCTGATGCCGGCAACCGCCGCGGCCGGTGGCGCGTCCCATCCGGGTGACGACGATGTGGAGCAGCCGGGAGCGGCTGCTGTTCCTGCTGGCGGCGCTGGCCGCGACGGCTCCCGCGTGGCCCGGCCTGCAGCCGCGCAGCCCGATCCGGGACGAGATGCTGGCGCCCGGCGAGGTGGCCGTCCTGGTGCCGGTCGTGCTGCTCTTCCCGATCAGCTGGGCGCTGCTGGCCCGGGAGAAGAGGATCGGGCGGGGCGTCGGGTCGCTGCTGGTCTGTCTGGTGGCGGGTTGGTCGCTGGGGACGGTCCACTTGGCGACGTACGAGACTCCGCCCACCGTCGACGATCACCTCCACGGATACCTGATCGTGGCGGGACTCGCCGTGCTGATCGCGGCGGTGGTGACGCGCTCCGTCGTACCCAAAGCGGGTCTCGGGGTGTGGCTCCTGGGCTGCGCCGCAGCCGTCGCGGTGCCGGTCGTGAGCGGCCCGCCCACCTCGCCCGAAGCGGACCTGCCGCCCGGGATCACCGCGGCCGAGAGCCGCCTCGACTGCCATCGATCGTGCACCCGGGTGCAGACCGTGCCGGCCGCCGGCACCGCCCGGGCCCGCGCCCTGACCCGGCAGATCGGCGAGCACCTGGAGCGGGACGGCTGGCGGATGCGCTGGTACGACTTCACCGCCGAGCCGGATGTCGAGTGCCGCCGCCCGCACCGGCTGACCGATCCCTACTATCTGTGCCTGCAGTTGCGGGCGATCGGCGATCCGGACGCGAAGGTCGAGGTCCGGCTGTATTACGGCAACCGCCACGACCCGGTCTACAAGGCTTCATAGGAATCGCACATTTCTTGAGGCAGTGGCACCGCTGCGCCAGAATTCCAGCCGTGACCGCCCGCATCCTCGTTGCCGACGACGACCCCAAGCACGCTCAGCTGATCCGGCTCTACCTGGAGCGGGAGGGCCACCAGGTGCTCACCGTCAGTGATGGCCGGGCGGCCCTGGAGCAGACCCGGGCGAGGCGCCCCGACCTGCTCGTGCTGGACGTGATGATGCCGCTGGTCGACGGCCTGGACGTGTGCCGGATCCTGCGGGCCGAGGCCGACCCGGCCCTGTCCGGGGTGGCGATCCTGCTGGTCACCGCCCGGTCCGCGGAGAGTGACATGCTGCTCGGGCTGGACATCGGCGCCGACGACTACCTGAGCAAACCGGTCAGCCCGCGGGAGCTGACCGCCCGGATCCGGGCGTTGCTGCGCCGGGTTCGCGGCGGGGAGAGCCGCGAGGTGCTGCGGGTCGGTGAGCTGGAGGTGGACGCGCCCCGGTTCGAGGTGCGGGTGGACGGCAGCCCGGTGCGGCTGACCGCGAAGGAGTTCGCCATCCTGGAGCTGCTCGCCCGGGAGCCGGGCCGGGTGTTCACCCGCGGTCAGATCATCGACAAGACTTTCGGCTTCGAGAACGACGTCTCCGAGCGCACCGTCGACGCGCACGTGGTCAACCTGCGCCGCAAGATCGAGGCGGACCCGGCCGACCCGCGGTACGTGCAGACCGTCTACGGCCGCGGTTACCGGATGGGCGAGCGGTGAGCTTCCGGCTGCGGATCTTCCTGCTGGTGCTGATCGTGGCGGGCACCGCGATCGGCGCCACCGCCTGGCTCACCCTCAGCCTCACCTCGCGCGAGGTGACCCGGCTCAGCGCCGCCCGGGACCGGCACCAGGCGGAGATCGCCGGCGCGGTCCGCCGGTTCGGGCTCACCACCGGGCAGTGGACCGGCATCGACCGGGTGGTGGCCGAGCTGTCCGAGCGCACCGGACTGCACATCCGGGTGGAGACCGAGAGCGCCACGCTGACCGATTCCGACGTGCTGCGCGACCAGGTGGTCGGGCCGGTGCAGCGGCTGTCCACGCCGGTCGACCCGTACCCGGCGCTGGACCCGGATGTGCTGCTGGAGGCGGGCACGATCGCGGCGAGCGCGCACCTCGGCGACCGGGTGCCGACGGCCCGGCTGGTCCCGGCGCGGCCGGAGCTGCCGGCCGACCTGTTCGCCACCACGCCGGGCCGCAGCGGGCTGCGCACCCCGGAGGAGAAGGCATACCTGCAGCTGGTGCAGTACCGCGCCGCGCTCGCGGCGGCGCGCTGCGTGGCGGGCAACCCCACGCTCGGCTCCGACACCGCGCCCTATCTGACGCTGGAGCAACGGGCCGCCTCGCCGGAGTGCGTGCGAGCCACCCGGCAGAAGGTGCTGCGCGAGACCGGGTGGCTCGACGAGTGGTGGCAGCAGTTCACCCAGTGCCGCTACGACCCGCTCAGCTCCTTCGCCCGCTGCCTGGAGCCGACCTTCGCCGAGGCGGTGTCGTCGGTCGGGCCGGTGCCGGTGCGGATCTACTTCGGCGCCGGCCGCGACCAGGACCTGGCCGGGCTGGGCCGGCCGGCGCTGTTCGGCGCGGCCGGGCTGCTGGTCGTCGCGGCGCTCGGCACCGCCTGGATCGCCCGCCGGGTCAGCCGGCCGGTGCGCGCCATCACCGGGGCGTCCCTGCAGCTCGCCGCCGGGCGGCTGGACGTGCGGGTGCCGGCCGGCGGCAAGGACGAGCTGGCCTTCCTGTCCGCGTCGTTCAACGCGATGGCGGAGGCGGTGCAGCGCAGCGAGGAACGGCAGCGGCGGCTGGTCGCCGACGTCGCCCACGAGCTGCGCACCCCGCTGTCCAACCTGCGCGGCTACCTGGAGGGGCTGGCCGACGGGGTGATCGAGCCGACTCCGGAGCTGTTCGCGTCGCTGCACGAGGAGACCCTGCTGCAGCGGCGGATCCTCGACGACCTGCAGGTGCTGGCGCTGGCCGAGAACGGGGACCTGGCGTACAACCGGCAGCCGCTCGACCTGACCGAGCTGGCCGAGTCGGCGGTCACCGCGCACCGGGCGGTGGCCGGCAACGCCGGACTGCGGCTGCTGATCGACGCGCCCGCCCCGGTCGAGGTGATCGGCGACCCGGACCGGCTGCGCCAGGTGCTGAGCAACCTGCTGAGCAACGCGATCCGCTACACCGACGCCGGCGGGCAGATCGAGGTCCGGGTCACCCGGGACGAGCTGACCGCGATCGTGAGCGTGCGCGACACCGGGGTCGGGATGACCCCGGAAGAGGTGTCCCGGGTCTTCGACCGGTTCTGGCGGGCCGACCCGGCCCGGCACCGGGCGACCGGCGGCTCCGGGCTGGGGCTGACCATCTCGCGGCGGATCGCCGAGGACCACGGCGGGACGATCACGGCGAGCAGCGAGCCGGGGCTGGGGACGACCTTCACCGTCCGGTTGCCGGCCGAGATGCGCTAGCCGCCGCCGCGGCCAGCTCGTCGGCCATCATCACCCGCACCGCGGTCGGCGCGGACGCCCCGAAGGCGTCGAAGCGCGGCGGGTCACCCCGCCTGCCGCCGGCCTGCCAGTCGAGCCACGCCCGCTCCAGCTCGCGGTCCGCGGCGCTCGGCGGGGTCCACGCCGCGGCCACGAACCCGAACGCGGCCCGCAGCGACGCGACCGCCTCCGGGCCGACATGATCGGCACCGCGCACCAGGTGGTAGTCGTGGGCGATGCCGAGCTCCCACAGCGCGCGGTGCAGCTGCTCGGTCCCGTCGTGCAGGTGGAACACGTCCCGGTCGCCGCACCGCAGCATGATCGCCAGGTCGCTGGCCCGGACCGCGTCGGCGTTGGCCCGCAGCCGCTGCGGGACGCTCTCGTCGGTCTCCGCGGCGAGCTGGGCCAGCACGCTGAGGGTGTGCTGCGGCCCGCGCGCGTCGCCCTCCGGGAGCAGCGCCGGGGAGATCGCCGCGACCGCGCTGAACCGCTCCGGGTCGGCGAAGGCGATCCGGAGCGCCCCGAACCCGCCCATCGAGCTGCCGACCAGCGCGATCCGGGTGACGTTGAACTCAGCCGGGAACTCCTCGGCGACCAGCCGCTCCCAGCGGCCCAGGTAGAAGCCGCCGACGGTCGGCGTGGAGACACAGGCGATCAGGGCCCGCGGCAGCGGCACACTCTCGATGATCGGCTGCATCATGGCCAGCACCTCGGCCGACGAATTCGCCCCGTGCAGCACCAGGACCAGCGGCAACGCCTCGTCCGGCGACCAGTCCTCCGGGCTGAGCACGGTGTAGGGCACCTCGGCCCCGATGATCTCGCTGGTCAGGGCGGCACGGGTCAGGAGCATGCGCGGAGCCTGCCAGCCGCGCCGTGACGGTCGCCACCGCTTTACGCAACAGCACAGAAAACGTCTCTAGACTCGCGCGAATGTGGCTGAACCGGTTGTGGCGCAAACATCATGAGGCGGCGAAGTTCCTGATCGTCGGCGGCATCTGTTTCGTCGCCACCACCGCGCTGAACTACCTGCTCAAGCTCACCGTGCTGCACGAGAAACCGGTCACCGCGCTGGCCTTCGCCACCGTGGTCGCCACGATCCTGTCCTACGTGCTGAACCGGGAGTGGTCGTTCCGCACCCGCGGCGGCCGTGAGCAGCATCACGAGGCCGCCCTGTTCTTCGCGGTCAGCGCGATCGGAATCGGTCTCAACGTCCTGCCGCTCGCCGTCTCCCGCTACGTCCTCGACCTGCGCGTGCCGGACGTCAGCCGCCCGGTGCAGGAGATCGCCGACTTCGCCAGCGGCATCATCCTGGGCACGCTGATCGCCATGGTGTTCCGCCTGTGGGCGTTCAAACGCTTCGTCTTCCCGCACGCCGAGGCCCGCGCCCACCGGTCCGCCCCGGGCCCGCGCAGCAAACTCCTGCGCCACGAGCCCCGCCCGGCGTCCCCGTCCGCCTCCACCCCGTCGTCCCCAGCGCCGTCGTCAACCGCCGCGCCGTCGTCAACCTCGGCCTCGCCTTCCGCCCCGGCCGCGCCGTCCGCTTCTGCTTCCGCCGACGAGCCCCAGCCCCGCCGCTAGGCGCAAGGTCCGCGTCACTTCCGGTCAGATCCGCTTCCGGTACGCCCTCCGCACCGCCCCGCGCCCGCCCCCGCGAGGCCGTCCCCGCTCCCGGTCCAGCCGCGCCACCGGACCCGGCTGGGTGTCACGGGTGCCTCCGGGACCTTGAGACACCCATGAGGACCAGCCCGAGCCTGACGGCACGGCCGGGCCGCGACCGGGCCCGGCTGGGTGTCACGGGTGCCTCCGGGACGTTGAGACACCCATGAGGACCAGCCCGAGCCTGACGACGCCGCCGGACCAGGACCGGGCCCGGCTGGGTGTCACGGGTGCCTCCGGGACCTTGAGACACCCATGAGAACCAGCCCGAGCCTGACGACGCCGCCGGACCAGGACCGGGCCCGGCTGGGTGTCACGGGTGCCTCCGGGACCTTGAGACACCCATGAGAACCAGCCCGAGCCTGACGACGCCGCCGGACCGCGACCGGGCCCGGCTGGGTGTCACGGGTGCCTCCGGGACCTTGAGACACCCATGAGGACCAGCCCGGGCCTGACGGTGCGGCCGGACCGGGACCGGCTGGGTGTCACGGGTGCCTCCGGGACCTTGAGACACCCGTGAGGACCAGCCGGGGGCTGGCGGCGCGGCCGGGCCGGGATTGGGCCGGAGTGTCGCGGGAGGGGTGCGGGCGGGAGGCTCTGGGCGTACCGGGAACGGGGTGACAAACGGGCGGGACTGCCTCGGGTGAGCCAATGATCTTGAGCCGGACCGTCCGATAGGTGGGTATGGGTGGGCGGCCGGGCATGGAAAAGTGGCCGGGTGCAGATCGATCTGGGTGATGCCGGCTCAGCCGTTGGGACAGCGCGGACCAGCGCCGACGGTGGCCGGGTGGTGAGCGTCGAGGTCGCCGGGCGGCGCGCGGCCGGCTGTCTGATCGCCGGGCGGCTGGTGCTCACCTCGGCCGGAGCGACGCCGGAGGCCGGCTCGGAGGTGATCGTCTGCCTGGCCGCCTCCGGGCGGATCTTCACCGGGGTGGTGGCCTGGCGCGGTACGCCGGGCGGACCGGACGACGCGGCGCTGGTCCGGATCGGCGATCCGGCCTGGGCCGACCTGCCCGGGCCCGACCCGGTCCTCGGGCGGCTGGTGACGAACCGGCCGGAGCTGCCCGCCCTGGCCTTCGGGATCCAGAAGTCGGAGTGGGCCGTCCGGGTGACGCCGTGGCCGGTGGCCGGCTTGGTCCGCGAGGACCGGTTCATCGCGGCCGAGCCGATGGCTGGGGCGCGCGCGGACCGGCTGGTGACCGGCGACGCCGAGCCGGCGCGCGCGGAACGGCTCGTGACCGGCGACGCCGAGCCGGCGCGCGCGGAACGGCTCGTGACCGGCGACGCCGAGCCGGCGCGCGCGGAACGGCTCGTGACCAGCGACGCGGAGTCGGTGCGCGCGGAACGGCTGGTGACCGGCGACGAGGAGTCGGTGCGCGGGGAACGGCTGGTGGGCGGTGCGGCTGGGGACGTGGCGGAGCTGGCCGGCGCGCCGGTGTTCTGCGGTGGGCTGCTGGTCGGGGTGACCGGCGACGGGCTGGCGGTGACCTCGGTCAGCGCCCTGTGCCGGGACCGAGGTTTTCAGGAGGCCGCCGGGCCCGCGGTGCCCCGGCTGTCGCCGGTCGAGCTGGCCGCGGCGCAGCTGACCGAGCCGGACGATCCGCGGTCGCCGGCGTCGCTGCTGCGGGCCGGGGCCCGGGTGGTCGGCTTCCGCGGCCGGCACCGGCTGATGGACGAGCTGGGCGCCTGGTGTTCCGGGGCCGGGTTCGCGGCGCTGCTGCTGCACGGGCCGGTCGGGCAGGGCAAGTCCCGGGTCGCCCACGAGCTGGCCGGGCGGCTGACCGCGGGCGGCTGGGCGACGCTGTGGCTGGACGAGGCGGCCCCGGACGAGGCGGTCGCCGCGGTCGCCGACGTGGTGGTGCCGCTGCTGATCGTGGTGGACGGCGCGGAGAGCCGTCCCGAGCAGCTGCGGGCGCTGCTGGCGGCCTGCGCCCGGCACGACGGGGCGCGGCCGCTGCGGGTGCTGCTGCTGGCCCGGACGGCCGGGGACTGGTGGCAGCTGGCGCGTTCCGACCGGCTGCTCGAGGGCACGGCGGTGGTGGCGTTGCCGGTGCTGCACGACGAGCCGGACGGGCGGGCCGAGGCGTACCGGCAGGCGGTCCACGACCTGGCCGCGGTGCTGCCGCGGGTGCCCGGGCACGCCGCGCACCACTGGCCGGCGCTGGCCGAGAAGCTGTCCGCGGCGCCGTACGACGCCGGCGGGCGGGCGCTGACCGTGCAGATGCGGGCGCTCGCCGACCTGCTCGACGCGGCCGGGTTCGGCGCCGCGCTGACCCGGCACAAACCGGTCGAGGACCGGCTGCTCACCCACGAGCAGCGCTACTGGTCGTTCACCGCCGCCTGGCACGGGCTGGACCTGCCGGAGCCGGTGGCGCAGGACGTGCTGGCCGTCGCGGCGCTGGTCCGGCCGGACAGCGTGGAGCAGGCCGACCGCCTGCTGGCCGGCGTCGCCGGGCTGCCCGCGGACCGGCGGGCCCCGGTCCGGGCCTGGCTGGCCGACCTCTTCCCGGCCGGCGCCGGGCGGCCGTGGGGCGGGCTGCGGCCGGACCGGCTCGCCGAGCGGTTCGCCGGGCAGCGCCTGGCCGCCTCCCCCGGCCTGGTCACCCCGCTGCTGCCGGTGCTCACCGACAGCCAGCGGCGGCGGGTGCTGACCGGGTGGGCGCGGGCGGCCCGGCACACCGACCTGACCGACCGGCTCACCGTGCCGCTGACCAGCCTCTGCCTGCGGCACGCCGACCTGCTCGCGGCGGCCACCGCCGAGGCGGCGACCAGCGTCGCGGCGCCCGGGCCGCTGGTCACCGCGCTGCGCCGGATCGCCGCCGATCCGGCCTCCGACGTGGACCGGCTGGTGGCGATCGCGGACCGGCTGCCCCGGCTCGGCGACCTCGCCCCGCTGGCCGTCGAGATCACCCAGCGGCTCACCGACCTGCACCGGCGGGCCGGGCGGACCGCGGAGCTGGCCGCCGCGCTGCACAACCTGTCGGTCCGGCTCGGTGACCTGGACCGGCACCCGGCGGCGCTGGCCGCGATCGAGGAGGCGGTGGTGCTGCACCGGCGGCTCGCCGCGGAGCAGCCGGAGACCTACGAGGCGGCGCTGGCCCGGTCGCTGAGCAGCCTGGCGGTCCGGCTCGGCGTGCTGGAGCAGCCGGAGCCGGCGCTGGTCGCGGTGGCCGAGGCGACCGAGCTCTACGGGCGGCTCACCGAGCGGGACGCCGGGGCGTACCGGGCGGATCTGGCCGGGGCGTTGCTGAACCTGTCGCTCGCGTTCGGGGCGGTCGAGCAGTATCCGCAGGCCCTGGCGGCGGCGGAGCAGGCGGTGGCGCTGCACCGGCAGCTCGTCGAGGAGCGGCCGGAGGCCTATCTGGCGGATCTGGCGGCGGCGTTGAGCGTGCTCGGGATCAGTTTGGGGATCCTGGACCGCAACGAGCCGAGCCGGGCGGTGGCCGAGGAGGCGGTGGCCCTCCGGCGGCGGCTGGCCGAGCAGCGGCCGGAGGCGTTCCTGCCGGGTCTGGCGTCGGCGCTGACCGATCTGGCGGTGCGGCGCATCGTGCTCGGCGAGAAGGACGACGCGCTGGAGGCGGTGGAGGAGGCGCTCACGATCCGCTACCAGCTCGCCGAGGAACGGCCGGAGAGCGTCGACGCCGAGGGGCTGGAGTGGTCGTTGCACGTGCACCGGGTGATCTCCGGCCAGGAGGGCGAGTAGGCACAGCGCCTGGGCGTACCGAAGGTGAATTGTGGGTTTGTTGTGAAGAACTCCCACGGGATCCGGTGAGCGAAGGGAAGCCCGCAGGAACCGCACAGGATTTTCACAAGTCGGCCCTACGGTCGCCTCCTCACGAACGACGAGGGGGAGGCCGAGATGTGCGGTCTGAGCGCATACTTCAGCAGCCGGTCCGATGCCGGGCCGCTGGATGAGGCGGGCGCGGCTGCCTTCGCCGCCGCACTGGAGACGATGCGGCACCGGGGGCCGGACGACACCCGGGTCGTGCACGGCAACGGTTACGCGCTCGGGTTCAACCGGCTGGCGATCATCGACCGGGAGCAGTCGGTGCAGCCGCTGCACTACGCGGACCGGTGGTCGGTGGTCTTCAACGGGGAGATCTACAACTACCAGGAGCTGCGGGCCGAGCTGATCCGGGAGCACGGCGCCACCTTCGCCACGCAGGGCGACAGCGAGGTGCTCGCGGCCGCCTTCCACTACTGGGGTGAGGCGGCGCTGCCCCGGCTGCGCGGCATGTTCGCCTTCGTGGCCTACGACCACCGGACCGGGACGGTGCACGCGGCCCGGGACGCGTTCGGGATCAAGCCGCTCTACCTGCTGGAGACCGCCGACGGCCTGTGGCTGGCCAGCGAGCGCAAGGCCCTCGACCCGTTCGCGGCGCCGGCCGGCGCGGCCCTGCACACCGACGCGATCGGGCACTACCTGACCTTCCAGTACGTGCCGGACCCGATCACCCTGCACCGGCACATCCGGCGGCTGCCGCCCGGGCACCGGCTGGTCTGGACGCCCGGCGGCGGGGTCCGCGAGCACCGCTGGTTCCGGCCGTCGCTGCGGCCGTTGCGCCTGCAGCCCGAGGTCGCCCACCAGGCGATCCAGGACGCGCTGCGGGCCAGCGTCCGCAAGCACCTGCGGGCCGACGTGCCGGTCGGCACGTTCCTGTCCTCCGGCGTCGACTCGTCCGCGGTGGCCGCGCTGGCCGCCGAGGCGCAGCCGGGCATCCACGCCTTCACCGCCGGGTTCGCCGCCGACGGCTACTCGGAGATCGACGTCGCCCAGGACACCGCCCGCCAGTTGGGCATCCCGCTGACCCCGACGGTGGTCACCGACGAGCAGGTCCTCGCCGAGCTGCCGCGGATCGTGCAGCTGCTCGACGACCCGGTGGCCGACCCGTCGCTGATCCCGCTCTACTTCCTGGCCCGCACCGCCTCGCGGTACGTCACCGTGGTGCTCTCCGGCGAGGGCGCCGACGAGCTGTTCGGCGGCTACACGATCTACCGCGAGCCGCTTTCCCTGTCCACCGTCGACAAGCTGCCGCCGAGCGTCAAACGCGGCCTCCACCACCTGGCCCACGTCCTGCCCGAGGGGGTGCGCGGCCGGTCCTTCCTGGAGCGCGGCACCACCCCGATCGAGCAGCGTTACTACGGCAACGCCCGGATCTTCGACCCGGACGAGAAGGCCCGGCTCATGCGCTTCACCGCCGAGCCGCACACGGCGATCACCGCGCAGCTGTACGCCGAGACCGCCGACGTCGACGAGGTGGCCTCCATGCAGTACGTGGACCTGCACACCTGGCTGCCCGGCGACATCCTGGTCAAGGCCGACCGGATGAGCATGGCGCACAGCCTGGAGCTGCGCGTCCCGTTCCTGGACCAGCAGGTCTACGCGGCCGCCGCCGGCCTGGCCACCGAGCTCAAGCTGCCGCACGGCTCGCGCAGCACCAAGGCGGCCCTGCGCGAGGCGATGCGCGGCATCGTCCCGGAGTCCGTGCGGGACCGCACCAAGCTGGGCTTCCCCACCCCCACCCGGCTGTGGCTGCGCGGCCAGATCGGCGACTGGGTGGACCACCTGCTGGCCACCTCGCAGACCGGTCACCTGCTCGACCTGGACTATGCCCGGGGCCTGCTGGCCGAGCACCGGGCCGGGACCGCCGACCGCTCCCGCAAGGTCTGGACGGTGGCGATGTTCTGCCTGTGGCACGCGATCAATGTGGAGCGCACCATCACGGTCGCGCAGCCGGCCCAGGTCCCCGTCGCCTTCTGAGGCCCACCGTCACCTGGCGCCGTCCACCAACTCCCCCGGGCGGCGCCAGGGCCCAGCCCGCAGCGCCCATTGGTTGAGAAGAAGTCTTTGCATAGGTATCTTCTCAACTATGACGGACGAGAGAGAACCCCGGGTCCTCGACGTGGACGCGCTCAAGGCGCTCGCGCATACCCTGCGCCAGCAGATGCTGACCCGGCTGCAGCAGCGCGGACCGGCCACCTCCGCCGAGCTGGCCGCCGAGTTCGGGGCGGACCGCGGCGCGACCAGCTACCACCTGCGGCAGCTGGCCCGGTTCGGGTTCATCGAGGAGGACACCGAGCGGTCCGCGGGGCGCCGCCGCTACTGGCGCTCGGTGCCGGCCGACCTGCGGCTGCCCCAGCAGTCCGACGACCCGGAGACCGCGGCCGCCGCCGCCGAGGTGGGCCGGCAGTGGTTCGAGCGGGGCATCCGGGAGCAGCGCGACTTCCTCGACAACCGGGACCGGCTCGGCGAGTTCGGCGCCGCCGCGCTGCACTCGTACGGCGGGTTGCGGCTCACCGCCGACGAGCTGCTCCAGTTCGGCGAGGCGTATGTCGCGTTCCTGAAGAGCTGGCAGCGCCCGCCCGGCCAGGAGAGCCCGGGCAGCCGGCACGTCACCGTGCTCTTCCACGCCTTCCCGGGGGCGGCGTCATGAGCGGGCTGTGGCGCAACCGGGACTTCACCGCGCTGTGGACCGGCCAGGTGGTGGCCACCCTCGGCGCCACGATCACCGCCACCGCCATGCCGCTGCTGGTGCTGGCCACCACCGGCTCGGCCCGGGACGCGGGCCTGGTCGGCGCCGCCGGCACGCTGCCTTACCTGCTGGTCAACCTGCCGGCCGGGGCGCTGGTGGACCGGCTGCGGCGGCACCGGATCCTGCTGATCGGCCAGCTGGTCGCCGCCCTGACCATGGTCACGGTGCCGGTCGCGATCCGGTTCGGGTGGCTGAGCGTGGCCCAGTTGTGCGCGGTCATGTTCGTCCAGGGCGTCTGTTTCGTCTTCGTCAGCCTGGCCGAGCGTGCCGCGCTGCCCCGGGTGGTGCCGCCCGGGCAGCTGGCCACCGCGATCGCCCACAACGAGGCCCGGCAGCGCGGCGCGGGCCTGGCCGGGCGGCCGCTGGGCGGGGTGCTGTTCGCCGCCGGGCACGCCCTGCCGTTCCTGCTCGACGCGGTGTCCTACCTGGTCGCCGCGGTCGCGCTGCTGTTCGTGCGCCGCGACCTGGACAGCGGGACTCCGCCCGCCGAGCGGTCGCTGTGGCGCTCGGCCGCCGAGGGGCTGCGCTGGGTGTGGCGCCATCCGCTGGTCCGCGCCGCGATCCTGCTGGTCGCCGCGAGCAACCTGGTCTTCCAGGCGCTCGTCCTGGTGCTCGTGGTGCTCGCCCAGCGGCACGGCGCGAGCGCCTCCGAGATCGGCGTGATGCTCGGTGTCTACAGCGGTGGCGGGCTGCTCGGCGCGGTCGCCGCGGGCCGGCTGCACCGGCACTTCTCGCCCCGGATGGTGATCGTCGGGGTGAACTGGGTGTGGGTGGCGCTGCTGCCGCTCTTCCTGGTCGCCGGGCAGCCGTGGCTGCTGGGCCTGATCGGGGCGGCCACCTCGTTCGTCGGTCCGCTGTGGAACGTGGTGCTCGGCACCTACATGACCACGCTCGTGCCGAACGAGCTGCTCGGCCGGGTCGGCAGCGCCGGCATGACCCTGTCCTGGGGCGTGCTGCCGCTCGGGTCGCTGCTGGCCGGGTTCCTGCTCGACGGGATCGGGCCGGCCGGGGTGGTCGGGGTGCTGGCCGGCATCATGCTGGTCACCGCGGTCGCGGCGACGGTCAGCCCGGCGGTGCGGGCGGCGCCGCCGCTGGCCGGCTCCCCGGCGCCGGACCGCGTCCGGGGATGAGCGGCGGGCTCAGCCGGCCCGCCGACGAGCCCGGCGGGCCGCCAGCTCGTCCCCGGCGGCCGGCTCCGCCGGCGCCTCGTCGACCGGCTGCGGCGCGGCCGGCTCGGCCGGCAGGTGCGACAGCGAGCCCTGGATCTCCTTGAAGGCGCCGCCGATCGCGATGCCGAACACGCCCTGGCCGCCCTGCAGCAGGTCGACGACCTCCTCCGGGGACCGGCACTCGTAGACCGTGGTGCCGTCCGAGATCAGCGTGATCCCGGCCAGGTCCTCGACGCCGTGCGAGCGCAGCGTGTCGATCGCGCGGCGGATGTTCTGCAGCGACACCCCGGCGTCCAGCAGGCGCTTGACCACCTTGAGGACCACCAGGTCCCGGAACGAGTAGAGGCGGGAGGTGCCGGAGCCGGAGGCATCCCGCACGCTCGGCACGACCAGCGTGGTCCGTGCCCAGTAGTCGAGCTGGCGGTAGCTGATGCCGACCGCCTGACAAGCCGTCACTCCGCGATAGCCGACCGAGCCGTCCTCGCCGACGAGTGGGCCCTCCAGAGGCTGCTCGTGCACGCGACTACCTCCCCGCTGCCCATGATCGATAGATCTGGGCGGTGCCGGTTCACCTGGACTTCACGAGCGTATATCTCAGTCACGGGCGAAACATGGAGGTAACCGCACGACACGCCGCGTTCGGACGAGCGACACGCCGACCCGCCGTTACTCTCCGGCGCGTCTCGCGTTTTCCGCCCACGCCGCGCCGGCAGACCCGCGCGTCGCTGGCTAACCCTGCGCGTCGCTGGCTAACCCGCGAAGTCCTCCGGACGCACCTGGTCGAGGAACTCGCGGAATTTCTCCACCTCGTCCTCCTGCTCGTCCGGGATCACGATGCCGGCCTCGGTCAGCACCTGATCGGCGCACCGGATCGGCGCACCCACCCGCAGCGCCAGCGCGATCGAGTCGCTCGGCCGGGCGGACACCCGCAGATTCTCCCCGATCAGCAGATCGGCGTAGAACACGTTGTCCTTCAGCTCGGTGATCTCCACGGCCTTCAACGGCTGCTGCAACGCCGCCAGGATGTCGCGCAGCAGGTCGTGGGTGAGCGGCCGGGCCGGTTTCACACCCTGCTGCTCGTAGGCGATCGCGGTCGCCTCCACCGCACCGATCCAGATCGGCAGGTACCGGTCACCGTCGACTTCCCGCAGCAACACGATCGGCTGGTTGCTGGGCAGCTCCACCCGGACCCCGACCACGCTCAGCTCGCGCACCGCCCGCCTCCGTGTTCGTTGTTGTCGCCGCCCCCAGACGGCCGCCCCTTACCCTGCACGGTACACGCACGCCGAGCCGATCCGCCCCGCGCGGGACACCCCGCACAGGGTAGGCCCCACGCGGCTCAACGACCCAGTTCGCCGCGCAGCCCGGTGCGCACCAGCGCCGCGTGCAGGCGCTGCGACAGTGCCTGCAGCTCACGGGCGGTGTCCGCGGCCCGGGCCCGGGCCGCCGGGTCCTGCTGGCGCACCAGCGGCGCCAGCAACTGCGCGAACAGGCCCACCTCGCGGTCGGCCGAATTCTTGAACGCCCGCAGGTGACGCACCTCCAGGCCGAACCTGGTGAGGCCGACCACGGCCTCCACGATGATCACCGCGTCGGCGTCGTACCAGCCCGGCGGGCGGGCCACGACCAGGCCGATCTTCTCCAGCTCGGCGAGCAGCTCGGCGTCCACCCCGGTCCGCTCGACCAGGTCGTCGGTCGGGATCCGGGCGTCGGCCGGGTCGGCGGCCCGCTGCGAGCCGACCGCCACCAGCGTCGGCCGCTGCGGGACCACCGGCTCCTGCTCCATCCGGTCCAGCTGCTCGCGGATCACCCGCAAGGGGAGGTACTGATCCCGCTGGGCGGTCAGCACGAAACGCAGCCGGGCCACGTCGTTCCACGAGTACTTGCGGTACCCGGAGGCGGTGCGTTGCGGGTCGACCAGACCCTCCGCCTCCAGGAACCGCAACTTCGAGATCGTGGTGTCGGGGAACTCGGTGCGCAGGTGGGCCAGCACCTCCCCGATGCTCATCAGCGCACCCTCACGCCCGGCCTGGGGGCCGGAAGCCCCCGGGTCGCGTGCGGCAGCCCCCGACGGGTTCACGCCCGGCCGCCCTCGCCCTCCGGCCGCGGGCCGGCGATGAACACCAGACGGAACTTGCCGATCTGGACCTCGTCGCCGTTGCTCAGCGTCGCCGCCTCGACCCGCTCACGGTTGACATAGGTCCCGTTCAGCGAGCCGACGTCGCGGACGGTGAAGACGCCCCCGTCGCGGTGGAACTCGGCGTGGCGACGGGAAACCGTCACGTCGTCGAGGAAGATGTCACTGTCCGGGTGCCGCCCGCTGGTCGTCACGTCGTGATCGAGCAGGAACCGGGCGCCCGCGTTCGGGCCGCGGCGGACCACGAGCAGGGCCATGCCGGGAGGCAGGGAGCCGGACATGCGGCTGGGCACCACGTCGGTCTCGGGACCCTCGAGCACCTCGTCAAGGGCGCCAAGGTTCAGCGTGGACGTGACGTCGAGCGGGGGGAACTCGTCGTCTGGGCGCGTCATCGGACCACCTCACGGATCAGTTGGTCGTCGCCTCGACCGGCAAGGTCATGATGTTGCGACCTCGCCGAGGCCAAAAGGCCCGACGCACGACTATGTTGGTTTGGGTAGGACGGTTTCAAAGGAATAACAGTTCTACAGGTGCCCCGCGAGCCTAGTCAGCGCCAATATCGCGGGGCAACCGGACTCGCGGGTCGATGCTTCGGTCTAGCTCTCGGTCAGCGCCTGGTACGCCGCGGCGTCCAGCAGGCCCGCCACCGCCGCCGGATCGGCCGGGGCGATCTCCACCAGCCACCCGGCCGCGTAGGGCTCGGCGTTGATCAACTCGGGCTCGTCGCCCAGCGTGTCGTTGCGGGCCACCACCGTGCCGGCGATCGGCGCGTAGATCTCCGACACGCTCTTGGTCGACTCCACCTCGCCCATCGAGTCGCCGGCCGCCAGCTCCGTGCCCTCCTCGGGCAGCTGCACATAGACGATGTCACCGAGCGCGTCCTGCGCGAAGTGGGTGATCCCCACCCGCACGGGGCCACTGCCGTCACCGGCGACCCACTCGTGCTCCGCGGTGTACCGCAGATCCTCAGGAATCAACACTTCCTCCGTAGTCACGAAACCGGACGTGCGTACTGCAGGGCAGTCGCCTTACGCACCGCGGTCACCTCGACCATGCTGCGCGAGTCCATGGTCACGCTACCGCCGCCGCTCTTCACCGACGCCACCACCCCGCCCGGGATCTGCAGCGCCGTGCTCATCGTCCCGGGCGGACCGATCACGAGGAGCCGGAACGGGCCGGTCAGATGCTCACCGTCCGCGATGATGCCACCACCGGACGCGTCGATGAAATAGGTGGAGGCGACGATCCGTACCGAAGCTCCGGTCCCGCTGTTGATCTGCATCACCTCGCCGCCCGCCCCGCGCAGCTCCTGCACGGTGTTCAGCACGTCGGAGGCCTCCACCTTGGTGAGCGTGATCTCCAGGCCCGGCCCCCGCCCGGCGATCGTGCCGGCCAGCAGGCCCAGCTCCTGGCTGCGCTTGCCAGCCTCCTCCAGCGCCGTCTCCCGCCCGGCGACACCCGAGGTGAGCTGCTGTTTGCTGCGTTCCAGCGCCTCGATGTCGGTGTTCAGCCGGCTGTCCCGGGCCTCCAGGTCGCTCAGGATCCGGACCAGGTCCTCCTGCCGAGCGGTGGACAGGCCACTGTCCGCGTCGTTGCTGCGCAGCTGCACCACCAGGGTGAAGCCGAGCAGCGCGAGCAGCACCCAGATCAGCGTGCCGGCCGGCGCCGGACGCTTGAGACCCGGTTTCGCCTTCGCCGCCGCCGGTCCGCGATCAAGATCACTTTCCTCGTTAGCAGGCTCGGGCGTGTCGCGCGTCGACACATCGGGTGACGTGTCGGACATCTCCGGCTCACCCTGACGGGGGGCCGCCGCCACTTCCGGTTCGCTCTCCGCCTCAGCACTTTCCGGTACGCCGTCCGCCGCCCCCACGCGCCCGCGCTCGGGCTCGGGCTCGAGCAGCTCGGTCGGCTCCCCGTCGTACCCCGCAGTCCCGGCCACCTCAGCCGCACCGGACCGCAAGTCGAACGTCGGCTCCTCCGCCGCGGCCGGCAGGCCGTAGGCGTCGTCAGCACTCGGCTTACGCCCCGCCGTAGGCATGCCGAACTCCGGCGCCGCCTGCTCGCGCCCGCTCTCCTCGCGCTCGGTCATCGCGTCCCCACGTAGTCCTAGGCCCGGAACAGGTGCCGGCGGATCGCCGCGACGTTACCGAAGATCCGCACGCCGAGCACCACCACGACGCCGGTGGACAGCTGCCCGCCCACCCCGAGCTGGTCACCGACATACACGATCAGGCCGGAGACCAGCACGTTCGAGATGAACGAGACGACGAACTGCTTGTCGTCGAAGATGCCGTCCAGCTTGGCGCGCACCCCGCCGAACACCGCGTCTAGCGCCGCCACCACCGCGATCGGCAGGTACGGCACCAGCTCCGGCGGCACCGACGGGTGGAACACGATGCCCAGCAGAACACCGGCGAGCAGGGCGAGTACGGCGATCATCGGCCGCCTTCCGAGGGTGAACCGGCCGTCCCCGGCACGCCCGAGGGCACACCGGAACCGGCCACGGACGGGGCGCCCGACGGAGCGGGCGGAGGGGTGCTCGGCGACGCCGACCGCAGCTTCAGCTCCGGCGCCGCGTTCAGCGTCACGTTCTTGACCTTGGACGCCTCGAACGACAGGCCGAACCGGGCCGCCAGCGTCTGGAAGAACTTCCCGGCATAGCCGTCCCGGAAGTCCTTGGCCAGGTCGCCCGGGCCGATCGCGATCACCTCGTACGGCGTGGTCACCGGCCGGGTGTCGACCAGGATCGCCTCACCGGCCTGCCGGATCGTCGACGTCGCGGTCAGCCGCTGCCCGTTGATCGCGATCGCCTCGGCGCCGGCCGACCACAACGCGTTCGCCGCGAGCTGCAGGTCGATGTCCTTGACCAGGCCCTCGATGCGCCGCTCGCCGGTCACCGCGTCGACCGAGGCCGGACCGTCACCCAGAACGATCTTCGCGCCGGAGCCGCGCACCGGGGCCAGCCCGGTGGCCGCCTCCAGGTTGCCGATCCCGGCCACCGCGGCCCCGCCCAGCTCCCGCTCGCGCAGCTCGGCCACCTGATCGGCGAGCTGGTCGGCCCGCGCCTGCAGCGTCTCGGTCTGCGCCCGGCGTTTCTCCACCTGGGCGACCAGAGCGTCGCGGGCCTTGGCCCGGCCCGGCTCGTCGGCCACCGTCTGCTGATAGCCGACCACCAGCAGGAACCCGATCACCCCGGTGATCACCAGGGCGAAGCCGCTGGTCAGATGCTTGCGGGCGCCGGTGCGCCGGTAGCCCTCGGCGCGCCGGGCGGCAGCGTCGGCATAGCCTGGATCCAACGGGTTCTGGAACAGCGCGGTGAGGAAATCCGGGCCGTAGGTCCGCCGCCCGGACGACTCGCCGTCCGGATCCGGCGTCGAGCCGGCCGGCATGGTCACGGCGCGACCGCCGGCGCGGCGCCCGGCCGGTCCCGGTCGGCGCGCAGCAGCTGCGCGGCCTGCATCAGATAGAGAACGCCGGCCGCCCAGTAAAGCCCGAGCGCCCACCAGGCCAGCCCCCAGCCGACCGGGGTGGCCCAGCCGTCGATCGACGGCACCGCGGCCGCCAGCAGGATCACCGGGAACGCGGCGAGCAGCACGAACGTGCCGGTCTTGCCGACATAGTGCACCGGGGGCGGGCCGTAGCCGTGCCGGCGCAGGATCAGCAGCGCGATCCCGACCACCACCTCACGCAGCAGCAGCGCGCCGGTGAACCACCACGGGACGACCTCGCGGACGGTGAAGCCGATCAGCGTGGCCAGGATGTAGAGCCGGTCGGCGAACGGGTCGAGCAGCTCGCCCAGCCGGGACACCGAGTTCATCCGGCGGGCCACGTAGCCGTCCACCCAGTCGGTGGTGCCGCCGACCGCGAGCACGATCACCGCTGCCACGTCGTGCTGCGGGCCGAGCAGCAGATAGAGGAAGAGCGGGACGCCCAGCAGCCGGATGAAGCTGATCACGTTGGGAATCGTGAAGATCCGGTTGGAGGTCTCGATGGACGGCGCGGGCTGCGACATCGCCACGACTTCCTCTCCCCCTGGGCTGCGACTCTCCGGGCCCGGGCACCGAGACACCGGGGTCGCCGAGCCACTATAACCACCTGCCTACCGAGTGCCGTCGC
Organism: Actinoplanes octamycinicus; assembly: GCF_014205225.1. NCBI lineage: Bacteria > Bacillati > Actinomycetota > Actinomycetes > Micromonosporales > Micromonosporaceae > Actinoplanes > Actinoplanes octamycinicus. Next base: position 8,494,380 of record NZ_JACHNB010000001.1, read on the forward strand.
GCAGTCACGCCCGCCACACCCGCTAATGCGTCCTAGGAGGCTAGGCACCTGCCTAGCCGGTGCCGCCGGGCCGTGCCCGGCGTCCTGCTCGCCCTCGTCCCGAACCGGCGAAGGTCAGCGGCGCTCGAACAGCGACCACAACGAGGGCGCCACCGGCACCGGCAGGTGCCACCCCGTCGTCTCCAGCCAGGTCGTGGTGTTGATCACCCGGCCGCCGTCGACATCCAGCATCACCAGCGCGAACGGGACAAAGCCGGCCCCCTCCGGCCGCATCTGCCAGAACGCCGGCTGGCCGGAAGCCGCCACCGGCACCAGGCGTTGCCCCACGCACGCCGCCTCCGGCGCCGCCATCGCGATCCCGATCTGGTCGCGCCCGCGCAACCCCCAGGCGAACGGCGGCATCGACGTCGTCGCGTCCTCGTGCAGCAGCGCCACCAGCCCGGCCACGTCATGCGCCTCGAACGCCGCGCAGTACCGGCTCAGCAGCTCCCGCTGCTCCGGATCGCCCGGCCGCAGCACCTCCCCCGGCCGCGGCGCCACCGACCGCAGCGTCTCCCGCGCCCGCTGCAACGCGCTGGTCACCGACCCCGCCGAGGTCTCCAGCAGCTGCGCCACCTCGGCCGCCGGCCAGCACAGCACGTCCCGCAGGATCAGCACCGCCCGCTGCCGAGCCGGCAGATGCTGCAGCGCCGCCACGAACGCCAGCCGCACCGTCTCCCGCCGCACCACCAGCGTCGCCGGATCCTGCCCCAGGTCCAGCACCATCCCGTCCGGAACCGGCCGGACCTCCGCCCCGGCCGCCAGCAACGCCCCGAACGGCTCCCCGGCCCGCGCCACCGGACTCAGATCCACCGGCAGCGCCCGCCGCGCCGCCCCGCGCAACAGATCCACACAGACGTTCGTCGCGATCCGGTAGACCCAGGTCCGCACCGAGGCCCGCTCCGCGTCATACCGGTCCGCGGCCCGCCAGACCCGCTCGAACGTCTCCTGCACCGCGTCCTCGGCCTCATGCCCCGACCCGAGCATCCGGTAGCAGTAGCCGGTCAGCTCGGTCCGCAGCCCCGCCAGCGCCTCCTCCACCCCCCGACCCTAAATCCCCCGCCCTCCACCGTCCCGGCCCACTGTCCGCCGCCCTGATTCGCTCCCCGCCTTCCTGCCCCGCACCCCGGACCCCTGGCCCGCATCCGCCTTCCTGCCCCGCACCGCGCCTTCCTGGCCACACCCGCACCGCGCCTTCCTGCTCCGCATCCCGCACCTGGCCCGCATCCCGCACCTGGCCCGCATCCCACTCTCCTGGTCCGCCCGCATCCCGCTCTCCGGGTCCGCACCGCGCCTTCCTGGCCACACCCGCACCGCGCCTTCCTGCTCCGTATCCCGCACCTGGCCCGCATCCCGCTCTCCTCGCCCGCATCCCGGACCCTTGGCCGCATCCCCTCTCCCGGCCCGCTGTCCGCAAGATCAAGATCAACTGCGCTTTCCGGTACGACTCGGTGTCCCGTGTCCTCGGCCCGCGAGACCGCGGCCACTGACGGACCGCAGCGCGTGTCGTGCGGGCAGGCTGGCCCTCAGGGGTGCCTCGCCCGCCCCGAGAAACCGCTGACGGCCAGCCGGGGCCGTGATTCGCGCAGCAGTCGTCCCAAAGAGCCCCGGACGGCCAGCGGAACCGTCGGTCACGCGGCGCCGAGGGACCCATGACCGCCAGCCGGAACCGCCAGTCCCGCAGCGTCGCCCGAGGCCCCCAACGGCCAGCCAGAACCGGCAGTCTCGCGGCGGATGCCCGAGGCCCCGGCGGCCAGCTGGGACAGTCGGTCGCGCAGCGGTCGCCCGGCGAGCGGATGCCGTACCGAAAAAAACCGGAAGCGGACCGATTAATCCCGCGCGGCGGATCCGTATGCCCTCTGATGCTCGCCGCAGGCGGGCCTGGAAGGAGTTGACATGCGGACCGAGGTGACCGGGGCGATCGCCGCCCAGCGGACGGAGCTGGCCGAGCTGCTCGCCGGGTTGAGCGAGGAACAGTGGGACGCCGCGACGCTGTGTGCCGGGTGGCGGGTGCGGGAGGTGGTCGCGCACATCACGCAGCCGTTCCGGATGTCGACGGCCGGGTTCCTGCGGGAGATGGTGCGGTCCGGTGGGCGGTTCGGCCGGATGGCGGACCGGACGGCGCGGCGGGACGCGGCGGCGATGAGTTCGGCGGAGTTGCTGGCCGCGGTACGCGACAACGTGCAGCATCCGTGGTCGCCGCCGGGCGGCGGGATGGTCGGCGCGCTGTCGCACGACGTGATCCACGGGCTGGACATCACGCTCGCGCTGGATCCGGACCGGGTCGTGCCGGCCGAGCGGCTGTCGCTGGTCCTGGACGGCATGACCCCGAAGAGCGTCGGCTACTTCGGCGCCGACCTCTCCGGCGTCCGGCTGGTCGCCACCGATCGGGAGTGGAGCCTCGGCGCCGGCGAGCCCTTGCACGGCCGCGCCCAGGACCTGCTCATGGTGGTCTGCGGCCGCCACCTCCCACCGGGTCTCCTCACCGGCGCCCCGGCTCCCCGCTTCACCGCCTGACCCGAGCCGCGACCGCCGCCCGCTCCCCCACCGGCCCACGTCGCCGGCGGCGCCGGGCAGCAGCGCCTCGACGCCGCCCGCTCTCCAAGCGGCCCACCACCCGCTCCCGAACCGGCCCACCGCCCACTCCCGAACCGGCCCGCCGCCCGCCTCACCGGAGCGGCGGGCCACGGACCGTCCGCCCGGAGAGGGTCGCCCGCTTCACCACACCGGCAGCACCGCCGACCGCCGCCAGCCCCTCACCACCCGGTGCGCGGCGCGGCGTTGTTCCTCTCGGTAACTGGGACGGTGGCCGCCGGACGGGTCGGGCGCGTCGTAGAAACGGGCATTTTCCGGCGGCCCGTCCGGAGGAACGACAGCGGAACGGACCTGGCACGGCCCGCCGGTGACGTGCGGCGAGTCAAGAGATCGGGTGGGGCGAACCGCCCGAACGGGCACAGGGAGGCGTAAATAACACTGGTTGGCGCAGTGTGTGTTTACCGGTCAAGCTGGCTTCCGTGCAAGCGACAAGTCACCACATCACCGACATAGACGAGGCCCGCGCGATCCTCCGGAAGAACTTCTACCCGCTCGACGTGGAGGTTCTCAACCCGGTGCCCAGCTGGACCGCGCATTTCGAGGTGGGTGGTGACGACCGGGTCACCCTGGGCGTGCTGGATTTCGGGGTGGACGTCCGGATCAGCGCCGGCGAGACCGGCGCCTACCACGTCAACCTGCCGCTGACCGGCGCGGTGACCTGGCACCAAGGGCGCGGCGAGCTGCGCCGCGCCGAGGCCGGGCGGACCGCGGCGGTGAACCTCCCGGTCGGCGACGCCTACCTGGACTCCTGGGACGGGGACTGCCGGCTGCTCGCCGTCAAGATCGGCCGCGGCGAGCTGGAGAGCCAGCTGGAGCGGATGCTGGACCAGCCGGTGCGCGGCCCGATCGACTTCGCCCCGGTGCTCGACGTCGACACCGGCGCCGGCGCCAGCTGGGCCCGGCTGGTCCGGATGGTGGCCACCGACACCGGCACTCCGGAGGGCCTGACCGGGCACCCGGTGATCGGCACCCGGATGCGGGAGGCCCTGGTCACCGGGCTGCTGCTGGCCGCCGACCACCGCTACCGCGGACCGTTGGAGCAGCGCACCCCGGCCCTGGCCGCGCCGGGCGCGATCCGCCGCGTGGTGGAGGCGATGCGCGCCCAGCCCGGCCGGCCGTTCACGGTGGCCGACCTGGGCGAGATCGCCGGCGTCGGCGCGCGGTCGTTGCAGCAGAGCTTCGCCCGATACGTCGGGATGCCGCCGATGACCTACCTCCGCCAGCTGCGGCTCGGGCTGGTCCACGAGTGCCTGCGCGCCGCCGACCCGGCCACCACGACGGTGGCCCAGGTGGCGTACCGCTACGGGTTCACCCACCTGGGCCGCTTCGCGGTCGCCTACCGGGAGCGCTACAACGTCTCCCCCTCGGAGACCCTCCGCGGATGAACGCCGCCGACGAGGCCGGCCGCGGTCAGGACGCCGGGCGGCGCCCTCAGCACGGCCGGCCGCAGTCAGAACGCCAGGAGCCCCCAGCACGGCCGGCCGCAGTCAGAACGCCAGGCGCCCCCAGCACGGCCGGCCGCAGTCAGAACGCCAGGCGCCCCCAGCACGGTCGGCCGCAGTCAGAACGCCAGGCGGCGCCCCCAAGTAAGACCGGCCGAGGTGAGGACCGTCAGCGGCGCCCCCGGCGAGCCCGCACATAGTCGTCGATCACGTAACGGCCCAGCTCGGCGGCGTCCGGGCTGAACACCCGCCCGCCGTTGCGCCGGGCCACCGCGCCCATGAACCGCTGCAGGCCCGGGTCATCGCCGAGCATGAACACGTTCAGCGTGGCGCCGTAGCGGGTCAGCAGATCCACCTCCCGCACGGTCGCCTGGACCGTCTCCGGCGTCGGCGGCCACCAGAACATCGCCTCCCCGTCGTCCTCCAGGTGCGCGGTCGGCTCACCGTCGGTGACCACCAGGACCACCGGCTCCGAGCCCGGATGCCGCCGCAGGTGCCGCCCGGCGAGTTTGAGCGCGTGCTGCAGGTTGGTGCCTTTCTCCATGGTCGGCTCGATCGCGGCGAGCTCGCCCTGGGAGAGCGACATCGCATACTTCCCGAAGCCGATGATCTGCAGCGCGTCCTGCGGGTATTTCGTGGCGACCAGGTGCGACAGGGCGAGCGCGGTCTGTTTCATCGGGCCCCAGCGCCCGTCGGCGAACATCGAGTACGACAGGTCCACACACAGCGCGACCACCGCGGACGCCCGGCGCTCCGTCTCGGCCACCTCGAAGTCGTCCGGCTCCAGGCGTACCGGAAGGGTGGCGACGCCGCGCGAAGCGGCCCGGCGGCGGACCGCGTTCCCGATCGTGCGGACCACGTCGAGCGGCTGGTCGTCGCCGAACTCCCAGCGCCGCGACGAGCCGATCAGGTCACCGGCGGCACCCGCGTCCCGCATGTCGTGCTCGCCGCGCTTGCCCGCGATGTCGTGGAAGATCTTCGACAGCGCGCTCTGGCCGAGCCGGCGCAACGCTTTCGGCGACAACGTGAAGCCCTCGCCGTCGCGCTCCACCCAGCCCTGCCGGCGCAGCTCCCGCTCCAGCTCGCGCAGCCGGCGCAGGTCGTCGGCCGCGGACCGGCCGAGCTGGCGCTCCACCGCGTCAACGTCGACGTCGTCCAGGGTGGCGCCGGGATGCTCCTGGCCCAGCTGGTCGATCAGCTCGTCCAGGTCGCCGATCTCGCCCAGGGCGGCGGCCGCGTCGCCGTACCCCAGATCGCCCTGGCCGCGCATCCGCTCGCCGCGGCCCCAGTTCATCCCGGGCCGCAGCGCCCGCAGGTTGTCGGTCAGCTCGGCGAGCTGACCGCGCAGCGGGCCGTCGCCGAGCGCCTGGTCCATCAGATTTTGCAGCTCCTCGCGCTGCTGCGGGCTGAGCGAGCGCATCAGCCGCTCGGCCGCGGCGGCCTGCCGGGCCAGCGAGTCGATCAGCTCGTCGATGGTCTCCGGGCTGTCCGGGAAGAACCGGCCGTGCTTGGCCATGAAGTCACGGAACGCATCGTCGGTGTCCTCGCCCCGGGCATGCTTCTCCAGCAGCCGGTTGAGGTCGCCCACCATCTCCGAGACATCCGAGAAATCGCCGTTCTGCAGGGCGTTGCGCATCCCGGCGAAGCGCTGCTCCACCACCTCCTGACGCAGCCCGTCCAGGATCTGCCGGTAGATGTCCCGGGCCTCCGGCGAGGCCCAGTCGTACTCGGACAACTCCGCGATGGCCTGCGAGGTGGACCGGGGCAGGTTGTCCAGGACGGCCTCGTTGAACCGGGCGTCCACGTCGTCGCGGGCGCTGAGCGTGTCCCGCTCGGCGGCCAGCGCCTGGTCCAGCATCTGCCGGGCCCGGGTGACCGCGCCGTCCAGGTTGCCCCGGCGCAGCGCCTCGCGCCGCAGCCGCCGGGCCCGCTCGCGCAGCGCGTCCAGCCCGCCGGCGTCCCGCGGGCCGCGCCGGATCAGGTCGCGGAGCGCGTCACGCAGGCTGTCACCGCGCATGACCCGCTCGCCCATCTCGTCGACGGCGGCCCGCACGTCGTAGGGCGGCGCCAGCGGATCCGGCCCGTCCCGCCAGGCGCCGTACCGAAAGACGTTCCCCGACATGATCAGCTCCCGTAGAGGGTGCGGCCGTCGTCGGTGAGCTCCTTGGCCAGCCGTCGGGTCAGGTGCAGCCCCTCCAGGACGAACTCCACCCCGGAGGCCGCCTCGCCGGGGGTCGGCGCGTCGCCCAGGCCGAGCCGGTCCAGCACCTTCGACAGGCCGGGCACCGTGCCGATCTGGGTCAGCAGCTCCTCGGCGCTGACCAGGTCGCCGGTCTCGATGATCGCGCCGTCGGCGACCAGGTCGGTGAACCCGGACAGGTCCAGCCCGGCCAGCCGGGCCCGGAACGTCTCGGCGGTCGCCACCCGCAGCAGGTGGGCGAGGATCTCGGTCTCCCGGCCCTCCTCGCCGCTCTCGAACTCCACCTTGCCGCGCAGCGTCGAGGTCACCGACACGGTGTCGCAGATCCGGGCCACCGCCTCGCGCTCGCCGCGCAACCCGGACCGGCGCAGCGCGGACGCCGCCACGGTCTCCGCCGCCGCGATCGAGAACCGGGCCGAGACGCCGGAGCGGGCGTCCACCGACGACGACTCGCGGACCGCCCGGGTGTAGCGGGCGAGCACGTCGATCAGGTGCTCCGGGACCGCCGCGACCAGCGCCGCCTCCTGCCGTACCAGGGCCGTCTCCAGCTCCAGGTCGACCGGGTAGTGGGTGCGGATCTCGGCGCCGAACCGGTCCTTGAGCGGGGTGATGATCCGGCCCCGGTTGGTGTAGTCCTCCGGGTTGGCCGAGGCGACCAGCAGCAGGTCGAGCGGCAGCCGCAGCTGGTAGCCGCGGACCTGGATGTCCCGCTCCTCCAGCACGTTGAGCAGCGACACCTGGATCCGCTCGGCCAGGTCGGGCAGCTCGTTGACCGCGAAGATGCCCCGGTTGGTCCGCGGGACCAGGCCGAAGTGGATGGTCTCCGGGTCGCCCAGGGCACGGCCCTCGGCCACCTTGATCGGGTCGACGTCGCCGATCAGGTCGCCGACGCTGGTGTCCGGGGTGGCGAGCTTCTCCCCGTACCGCTCCGAGCGGTGCAGCCAGGAGATCGGCAGCAGGTCGCCGGTCTCGGCGGCCAGCCGGCGGCTGGCCGGGGTGAGCGGGTGGTAGGGATGCTCGTGCAGCTCGGAGCCGGTGATGTAGGGCGTCCACTCGTCGAGCAGGCCGGTCAAGGCCCGGATCAGCCGGGTCTTGCCCTGGCCGCGCTCGCCGAGCAGGACCATGTCGTGGCCGGCGAGCAGGGCCCGCTCGACCTCGGGCAGGACGGTGTCGTCATAGCCGACGATGCCGGGGAAGCGCGGCTCGCCGGTGCGCAGCTTGTCGAGCAGGTTGTCGCGCAGCTCCTCCTTGACGGTGCGGAACTCGTGCCCGGTGGCACGCAGCTCGCCCAGGGTGCGCGGCAGGTCGGCGGGAGGTTCGAAGATGATCGCGGTAGGACCCTCTGTCACCGCAGGAACGCTACTCCCGGGAGGTGACAAACGGCGACTGTGATCGGAAACGCGGCCAGGGCCGCGGGATTGGCTTTTGCCCGCGGAGGCGGCCGCGCGGCAGGCTCGTCCCATGATTGAGAGGTACGCCGCCTTCACCACCGATCCGGCCGGTGGCAACCCTGCCGGAGTGGTCCTGGACGCCGCCGATCTGGCGGACGAGAGGATGCTGGAGATCGCCGCTGAGCTGGGCTTCTCCGAGACCGCCTTCGTCACCGGGCGGGCCGGTGACCGGTTGCGCCTGCGGTTCTTCAGCCCGCTCGCCGAGGTGGCGTTCTGCGGGCACGCGACGGTGGCCACGGCGGTCGCGCTGGGCCCCGGCGAGCACGTCTTCGTGACCAACGCGGGCGAGGTCCCGGTGACGGTCGACACCACCGGATTCGCCACGCTCACCAGCGTCCCGACCCGGGTGGAGCCGCTTCCCGACGCGGATCTCACCGCGCTGCTCACGACCTTGCGCTGGTCCGCCGACGACCTCGACGCCGCCCTCCCGCCGCGCGTGGCGTACTCCGGCAATTTCCATCCGATCCTGGCCGCCGGCAGCCGGGAGCGGCTCGCGGACCTGGACTATGACGTGCCGGCGCTGAAAGCGCTGATGACCGAGCGCGACTGGACCACCATCCAGCTGGTGTTCCGCGCCGGCCAGCACAGCTTCGACGTGCGCGACCCGTTCCCGGTCGGCGGCGTCTACGAGGACCCGGCCACCGGCTCGGCGGCCGCGGCCCTCGGCGGCTACCTGCGCGAGCTCGGCCTGGTCGCCGACGACGCGACGCTGGAGCTGCGACAGGGCGACGACCTGGGCCGCCCCAGCCGCCTCACGGTCCGCCTCGTCCCGGGCGAGCCCGGCGTCCGGGTGAGCGGCCAGGCCGTCCCGATGGGCTAGTTGCTCAGCGCCATGCCGTCCTCGTAGCGCATCCAGGTGCCCTTGCCGCGGTGCTTCGAGGCGTACATCGCCATGTCGGCGTCGTGGAGCAGCGACCGCACGTCGTCGCGCTCCGCGGCGCAGGCGATCCCGATGCTGGCGTTGGCGCAGACCGCCATCTCGTCGCCGACCTGGATCGGCTCGGTCATCGCGCGGAGGATCCGCTGCGCGGTCAGCTCCGCGTCGCGGACCGTGCAGTCGCGCAGCAGCAGCGCGAACTCGTCGCCGCCGAGCCGGGCCACCAGGTCGCCTGCGCGCACCGACTGGCGCAGCTTCTCGGCCACCCCGGCCAGCAGCAGGTCGCCGGCGGCGTGCCCGTGCGTGTCGTTCACCGCCTTGAACCCGTCCAGGTCGACCAGCAGCAGCGCGACCGTGTCCGGCCGGGCCTGGCGCAGCGTGCTGGTGGTCTCCTCGCGGAAGTGGGCGCGGTTGGCCAGCCCGGTCAGCTCGTCGTAGAGCGCCTGGTGGCGCAGCCGCTGCTCGTGCTCGCGCAGCTCGGTGAGGGTGGTGTCGAGCTGGTCGATCAGCCGGGTGTTGTCGTGGAAGGCGGCCAGCTGCCGGGCCACCACCAGGGCCACGATCACGCCGAGACCGCTGACCGCCACCATCAGCGGGCCGTTCTGCCCGTCCGGCAGCACCACCAGCATGGTCGCGAAGACCACCACGATCGATCCGTACGGCAGCAGGCTGTACGGTTTGCGCCGGCGCGAGCCGAACGCGGTCTGGTCGACGCCGGCGATGATCTCCTGGATCCGCGGGCCGACCGCGACCAGGAGCGACGGGAAGAACCGGATGGCGTAGACGTAGGCCGGGTGCCCGTCTGCGGCGCCGGGCGGCGCGGCGAACACGCCGATCCCGTTCACCAGCGCCGAGGCGATCATCGGGATGGCGGCCGCCTTGTGCATCGGCGCGTTGCCGCTCAGGAAGATCTTCACGGCGGCGAAGCCGGAGGTGAGCATGACCGCGGCGGCGAGCAGCGCGCCGATCAGGCTGGAGTTCTCGTCCTGGTTTTCCGGGGCGATCGCGAAGCACCAGGCGACCACCGCGCCACCGACCATCACGGTCGCCGTGTCCAGCCAGAACGCCAGCGCCTCGCGGCGCGAGCGGCCCGGGTGCGGGTGGATCAGCATGGCCACGATGATCAGGAGCTCGCCGGCCGCGAAGCAGGTGGACTGCACCGTGCTGCCGGCCGTCGACCACTGGTCGTGCCGGGTCAGCGAGAGCGCCGCCTGGACCGAGTCGCCCACGGTGAACAGCGAGGCGCTGATCGTCAGCATCCGCCAGAACCGGCGGACCGCGCCGGTGGCGATCCGGCTCACCCGCCACGCCGAGTAGGCCAGCAGCAGGTCGAGCGGCGGCTGGAACAGCCAGAACACCCGGACCTGGGAGTTGTGGTGGCCGGCCAGGGTGAAGAGCAGCACCAGCCCGAGCGCGGTCCAGGCGAACGCGGCCAGCAGGACCGGGTCACGCCGAATCGCCCGACCCGCCTTGTGCCTGCGCTGCACCCTCGTCACGGGGAGTCAATCGGCCGGTGACGGCGACTCATGAGCGTTCCCGGTCACCGGGAGTTCTAGGATGGCTTCTCGATGAGTGCCACATTGATCGCCCGCGACCTCGCCGCCGGGCACGGCGACCGCAGTCTCTTCACCGGCCTGGACCTGGTGGTCGCACCTGGGGACGTGATCGGCCTGGTGGGGGCCAACGGGGCCGGCAAGACCACCCTGTTGCGGACGCTGGCCGGTCTTCTTCCGGCGGAGAGCGGCAGTGTGGCGCTCAGCCCGCCCACCGCGAACGTGGGTTATCTGCCGCAGGAGCGGGAGCGGCGGGCCGGCGAGACGATCCGGGACTTCCTGGCCCGGCGCACCGGGGTGGCCGCCGCGCAGACCGCGATGGATGCCGCCGCCGAGGAGCTGGCGACCGGCGCGGCCGGCGCCGACGACCGGTACGCGGTGGCCCTGGAGCGCTGGCTCGACCTGGGCGGCGCCGACCTGGACGAGCGGGCCGAGGCGCTCGCCGAGGCGGACCTCCGGCTCGACCTGGACCTGCCGATGACCGCCCTCTCCGGCGGTCAGGCGGCCCGCGCCGGGATGGCGTCGCTGCTGCTCAGCCGCTACGACATCTACCTGCTCGACGAGCCGACCAACGATCTGGACCTGGCCGGCCTGGCCCACCTGGAGGGCTTCGTCCAGGGCCTGCGCGGCGGTCTGGTGGTGGTCAGCCACGACCGCGAGTTCCTCACCCGCACCGTCACCAAGGTGCTCGAGCTGGACCTGCACCAGCAGCAGATCCACCTGTACGGCGGTGGCTACGCCAGCTACCTGGAGGAGCGCGAGCGGGCCCGGTCGCACGCCCGCGAGCAGTTCGAGGAGTACTCCGACAAGAAGGAGGATCTGCTCGAACGGGCCCGGATGCAGCGCGCCTGGATGGACAAGGGGGTCCGCAACGCCCGCCGCAAGTCCAGCGACAACGACAAGATCGGCAGGAACCTGCGCGGCGAGACCAGCGAGAAACAGGCCGCCAAGGCCCGCCAGACGGAGAAGATGATCGAGCGGCTGGAGGTGGTCGAGGAGCCGCGCAAGGAGTGGGAGCTGCGGATGGAGATCGCCACCGCGCCCCGGGCCGGCGCGGTGGTGGCGACCCTGCGGGAGGCGTTCGTGGAGCGCGGCTCGTTCGCCCTCGGGCCGGTCACCGTGCAGATCGACTGGGCCGACCGGGTGGCGATCACCGGTGCCAACGGCGCCGGCAAGTCCACGCTGCTCGCCGCGATGCTCGGCCGGCTGCCGCTCACCTCGGGCACCGCCGCGCTCGGGCCGGGCGTGGTGGTCGGCGAGGTGGACCAGGCCCGCGGGTTGTTCCTCGGCTCGCAGACGCTGGCCCGGGCGTTCGGCGACGCGGTCCCGGACTGGAGCGACGCCGACGTGCGGACCCTGCTGGCCAAGTTCGGGCTGCGGGCCGGGCACGTGCTGCGCCCGGCGGACTCGCTCTCCCCCGGCGAGCGCACCCGGGCCGCGCTCGCCCTGCTCCAGGCGCGCGGGGTGAACCTGCTGGTCCTCGATGAGCCGACCAACCATCTGGACCTGGTGGCCATCGAGCAGCTGGAGTCGGCCCTGGCGTCCTACACCGGCACCCTGCTCCTGGTCACCCACGACCGCCGTATGCTGGCGGCGGTCCAGACCAACCGCCACCTCGAGGTGGCCGACGGCAAGGTGACCGGCTGACGCCCATGAGCACGATCATCACGTTCTACACCGCCGCGAACGACGACGCCGCCGAGGAGCCGGGCCCCGGCCGCGACGCGGTGGAGTACGGCAACTTCGACGTCTTCGCGTCCTTGGAGGAGTGGGAGAGCCTGCTGCTCAACCGGTCGCTCGACGACGTCGACGGCCCGGAACAGATCAACGACGACGAGCCGCTGATCTTCAGCTTCCTGCCGGCCCTGACCAAGGCGCTGGCCGCGGCCGACCGGCGCACCCTGGACACGGTCACCCGCAAGTGGATCGCCGCGCGCGCCGAGGAGGGCGAGGAGATCGACCCGGAGCTGGCCCGCGCGATCCTCACCGACCTGGCCGGCCTGGCCCGCTCCCGGCGCCGCCTTTACTGCCAGGTCGCCTGAGACGGCGCCGCCCGCTTCCGGCGCCGCTTCTCTGCCAGGTCGCCGGTCAGGCCACGTGGCGGGCCGGCCGGAGCAGGGTCAGGGCGCGCAGCGCCTCGGCCCGGGAGATCGGCTGGTCGTCGTCGGCCTGCACGGCCAGGGCCATCTCGATGGCCTGCCGGATCCAGGTGGTCTTGGGCAGGTCGGCGGCCTTGGCCGCGGCGGCGACCGACTGGTCCAGGTCGACCGGCAGGCGCAGCGACCGGACCACCATGACCGGTGTGCCGGCGGCGGGCAGCGAGTCCAGCAGGGCCTGCTCGTCGCCCGGCCCGGGCGGCGGCTCGAAGGAGAGCCCGGTCATGAACTCGGCGAGCTCGTCAGGGGTCTGAGGTACGTCGTGACTCATTGCGTCTCCTCCCACCGGCTGAACTCGATCAGCTCCTTGTCCGCCATCTCCCGCGCCCCGATGATCTTCCAGGTGAGGCCTGCGGTGTGATAGACCGCCACGATCAACGGTCGACCGGCCGCCGTGCGGCTCCACACGGTGAGCACCGGGACGCCGGTGGCGCTGACCGCCCGCCGCGGCCATCGGCGGCGAGCCTCCAGCGCCTGGCGCACTTCGAACTGCTCGATGCCGAGCAGGGCGGCCAGCGCCCAGTCGTCCCACTCGTACGGCACCCTGCCAGCGTACTACGGCCGTAATACGCGCCGTCTAGACCGCGGGTGGGGTGACTCCTGGGCTGAGCGGGCTCTCGTTGCCGCCGCGGTCCAGGGCGCTCAGGCAGTAGGTCGCCTTGGCCGGGGCCTGCGGGTCGGCGATCTCGGCGCCGGCCCTTCCGGTGGCGACCAGCGTGGCCGGCCCGCCGGTGGTCCGGTAGAGCGCCCAGTTCGCCGTCGAGACGCCGGACGCGGTCAGCACCAACCGGCCGTTCTCCGCCCGCGCGGTGCCGGTGAGCTGCGGTGTCGGCGGCGGCGCCGCGCTCAGCCGGGCCAGCCGGGGCAGCAGCGCCGGAGACGCGTAGTGCGCCTTCCGGTACCGGCTGACCGCGCCCAGCTTGTCCCCCCGCACCTGTGCGGCGCTGAAGTGGATCTCGCCCTGCACGCCGTACTGCCGGTTCAGCCGCATCTGCCGGTCCAGCATGTCCGGCCTGCTCCAGTCACCCTTCTCGCCCACCCGGTAGTCCGCCATGCCGATGTAGAGCTGCACCTTGCTGCCCTTCATCAGGGTGGTCCACCACTTCACCATCGTGGTGTAGTTGGCCTTGTCGAAGCCGATCGTCCAGTACAGCTGCGGGACGATGTAGTCGACCCATCCGGAGAGCACCCATTTCCGGGTGTCCGCGTAGATCGCGTCGTAGCTCTCCAGGCCGCTGGAGGCGGAGCCGAGCGGGTCGGTCGCCTTGTTCCGCCAGATCCCGAACGGGCTGATCCCGAACTTCACCCACGGCTTGAGCTGCTGCAGCCGCTCGTGCATCTCCCGGACCAGCACGTTCACGTTGTCCCGGCGCCAGTCCGCCTTCGATTTCCCGGACCCGTACTTCTTGTACGACGCCCCGTCCGGGAAGTCCTGCCCCTCCTCCGGGTACGGATAGAAGAAGTCGTCGAAGTGCACGCCGTCGACGTCGTACTTCTGCACCGCCTCGAGCATCGAGTCCTCGACGAACTTGCGCGCCTCGGGGATGCCCGGGTCGAAGTAGAAGCGCCCGTTCTTGCCGGTCGGATAGGCGATCCGCCACTCCGGGTGCAGCCGCAGCGGATGGTTCGGCGCGAGCTTGGCCGCGTCGGTCCCGGACCCGCCACCGGGCGCCGGCTGGGTACCCCGGTACGGGTTGAACCAGGCGTGGAACTCCAGCCCGCGGGCGTGCGCCTCGGCCACCATGAACGCCATCGGGTCCCAGCCCGGCGACTTCCCGTCGAACCGGCCGGTCAGCCAGTTCGACCAGGGCGCGTAGTCGGACGGCCAGAACGCGTCACCGCTGGGCCGCACGTGCACGAAGATCGCGTTGTGCCGCTGGGCGACCGCCACCTCCAGCCACTTCAGGTACTCCGCCTTGACCTGCGCCTGGCTCAGCCCCGGCTTGCTGGGGAAGTCCAGGTTGTAGACGGTGGTCAGCCACATGCCGCGCAGCTCCCGCGCGGCCTGGGCCGGCTGCCCGGCGCACCGCCCCTCGACGCCGACCACGGCCGGCGTCTCCCGGGTGGCGGCCGGCAACGACCCGGCCGCGGGCTCCTCGTAGAGCGCGGCGCGGACCAGCCCGGCGCCGATCGCCAGCGCGGCGATCAGCACCACCGACAGCAGCAGTCCGAGCCGCAGGCGTTGGGCCGCGGTCACAGCACCGACCGGTAGACGGTCAGGGTGTCCTCGGCGATCCGGGCCCAGCTGAAGTGCTCCACGGCGCGGCGCCGGCCGGCCTTGCCCATCCGCTCGGCGAGCTGCGGGTCGGTGAGCACCCGGGTGAGCGTGGCGGCCAGGTCGGCGACGAACTTCTCCGGGTGCACCGGGGTGCCGGTGCCGTCCTCCACCTGCTCGATCGGGACCAGCAGGCCGGTCTCGCCGTCCGCCACCACCTCGGGGATGCCGCCGGTCGCGGTGGCGACCACCGCGGTCTCGCAGGCCATCGCCTCCAGGTTGACGATGCCCATCGGCTCGTAGACGGACGGGCAGACGAAGACGGTGGCGTGCGTGAGGACCTGGATGACCTCCTGCTTGGGCAGCATCTCCTGCACCCAGATGACGCCTTCCGGGTCGCGGGCGGCGCGCAGGTCGTCAGCGAGCGCGGTGACCTCGGCGGCGATCTCGGGTGTGTCCGGCGCGCCGGCCAGCAGGATGATCTGCGCGTCGGCGGGCAGCGAGAGGCAGGCCCGCATCAGGTAGGGCAGGCCCTTCTGCCGGGTGATCCGGCCGACGAAGACCACGCTCGGCCGGTTCCGGTCGATGCCCAGCCGGTCCACCACGTCGGTGCCGTGGTCGGGCGAGTACAGCTCGGTGTCGATCCCGTTGTAGACCACGTGGATCTTGTCGGGGTCGACCGACGGGTACGCCTTGAGCACGTCGCGCCGCATCCCGCCGGAGACCGCGACGACCGCGTCGGCCGCCTCGATCGCGGTGCGCTCGCAGAACGAGGACAGCGCGTAGCCACCGCCGAGCTGCTCCGCCTTCCACGGGCGCAGCGGCTCCAGGCTGTGCGTGGTCACCACGTGCGGGATGCCGTGCAGCAGTTTCGCGGTGTACCCGGCGAAGTTCGCATACCAGGTGTGGCTGTGCACCACGTCGGCGCCGGCGCAGCCGGAAGCCATGGCGAGATTCACCCCCATGGTGCGCAGCGCGGCGTTCGCCCCGGCCAGCTCGGCCGGTTCCGGGTACGCCGTGACGCCCTCCTCGGAACGGGGGGCGCCGAAGCAGTGCACCCGCACGTCGGCGAGCCGCCGCAGGTCCCTGGTCAGGTATTCCAGGTGCACACCGGCGCCGCCGTACACCTCCGGCGGGTATTCACGGGTCAGGAGGTCCACACGCAGAGCCACGCACCGCACAATAGCTCACCGCAACCGGGTGGGACCCGGTCGCGCACCCGGCCGGCAACCGTCCCGGGCTCCAATGACCAGGTGCGGAACCGGAGCAGCAGCGTGGCGTGGTGGTACGCCCTGGCGATCGGTGTGCTGGCGGTCACCGCCACGCAGCTGTTCGCCGCCGGCGGCCCGATCTTCTTCGTGATCCAGCTGGCCGGCGTCGCGCTGGTGCTGCGCCGGCGGTCGCATCCGGGCTGGCGGCTGCTGGCCGCCGGGCACGCCGCCGGGGTGCTGGCGATCGCCTTCTGGACGCTCGGCCCGGTCACCCCGAGCAACACCCCGCAGGGCCTGACCCTGGTCCCGCTCTACGCGCTGGCCGCGGCCGGCATGGTGCTGCTCACCCGCCGCCGGCGGCGGATCGCCAGCCCGGCCGAGCTCGGCGTCGAGGCCGGCGCGGTGGTCCTCGGGCTGGCCATGCTGGCCTGGTCGTTCGTGGTCCTGCCCTATCTCGGCGCGCCCGGCTACCAGCAGGTCAGCACCGCGTTGGCGGCGCTCTACGCGCTGGTCGACCTGGCTGTGCTGGGCGGCGCGCTGCGCGCCCTGACCGGCCCGTGGCGCACCCCGGCCCGGTTGCTCGGCGGGTCCGGGGCGGCGCTGCTCGCCGCCCACCTGCTGTACGCCGCGACCGACGGGGCGGGCACCGAGCCGTTCCTGCCCGGCGGCAGCTCGTTCCTGCTCATCCAGTACGCCGGGGTGCTGCTCACCGCCGCCGCCCTGCACCCGGCCGCGGACCGGCTGGGCGTCACCGAGCAGCACAGCGGCCGGAACAACCTGGCCGCGATCGTGGCGACCGCGATCGTCGGCCCGCTGCTCCCGGTGGTGAGCCGGCCCGGCGACCCGGTCCGGTACGTGCCGGCGGTGCTCACCGCGGCCCTGTGCGGGCTGCTGGTGCTGCGGATCTGGCTGCTGGCCCGGGTCGCCCAGCGGCACGCCCGGGACGCCGACGAGCGGGCGGCCGCGCTGCGCACCGCGGTCGACGAGCAGGCCGCGTTGCAGCGGCGGCTGGCGTACCGGGCCGGGCACGACGCGCTGACCGGGCTGGCCAACCGGGAGCTGCTGCTGGAGCAGATGGCGCTGCCCAGCGTGCGGGACCGGCCGCACGCCCTGCTGCTCTGCTCGCTGGACGGGTTCAAGGAGGTCAACGACACCTACGGGCACCAGGTCGGCGACGAGGTGCTGCGTCAGCTGGCCGGGCGGCTGTTGCTGTTCGCGCCGGAGGCGCTGCTGGTGGCCCGGCTCGGCGGCGACGAGTTCGGGCTGCTGCTGACCGATCCGGATCAGGCGGTGGCGCTGGCCGGGCGGGTGCTGGAGACGGTCGCCGCGGTTCCGGTGCTGGTGGGCGAGCGGCGGATCCACCTGACGGCCAGCGCGGGACTCGCTGACGGCGTACCGAAAAATCTCCTCGGCGACGCGGACCTCGCGCTGCGCGCGGCCAAACAGGCGGGCGGCGCCCGCCTGGCCCGGTTCGACGACTCGCTGCGCGCCCAGCAGAGCGAACGCGCCCGGATCGCCGCCGGGCTGCGCCAGGGTCTGGCGGACGGCTCGCTGTTCCTGGACTACCAGCCGGTGGTGGACCCGGCGACCGGCCGGATGACCGGGGTGGAGGCGCTGATGCGCTGGCGGCGCGGCGACGAGCTGGTGCCGCCCGTGGTGTTCATCCCGGTCGCCGAGCAGACCGGGCTGATCGGCCAGGTCGGCCTGGTGGCGCTGCGGCTGGCCTGTGCCCGGGGCGCGGACTGGTACCGGCGGCACGGGGTCTACGTGACCGTGAACGTCTCCACCCACCAGCTGCGCGACCCGGACTTCGCGGACACCGTGCTGGGCGTGCTGGCCGAGACCGGGATGCCGGGCGCCGGCCTGGTCCTGGAGATCACCGAGTCGGTGCTGATCGACGCGGCCGACACCCCGGTGCTCGGGACGCTGCGTGAGCACGGCATCCGGATCGCCATCGACGACTTCGGCACCGGGTACTCGTCGCTCGCCTACCTGCGCCGGCTGCCGGTGGACATCCTGAAGATCGACCGCTCGTTCATCGACGACGTCAGCTTCACCCGGGCGATCCTGGAGCTGGCCCGCAGCCAGGACCTGGTCACGGTGGCCGAGGGGGTGGAGACGGCGAGTCAGGCGGCGCAGCTGCGGGACCTGCGGTGCGATCTCGTCCAGGGCTATCATTTCGGACGTCCGGGCCGTCCGGAGACGATCGAGTCACTGATGCGAGAGAGCAGCGCCACGGCGGCTTAACCAAACTTCGCCACACTTTGGGTGGCGAAGCGCAGGCGGGGATATTAGCGTCCTTGCCATGGCTGTCAAGGTGCTTGCGATCGTTCTGGCCGGTGGAGAAGGCAAGCGCCTGATGCCCCTGACGGCGGACCGGGCCAAACCCGGTGTGCCCTTCGGCGGCATCTACCGGATGATCGATTTCGTCCTCTCGAACCTCGCCAACGCCGGCTATCTCAAGATCGTCGTGCTCACTCAGTACAAATCGCACTCGCTCGACCGGCACATCTCCAAGACCTGGCGGATGTCCACGCTGCTCGGCAACTACGTCACCCCGGTGCCGGCCCAGCAGCGGCTCGGCCCGCGCTGGTTCGCCGGCTCGGCCGACGCGATCTACCAGAGCCTCAACCTGATCAACGACGAGTCCCCGGACTACGTGATCGTCTTCGGCGCCGACCACATCTACCGGATGGATCCGAAGCAGATGGTCAACGACCACATCGCCTCGGGCGCCGCGGTCACCGTCGCCGGGATCCGCCAGCCGCTCTCGCTCGCCGACCAGTTCGGCGTGATCGAGGTCGGCCCGGACGGGCGCAAGATCTCCGCCTTCCGGGAGAAGCCACGGGACGCGGTCGGCCTGGCCGACTCCCCCGACGAGGTCTACGCGTCGATGGGCAACTACGTCTTCACCGCCCGCGCTCTGTGCGAGGCGGTCACCGCCGACGCGGAGAACCCGGACAGCAAGCACGACATGGGCGGCAACATCATCCCGATGCTGGTCGAGCGCGGCGAGGCGAACGTCTACGACTTCCGCGACAACGACGTGCCCGGCGCCACCGACCGCGACCGGGGTTACTGGCGGGACGTGGGGACGCTCGACTCGTTCTACGAGGCGCACATGGACCTGATCGCCACCCTGCCGATCTTCAACCTCTACAACCACGAGTGGCCGATCTTCACGAACTACGGCTCGTGGCCGCCCGCCAAGTTCGTGCACGGCTACGACGACCGGCAGGGCCGGGCCATCGAGTCGATGATCTCCCCCGGTGTGGTGGTCTCCGGCGCCCTGGTCGAGCGCTCGATCATCTCGCCGAACGTGCGGGTCAACTCGTGGGCGCACGTCGAGGGCTCGGTGCTGATGGAGGGCGTCTCGGTGGGCCGCCGCTCGGTCATCCGCAACGCCATCATCGACAAGAACGTGAACATTCCGGAGGGCGCGCAGATCGGCGTCGACCTGGACCGGGACCGCAAGCTCTACACGGTCAGCGACAACGGCATCGTGGTGATCGGCAAGAACCAGCGGATCGAGCTTTAACCGGCGTCCCCGGTGCCGATATCGACTATGTGAGCGACGACGTCGCCCGGGCGGCGTGGCTGCTCGTCGCGGGCAGCGTGCCCGCCGCCGCCCTGGTGGTGGCCGGCGGTCACGGCGCCGGCTCGGTGGCGTACCTGATCGGGGTCCTGATCTGCGTCGTCGCCGGCGGCATCGGGATTCACCGCAACCTGTCCGCCGGGCACCGGCGGCCGTGGCTGTTCCTGCTGGCCGCGCAGGCGGTGTCGCTGGTCGGCGAGACGAGCCGGATGCTGCTGCACGTCGTGCTGCTGCCGAACCTGGCGGTGTTGGCCAGCTACCTGCTGCTCGCCGCCGGCGTCCTCGACCTGCTGCGGCGCAGCCGGGCCGCGGACGACGAACCCGCCCGGGTCGACGCCGTCCTGCTCGGCGTCGGGTCGGTGCTGGTGGCCTGGTCGCTGTGGATCGAGCCGTGGGTGGCCGGTGACGACACCCACTGGCAGAACCTGATCGCCGCGGCGCTGCCGCTGGTGGCTGCGGTCCTGCTGATGACCGTGCTGCCGATGCTGCTGCTGGGCCGGGCCGGCACGCCCGCGCTGTGGTTGTTCACCGGCAGCGGGCTGGCGCTGCTGACCGCCGACATCGTGCTGGCCGTCCGCGGCTGGTTCGCCACCGGGCCGGACGCCGTCCCGCTGACCGTGATCGGGGCGATCTCGCTGGTCGCCTACGCCGCGAACTCCGCCTGCATGCTGCACCCGACCGTGGCGGTGCTGACCCGGCGGGTCGAGGGCCGGACCCGGCGGCTGCGGGCGTCCCGGACCGCGGCGATCGCCGCCGCGCTCTGCGCGCCCACCGTGCTGGCCGTCGTCGCGCCCCCGGCCGGCCCCCGGTTCGCCCTGATCCGGGCGGTCCTGTCGATCGCCCTGATCGCCACCGCGGTGTCCCGCATCGTCCGCTCCAACAACTCCCGGGACCGCGCCGAGCGGCAGGCCCGCTGGCAGGCCCAGCACGACGCGCTGACCGGCCTGCCGAACCGCGACCTGCTGGTCGCCACGATCGCCGGCTGGCCCGCGGCCGGCGTGCTCTACCTGGACCTGGACCGGTTCCGGCTGATCAACGACCACTGGGGGCACGAGGTCGGCGACGAGCTGCTCCGGGCGGTCGCCGCCCGGATCGCCGGTGAGGTGCGCGCCGAGGACCTGGTCTGCCGGGTCGGCGGCGACGAGTTCATCGTCGCGGTGGCCGGCCCGCCGGGCGCGTCGACGCG
Organism: Actinoplanes octamycinicus; assembly: GCF_014205225.1. Classification (NCBI taxonomy): domain Bacteria; kingdom Bacillati; phylum Actinomycetota; class Actinomycetes; order Micromonosporales; family Micromonosporaceae; genus Actinoplanes; species Actinoplanes octamycinicus. Next base: position 8,514,900 of record NZ_JACHNB010000001.1, read on the forward strand.
GGCCGACGCCGAGGCGCTGGCCGCACGGCTGCTCACCGTGCTGGCCGAGCCGGTGCCGCTGTCCGTCGGCGCGGTCGACGTCACCGCCTCGATCGGCATCGCGCACTCCGCGCGGCGGCCGGACCCGGTGGAGCTGCTGCGCGACGCGGACACCGCGGCGTACCGGGCCAAGGATGCCGGCCGCAACCGGGCCGAGGTCTTCGACCCGGCGCTGCGCGAGCAGGTGCGCACCCGGATGGTGCTGGAACGGGCGCTGCGCGGCGCCCTCAGCAACGACGAACTGTCCGTGCACTACCAGCCGATCGTCGACCTGCGGACCGGGCGGGTGGACGGCCACGAGGCGCTGATGCGCTGGACACACCCCGAGCTGGGCGCGGTGTCGCCGGTCGACTTCATCCCGGTCGCCGAGGACACCGGGCTGATCGTCGCGGCCGGCGGGTGGCTGCTGGAAGAAGCCGCCACCCGCCTGCAGCAGTGGCGGGCCGCCGACCCCGCGCTGCACGTCTCGGTCAACCTGGCCGTCCGCCAACTCCTCGAACCGGGCCTGGCCGACCGGGTCCGCGACACCCTGACCCGCACCGGCCTGCCCCCGTCCGGCCTCTGGCTGGAGGTCACCGAATCCGGCCTGATGACCGATCTGGACACCTGCCTGGACGTGCTGCACCAGCTGCGCGCCCTCGGCGTCACGCTGTGCATCGACGACTTCGGCACCGGCTACTCCTCGCTGAACTACCTGCAGCGCCTGCCGGTCGCGATCGTCAAGGTGGATCGCGCGTTCATCGCGGGGGTCGGCGAGGGCGGCGCCAACGAACCGATCGTCCGGGCGGTGCTGGCCATGTCGCAGGCGCTGGGGCACCGGGTGGTCGCGGAGGGGGTGGAGACCGCGGTGCAGCGGGACTGGCTGCGGGCCAACGGGTGCGACTTCGGTCAGGGCTGGCTCTACGGCCGTCCGGTCCCCGCCCCCGAGGTCCGCCAGTCGGTCACCGTCCGCTGATCTTCCGTCAAGATCCGCTTTCGGTACGACCGGAGCGCCCGTCCGCAAATGATCGCCCGCCCGCACCCTCCGCCAGGCCCGCCGTCGCTCACGGCCGCAGCGCGCCCCCGCCCTCCGGCTGGGCGTCACGGGTCCTTCAACCCTGGCGAGACACCCGCCAGGCCCAGCCCGCAAACCTCCGCGAGACCCGCCGCTACCCGCGATCGCAGCGCGCCCCCGCTCTCCGGCTGGGCGTCACGGGTCCCTCAACCGTGACGAGACACCCGCCAGGCCCAGCCCGCGAACCTCCGCGAGAGCCGCCGTTGCCCACGACCGCAGCGCGCCCCCGCCCTCCGGCTGGGCCTGGCGGGTGTCTCAACCGAGGCGAGACACCCGCCAGGCCCAGCCCGCGAACCTCCGCGAGACCCGCCGTTGCTCGCGACCGCAGCGCGCCCCCCGCCCTCCGGCTGGGCGTCACGGGTCCCTCAACCATGACGAGACACCCGCCAGGCCCAGCCCGCAAACCTCCGCGAGAGCCGCCGTTGCCCACGACCGCAGCGCGCCCCCGCCCTCCGGCTGGGCGTCACGGGTCCCTCAATGGGGCTGAGACACCCCTCAGAGGGCGGTTCGAGATTTTCGGGTTGATCTATGCGTTGAGTCCGTTTGGAGATCGTTCTGCGGGTTCGCTGTAGATAGTGATCACTCGATGACGTGAAAGGGGAATGACCATTGCGACCGGCCACGTCGCTGCGGCGTTGGCCGGTCATGGGTGATCGAAAGCCGTACCCGAGCGACGTGACGGACGAGCAGTGGGCACTGATCTGGCCATTCCTGGACGCGTGGCGGTCCGGCCGTGTCTCGTTCGCCGGCCGGCAGGGTGAACAGGATCTGCCGGAGGTCGTGAACGCGATCCTGTATCAGAACCGGACCGGCTGTCAGTGGGCGTACCTGCCGCGCGACCTGCCGCAGAAACCGGTGACTACTACTACTTCGCGTTGTGGCGTGAGGATGGCACGGAACAGGCGATTCATGACCTGCTGCGTGGTCAGGCGCGCGAGAAGGCCGGCCGCGCCGAGGATCCGAGCGCGGTCGCGGTGGACACCCAGTCGATCCGGGCGGCGAACCACGTCCCGGCCGCCACGACGGGAAAAGACGCAGGCAAGAGGGTGCCCGCCGCAAGCGTGGCCTGGCCGTGGACGCCCTGGGTCTGATCATCGCCGTGGTGGTCACCGCTGCGAGCGTCACCGACAACGCGATCGGCATCAAGCTGCTCGACAAGGTCGCCGAGCACACCCCGACGGTGACAGCGGCCTGGGTGGACGCCGGGTTCAAGCAGGACGTCGGTGTGCACGGCGCAGTCCTGGGCATCGACGTGCAGGTCGTCAAACGCTCCGACGCCCAGCCCGGATTCGTGCCGGTCAAGAAGCGGTGGATAGTCGAGCAGGTTTACGGCACCCTGATGCTGCACCGGCGGCTGGCCCGCGAGTACGAGAGCCGGCCCGAATCGAGCGTGTCGCGTACGTTGTGGGCGTCGATGGCGAACATGGTGCGCCGGTTGACCGGCACCAGCACCCCCACCTGGCGACACGGATAGCGGCCCGCGTATGCACCTCGACACGATCCTCGGCCTGATCACCGAACGCGAGAACACCGCCACCGCGACCGCCGAGCGGCTGCGTGAGCAGATCAGCCTGCTCACTACCGAACTCGCCCGCATCGACCAAGACCTGGCCGACCTCGCCACCACCCGTAGCACCCTGCAGAACCTTGCCGCGGCTGAGTTCACCGCCGATGACCCGACCGTGATCAGCTCCGCCTAACAACAGATCCTCGCCGTCTTGAAGACCACGACCGCCAGCATGCGCGCCAAGGACATCTGCCTCGCCCTCGACATCGAACCGCTCCCGAAGCACGTCGAAGGAGCCCGCGCGAAGCTAAAACGCCTGGTCAACCGTGAACTCGTAATCGAGACCCAGCCCGGCATATTCACACTCATCCCGAAACGGACCTAATCTTCCTTACCGCCCGCTCACATGCCGCCGATCGTGCGCGGGCCGAACAGGGCGCCGTGCGCCCCGGTTGTACCGGACCAATACCGAGGACAACCGGAACGCCCGTGCTCGTCGTCGTCACCTACCGCCGCGCCGGCAGTTGAACGGGACCGCTGTCCGCCGCTGTCAGGGCATGCGGACCAGTACCCAGTGCTGGTTGGTGGCCGCGTCCCGGTTGGACGAGCACGTCCAGGCCAGGATCGCCGTTCCCGGAGTTCCGCCGGTGTAGCTCTGGTCGAGACACTTGTTGGTCTTCCCGTTCCCCAGCATGATCGTGTTTTGCGAGGTCACCCAGCTCGCGTACCAGAGGTCGTTCATACCGGACCCACACCGGTAAGCGATGACATTGGAATGTTCGACGTTGTTGGAGAAATCCTGGTTGAGACACTGACCGCTGCGGACATTCTCCAGGTAGAACCAGAGGCTGCTGCCGGCCGAAGACGCTCGCAGCTGCCACTTCTGGTTGGTGCCGTAGTTGCAGGTCCAGGCGTAGACCTGCGGGCGCGCGACCCCACCGGTGTAGTTCTGGTCGAGGCAGTTCCCGGACAAGGCGTTGACGATGAAGTAGTAACCTTCCGGCGGCGCGGCGGCGGCCGGCGACGCGGCAACCACGACCGAGCCGGTCACGGCCACCACGAGCATGGACAGAAAGCTGAGCAGTCGCTTCACGATTCAATCCCCGTTCAGTACGTCAGGCGAATATATGATCACTTCCCGCCACCGCGCTGCCCCGCTTCCGGCTCATGGCACCGGTACGTCCCCGAGGCAGGCCGTCGGGTGACCGAGGTTCTGCCGGCAGCCACGCGCTGCTGACGTTTGACCGTTCCTCAGCGGCCACTGTTCGTGAGAGTGTCACGGCTGGGAGGTCACCATGCCGCAGCCGCCCTGGAACCATCTCGTCGACCTGGCACGTGGCTGTGCCGTCCGGATCGAGGACGACGGCGGCCGGTTTCTGGGCTCCGGATTCTTCGCGGCTGCCGGCAGGGTGCCGACCTGCGCCCATGTGGTCGACGGTGAATCGGCCGACCGGCTACGGGTACGCTGGTCCGACACCGTGCTGCGGGTCGCCGACGCGCGGTCCGTTCCCGAACTGCGGGGGCACGGCAGGACGTACGCGGCGCCGGACGTCGCCCTGCTCACCGTGGACGCCGCGCCGGAGCACCCCGTGGCCTGGCTGTCGCGTTCGGTGCCGCGGGCCTGGACCCGCGCCGTCGCGATCGGATTCAGCGAATACACACCGGCTGACCATCCGGCGAGCCCGTAACACCTCCTGCTCCGACTGATTCCCCAACAGCAGGAACAACGCCCGGTGCGTCGGATCGTCCAAATCCACCGGACCACCGAACTCCGGGCAACCACACCGCCACTCCCTGCGCATGCAGATACGGGATGACCTGCAACGCCTGCCGACCCGCGAACGCCCGCTCGTACTCGCCAATCACCACCGCGTCGAAACGGCGATCCGGACGCAACGCCTCAGCGAGCAACTCCGCGGCGGCGGGCCGGTCGTGCCAAGACAGGCTGCGCGAGCAGCCGACGTCGAAGAACTCGACCCCGATACGACCATGACCATGAGTCATGAACTCCGCGATCTCGGACTGCCACCGCCGCGACGACACCGGATCCTGATAGCCCTCCGTCGAAATCCGGCCGTAGAACGCGAACCTCACCTCACTCGCCGCCTGGCTGGCCGCTCGGCCACGCAGCCGCGACGGACCAGCCGGTCCATCTACCCAGACTGCAAACAGATCATCGGGAGCAATATCAGTGGCAGCCATCAGCGAGGGGACCATCGGAATCACCAAGGACGCATAGAGAAGGATGCCCTCATGTCGATGCCTCGTAATCGAGACCCAGCTCGGCATATTCACACTGATCCCGAAACGGACCTAATTTTCCTTACCGCCCTCTGAAAGGGCATTCCGGGAGGTTAGGTCCGTTTCTGGATCAGGCTGAAGATTCCCGGCTGGTCTTCCGTGATGATCTCGCGGTTGACCAGGCGTTTCAGCTTCGCTCGGGTGCCTTCGACGTGTTTCGGTAGCGGTTCGATGTCGAGGGCGAGGCAGACGTCCTTGGCCCGCATACCGGCGGTCGCGGTGCCCAGGATCGCGAGGATCTGCTGGTAGGCGGCGCTGACGATGGTGGGGTCGTCGGCGGTGAACTCGGTCGTGGCGAGGTGCTGCAGCATGCTGCGGGTGGTCGCCAGATCGGCCAGCTCCCGGTCGATGCGGGTGAGCTCGCCGGTGAGCAGGCTGATCTGCTCGCGCAGGCGCCCGGCGGTAGCGATCGCGGTGGTCTCACGTTCGCCGATCAGGGTGAGGATTGTGTCGAGGTGCACCGGACGGCCTTACGCGTTTCGCCAGGTCGGGGTGCTGGCGCCGGTCAACCGGCGGACCATGCCAGCCATCGACGCCCACAAGGTCCGCGACACCGATGATTCCGGACGGCTCTCGTATTCGCGGGCCAGGCGGCGGTGCAGCATCAGGGTGCCGTAGACCTGCTCGACGATCCACCGCTTCTTGACCGGCACGAACCCCGGCTGGGTGTCGGCGCGTTTGACGACTTCGACGTCGATGCCCAGCACGGCGCCGTGCACGCCGACGTCCTGCTTAAACCCGGCGTCGACCCAGGCCACCGTCACCGTCGGGGTGTGTTCGGCGACCTTGTCCAGCAGCCGGATGCCGATCGCGTTGTCGGTGACCGACGCCGCCGTGACCACCACCGCGATGATCAGCCCGAGAGCGTCCACGGCCAACCCGCGCTTACGGCCCGGGACCTTCTTGCCGGCGTCCTTGCCGGTGGTGGCCGCGGGAACATGGTTCGCGGCCCGGATCGACTGGGTGTCGACCGCGACCGCGGTCGGGTCCTCGCGGCGGCCGGCCTTCTCCCGGGTCTGGCAGCGCAGCAGGTCGTGGATGACTTGGTCGGTGCCGTCGTCCCGCCACAGGGCGAAGTAGTAGTAGGTGGCGGACTTCTGCGGCAGGTCGTGCGGCAGATACGCCCATTGGCAACCGGTGCGGGTTTGGTAGAGGATCGCGTTCACGATCTCCCGCAGATCATGGTCGCCGGTGCGGCCGGCTACCGAAATACGCTTGGCCCGCCAGGCTTGCAGGAACGGGCCGAGCAACGCCCACTGCGCGTCGGTCACGTCGCTGGGGTACGGCTTTCGATCACCCATGACCAGGCCAACGTCCCAGCTAACGGACCGGTCGTGATCAGGCTTCATCTTTCACGCCATCGAGTGATCACTATCTACAGTGAACCCGCAGAACGGTCTCCAAACGGACCCAACGCATAGATCAACCTGAAGGATCCCGAACCGCCCTCTCAGAGCCAGCTGCGCGCTCCACCGCCCATGCCCGCGGCCCTCCGCCGCCCGGCGGGCTGCCACGCGTGGCCAACTCTGAGAGGTGCCTCCGCCTGAGGGTGACGCCCCTTCCGGCCGGCTCGTAATCCTTCGCGAGCCCCCGCTACCGCACGGCAGCGGCGCGCTTCCGCCCTCGGCTGGGGGTGAGAGGTGCCTCAACGTCGCTGCGGCACACCGCGGGGGATTGTGCCAGGAGCGGTGTTTCCGGCCGGCCGAGGCTTCCGACCGTGGTGCGGCGATGGGAGCGGCGGCCCTGCGGTGACGCGGGTGGGATGGGGTCGGGTGCGGCGGGGGCTTGGGGCGTACCGAAATCGGGTCTTGACTCTCTTGTTGGTTGAGGGGGGAGGGTGGGTTGTGTGACGGAGACGCGAGCGGTGGATGTCGAAGTGCTGGAGCGGGTGCTGCGCGGGGCGTGGGGGCGGGACACGTGCGATCCGCATGACCTGCCGGATTGGACCCCGGCTAATCCGGCGCGCGGGCAGTGCGGGGTGACCGCGTTGATCGTGCGGGAGCTGCTGGGTGGGGAGTTGGTGCTCGGCGAGGTTCTCGTGGGTGGGGAGAAGGTGGGGCACCACTATTGGAACAGGCTGCCTGGCGAGCGCGATGTCGACTTCACGGCTGACCAGTTCCGGCCGGATGAGGTGGTGACCGGCGGGACCGTTCAGGCGGCGCCGCCCGGCAGTCCACGGCGTTGCCGGGAGCAGTATGAGTTGTTGCGCGCCCGGGTGCACGCCGAGCTGAATCGGGTCGGATTGTCCGCGGAGGGTCGCTGACCTCAGTGATCATCGCCGACAGCGGAGGTGACACAAAGGGAGGGAGGCCTAGGACTGCTCGCGGACGAGCGCTGGGCGAGAGCGGCTCAGGACTGGACGCCGGGGCTGGCGCGGCGTGGCTTTGGGCTGGTCTCGAGGCTGGCTTAGGGCTGGGCTCCGAGGCTGACTTAGGGCTGGGCTCCGAGGATGGCTTAGAGCTGGGCTCCGAGGCTGGCTTAGAGCTGGGCTTGGGGGGCGGCTTGGGGCTGGGCTCCGAGGATGGCTTAGAGCTGGGCTTGGGGGCGGCTTGGGGCTGGGCTCGGGGGTGGCTTAGGGCTGGTCTCGGAGGGTGGCTGACGGGGGGACTCCGAAGCGCTCTCGGTAGGCGCCGGCGAAGCGGCCCAGGTGGGTGAAGCCCCAGCGGTAGGCGATGTCGCTGACGCTGGTGAGGCCCGGGTCGGCTCGGGAGAGTTCGGCGTGGACGTTGTCCAGGCGCAGGCGGCGTAGGTAGGTCATCGGTGACATGCCGACGTGCTGGCGGAAGGCGTCCTGCAGGACGCGGACGCCTACGCCGGCGACGGCGGCCAGCTCGCGGGTCGTGTAGGGGCGCCATGGCTCGGCGTGCATCACGTCCAGGGCGCGCTTCACGGTGCGCGGCCGGTAGGGGCCCTGCAGGCCGGCCGGCTCCTCGCCATAAGGGTGCTCGACGGTCAGGGCCAGGCCGCTGACCACCATGTCGCGCCAGCGGGCGGCCATGCGGGGTTGGGTGGCCAGGCCCTCGGGCGCGCGCAGCTCGGCGAGCAGCAGCCGGACCAGGGCCACCCAGGTTCGGCCGGGTCCGTCGACCAGGTCGAAGCTGGCGCCCAGCGGCATCGGGGAGACCAGACGCTGGTCGAGCGCGGCGTCCAGTTCCCGTTCCAGGGCGCCGCGCTCCACCTTGACGCTGAGCATCCGGCAGGTGCCCGGCCAGTCCAGCTCGATGTCGCCGGTCGGGCGGTAGACGGCGGCCCGGGTCGGGTCGGCGAGCACCACCATGCCGCGGTGCCGGGACCGGAGCACGCCGGTCAGCGGCACCAGCACGTGGTAGGCCGTCTCCAGGGCGCCGATCGCGACCCGGATGTCGGTGCCGTAAGCCACCTCGCCGACCGTGATCGGGCCGAGCTCGACCACGTCGGCGCTGAAGTCGAACCGGTCGGGGTCACCGACCGGGTCGATCCGCAGCGGCTCGTAGTAGACCTTGCGACAGAAGGCGCGGGCCTCCTCCATGTCGGTGGTACGCAACGCGACACGGACCGGGACATCGCCGCCCGTCATGGCTACACACTAGACCGTGAGCAGCGTCCTCCCGGGAATCGCGTACTCCGGCCAGGTGTATTCGGCGACCGCGCCGCCGCGCACGGCGACCTCCGCGAGCGGGTCCGGGCCGTCCGCCCAGATCGCGTAGCGGCCCTCCGGCAGGCTGTCGATGACCACGCAATAGGTGACGCCGCCGCGGACGTAGCGGGCCCGGACCGCGGCGTGCTGCCGCTGGTCCGGCTGCCCGGCCGGGCTGACCTCGATCTCGTGGCCGTGCTCCCGGGCCGAGGTGTGGATGATCAGCGCGCCGATTCCACCGCCGATGTTCAGCATCACGGTGCCCTGACCGGACGGCGCGAGCGTGTGGTGGTGGTGATGGTGCCCGTGGTCGTGATCGTGGCTCATGCCGTGCCCTCCCTGCCCTCGCCTGCGAGGTCGTCGTTGCGGTGGGGATGGTGTCGCCCGGTGCCGCCCGTCATGCCGGCACCGAGTCGCGGTGAGGATGGTGCCGGCCCGTCATGCCGGCACTGAGTCGCGGTGAGGATGGTGCCGCCGGTCATGACGGCACGGAGAAGCCGTCGAACGGGGTGCCCAGGTAGGGGAAGTGCTTGAGCAGGCCGGCGCTCGCGTCCTTGATGCTGAGGCCCTGCTCGACCAGCGCGGCCGCGGCGTCCGGCTCGAACTCCTTGTCGACCAGCGGCACGGTCACCCCGGCGATCGCCCGCAGCGAGATGGACACCACGTCGTCGGCGATCCGGCGGCCGTTCGGGAAGCCGGCCACGTCCCCGCCCACCACGCCGAACTTGTTCGGCTTCGCGGCCGGCGGGATCGCGGTGTTCAGCCGCAGCATGTCGGCCTGCAGCTGGCCGGTGTTGTTCTGGAAGCCGTCGATCAGCCCGGACGGGATGCCGGTGAGCAGGATGGCCAGCAGGTCAGCCCGGTCCTTGCCGGCCTTGTTCAGGTCGGCGAGCTTGTCGAACAGGCCCGGGTAGAGCACCGGCAGCAGCGACGCCAGCTCCGGCTTGGCGACGAACTCGGCGAACTTCTTGTCCTCGCTCGGCGGCAGGCTGTTCCACTTGTCCTTCTGCGCCATCGGCACGATGACCTCGTTGAACAGCGGGTTGCCCAGACGCGACACCTGCACCTGCGGGCCGACGTAGACCTCGCCGTTCTTGCTGTCACCGCGCACCTGCACCTGGCGCCGGCTGGCCGAGGTCCACACCCCGATCACCGCGCCCGCGTCGGCGGCCTTGACCCGCTTCTTGCCGTCCCGCCGGACCATGTGCAGCGGGATCTGCACCGCGATGCTGTGCACGTTGGTCTGGTCGGTGGCGTTGACCGCCTTGCCGGCGTAGTTGAACAGCTTCTGGCCGACCAGGTGCTTGTCCTGGAACGGGCGCAGCGTGCCCAGGTCGAAGATGGCGCCCAGGTCGACGAAGAACGCGTCGGCGCGCTGCCCGGCGAAGACCTTCTCGCCGGTCTTCAGCTTGTGCACGGCGTCCTTGGCGAGACCCTCGTAGTCGGCGATCGACACCTTGCCGACGTTGCACGGCGGGCAGGGCAGCTTCTTGGCCAGCACGGTGCTCTTGCCGTGGCTGTCGACCTTGGTCACCGAGAAGAACTGCCGCCGGTTCCAGTTCTCGCTGTCCAGCGATTCGATCGGCCCGGTGTTGTACAGGAAGGTCTTGTCGTTGCGCAGTTCGGTGACGAACCGGAACTGGTAGGTGATGTCCGGGCGGGCATCGCCGTTCGCGTCGATGTGGATTTCGTAGAGCACGTCGTCGCCGAACTCGAAGAAGTTCGGGCCGCTCGCCGGAATCTGCAACGGCACGTAGTTCGCGATGATGGTGACCGTATCCGGATCGTCCGGGCTGACGAACGCGTACAGGTCGGAACTGTCGGCGACCGGGTCCTTGCTGATTTCCGGCGCTTCGCGGTGAGAAGACATTCTGTCGTGATCCTCTTCGGTTAGCGGCCGGCGTGCTTGAGCAGCTGGGCGGCGAGTTTCTTGTCGGTGACGGTCTTCTTGGAATCGCCGGAGAAGAGGTCGATGGTGCCCTTCTTGGCGTCCCGCACCGAGACGATCAGCGGGGAGCTGTCCTTCGACGATGTCGTCTCGTTCTCACCGGCGAGGCTGAGCCCGGCAACCGAGGCGGCCGAGACCCCGACGCCGGCGGCGGTGAGCGCCAGCATCCGCCGGCGATTGAACCGCGGGAACGCCTGGGCACGGTAGCGACTACGACTCATGCTGGGCCTTTCGTCTGTTGGGGGACCTGACGGGCGTTGCGAATGAGGGTCGTTCAGGGCGGTGGGGATCATGGCGCTCACTCCGGCATTCCGCCGGCCAAGGGAGGCCCTGAACAACCCTCATTGCCGACGCCGATGATTACGAGACTGGAGATCCAGGAGTTCAAACCTTTTTTCCAGGAATCTCTCAGGACCTACGGCGACGCCTTCCGACCAGGGCGATCATTCCGGCGATCGCGGCGGCACCGAGGGCGCCGCCGATCAGCCAGTGGCCCACAGCGGTGTCGTCCTGGCTCGAGGTGGCGGCCAGCACCGGCTCGGCGGTCGGCTCGACGGACGGCTCGCTGGTGGCCTCGACGACCGGCGCGGCGCTCTGCCTCGTCGAGACGGGAGCGACCGAGGCCGTGGCGGCCGCGGAGGTGGCCGAGGCGGCGGGCTTCGCCGGCGGCTTGGTCGTCTTCTTCACCACCGGCGCCGCCGCCGGGAAGACCAGGTCCGAGCAGGAGTAGTAGGTGTCCGGCGTGCTGGACGTCTCCCACACCACGTAGAGGATGTGCCGCCCGGTCCGCTCCGGCAGCTTGACGCTCATCCGGTACGCCCCGCCGGTCAGCGGCGGGTCGGTGAACGTCCCGACCGGCTTGCTCCCGAGGTCGTCCCAGGTCAGCCGCTTCGCCGGGTCATAGCCAGATTTAGTGAGAAAAATCCGGAACTGTCCTTGGTGCAGGATGGTCCCCCGGTACGCCACCTTCAGCGTCTGCCCGGATTTCACCGAAGTCGACGGGAAGTCGTCCCGCGGCAGATCGAGCCCTCGATAGGCGTCCAGTCCCCCGCTGCACAGCTTCCCGTCCGGCACGACCTTGCGATCGTTCCCGTTCACGTTCGCGATCCGCAGGTTGTCGAACGCCCCGATGAACCCGCCGGTGGCCGCCTTGGCCGCCTTGCACGCCGCCGCGCCCGTCGAGGTCCCGTTCCCGGCGCAGGCCGCGGACCGGCTGATCGGTGTGGTCGGGGCGCCGTGCGCGGACACCGGCCCGGCCGGCACGACAGCGGCCACCACGGCCACCGCGGCCGTCGCAACGAGGAAGGAACGCACGGCTGACTCCCAGGCGGATCACACGACCGGGACGTTCCCGGTCACCCGGGAGATACGGAGATCCGGCACCGCTCGTTCAGCCACCGCCCGGCTGTGATTGCATGACCGAGTCCGGAAACACCAAACGGGAGGATTCATGAACAAGCCCGACGTCGGTCCCATCCCCGACGAAGCGCCCGCCGATCTCGTGATCGAGGACATCGTCGAGGGCACCGGCCCGGAGGCCAAGCCCGGCGAGTACGTCAGCGTCCACTACGTGGGCGTGGCCCAGTCGACGGGCAAGGAGTTCGACGCCTCCTACAACCGTGGCCAGGCTCTCGGCTTCCGGGTCGGCGGCCAGCAGGTCATCGCCGGCTGGGACCAGGGCGTGGCCGGGATGAAGGTGGGCGGCCGGCGCAAGCTGACCATCCCGCCGCACCTCGGTTACGGCGCGGCCGGTGCCGGTGGCGTGATCAAGCCGAACGAGACCCTGATCTTCGTGGTGGATCTGGTCGAGGTTCACTGAGCTCGGCGGCGGGCCTGTCCGGCTCCTGGAGGAGACCGGACAGGCCCGCGGCCGCCTCGGCCTCGATCCGGGCGGCGAGGGCCTCGTCCTCGGCGAGCTTGGCCTCCTCGGTCAGCACCTCGGCGGCCACCTCGGCGACGTGCGCCGCCCGGCGCACCTCGACCACTTCCTCCAGGGCGTGCTCATATCGCCGTTTCGCCTCGGCGACCTCCTCGTCGACCCGTTCCAGGGCCGACTCGTCGGGCCGGGTGTGCGACCAGATCCGGTTCAGCTGGTCGACCGTGAGGTCGCCGCGCCGGTACGCCTCCAGCGCGGCCCGCTCCACCAGTTTCCGGCTCTCGTCGGCCGGGCCGGTCCAGGCATCCCATTTGGCCTGCTGATAGCGCTGCTCGGCCTCGTCACGCTGACCGGCCGCCTCGGTGGCGCGCTCCCGCGCCTCGTCTGCGGCCAGCACCGCTCGCTGTGCCGCGGCCCACACCTCGTCCGCGCCGCTCTCCAGCTCCTCGGCCTCAGTCGCCTCCGGCGGCGGCGGGACCGGCCTGCGCCGCCCGGCCACCACGGCCATCCCACCCAGCGCCAGCACGGCGAACAGGATCAGCCCGAGCAGGATCTGGGCCGCATCCATCCCCGTTCCCCTCACGCCCTTCGACGTTAGTGGGGATGGCGTGCAGCCGCACACCGGGTTCCCAAGGATCGTCCAGCGGAATCATGTGGCGTCCCCCACCGCGACGCGGGAGGCGGTCACTTGGCGTCCTTCAGGGCCGCGCAGCCACCGGTCTCGTCGGGCAGCAGCGGCCGGAAGGTGACCTGCCACTGCTTGCCGCCGGACACCCACGGCGTCCGCATGTTCGCCTTGCCGGCCGCGGCCCACAGCTTGTCCTTCTCGGCTCCGGAGACCGAGACGCAGTACAGGCCGGTGCCGGGCGACAGCTCGGCGCCGGGCAGCGCCGGGCCGGGCCAGTCCTGCGGCTGCTGCTTGAGCCCGTCGTCGGTGGCGACGTAGTCCTGGGCCAGCGCGGCCAGGCTGTCCGGCACGTAGGCGTCCGGGGCCGGCGAGCCGGTCTCGGTGGTCAGGGCGGTCAGCTCGTCGACGTAGCCGGCCAGCTTCTTGCGGGCGGCCTGCTGGCTCGCGCTCAGGTTCGGGTCGGTCGGCTGCGCCTGGTGCAGCGCGGTCACCCGGACCGTCTGGGTCGTGCCGCCGGAGGTGGCGGTGATCACCGTGTCCGGGATGTCGGCGACGCCGGGCGCGCCGAGGTCGGCGCCGGTCTTCACCCCGGCGGCGATCGCGTCGGCGGCCCACTGGGCGGCCCTCTCCGGCGTGATCCGGAGAACCTGCAGGTTCGGCAGGGCCGGGCCGGGCGCGATGGCGGGCACCGGCCCGTTGCTGATCACCCGCCCGTCGGCGTAGACGGTGACGTCCGGCAGCCGGCCGTAGCGGTAGGAGGTCGGCACGAAGCCGCCCTCCTGGGCGATGCGCACCAGCACGGTGGGGTCCGTGGCGGAGGCGCTCTCGGTGATCGGGTCGGCGGCGTTGCCGGCCGACCCGGCCGAGTCCGGCCGGGCACAGCCGGCCATCAGGATCAGGGGGATGGCGGCGGCGGTCAGAAGGCCGCGGGTTCGGGTCATACCGGTACGACGAGACGTCCGCTCTCCCGGTTCCGCACCACCCGAAGATTCCCGCCGAAAGAGTGGATCTTTCTGGTTACGGCACCACGCGCGCCGAGCGGCCCTGCACCTCGACCACGTCGCCCGGGTGCAACTGGCGGCCGCGGCGGGTGTCCACCTCGCCGTTCACGGTGACGTCGCCGGACGCGATCAGGATCTTGCCCTCGCCCCCGGTGTCGATGAGATCGGCCAGTTTGAGGAACTGGCCCAGCCGGATCATGTCACCGTCGATCGGCACGTCGCGCATCGGCACATCATGCCACCAGCCTTTTCCGCCCTCGCCGGCCGTCACCGGGGCGGTGCTGGCGGGTGCGGAGGGCGTACCGGAAAAGGGTGGGAAAAGAATCTGGATGGGGTTGAACCATCGGGGCCTGTGATCCGAACTAACTCCCGTGAGGTATTTGGGAGCAGCACTGACCCTGGTGGCGACCGCGGGCGCACTCGGCATGGCCGGCCCGGCCTTCGCCGACGTGACGATCAGCCCGTCCAGCGCGCCGCAGGGCAGCGGCCAGAACCTGACCTACCACGTGGTCAACGACGCGAGTCAGCCGATCACCCGGGTGACGCTGCAGATCCCCAAGGACACGCCGATCGCCGAGGTGTATCCGCTCTCGGTGGACGACTGGGCGCCGCAGATCCAGTGGCAGGAGCTCGCCACCCCACTGAAGACCATCCACAACGGAACCCCGGTCACCCAGGTGCCGAAAGCGATCACCTGGATCGCGGTCGGCGGCGCGTCGATCCCGCCGGGTGGCGCGGCCGACCTGAGCGTCGCGGTGGGCCCCCTGCCGACGCTGAGCACCGTGCGGTTCAGCCTGGTCGGGACGTATGCCGACGGGAAGACCGGGCCGGCCATGACGGCCGGGATGACGCTCACCCCGGACCCGGACGGCGCGGCCGCGGCGGCCGGTCACCACGGCGCGGCGGCGACCACCGCGCCGGCCGATGAGGAGCAGCTCTTCGCCGACGCGGTGGCCGAGGCCCGGGAGGACGACCGGGGCGGTTCGGCGCTGGCGCTGGGCGGCTGGGTGGTCGCCGGGCTGGCGCTGCTCGGGGCCGGCTGGATCGTGCTGCGCAACCGGCACCGGGCCGCGGAACCGGACGAGCCGGGAGAGCCGGAGGAAAATCCGGCGCCCGAGGCAACATCCGAGGCCTCGGCGCCGTCAGAAGAGAAGGAAGCCGTGTCGGCCAGCCGGTGGAGCTATCACGGCTGACGCAGACTCCCCCGCAGGCAGGGTCCTGCAGCGGGAAACCTCACGCGGGTGGGCGTGAGGCGAGTCGCGGCTCGCGCGTGGGGCGCGGGTCACGACAGGCGGGTGGGGCCGCGGGCAAGGCCCATGATCCGCGCATCGGGCGGGCGGGAAGGCGACTTCCCGCCCGCGTGATGCAAACCTCTCGGTCCGCGACCACCCGCGTGAGGCAAACCTCTCGGACCGCGACCACCCGCGTGAGGCGAACCCCTCAGACCGGGACGACCCGTTCGGTCCGCAACGCGTCGATGATCTCCCGCTCCACCCGCTCCGACTCGTCGTGCGGGACCTGGCAGGTGCCGGCCGCGATGTGCCCGCCCCCGCCGTACCGGAGCATCACCTCGCCGATGTCGACCGGCGACGAGCGGTCCAGGATCGATTTGCCGCAGGCGAAGACGGTGTTGAGCTTCTGCCGGCCCCAGATGATGTGCACCGAGACGCGGGACTCCGGGAAGAGCGCGTAGACCATGAACCGGTTCCCCGCCTCGATCACCTCCTCGTCCCGCAGGTCGACGACGATCACGTCGCCGTCCAGGTGGCTGACCCGGTGCAGCTGCTCGACGAACCGGGCCGAGCAGTCGTGGAAGAGGGTGGCCCGCTCGGCGACGTCCGGCAGGGCGAGGATCTCGTGCACGTCCTGGTGCTCGATGCAGGCGTCGATCAGCTGCATCATCAGCTGGTAGTTGGAGATCCGGAAGTTGCGGAACCGGCCCAGCCCGGTGCGGCTGTCCATCAGGAAGTTCAGCAGCGTCCAGCCGCTCGGGCTGAGGATGTCGGTCAGCGAGTAGTCCGCCGAGTCGGCCTGGTCGACCGCGCGCATCAGGTCGTCGGAGACCTTGGGGAAGCGCTCCTTGCCACCGAAGTGGTCGTAGATGACCCGGGCCGCGGAGGGCGCGTCGGCGTCGATGATGTGGTTGCTCCGGTCGCCCTCGTTGCGGATCGTCTCCGAGTGGTGGTGGTCGTAGACCTGGTAGGCGCGGGGGTCGTAGGGCAGGTTGGTCAGGATGTCCCGGTCGGTGATGTCGACGGCGCCGTCCTGCACGTCCTTGGGGTGCACGAACATGATGTCGTCGATCATGTCGAGGTGGCGCAGCAGCACGGCGCACACGAGGCCGTCGAAGTCGCTGCGGGTCACGAGCCGGTACTTCACGGGGTCCCCCTCGGTAGCCAGACCTTTGCGACCATTTTGCCACTTTTATCGCTTAGGTCTTTCCCGATCGAAGAAGCATGTGCTCGGCGGCACAGGTCGGGGTGAACCACGGAAGGGGGCTGCTGCGTAAGGTTCAAACGGACGGTAACAACCCGGTCGGAGGACACGGAGACGATGGACCAACCTCAGCTCATCCAGGAGCGCAGCGCGCCGCCCGCCACTCTGGTGATCTTCGGCGCCTCCGGTGACCTCACCCGCCGCAAGCTGCTGCCGGCGGTCGAGAGCCTGGCCCGCCACGGCCGCCTGCCTGACCAGTTCGCCCTGGTCGGCGTCGCCCGGACGCCGATGTCCGACGAGCAGTTCGCGGAGAGCGCCCTCGGCGGCCGCAGCCTGAGCGAGAAGCGACAGCTCGCCGGCGGCATCCGCTACGTCTCGGGCGGCTACGACGACCCGGAGACCTACAAGCGTCTGGCCGAGACGCTCGACGAGCTGGACGCCCAGCGCGGCACCTCGGGCAACCGGCTGTTCTACCTGTCCACCCCGGCCAACGCGTTCGAGCCGGTGATCTGCGGCCTGGCCGGCGCCGGGCTGAACCAGGCGAACGAGGGCTCCTTCGCCCGCCTGGTGATCGAGAAGCCGTACGGCCGGGACCTGGCCACCGCCCGCGAGCTGGACGGCGTGGTGCACGCCGCCTTCGACGAGGCCAGCGTCTTCCGGATCGACCACTACCTGGGCAAGGACACCGTGCAGAACGTCCTGGCCCTGCGCTTCGCCAACTCGATCTTCCAGCCGATCTGGGACCGCTCCTGGGTCGACCACGTGCAGATCACCGTGGCCGAGACGCTCGGCGTCGGCACCCGCGGCGGGTTCTACGAGTCGGCCGGCGCGATGCGCGACATCGTGCAGAACCACGTGCTCCAGGTCCTCGCGCTGGCCCTGATGGAGCCGCCGGCGTCGTTCGGCGGCGAGGGCCTGCGCAGCGAGAAGGTGAAGCTGCTGCAGGCGATCCGGCTGCCCACCGACCGGGACATCGCCGACGCCGCGGTCCGCGGGCAGTACACGCGGGGCGGCACCCGCGAGGAGCTGATGGCCGGTTACCGCGAGGAGGTCGGTGTCGACCCGCTGTCGCGCACCGAGACCTACGCCGCGCTGCGCCTCAACGTGGACAACTGGCGCTGGGCCGGCGTGCCGTTCTACGTGCGCACCGGCAAGCGCCTGCCGGCCCGGGTCACCGAGGTGGCGCTGCAGTTCCAGCGTCCGCCGCACCTGCCGATCCCGACCAGTCAGCTCACCGAGCTGGACGCGGACGCCCTGGTGCTGCGCATCCAGCCGAACGAGGGCATCTCGCTGCGCTTCGGGGCGAAGGTGCCGGGCCACTCGTTCCGGGTGCGCACCGCCAGCATGGACTTCTCGTACGACCAGACCTTCGTGGAAGAGTCGCCGGAGGCGTACGAGCGTCTGCTGCTGGACGCGCTGGTGGGCGATGCCTCGCTGTTCATCCGCAGCGACGAGGTGGAGCAGTCGTGGCGGGTGGTCGACCCGATCATCGAGCACTGGGCGAACGACCGGTCGCCGATCCCGACCTACGAGGCGGCCTCCTGGGGCCCGGCCGACGCCGACCGCCTGATCGGGCGAAATGGCCGGAAATGGCGCAACTCCATCTGAGAACTGCGGCGGTGGGCGGGCTCGCATAGGGTTAGCGTCAGCCCGCCCCCGATCCGAAAGATCTCAGCGAATGCAGGTATCGGTCGCGCACCACCCTCCGAACACGGCCGTCCTCGTCCTGCGCGGTTCCCTCGACATCGACACCGCGCCCGCTCTCAAGGCCAACCTCGGCCGTCTGGTCGAGCGTCCCTCCCCGCGCGTCGTCGTCGACGTGTCCGGCCTCGACTTCTGCGACTCGATGGGTGTCGGCGTGCTGGTCACCGCGCACGGCCGGGCCATGGAGCGCGGCGGCTGGGTCCGGTTGGCCGCCCCGTCCGGGTTCCTCCGCCGCCTCTTCGACACCCTCGGCCTCAGCGACTATCTCCCGATGTTCCCGGACGTCGAGAAAGCCATCAAAACCGACTGACCCCATTTCCGGTACGCCCGGAGCGCACCGGTCAGCGGGAGCCGTTGGTGACGGCGTCCAGGGCGGCGACCGCGGCGCCCCGGGCGCCGGCCATGTCCAGGTCGGCGACCAGCGCGAAGGTCGCCGCCTTGGCCTGCTCGTCGCGCAGCTGGGTGTGCTCCCGGACGGTGTTCAGGAACCACTGCCGGAAGTGCGGCGCCGCCTCGACCACGCCGCCACCGAGGAAGTAGGCCGACGGGTCGGTGAAGTTGGCCGCGATGGTGAACAGCTTGCCGATCGCCCGGGCCTGCTGCCCGAAGACGGCCATCGCCAGCGGGTCCTCCTTCTCCCCGTAGCCGCGCAGCATCTTGGCCGCCTTGCCGATCGGCTCGGCGGCGAGCGGGTGCTCCGGGAAGCGGGTCAGCCAGTACGGCAACAGGTTGTTCTTGATCCCGGTCAGCGACGCGATCGCCTCGACGTCGCCCTCGAAGCCGCAGTTGCAGACCGGCACCGGCTGGCCGTCCTCGAGGACGCCGTGCAGCGGGATCTGCACGTGACCGAGCTCGCCGGCCATCCCGGCCGCGCCGCGGATCACCTTCCCGTTCTCCACCACGCCGCCGCCCAGCCCGGTGCCGACGATCGCGGCGACCGACGAGGTCTCCAGCGCGGCGGCGCCGAAGTGCCGGTGGTGGGCGTAGAGCGCGGCCGCGTTCGCGTCGTTGTTGTAGATCACCGGCAGGCCGAGCCGGGCCTCCAGGGCGCCCCGGATGTCGAAGCCGTGCCAGGACACCTGGTTGAAGTTGGTCGCGCCCTTGGACGAGATCACCCCGTGCGCGCTGGCCGGGCCGGGCGTGTCCAGGCCGACCGCGCGGACCAGCGACAGCGGGGTCCGGGTCAGCTCCAGGATGCCGGTGAACGCCTCGGCGAGCGACTCGACCGCCGACTCCGGCCCGTCCAGGACCCGGGACGGGTTCTCCACCAGGTTGTTGACCAGGAACTGGCCGGTGGCGTCGAGCACGGTGGCGTTGTTGCAGGTCCCGCCGTTGTCGAGACCGACGACGACCCAGGAGGACGGGGTAAGTACCGATTCAGCCTGATCCACGGGTGAGAGCCTACGTCCGTCACTGGTGTCCGGTCACGGGTGCGCGCGGATTGCGGGCTCGTTAGTCACGGTTGCGGTCGCGCGGCGGCCCGCGGAGCCCGCCGAAGCGAAGGCCATGACGACGACCCGCCGCACCCTGCTCGCCGGATCCGCCGCCATCGTCGCCGGGTCGATCATCGAGGCGCCGGCCGTCGCGGCGGCGAAGGCGGTGCCGACGACCGGGGACCCGATCGACCCGATCGCGCACCTGCTGCGCCGCGCCACCTTCGGCGCCACCCCGCAGTCGCTCGCCGAGGCCCGCAAGCTCGGCGCCGCGAAGTGGCTCGACCGCCAGCTGCAGCCCGCGACGATCGACGACGCGGCCTGCGACCGGCTGCTGCGGCGTCTCCCCCAGGCGCACGCCGCCCCGGCCGCGGTCCGCGCCGCGCTGCCGAAGCACTCCTACGACGGCTTCCGCCAGCTCGGCCAGGCGATCATCGCCCGGGCCGCGTGGAGCGAGCGGCAGCTGTTCGAGACGGTGGCCGGGTTCTGGGCCAACCACCTGCACATCGCCGCGCCGAGCAGCGGCGTCTGGGACACCCGCGGCGACTTCGACGCGCAGGTGATCCGCAAGCACACCTTCGGCCGGTTCGCCGACATGCTCAAGGACGCCGCCCGGCACCCGGCCATGCTCACCTACCTGGACCAGCGCTCGTCGACCAAGGCGCACCCGAACGAGAACTACGCCCGGGAGCTGATGGAGCTGCACACCGTCGGCCTGGTCTACGACGAGTCCGACGTGCAGGACGCCGCCCGCCTGCTGACCGGGATGACGGTGAGCAAGGCCGGCAATTACGTGTACGACGCGTCGAAGCACGCCACCGGCCCGGTCGACATCCTGGGTTTCCGGCACGCCAACCCGGCCGCCGACGGCGAGACCGCGGCGCTGGCCTTCCTCGACCACCTGGCCCGGCACCCGAGGACCGCCGAGCTGCTGGCCCGCAAGCTGTGCGTCCGGTTCGTCGCCGACGTGCCGCCGGCCGCGCTGGTCACCCGCCTGGCCAAGATCTACCTGGACAACGGCACCGCCATCGTCCCGGTGCTGCGCGCCCTGTTCACCTCGCCGGAGTTCGCCGCCTCGGCCGGGCAGAAGGTCCGCACCCCGTTCGAGGACCTGGTCGCCGCGGTCCGCGTCCTGGGTCTGCAGCCGGACAAGGACGCGACCCTGGGGCTCAGCGCGCTCCACGACATCCTGGTCGCCGCCGGGAACGCGCCGCTGCGCTGGGCGCCGCCGAACGGCTTCCCGGACGTCGCGGCGGCCTGGGCCTCGCCGTCCGCCTTCCTGATGCGCTGCAACCTGCACCTGAACCTGGCCGCCGGCTGGTACCCGAAGCAGCTGACCCGCCCGGCCGACCTGCTGACGTCGCTGGTCCCGGCGATGCCGGCGACCTACGGCGGGCTGGTCGACGCGCTCGCCACCCGGCTGGTCGGGACGAGGCTGCCGGCCGCGCACACCGCCGCCGTGCTCAGCGTCGCCGGAAAGCTGCCGACCAGTGCTGTCGACAAGAACGTCGCGGGCCACGCCCCCTACCTGATCGCGCTCGTGCTCGACTCGCCGTCCTTCCAGCTGAGGTGATCATGAAGACCGAACCCTGCTGCCCCGAGCTGTCCCGCCGCACGGTGCTCGGCGCCGCGCTGACCGGCCTGGCCGGCGCCGCGCTGAGCACCCGGATGGCGTTCGCCGCCGAGGGACCGGCCTACACCGGCGACACCCTGGTGGTGATCTCGCTGCGCGGTGGCTTCGACGGACTGTCGGCGATCGCCCCGATCGGCGATGCCGCCTACTACCAGGCACGGCCGGCTATCGGCGTACCGAAGAATCTGGTGATCGGCGGTGACGGGACCTTCGGTCTGCACCCGGCGCTCGCCCCGGTCCTGCCGCTCTGGACGAGCGGGAAGCTGGCGGCGGTGCACGCGGTCGGGCAGCCGAACCCGACCCGGTCGCACTTCGCCGCGATGGAGGCGATGGAGAACGCCGCGCCGGGCACCTCGCTGCGCAGCGGCTGGCTGGACCGGATGCTCGGGCTGACCGGCGCGACCGCGCCGCTGGCCGGGGTGTCGCTGGGTCACGCGATGCCGGCCCGGCTGATGCTCGGTGGCGCCGACGACGTGGCGATGACCGGCATCGACGACTTCACCCTGGCCGGTGACGGGAAGCGGCCGATCGCGGCGGCGCTGCGCGCGATGTATGCCGACGCGCCCGCCACGCTGTCCGCTCCGGCCCGGTCCGCCGACCGCGCGCTGACCGCGACCAACAAGATCAAGGCTTCCGGGTACGCCGCCGCGGCCGAGTATCCGGGCACCGAGCTGGGCGCCGCCCTGCGTGACGTGGCCCGGCTGATCAAGTCGAAGGCCGGCCTGGTCACCGCGGCCGTCGACTGCGGCGACTGGGACATGCACGAGGGTCTCGGCACGGCCGTCAAGGGCCAGCGGATGTTCGACAACCTGACCGATCTCGCCCAGGCGCTGGCCGCCTTCGCCACCGACCTGGGCGACGGGCTGGCCACCGTCACCGTGCTGACCATCAGCGAGTTCGGCCGGCGGGTGCAGGAGAACGCGTCGCGCGGCGCCGACCACGGGCACGGCAACGCGATGCTGCTGCTCGGCGGCGGGATCCGGGGCGGAAAGGTGTACGCGAACTGGCCCGGCCTGTCCCCCGGCGCGCTGGTCGCCGGCGACCTGGCGGCGACCACCGACTACCGCTCGGTGATCGGCGAGATCCTGCAGAAGCGCTGCGGGTTCGGCGCCCTCGACGGGGTGTTCCCGGGCGTGCGTCCGAGCACCTTCGGGCTGGCCGCGGCGAGATAGCGGAAAGGGGGCCGGTGACCCGGCCCCCTTCCTCGCGACGAGCTGCCTACCTGGCGCCCGCGGTGCGGCGCTTCGACCAGACGTCGAAGGCGACCGCGGCGAGCAGGACCGCGCCCTTGACGAACATGACCGTCTCCGGCTGCCAGCCGAGCAGGCCGGCGCCGTTGTTGATGACACCCATGATCAGACCACCGGTGATCGCGCCGACCACCTTGCCGACGCCGCCCTGCACCGCGGCGCCGCCGATGAAGGCGGCCGCGATGGCGTCCAGCTCGAAGCTGTTGCCGGCGGTCGGGCCGGCCAGGTTGAGGCGGCCGGAGAGGATGATGCCGGCGATCGCCGACAGCACGCCCATGTTGACGAACAGCCAGAAGACGACCGACTTGACCTTGACGCCGGAGAGCGTGGCGGCCTGCAGGTTGCCACCGACGGCGTAGATCTGGCGGCCGAAGACGGCCCGGTTGGTGACCGCGGTGTAGCCGACGATCAGCACGGCGAGCAGCACCAGGACCCACGGCAGGTTGCGGAACCGGGCGAGCTGCACGACCAGGAACATCACCAGGATGGCCGGGACGGCGACCTTGGTGATGAACAGCCACATCGGGTCGACGCTCTGGTGGTAGCGGATCCGCGCGGAGCGGGAGCGCCACTGCACGACCACCATGCCGACCACGACCAGCAGGCCGACGATGATGCTGAACGCGTCGGCGCCGCCCAGCGGGCCGAGCGCGATGTTCTTCAGGAAGCCGGGGGTGAAGCCGTTGGCCAGGGTGCGGATCTCGTCCGGGAACGGGCCGATGCCCTGGTTGCCGAGGATCTTGTAGGTGACGGCACGGAACAGCAGCATGCCGGCCAGGGTCACGATGAAGGCGGGAATGCCGAAGTACGCCACCCAGTAGCCCTGCCAGGCGCCGACCAGCGCGCCGAAGATCAGCGTCGCGATGATCGCGACCGGCCAGGGCAGGTCCCAGTTCACCATCATCACCGCGGCGAACGCGCCGGACGCGGCCACCACCGACCCCACCGACAGGTCGATGTGCCCGGCGATGATGATCAGCACCATGCCGATCGCCAGCACCAGGATGTACGAGTACTGGACGATGATGTTGCTGAGGTTCTGCGGGGCGAGCAGGTCACCGCCGGTCAGCGCCGTGAAGATCACGATGGTGGCCGCGAGGGCGATGTAGATGCCGCTCTGCTTCAGGTCAAAGTTGATCTTCCGCGGCGCCTGGTCCTGGGCACCGGCCGGTCCCTTGTCAATGGACAGATCGGCGTTGGTGGGTGCGACGGTCACGGCGCCACCTCCTGTTCTTCCTTCGTCATCAGAGTCATCAGACTCTCCTGGGTGGCCTCGGCGCGCGGCACCTCGCCGGTGATCCGGCCGGCCGAGAGGGTGTAGATACGGTCACAGATCCCGAGCAGCTCGGGCAGCTCGGACGAGATGACCAGGATGGCCTTCCCCTCGTCGGCGAGCCGGTTGATGATCGTATAGATCTCGTACTTCGCGCCGACGTCGATGCCGCGGGTGGGCTCGTCCAGGATCAGCACGTCCGGATCCGTGAAGATCCACTTGGACAGCACGACCTTCTGCTGGTTGCCGCCGGAGAGCTTGCCGACGACCGCCTCGACGCTCGGCGCCTTGATGTTCATGCTGCCGCGGAACTCGTCGGCGACCTTGCGCTCCTCGTTGCCGTCGACCCAGCCGCCCTTGGCGAGCTTGGTCAGGCCGGCCGCGGAGACGTTGCGCTTGATGTCCTCGATCAGGTTGAGGCCGTACCGCTTGCGGTCCTCGGTGGCGTACGCGATGCCGTGGTCGATCGCCTCGCGCACGGTCCGGGCCTGGATCTCCCGGCCGTCCTTGATCAGCTTGCCGGAGATGTTCACGCCGTACGAGCGGCCGAAGACGCTCATCGCCAGCTCGGTGCGGCCGGCGCCCATCAGGCCGGCCAGCCCGACGATCTCGCCCCGGCGCAGCGTCAGGTTCGCGTTGCGGACCAGCGCGCGGTCGGCCTGGGTCGGGCTGTAGACGGTCCAGTCCTCGATCCGCAGGACCTCTTCGCCGATCTTCGGCTCGTGGTCCGGGTACCGGTTCTCCAGGCTCCGGCCGACCATCCCCGCGATGATCTTCTCCTCGGTGAGGTTCTCGATCTCGTCGGTCCAGATGGTCTTGCCGTCACGCAGAATGGTGACCCGATCCGAGATCTTCATCACCTCGTTGAGTTTGTGCGAGATGATGACGCAGGTGATGCCTTCGTCACGGAGACCACGGAGCAGACCGAGCAGGTGCTCCGAGTCGGCGTCGTTGAGCGCGGCGGTGGGCTCGTCCAGGATCAGCAGCTTGACGTCCTTGGAGAGCGCCTTGGCGATCTCCACCAGCTGCTGCTTGCCGACGCCGAGTTCGATCACCGGGGTGACCGCGCTCTCGTTCAGGCCGACCCGGCGCAGCAACTCGTCTGCCGCCGCGTTGGTCGCGTGCCAGTTGATCCAGCCACGCTTGGCGCGCTCGTTGCCGAGGAAGATGTTCTCCGCGATCGAGAGGTTCGAGGCGAGCGCCAGCTCCTGGTGGATGATGACGATGCCCCGGTGCTCGCTGTCGCGGATGCCGGAGAAGTGGCAGGGCTCGCCCTCGAACTCGATCTCGCCCTCGTAGGTGCCGTGCGGGTAGACCCCGGAGAGCACCTTCATCAGGGTCGACTTGCCGGCCCCGTTCTCCCCGCAGATGGCGAGGATCTCGCCCCTGCGTACCTCCAGGCTGACGTCCTGCAGCGCCTTGACGCCCGGGAACGTCTTGGTGATGCCGTTCATCCGCAGGATCGTGTCGGTCATGCAGACCCTCCTATGGGCCGACGAAGCCCGCGCCCCGCCCGCGGGGGGGGCGGGCGGGGCGCGGTACTCGAATCACTTCAGCTGGTCGGCCTTGTAGTAGCCGCTGTCGACGAGCTCCTTCTGGTAGTTGCTCTTGTCGACGATCACCGACTGCAGCAGCTGGGCCGGGACGACCTTCTTGCCGTTGTCGTAGTCGGTGGTGTTGTTCGTGGTCGGGGTCTGGCCCTTGAGGATGGCGTCGGCCATCTCACCGGTCACCTTGGCCAGCTGGCGGGTGTCCTTGTAGATGGTCGAGTACTGCTCGCCCTTGATGATCGACTTGGTGGAGGCCAGCTCGGCGTCCTGACCGGTGACGATCGGGTACTTGCCGTCGGTGCCGTAACCACCCGACTTCAGCGCCGACAGGATGCCGATCGAGATGCCGTCGTAGGGCGAGAGGATGCCGTTGACCTTGACACCACCCTTGTAGGTGGAGGTCAGCAGGTTCTCCATGCGCTTCTGCGCGGTCTCCGGGTCCCAGCGCAGGGTGGAGACCGTCTTGAAGTCCTTCTGACCCGACTTGACGACCAGCGTGCCGTCCTTGATGTACGGGTCGAGGATGCTCATCGCGCCGTTGAAGAAGAACGTCGCGTTGTTGTCGTCCGGCGAGCCGGCGAACAGCTCGATGTTGAACGGGCCCTTCGCGTCACCCTTGCTGCCGTCCGCCTTGAGCACGCCCAGACCGGTCAGCAGCGAGGTGGCCTGCTGCACACCGACCTTGAAGTTGTCGAAGGTGGCGTAGTAGTCGACGGTCGCGCTGTCCCGGATCAGCCGGTCGTAGGCGATCACCGGGATCTTCGCGGCCTCGGCGTTGTCCAGCTGCGAGGAGAGCGTGGTGCCGTCGATCGACGCGATGATCAGCAGCTTGGCGCCCTTGGTGATCTGGCTGTCCAGCTGCTGCGTCTGGGTCGGGATGTCGTTCTCGGCGTACTGCAGGTCGACCTTGTAGCCCAGGCCCTCGAGCTGCGACTTGAGGTTGTCGCCGTCGTGGATCCAGCGCTCCGACGACTTGGTCGGCATGGTGATGCCGATCAGGGCGCCGGCGGCGCTGCCGCCGCCGGCCGCCTCCTTGTCGGTGGTCTTCTCGGCGTCACCGCAGGCAGCCATGGTGGTCACCAGGGTGGCAGCGGCGAACGCTGCCGCAAGCCGGGTGTATTTCACGGTGATTCTCCTCTTTGAGAGCGGTGTTACAGGGGGCGGGCCAGACGGTGGTACGCCTGGTTCCACCGCACTCGATCGGCGAAGTCGTCGGTCGTCGTGCGGTCTTCGATGAGCAGCAGCTCGGTCTGGGCCATCGTCGCGAAGTCCCGCAGGACCTCGGCGCCGACGGCCTGGGTGAGGACGGTGTGGTGCGGACCGCCCGCGGTGAGCCAGCACTCGGCCGAAGTCGACAGCGACGGCGCAGGCTTCCACACCGCCCGGGCGACTGGCAAATTGGGCAACGGCTCGTCCGGCGTGACCACCTCGATGACGTTCGCCACCAGGCGGAACCGGTCACCGAGGTCGGCGAGACCGATCACCACGCCCGGGCCGGGCGCGGCGTCGAACACCATCCGGACCGGGTCCTCCCGGCCGCCGATGCCCAGGGGGTGAATCTCGACACGAGGCCGCCCGGACGCGATGGTCGGGCAGACCTCGAGCATGTGCGCACCGAGGATCTTCGGCTCGCCGGGCCCGAAGTGGTACGTGTAGTCCTCCATGAACGAGGTGCCCCGGTCGGAGCCCGCGCCCATCGCCTTCACGGCGGCCAGCAGCGCGGAGGTCTTCCAGTCGCCCTCGCCGCCGAAGCCGTACCCGTCGGCCATCAGCCGCTGCACGGCCAGGCCGGGCAGCTGGCGGAGACCGCCGAGGTCCTCGAAGTTGGTGGTGAAGGCGCCGAAGCCGCCCTCGGTCAGGAACTGTCGCAGGCCGGCCTCGATCCGGGCGCCGTAGCGCAGCGAGTCGTGGCGCGCGCCACCTTTCGCCAGCTCCGGGTCCAGCTCGTAGAGGTCGGCGTACTCGGTCACCAGGTCGTCGACGGTCTTCTCGTCCACCGCGTCGACCACCGCGACCAGATCGTTCACGCCGTAGGTGTTGACCGACACACCGAAGCGCAGCTCGGCCTCGACCTTGTCGCCCTCGGTGACCGCCACGTCGCGCATGTTGTCGCCGAAGCGGGCCAGCCGCAGGGTGCGCAGCCGCTGCAGACCGGCCGCCGCCTTGGCCCAGCCGTCGATCCGGGCGGCCACCGCCGGGTCGGACACGTGCCCGGCCACCGTCTTGCGCGGCACGCCCAGCCGCGCCTGGATGAACCCGAACTCGCGGTCGCCGTGCGCGGCCTGGTTGAGGTTCATGAAGTCCATGTCGATGGACTCCCAGGGCAGCGAGATGTTGTGCTGCGTGTGCAGGTGCAGCAGCGGCTTGCGCAGCGCGTCCAGGCCGGAGATCCACATCTTGGCCGGCGAGAACGTGTGCATCCAGGCGATCACGCCGATCACCCGCGGATCCGCGTTCGCGTCCAGCATCACCTGCTTGATCGCGCCCGAGTCGGTGAGCACCGGCCGGCTGACCAGCTCGGCGCCCAGGCCGGCCGCCA
Organism: Actinoplanes octamycinicus; assembly: GCF_014205225.1. Lineage (NCBI taxonomy): Bacteria > Bacillati > Actinomycetota > Actinomycetes > Micromonosporales > Micromonosporaceae > Actinoplanes > Actinoplanes octamycinicus. The sequence goes on from NZ_JACHNB010000001.1 coordinate 8,542,688, forward strand.
GGGTGCGCTGGATCTCAGCGGACTGGTCGGCCACCTGCTGGAGCGTCTCCGGCCCGTACAGGTGCTGGCTGCCGGTGAGAAACCAGATCTGCGGTTTCATCGTGTGTCCTTAGGTGTTGATGGTGGTGCTGTTACCGGCTGTGGTCACGCGGCGCCGGCCGGCGATCTTTCACCCGAACCAATTTTGCGGCACCGGGCACCCGGTATAGAGCTCGTTGAGGATCTTGGCCGCTTCCGGGGCACCCCGATCGCCACCGAGCGACCGCTCAGGCCGGCCCGGAGGACGCCGATCTGAGGCGTCGCGCCCGGCACGAACGGCATGGGATCACCTCCACGGGGGGAGCCGGTCGGTGGCCACGGCCACACCCGGCGGGAGAATCCCAGTGTTATCGCTAACAAAACCTGTGTCAACGGCTCTCGGCAACAAGCCGGTAACGGCCGCTTAACGGCGGCCGTTACCGCGATCAGGCCGGCGGAGCAACGCTCTCACGGACCACCAATTGTGCCGGAACGATCACCGTGTCGGCGGCGCCCGCGTCTTCTTTCATCTGACCGAGCAGCAGGGTCAGCGCGGCCCGGGCCACGTCGCCGAAGGACTGGCGCACCGTGGTCAGCGGCGGGATGAAGAACGCCGCCTCGGGCACGTCGTCGAACCCGATCACGCTGACGTCGTGCGGCACCCGGCGGCCGCGCTCGTGCAGCGCCCGCAGCACGCCCAGGGCCAGGTGGTCGTTGGCCGCGAAGACCGCGGTGACCTCCGGCATCCGGGCCAGCATCTGCCCGGCCCGGTAGCCCTCGGCGGCCGACCAGTCGGCGCTGAGCAGCGGCGGGACCTCCCGGCCGGCCTCCTGAAGCGTCTGCCGCCAGCCCTGGATCCGGCCGGCCGAGTCGAACCAGTCGGTCGGCCCGGAGACGTGCCAGACCGTCTCGTGCCCGGCCTCCAGCAGGTGCTGGACCGCGGCCCGGGCGCCGGCCACCTGGTCGACGGTGACCAGCGAGCGCCCGGCCGCCGGGTCGCCGTCGATGAACACCACCGGCACCTCGGCCGGGATCTCGGCCAGCGCCTCGGTGGCCGACGCCACCTGGGCGATCACCACCAGGCCGGCCACCCGCTGGTCCAGGTGCCGCTCGACCACCGCGGAGATCGAGTCCCGGTCCAGCTCCCGGACGCTGCCCACGCTGACCGCGAAACCGGCGTCCGCCGCGGCCTGCTCGAACTCGGTGAGCATCGAGGCCGGGCCGTACAGCATGCTGTTGCGGGCCACCACGCCGATCAGCTGGGACCGGCCGGTGACCAGGGCACGAGCCGCCCGGTTCGGCCGGTAGCCGAGCTCGGCGATGGCCGCCCGGACCCGGATCCGGGTCTGCTCCTTGACGTTCGGATGATCGTTGAGCACACGTGAGACGGTCTGGTGGGAAACCCCGGCCAGTCGTGCCACGTCCGTCATCGCCGGGGAACGGGATCCCTTGGTCTCCACTTGCGCACCTCGCCAGGTCCAGATCTGATGGAGCTTAGCGGCAGGCCGCGCATCTCCCGTGTGGGAATGTTATCGATAACAATGCCTGCCCCGCGAGCCCCGCGCGGCCGGTACCGCCGGAGCCGTACTCTCAGCAGCGATGGACGCGACACCCACGATCAGCAGCCACGTCGTGCTCAGCTCAGCGGGCGACGAAGGATTCACCTCCCTGCGCCGGCCCGCACGGCCGCGCGCCGAACGATACGAGATCGGCCGGTCACTGCGCGAGCGGTCCCCCCGCTCGGACATGGCGCACTGGCAGCCGCCCGCCGACCGGCCCGATCCGGTGCGCCAGGTGGTGGCCTCGCACGAGGGCCGGCTGCCCTGGCTCGTCCCGGTCCGGATCGGCCGCATGATCGCCAATCCGTACGCGTTCCTGAGGGGAACCGCCGGCCTGATGGCCGACGACTTCGCCGGCCTGCCGCACACCGGCATCACTCCGGTCATCTGCGGCGACGCCCACCTGGGCAACTTCGGCTTCTACGCCAGCCCGGAGCGCGAGCTGGTCTTCGACCTCAACGACTTCGACGAGGCGCACCCCGGCCCGTGGGAGTGGGACCTGCGCCGCCTGGTGGTCAGCGTGCACGTGGCCGGCCGGGTCAACGGCTTCCGGGAGAGCGCCTGCGCCGAGGCGGTGCAGCACTGTGTCGAGGAGTACCGGGAGCAGATCGCCCAGCTGTCCGAGCGGCCGCTGCTGGCCCGCTCGTTCGACCAGCTCGACGTCGACGCGATGCGCTCGCAGGCGAGCCGGGGCAGCTTCCGCGACGAGATCGAGCGGGCCGCCCGGCGGGCCCGCCGGCGCACCAGTGACCGGGCGCTGCCCCGGTTCACCGAGCAGCGCGACGGCACCCGCCGGCTGGTCGAGCAGCCGCCGGTGATCACCCGGCCCTCGGACGACGACCGGGAGCTGCTCGAGCAGGCGCTGGACGGCTACCTGACCACGCTCAAGCCGCACTGGGCGCGGATCCTCGGCGGCTACCGGATCGTGGACGTGGCACACAAGGTGGTCGGCGTCGGCTCGGTCGGGCTGCGCGCCTACGTGGCGCTGTGCGAGGGCAGCGATCCGGACGACGTGGTGTTCCTGCAGCTCAAGCAGGCCCGCCGCTCGGTGATCGCCAAGCACCAGCACGGTGACCTGGCCTGGCACCGGCACCAGGGCCAGCGGGTGGTGGAGTACCAGCAGGCCCTGCAGACGGTCAGCGACCCGCTGCTGGGCTGGACCACGGTCGGCGACCACCAGTACTACGTGCGCCAGTTCCGGGACATGAAGGGCGCGATCGTGGTCGAGGACATCAACGCCGGCGCGCTCGCCGACTACGCCGGGGTCTGCGGCTTCCTGCTGGCCAAGTCGCACGCCCGGACCAGCGGCGCGTCGATGATCGCCGGGTACGTGGGCAGCGGCGACAAGCTGGACGAGTCGCTGGCCCGGTTCGCCCGGCTCTACGCCGACCAGGTGGAGAAGGACCACGCGGCGCTGGTCGCCGCGGTGCGGACCGGCGAATTGGAGGCGGAGACGGCATGAGCGGCGTGATCAGCTTGGACTCGGCGGCGTTGCGCGAGTTCTGGACCGAGCGGCACCTGTGCACGCTGACCACGCTGCGGGCCGACGGCTCGCCGCACGTGGTCGCGGTCGGCGCCACCCTCGACCCGGTCGCCGGCGTCGCCCGGGTGATCACCTCCGGCGGCTCGGCCAAGGTCCGGCACGTGCGGCGCGGCCAGCAGCGGGTGGCGATCTGCCAGGTCGACGGGCGGCGCTGGAGCACCGTGGAGGGCTTCGCGGTGATCCGCGACGACCCGGACGCGGTCGCCGAGGCGGAGCGCCGGTACGCCGAGCGTTACCGCACGCCCCGGCCCAACCCGGCGCGGGTGGTCATCGAGGTCAAGGTGACCCGGGTGCTCGGCTCCGCCTCGCTGACCGGCTGACCGCGACGCCGGCGGACCAGCCGGCGCAGCTGCCGGACCCCCAGATAGGCCAGGTAGCAGGTGACCAGCGGCGCGCCCGGGAACTTCAGGTGCCGGACCAGCCCGGAGCCGTCCGGCAGCACGGTGAAGGCCGCCACGATCGCGATCAGCATCACCGCCCGGACCCGGACCGCGGTGGCCGCCAGCAGGGTCAGCGGCCACAGCGTGTACCAGGGCAGGAAGACCGGGGCCAGGGCGACCGTGGCGACCATCGCCGCGGCCGCCCCGGTCAGCGCGGCCCGGACCGGGTCGGTCCGGTTCCGCAGCGCCCGCACCCAGATCACCACCAGCACCACGGCCAGCAGCACGAAGGCGACCGACCGGACCGCCGGCACCGCGTCGAACCCCTTGTCGACGAGCTGCCCGGCATAGGTGACGGTCATCCCGACCGCGGTCGGCATCGAGCTGAACTGGACCAGCGCCTCGCTGTCCTTCAGCCCGGCCACCCAGCCCAGGTCGAGGCCGGCCAGCAGGGTGATCCCGGCCAGCGTGGCCGCCCCCGCGGCAGCCACCCCCACCGTGCCGGCCACCAGGTCACGCAGGCCGATCCGCCGGTGCACGGCCTGGGTCCCGGCCACGATCAGCACCGCGAACGGAACCGCGATCAGCGCGCTCGCCTTCACCGCGACCGCGGCGCCGAGCAGCACGCCGCCGGCCACCGTCGCCACCGGCCGCCGCGGGAACCGGACCAGCACCGCCAGGCCGGCCACCATCAGGCCGAGCATCATCGCGTCGTTGTGCGGGCCGCCCAGCAGGTGCGCGCCGATCAGCGGGCCGGCCAGCGCCAGCCACAGCGCCCGGGCCGGCGCCACCCCGCAGCGCCGGGCCAGCACCGGCAGCCCGGCCGCGACGGCCAGCACCCCGGCCAGCGCGGCCAGCCGGAACAGCACCAGCGGCAGCAGCAGCGAGCCGAGCTGCGGGGGCAGCGCGTCGACGATCGCCGGCAGCGGCGGCAGCGCCTGACCGGCCACCACGATCAGCGCGGCGAGCAGGACGAACAGCGGACCGTACGGGGTCACGGTGTCCTGCCAGATCGGCGGCACCGCGCCCAGCCAGGTGCAGGGCAGCGTCTCCGCGGTCGCCGTGTACGGGCTCAGGCCCCGCGCGTAGAGCTCGCCCTGGCAGTTGTACGAGTAGAAGTCCCGGCTGCCGAGCGGCGGCAGGACGAGGAACGGCGCGGTCCACAGGGCGATGGTGCCGAGCGTCCAGCGCACGCTGTGCTCCCGGTCCCGGCCGGCCCACCAGGCGTAACCCATCAGCGCGGTGCCGGCCAGCCACAGCAGGATCACCAGCGCGTCGTGGTTCCCCGAGGCGGGCAGCGCGCCGCCGCGCATCCCGGCGCCGACCAGCAGCACGGCACCGGAGAAACCGGCCCAGCGCAGGGCCCGGGAGGTTAGCACGGCCCGATGGTCCCGTCGCCGGATGAGCGGCAGACCAGGCCGGGGCGAACGGGAGACGGCCATCCGGTTCGGTGCGAGTTCACCCGGCTCCGATCTGATCGACGGTGACAAATGACTGGCCCCGCTGTCGCCGGGACCGCCCGGCACCCTAGCCGGGGTGGTCAACATCGCGCTGTCCGGTGCGCCGGGCGGGCGGCTGCGGGCGTACCGGAAATCGGGTTTGCGGGGTCTTTCCTGTCGGGGGGTGGTCATAGAGTCGGGGGCATGACGACGCCTGCCGCCGAGAGCGTGCTGCTGCCCGGGCACGACGTGCCGCTGGGGCGCTACACGACGGTTCGCCGCCTGCTGCCGCACCGGGAGCGGCGGATGGTCGGGGCGTGGTGCTTCGTCGACCACTTCGGGCCGGACGACGTGCGCGGCCGCCCCGGCATGCAGGTGCCGCCGCACCCGCACACCGGGCTGCAGACGGTGACCTGGCTGGTCGACGGCGTGATCGAGCACCGGGACAGCCTCGGCAGCCACCAGGTGATCGCACCCGGCCAGCTGAACCTGATGACGTCCGGGCACGGCATCGCGCACTCCGAGTTCACCCCGCCCGACCACCCGGACGCGATGCACGGGCTGCAGCTGTGGGTCGCCCTGCCGGAGCCGGCGCGGCACCGGCCGCCCGCCTTCGAGCACTTCGCCGAGTTGCCGTCGGTCACCGAGGGGCCGGCGACGGTGACCGTGGTGGCCGGCTCGCTCGGGGCGCTGCGCTCGCCGGCGACCGTGCACTCGCCGCTGGTCGGCGCCGAGATCGTTTACACCGGCGCGGCCCGGCAGACCCTGGAGCTGGACCCCACCTTCGAGTACGCGGTGCTGGTCATGTCCGGCGCCGCGGTGGTCGACGGGTCCCCGGTGACCGCGGGGTCGCTGCTCTACCTGGACACCGGGCGGAGTGAGCTGGACATCTCGGTGCTCGCCGCGGCGCGGCTGTTCCTGATCGGCGGGGAGCCGTTCGAGGAGCCGCTGGTGATGTGGTGGAACTTCGTGGGCCGCTCGCACGAGGAGGTGGTGGCGGCCCGGGAGGACTGGATGGCGGGCCGGCGGTTCGGGGCGGTCCGGGGGTGCGACGCCGCTCCGCTGCCGGCGCCGGAGCTGCCGACGGTCCGGCTGAAGGCGCGGGACCGCGGCGGCCGGACCTCCTGAGCCGGGCCGCTGACCCGGCGCCTGCGCGGCGAGCGCTCCCGTCACCGCCGGATCGCCGGCCATCCATGCGCACCGGTCGCACAAAGTGGCGTTGACGGGGTGCCGATCCGGGCGGAAGGTCGAGGAGACGACCACCCGCAGGGCATCCGGAGGGTGCCGTGAACCTATTGGACGCCAGTCGCATCGCCCTCATGATCGCTACGCCGCCGCTGATCATCGCCACGGTCCGGCAGGCGCCGCGATGCTGGCACGCGCTCACCGAGCGGATCCGCGACCGGCAACCGGCCGCACCGCAACCCTCCGGCCTGCCGATCGAGAAACTCGCCGCCGACCTGCGCCGCCTGCTGCACCTGCACGGCGCGCTCACCGCCTCCGCGCGGCCGGCGCTCAGCGCCCACCGGGTCTGGGCGATCGAGGCGGCGATCGGCGCCCGGGCGATCGAGGCGGCCACCGCGCTCGGCGTCCCGCACCCCTGGCCGGACGAGACCGGGCTGCTCACCCGCGCCCAGCTGTCCGCCCTGCTCACCGACCTGGCCGCGGCCGGCCTCGTGCTTCCCGCCCGCACCTGCCCGTTCACCACCGACGGCCGCATCTGACCCTTCCGGTACGCCGCCCCGCTCCCCTGCCCGCCCCACCCCGCCGGGCAGTCCCGGCTTCAGGCGGTCCCGCGGCTGACGGTCCCGGCTGGCTCTCACGGGTGCCTCCGCCTGGCGGAGGCACCCGTGAGAGCCAGCCAGGGGTGGGACGCGCGCAACGGTCCGGGGGGCACGGCGGTCTGGCGGCGTACCGAAAAGGGAAGAGGCGCACGGAAAAAGGAAGAGGCGTGTCGAAAACGGAAGAGGTGGGTCGGATCGGGAAGACAAGAACGGCGGCGGGAAGGATCCCGCCGCCGTCTCTCGTCCCGGCCTGGTGTGCCCTGATCCGCCATGCGCCCAGGATCTCGGGGGGCGGTCCCCTGGGCGGGTCGTTCGAGGGCACGGTAAGCGGCCGCCAAGACTGGGGGGCGACGGCCGCTCGGCCGGGGAGCTGGTGGCGCCGCGCACCCGTCGGTCCGCAGCAGGACGGCCGGTCCTCCGGTGAACCCGCCCCGTCGGGGCGTGTCCTTCGTGGACCCGGCCGCACAACAACCGTGCCAGGGTCACCCCCCTTGATCCGCAGAATGCAAGCGTGCGCTTCGCCACACTTCCGTCACACGATCAGGGTCGCCCGCAAGTTCGTAGGTTTCCTGAGAGGGAGCTTAAGAAATGCTTAATTCGATCATCCGGCCGTTTCCGGGAACCAATGATCCTCGTTGATCCGGGCAGATCCACCCGCCGGCCACCGGGAACCCGGCATATTCACTGCTCACCACATTGAACCCGGAGCGACCGGCGGACGTATCCAGTGGTGACCGAGTACACCCGGCGGGCTGCGGCGCCGGGTCGGTCACCGGCCGCGGCGTCCTCGCGAGTCCGGGATGGGGGACCCGCAGGGCGGTGGCGCACCACGCAAATCCGTGATTAACCTTCCACATCCACCACGTGGCAGGCGGTTGATCCGGCGCGCGAGGGGCGAGCACCGGGGGCGCGGAGGTGGTCCAGGGTGAGGACGGTGGCACATATGCGGCGACGGGGCGGTGGGACATTCCCCAGCCGTAACGGAGCCGCGTCATGAGCTTCGAGGACGACGAGTACTGGGACGAGGAGTACAACGAATACTCCTTCATGCCGAAGCATGCCGTGGTCCAGCAGCGCCATTACGAGAAACGGACGGCGCCGGACCCGGTCATCCCCACTCGCCGCTCGCATGCCGAGGGTGACGACATGGCCCCGCGCCGTGGCCGACGGGCACCCGAGAAAGCGGACGCCCCGTTCGACGACCAGCGCCCCAGCTGGCTCTCCGACCCGGATTTCGTGCCGATCGACACCTCGGTCGACAACCTTTCCGGGAACTATTTCGACGATATCGACTTCAACCGCCCGGAATTGGGCGTGGACTTCGACAAGCCGGACTTCCCGATCGTGGACCCGGCCGCGATGCAGAACCCGGAGCGCCGGCGCCGTCCGCAGGGCGACGACTCCGGGCGGGCGGCGCGGCCCGCGGATCGGTACGGGGTCCGCCGGGACGGCCCGGACCGCAGGGACGGCCGAGATGGCCGGGATGGCCGGGGGCGGCCCCGGGACGCGGAGGAGCGCCGGGACGGTGGCCGGCGGCGGCCCGCCGAGGAACGCTGGGCCGAGGACCGGCGCCGGGAGGACGGCGGGCCTCGGCGGCGGCCGGCACCCGAGCCGTCGGTGCGCTGGGACGACGAGCGGCGCGGGCCGGTGGGCCGGCGTGGGGTGGCCGAGGAGCGCGGGTTCGTCGACGAGCGCGGGCGCGGGGTGGTCTCCCAGCCCTGGGAGGACGAGGACTTCGGGCCGATCCGGCCGGTCGGCGGGCGCCGGCCGCGGCGGGACGACGAGGACGTACGGCGCGGCCCGGCGCGAGGCGGCGAGCGGTCCGGGGTCGCCGGGCGGGCGCAGGTTCCAGGTGCGGACGATCGGTACGACGCGGACGATCGGTACGACGGGCGGGCGCGGGGTCCCGCCGCGGACGACCGGTACGACGGACGGGCGCAGGTCCCGGCCGCGGACGACCGGTACGACGGACGAGCCCAGGTTCCCGCCGCGGACGACCGGTACGACGGACGGGCGCGGCCGCCGGCCGTCGAGGCGGGCCAGGGCCGGGACCAGGACCTGATCCGGAACAACGGGCGTGGCGGCGCTGCGCGTGGCGGCCGGGTTCGGGACGACTCCCGCGGGGACGACCTGGCCCGGAGCAACGGGCGGGGGCGCGGCGACGACCTGCGCTCGTGGGATGACGAGCCGATCGACCCGCGTGCCCGGGACTGGGACGACCTTCCGGCGAACGACGACGACTGGGCGGTGTCCGGCGAGCGTTCCGTCGGCCGTTCCGTTGTCCGGGACGAGCGTTCCGCGGGGCGGGACGACTGGGACGACGACGAGCCGGCGGACATCGACCGGCATGAGCCGGTCGTGCTCGACGGGGAGTACTACGAGACGCCCCCGGATCCGGCCGGCCCGCGCGACGACGACGGCACGCCGCGGGTGCTGCAGCGGGCCGAGCCGCCCGCTCCCCCGAAGGTGATCAGCCGCGCCACTCCCCCGCCCGCGCCGCGGGTCATCAAGAGCGAGCCGCCGGTCGCGCCGCGGGTGGTGGGTTCGGCCCAGCTGACCGGCCCGGCCCGGGTGATCGGTCCGGCCGGCCCGCAGGTCCCGGCCACGCCGCCGGCGGCGGCCGCTTCGGCTTCGCCCGCGGCAGACGCGCGCCCGCAAGGCCCGGCCGTGCCCGAGGTCACCGACCTTTCCGGTACGTCCATCGCCCCTCGCAACGCCCCAGCCTCGAACGAGGTCCCGGCCGACGCGGGACGGCCGGCCTCGGGCCCCGTCCCGGCCGGTTCGGAGACCACGGTCCCGCCCCGGCAACCCGACCCGCAGCGCACCGGATCCGCGCAGCCCAGCGTGCCGCAGCAGGCCGGCGCCCCCGGCCGACCCGGCGGACCGCAGCAGGGCGGCGCTCCAGGGCAATATGGCGGCTCGCAGCACATCGGTGCCCCCGGGCAACTGGGGAGCATCGAGCACGTCGGGGCTCCGGGCCACGCCAGTGGGCCGCAGCAATCGGGTGTTCCGGGACAATTCGGCGGCCCGCAGCAGTCCGGCACCGTCGGCAGCTCACTTCCGAATGGTCAGGTCCCGCCGGCCGGCGACCCCCGCCAGGCCGGTATGGCGGGCGGTGCGTGGGACGGCGGTCCCGGGCGTTCCGGCGTGGGGACCGATCCGAACGGTCAAGTTCCGCCGACCGGCGACCTGCACCAGGCCGGGATGCCGGGTGGTGCCTGGGACGGTGCTCCCGGGCGTTCGGCTGCGACCGCCGATCCGCGGCACGGCGGTATGCCGGGGCAGCCTCCCGCCGGCGAGGCCGGCCGGATCGCGGGCGTGCCACAGCAGCGCTCCGGGCGTAGTCCGCGCACCGCGCACGTCTTCCTCGCCGACGGGGACGGCCCTTGGGCGATCGTGCCCGACGAGGCGCCGCCGATGCCGACGCCGACACACCCCAGCGGGCGGCCGACCACCCCGATGCTGGCCAGCCGGCCGACGGTGCCCATGCCCGGTTCCGGCCTCCCGCCGACCGGCCCCGCTCAGCCAGTCACGCCGCAGCACGGCCTGGTCGCACCCCAGTCCGCGCCGCCCTCCGGGACACCGGTCGCGGCACCGCCCGGCTTTACCGCGCCGCCTTCGGGGCCGCCGGTCACGCCGCAGCACGGCCTGGTCGCGCCTCAGTCCGCGCCGCCCTCCGGGGCACCAGTCGCGGCACCGCCCGGGTTCGGCGCGCCGCCGTCCGGGACACCGGTCGCGGCACCGCCCGGATTTGCCTCGCCGCAGGCCGGAGCACCGGTCACGCCGCAGGGCGGAGCGCCGGTCTCGCCGCCTCCTGGCTTCACCGCGGCCCAGCCCACGGCGGCCTCCGGGACGCCAGTCACTCCGCCGCCCGGCTCGAACGCGCCGCGGTCTGCATCGCAGCCCCGCACGCCGGTCGCGCCGCCGCCCGGCTTCGTCGCGCCGCAATCGGGGCCGCCGGTCGCGCCGCGGCCCGGGTCGATCGCGCCGCAGTCCGCGCCGCCCTCCGCGACGCCGGTCGGGCCGCCGCGCGGGTTCGTCGCTCCGGAGATTGAGACGACCGCCGGAACACCGGTCACGCCGCCGGGCGGGTTCATCGCACCGCAATCCGGGACTTCGGCCGGGCCGGCGCCTGGTTTCATCGCGACGCCGGCCACGCCACCGCACGGCTTCACCGCGTCGCAGCCGGCGACGCCCGCCACGCCGCCGCCCGGATTCAGCGCACCCGGATCTGGGACGCCGGTGACGCCGCCGCCCGGATTCGCCGCGCCCGAGTCGGGAGCGCCGGTCGGACGGCACTCCGGGCAGGGGGCTGGCAGTCCGGCTGTACCGCACCAGGTGCGGCCGGTATCCAGTCCGGCTGGGGCGCCGCATCCCGCTCAGCCGATACCGGCTCCCGGTGGGGCGCCGCACCCCGCTCACCCGATACCGGCTCCGGGTGGGGCGGCAGCGCCTTACCAGGTCGAGCCGGTCTCGACGACCGGCGCGGCGCGGCAGGATCCGCCGGCACCGGTACCTGGGTCGGGCGGGGTGCCGCATGGCGCTCAGCCGATCCCGGGAGCCGGCCACCAGGAACCCGGCGCGAATGGGGCGTCGCACCAGATGCCGCCGGTCCCCGAGTTCGGCACGGGCGGGCCGTCGCAGCCGGGCCAAGCTCCCGGTGGGATGGCGCCTGGGCGGCACCAGCCGTTCGGGCCGCGTCCAGTGCCCAGAGGCGGGCAGCCGAGCGTGCCTTCCAACGGGTCGCCGAGCCCGCAGGTGGGCGCGGCCGGGCAGCCGGGCTCCGCGCCGCAGGCGGACGCCTCTCGGTGGGCGCCGGGTCAGCCGATCACGCAGGCCGCCCAGTGGTCCGCTGCTGGTGACTTCGGCCAGAACGGGCCGGGCCACCCCCAGGCAGCCGCCGACTCGCGGCCCACCTCGCCGGCCGGCCAGTGGTCGCCCACCGCCGGCACCGGGCAGAACATGCCCGGCCAGCCGCAAACGCCCGACCACGCACGGCCCGTCTCACCCGCTGCGCAGTGGTCGCCCACCGCCAGCACCGGCCAGAACATGCCCGGCCAGCCACAGACGCCCGACCACGCACGGCCCGTCTCACCCGCTGCGCAGTGGTCACCCACCGCCGCCACCGGCCAGAACATGCCCGGCCAGCCGCAAACGCCCGACCACGCACGGCCCGTCTCACCCGCTGCGCAGTGGTCGCCCACCGCCGGCACCGGGCAGAGCGTGGCGGGACAGCCGCCGGCGCCCGGGCACGCACGGCCCGTGTCGCCTGCTGGTGAGTGGTCTTCCGCCGCGGCCGGGCCGGGGCAGCCGCCCGGGTTCGAGGGTGGGCAGCCGGTCTCGCCCTCCGGTCAGTTCGGTGGGGCGGACGCCGGGGCGGACGCCGGGGTCCGGCCGGTGTCGCCGGGCTCGCCGGGTGGTCCGGTGCGGGCTCAGGCAGCATTTGAGCAGGATGGGCTTGCCGGGACTGACGACGGGTGGGGGCCGCGGGCTGGGCAGCATGGTGCCGGGTCGGGGCGTCCGGTGTCGCCGGCTGGTGGGCTGGAGCAGTTGGCAGACGGGTCCGGGCGAGCCGCTGGTGGGCCGGGGCAGTCGGCAGCTGGCTGGGAACACTCGACCGCGGGCTGGAACCAAGGGACCGGGAGTGTGGGCGCGCAGGGTGGTTACCCGCGCGGCGACGTGCCTACCGGGGAGCTTCCGCAGGCTGCGAACCGGGGCGGGGACGTACCTACCGGGGAGCTTCCGCAGACTGCGAACCGGGGAGGCGAGGCGCCTACCGGGGAGTTGCCGCAGGTGGCTTCGGCGGACGACGGATGGGGGCCGCGGGCTGGGCATCGGGGTGGGTCGGGGCAGACTCTGCTGCCGACTCCCCGGCCGGGCGGTGTTCCGGGTTCGGAGGCAAGTGCTCCTGCGGCCGGTGGCGGCCGGTCGCAGGACGACATCCGGTCACAAGACGGCAACCGGTCGCAGGACGGCAACTGGTCGCAGCGGAGTTCGGCTGACGGCGGCGCGGCGGCCTCGGTTGCCGGGGCCGGGTCGGCTCCGGATAACGGGAGCGGGTCGGCTCCGGATAACGGGAGCGGGTCGGCTCCGGCCAGCGGGAGCGGAGCGGCTCCGGCTGATGGTGGGGAGCCTGCGCCCTACATGGACGCGGACGGGACCTGGCACAACCTGAAGCCGATCGGGAAGCTGGCGGTTTCCGGGCCGGACCAGGAGCCTCGGCGGTACACCGATACCGCATTCGGCAGCGGATGGTTCGTGGCGAAGACGGCGGCCACCTCCGCGGGCAACGGCGGGGAAGGGTCGCCGGGCGAGGGCTCGAACGAGGATCGGGCGTCGGTTGCGGCCGGTGTTTCGGGAGCAGACGGCATCGCGGTGGGCGACGGGTCGGCGGCGAGCGGTTCCGGGACGGGCAACGCTAAATCCGGGCTGGTGTCGGGCGACGGGTCAGCGGCCGGAACCACCGGCGAGTCGGCGGCGGGAGGCACTGCAGCGGACGGCGGCATGCCCGCGGACGGCGGCATGCCCGCCAACGGCGATATGCCCGCGAACGGCGATATGCCCGCGAACGGCGGCACCTCGGTCACCCCTGGTGACTCTGCGGCTGACGGAGGCTCGGCGACCGGCGATGCTTCCGGGGATGGCTCCGGCGGCGTGTCCGCCGCTGGTGGCGCCTCGGCCGGCGGGGCTGACGGCGGTTCGGCGGCCGCTGATTCCGGCGGGACCGGGCGGGCCGCTGCGGACCGCGGGCCGGCGGCGGCTTCAAACGGGCGGAGTGACGGCGGGCCGGGCGGACGGCGTACCGGAAACGGGGTTGGTCCGGGTGGGGCGCCTCCGCGAGAGGCGAACGATCTGGGGAAGCACCTTCCGCTGTCGGCGGCGGACCTGGACGCCATCCGGTGGCGGCTCGACGGTGGCACGCTGCGCGAGGTGGTCGACGACCGGGACGCGTTGCGGGACCTCGGGGAACGGCTGGACGGGCCGCTCGCCGACGAGGCGGACAACGTGGTCAAGGCGGGGCTGCTCAGTGTTCGGGCGGAGGTGTACCGGCTGCTCGGGGAGCTGGGGATGGCGGCGGCCGCGAGCCGGCTGGCGCTGGCGCACGCCGAATCGGCTCAGGACGAGCAGTCGATGGTGATCGCGCAGGCGGAGCTGGCGCACGTGTTGCGGCTGCGCGGGGACTGGATGGAGGCGGACCGGCTGTTCCAGCGGGCGGTGGACTCCGAGGTTCCGGCGGCGGTGCGCAGCGTGGTGCACGAGAACGCCGGGCGGAGCGCGTTCGATCAGGGGCGGCACATGGAGGCCCTGGATCACTTCGCGCGGGCCATCCGGCTCGGGGCGGCGGACGACTCGGATCTGGTGGAACGGATCGGGGTCTGCCTGGAGGCGGTCTACATCCACGTGCTGCGGGACGGGTGGGGGCCGTATCCGCGCCGGTCCGAGGAGATTCTGGTGCCGCTGAGCGGGCGTAACGCCGACGACGACGGGGCCGGGGAGGACGAGGCCGCGGAGGCGGTGGCGTCCCCGGAGCCGGACGCGTTCGACGAGGCCACCGCGGAGCGGCCGGTGGTGCCGAAGCGGGACTGACCCGTCGGCCGCGACCTGGGCGGACGGCGAGCCGTGGGCCGCGGTGCGGTCGGGAGAGCGGCGGTCTCGCGCGACCGCTGGGCGAGGCTGCCAGTCGTACCGAAAAATGGTTGAACCCGGCATGAAGCGGTCAGTGGCGGGCGGCGGAGGGGGCCGAGGCTTCGCGGGGGACGTGGTCGACGTTGTGGCGGGGCGGGTTCGGGGCGATCGCGGTGCGGCCCCGGCCGCCGGCCTTGGCCTGGTAGAGGGCGGCGTCGGTGACGCGCTGCAGGGCTTCCGGGTCGGCGGCGTGGTAGGGCGCGACGCCGATGCCGATGCTGAGCCGGGGTGGGCCGCCGGGCAGGCCCTCGGTGGCGGCCAGGTGGGCGCGGGCGCGTTCGGTGTAGCGGGAGGCGCCGCGCGGGCCGGCCCGGAGCAGGACCGCGAACTCGTCGCCGCCGAGACGGGCGACCAGGTGTCCGGTGTCCTGGGCGGCGGCTCGCAGGGCGTCGGCCACGGCGCTCAGGGCCCGGTCGCCGGCCGCGTGGCCCCAGGTGTCGTTGATCTGTTTGAAGTGGTCCACGTCGATCAGGATCAGGGCGGCGGAGCCCTCGCCGCGGCCGGCCCGGTCGACCGCCTGGTGCAGGGCCTCGTCGAAGGCGCGGCGGTTGGCGGCGCCGGTCAGCGCGTCCGTGGTGGCCTGGGTCTGCAGGACGGCGCGGAGCCGGTCGTTGCGGGCGTTCAGGGTGATCACCACCCAGGCGGTCATCGCCATCGCCACGGTCATCGCGATCCAGTCGCTGACCGCCCGGGTGGTGTCCAGGAAGCTGAAGACGACCGCGGCTTGGCCGGCGGAGATGCCGGCCACGGTGGCGTAGGCGATCCGGCGGCTGAGGAACGACGCGGCGTAGAGCAGCGGCCACAGGTAGAACAGCTGCGTGCCGGTGGTGGCGTCCCGGGTGGCGAAGTTCAGCCCGGTGATCACCGCGGTGGCCAGGAAGGGGATCGCCGGCCAGAAGAGCGGGGGCAGCATCTCCGGGCGGCGCCAGCAGAGCACTCCGACGGCGAGCAGCGCGGATCCGGTCACGCCGACGCCGACCAGCTGGTGCAGCGGGTCGCCGAGCTTCATCAGGACGCCGGTGACGAGGTTGTACGGCCCGGCCACCAGCATGAGGTAGGCGACGGCACGCTGGGCGCCGTGCTGGTCACGCAGCTGATCGGGCAAAGCGGTCTCCCCTTCCGCCTGATCCTTCGGCTCGGCCGGGCGAGACCTGAGTGTCAGACCGGCACGGTGGTCTCCTCGGGCCGCACGGCGGCCGGGCGGCGGGCCAGCGTCACCCCCAGGCTGGCGAGCGTGACCAGCACCAGCGCGACGATCTCGACCGGGCCGAGCCGCTGCCCGAGGACGAGCAGGCCGGCCAGCGCGGCGGCGGCCGGCTCCAGGCTCATCAGGATGCCGAAGACCCGGGTCGGGATCCGGCGCAGCGCGTTCAGCTCCAGGCCGTACGGGATGACCGAGGAGAGCAGGGCGACCGCGGCCCCGGCGAGCAGCAGGTGCGGGTGGTCGACGACGGCGGCGGCGCCGGACAGGCCGAACGGCGCGACCAGCAGGGCCCCGATGGCGAGCGCCACGGTCAGCCCGCCGGTGCCCGGGATGAGCGCGCCGACCCGGGCGCTGAACACGATGTAGCCGGCCCAGCACAGACCGGCCAGCAGCGCCAGGGCCAGCCCGCTGAGCGGGGCGGCGCCGCCCGAGTGCAGGCCGAGCAGGACCACCCCGGCGCCGGCCAGCAGCGCCCAGAGCAGGTCGAGCAGGCGGCGGGTCTGCACCAGGGCGAGCAGCAGCGGGCCGAGGAACTCGACGGTGACCGCGATGCCCAGCGGGACGGTCCGGATGGCCAGGTAGAAGATCAGGTTCATGGCGCCCATGCAGAGGCCGAGCAGAGCGGCGGCGCGCCAGGCCGCGGCCGTCCAGGTGGTCAGGCGGGGCCGGGTGACCACGGCCAGGACCAGGGCCGCGACGGCCAGGCGCAGGAGCGTGACGCCGGTCGCGCCGAGGTCGTCGAAGAGGCCACGGGCGGTCGCGCTGCCGAACTGGACCGAGGCGATCGCGGCCAGGACGAGCAACGGCGCAGGGACCCGGTTCATGTGTTACTCCGTTCGCAGGGCGACAACCGGATCCAGCCGGCCGGCCCGCTGTGCTGGGACTACGCCGAAGATGATGCCGACCGCGGCGGACACCCCGAACGCCAGGGTCATCGACCACCAGGTCAGCGCGGCCGGCACCGGGCTGAGCCCGTCGACCAGCAGCGCCGCGGCGGCGCCCAGCGCCATCCCGAGCACTCCCCCGGTGGTGGTCAGCAGCACCGCTTCGAGCAGGAACTGGATGCCGATGTCGCGGGGCCGGGCGCCGACCGCCTTGCGCAGGCCGATCTCCCGGGTCCGTTCGCGGACCGAGACCAGCATGATGTTGGAGACGCCGACGCCGCCGACGAGCAGGCTGATCCCGGCGATCGCGGCGAGCACCCCGGTCAGCACGCCGAGGATGTCGCCGAGCACGCCGAGGATCTGCTCCTGGGTGACCGCGCTGAAGTCGGTGTCCGGGTGCCGGTCGGCCAGCGCGGCGACGACGTCCCGGCCGAGCTGGTCGATCCGGTCCCGGTCCGGGGCGCGGATCGCCAGGCCGTCGATGCGGTCGGTGCCGAGCAGCCGCTGGGCGGCGGTGACCGGCACGTGCACCTCGTTGTCCCGGTCGACGCCGAGGCTCTGGCCGAGCTGTTCGAAGACCCCGACGACCCGGAACCGTACGCCGCCGATGGTCATCTGCCGGCCGATCGGGTCCCGGTCGGCGAACAGGGTGCGGGCCACCCCGGCGCCGAGCACCGCGACCCGCCGGCCGGTGCTGACGTCGGTCCGGGTCAGGTAGGCGCCGCGGGACAGCTTGCGGACGAAGACCGTGGGCGTGGTCTCCAGCACGCCCTGCATGCTGGCGAACCCGGAGCGGGAGCCGGCCCGGACGGTCTCGCCGGAGGCGATCGTGACGGCGACCCGGGAGCGGTCACCGACCACCCGGCTGACCGCGTCGGCGTCGTCCAGGGTGAGCGGGGAACTGGTCGGGGCGGCGCCGGCTTCGAGGCGGCCGGGGACGACGATCAGCAGGTTCGAGCCGAGGCCTTCGACCTGGCGTTCGATCTGCTGTTTCGTGCCGGTGCCGATGGCGACCAGGGCGACCACGGCGGCCACCCCGATCACCACGCCGAGCA
Source organism: Actinoplanes octamycinicus (assembly GCF_014205225.1). Taxonomy (NCBI): domain Bacteria; kingdom Bacillati; phylum Actinomycetota; class Actinomycetes; order Micromonosporales; family Micromonosporaceae; genus Actinoplanes; species Actinoplanes octamycinicus. Next base: position 8,560,240 of record NZ_JACHNB010000001.1, read on the forward strand.
TGGTGAGCAGGCTCCTCAGGCGGTTCGCCCGCAAGGCGGTCAGCGCGACCCGCCAGGCCTCCGCCAGCCTCATGCCCGGCCCGATATTTCCGAGATAAGGCCGTCTTTCATGCGGATCTGCTTCTTCGCCCGCATGGCCACGTCGCGGTCGTGCGTGACCAGCACGACCGCCACCCCCTCGGCGTTGAGCGACTCCAGCAGGGCGAGGATGGATTCTCCGGTGGCCGAGTCGAGGTTGCCGGTGGGCTCGTCGGCGAGCAGCAGCGACGGCCCGGTGACCAGCGCCCGGGCGATCGCCACCCGCTGCTGCTCGCCGCCGGAGAGCTGGTTGGGCCGGTGGCCGATCCGGTGCCCGAGCCCGACCCGGTCCAGCATCGCGGCGGCCCGCTCCCGGCGCTCCCGGCGGCCGGCCCCGCGATAGACCAGCGGGAGCCCGACGTTGTCCTGCGCGGTGGTCCGGGCCAGCAGGTGGAACGACTGGAAGACGAAGCCGATCGTGGTGTTGCGCAGCTCGGCCAGCTCGTTCGGGGACAGCGTGCCGACGTCCCGGCCGCCGATCAGCAGGGTGCCGCTGGTCGGCCGGTCCAGGCCGCCGAGCAGGTGCATCAGGGTGGACTTGCCGGAGCCGGAGGTGCCGACCACGGCCAGGTAGTCGCCGGGCTCGACGGTGAGCGAGACGCCGCGCAGCGCCTGGACCGAGATGCCGTCGAGTTGATAGGTGCGGGTGATGTCGGTGGCGACCACGGCCGGGGTGCTCATCGCGCCTTGTCGCCCCGCTCCACCTGGTCGGCGCCGGCGACCACGATCTGCTGGCCGGCGTCCACCCCGGAGATCACCTGGACGGTCTCCTCGCCCTGCACGCCGAGCCGGACCGGCACCGGCTCATAGCGCCCGTCCCGCACGGCCCAGACGGTGTCCTGGCCGTCGGCGCTGACCACCGCGGAGGCGGGGACGGTGACCGCGTCGTCGACCTGGCGGACCTTGAGCCGGATGACCGCGCTCATCCCGGGTCGCGGGGCGGGCGCCGGGCCGTCCGGATACACGCCCTTGCCCAGGTCGAGCCGCACCCGGTAGGAGACCCCGCCGCGTGCCGAGGTGGTCGGCAGCAGGTCGACCGAGCGAACGGTGGCCTGGTAGGTCGCGCCGGTGGCGGCGTCGAGTTCGACGTCGGCTTTCACGCCCGGCTTGACCAGCAGGACGTCGGTTTCGTCGACTTCGGCGGCCAGGCCGAGGCGGCTCAGGTCGATCACGGTGAGCAGTGGGGTGCCGGCGGCTACGTAGGAGCCCTCGGTGATCGCGGAGTCGACACCCTCGCTGGGAGTGCTCGTCCCACCGTTTCCCAGCAGGGTGGATATATCGCCGGAAGGCGTCTGGGCCGGGCCGCCGAACTGGACCACGCCCGACACCGGAGCGCGCAGGGTGAGCGCGTCCACGGCGGCATCAGCGAGTTCGTACGCCTGCTGCGCCTGCATCTTTTGAGCGGCGGAGAGCGAGCTGACCGCCTCCCCGAGCGAGGCGACCCCCCGCTGCACCGCCCGGAGCGTGGCGGCGGCCGCGTCCGAGGCGGCCGCGTACTGCTCCCGCGCGGTGTCCACCTGCTGGAGAAGGGCCTTCTGCAGGGCCGGATCCGTGACCTCGGTAGCCGCCGTCCGGGCCTGCTGGAACGCTTTCTCGGCCCGCTCGTCGGTGCGCTCGCGGACCTCGGTGAAGTCGCCCGCCGGAATGCCGCCACCGGACGGCGCCTGGTCGAGCGCCTCCTCCGCGGCATCCCGCCGCCGCTCCAGCTCGGGCGACTTGAGGACGGCCAGGATCGCGCCCTTCTTCACCTGATCCCCCGGCTCGACGAGCACGTCGGAGACGGTGCCGGCGGCCGGGGCGGAGAGCGTGGCGGCGGTCCGGGCGGTGACCGAGCCGGGCGCCTCGACGATCTCGTCGACGGTGCCCACCGAGGCGGTGCCGAGTTGCACGCCATCGTCTTCCTCCGAGCAGGAGGCGGCGGTGAGCAGCAGGAGCACCAGGGAGCCGGCGGCGAACATCGCGGTGCGGGACACAGAGGCCACTCTATGTCGGGAAGCGGAAGCGGGCCGCCCCCGAAGGGACGGCCCGCGACCGGCAGGCCGGGATCAGGTGCCCGGGCGACGCCCGAAGACCTTCACCGTCGAGCCGTACTTGCCGATGCTGTAGTACTTCTTGGCATCCTGCTCGAGCAGGTTGACGCAACCGTGCGAACCACGCCACTTGTCGTGGATGTACGTGGTGGTCTGGTGGAACCCGCGCCCGCCGATGAAGCGCTGCCAGTACGGCAGCCACACCTCGTACGGGTCGGACCATTCCTTCTTCGTCCGCTTGTTGATCGAGAAGGTGCCGGCCGGCGTCCGGTAGCCCTTCATGCCGGTACGGGTGACGGTCGGCTTGACGTAGACCTTCCCGTTCTTCATCACCCAGGTCGTCTGGTGGGTCAGATCGACGCAGAAGGTGATGCCCTTCTTCTTGGGCTTGCAGGCCGCCGTCTTCGTCGCCGCCAGTCGCTTGGCGACGTCGTAGGTGGTCGGGCCGGCCAGGCCCTTGGCCGGCTGGATGCCGAACCGCTTCTGGAACTTGATGATCGCGGCACAGTCCGCGGCGGACTGCTTGCCGTCGACCGTCACCGTGCCGTAGCCACCCAGCTGCTTGAGGTAGCCCTCGACCTGCTTCTGATATTTGCCGGTCGCGCACGATGCGGCCGCCGCCTTGGTGACCACCGTGGTGGCCGCCGTGGCGGTGACCGGCGCGGTCCGCACGGCGGCGCCGGCGCCGGCCGGGGCCAATGCGAACGCACCGAGTCCGCCGCCCACCACGGTGGCCATCGCCGCCGTGACGAGACGTGCGGTAACACGTTTCACTGCCAAATCACATCCTCCCCAGGAGTGTCGTCCGCACATCGAAGCACAGCCGCCCCACCGAGACGATCAGGGGAAGGGACGGTGACACAAAACCGGGATGCCGATCGGCATCCCGGTCCTGGAGAGCAGTGATCGGCCGGTTACTTAGGGGTGGCGAAATCCTGCACCCAGTACGGCGTGTGGTCGCGATCCAGCGCCAGGCCCACGCCCATCTGGTCGAGCTTGCAGTCGAGGATGTTCTCCCGGTGCTCCGGGCTGTTCATCCAGCCGTCCATCGCCTCCCACGGGCTGTCCTGGCCGCGGGCGATGTTCTCGCCGTACCAGCGCCAGGAGTAGCCGGCCTCGCTGACCCGGTCGCCGGCCCGGTCGCCGTCCGGGGAGGCGTGCTCGAAGTAGTCACGGCGGGCCATGTCGGCGGCGTGCCGGTTGGCCGCGTCGATCAGCCGCCGGTCGATCGTGACCGGCCGGCAGCCGGCGCGTTCCCGGTAGCGGTTGACCAGGGCGAGGATCTGCTGCTGGACCGGCGCGGCCGGGCTGGACGAGATGCTGTTCGCGGTGACCGCGGTGCGCGAGGCGGCGATCGGGTCGGCCACCGCGGCGGCCGCGGCCGGGGCGAGGTCGACGTTCTTGCGCTGGACCGCGGCCTTGAGCCGGGCGGGCGCCGCCTTCGGCTCCCCCTTCGGCTCCTCCGGCTTGCGGACCGGCTCGCGGTCGGCCGCCTTCGACGCCGTTCGCACCGGATCGGGCCGGTCGGTGCCCGGCGTCACATCCGGGGGCTCGACGACCGGATCGGGCTCCTCCTCGACATAGTCCAGATCGTCTTCGGCACCCTCGTCGAACAACGGATCCCCGAAGACATTGAAGCCGACGAATTCGTCATCCGGCGGCTCCTGCGCCAACGCGCGTGTCGTGACCACTCCACCGGCGACCAGAGCCGCGGCGGCCACGCCGAGCACAACCAGAGGCTTACGCATAACAGAAATCGATCCCATTCCTCAGCGCACCCCACCTTTCCCGGGGCGCTCCCGGAGTTGACCAACGTCACAGACGCGAGGCGGTCACTTCGCCGCCGAGTCCGCTCCCGGTCGCGGTTGTTTCGACAACCATTTATCCGTACGGCGTGAGCTGCGCAAAGGTCCACATAGGCGGAGCACACGCGTCGCACAATCGCACTGGATTCCGGCACACTTCCCGCTATCGGGGTAATCCGCTAAGGCGTTCTTGCCGTCCACCCGGCTGTCCCGGAATCGCATTGACCGTGGCTACGGTTCCTCGGTGCGTAACCGATACCTGGACCTGCTCCGTGCCGCGGCCATCGTCCGGGTGATCGCCTACCACCTCTTCGGATGGTCCTGGCTGTCCATCGTGATGCCCGCCATGGGCGTCATGTTCGCGCTGGCCGGATCGCTGACCGCGGCGTCGCTGGAGAGGCGCCCGGCGAACCGGGTCGTCACGTCCCGGCTGCGCCGGCTGCTCCCGCCGCTGTGGCTGCTCGGCCTCATCGCCGTCCCGGTGATGATCGCCCTGGGCTGGGCGCAGGAGGAGGACGGCGAACACCCCTTCACCCCGTGGAAGCTCGCCTTCTGGATCCTGCCGCTCGGTGACCCGCCGGGCAGCGAGCTGGGCATCGACTCGTGGGAGCCGCTCTGGTACATCCGGGCGTACGTCTGGTTCATCCTGCTCTCCCCGATCCTCTGGTTCGTCTGGAAGCGGCTCGGCCCGGCCTGCTGGCTGCTGGTGCTCACCCCGATCGCCGCGATCGTGCTGCTCGACAAGACCGGCTTCGGGCTGCCGGAGACCGCCGACGTGGTGATGTGGGACTTCGTCACCTACGCGGCCTGCTGGATCATGGGTTTCGCGCACCGGGACGGGCGGCTGGCCAAGCTCCGCCCGGCCACCGTGCTGACACTGGCCGTGGCGATGGGCGGCGCGGCGCTCTACTACCAGAGCGGCCACCAGGGCGAGGACGCCTGGGACCTGAACGACGTCTCCGAGTCGCAGTCGCTCTACTCGCTGGCCTTCGTGCTGCTCGCGCTGCGCTGGCAGCCGGGCATGGCGTGGCTGTCCCGGATCCGCCCGCTGGACCGGGCGGTGACCCTGCTCAACGCCCGGGCGGTCACCGTCTACCTGTGGCACAACCTGGCCATCGCGGCGATCTGGCCGGTGCTCACCTTCCTCACCCTCGACGAGCTGGGCCATCTGGAGAAGCCGGTCACCTTCGGGATGACGCTGCTGCTGACCGGGCTCGCGGTGGTGCTCTTCGGGTGGGTCGAGGACCTGGCCGCGCAGCGCCGGCCGCGGCTCTGGCCGGACACCACGCCGCCGCCGGCCCGGGCCGAGGCGGCGCCCGCTCCGGCCGCGCCCGCATCCGCCGAACCGGTCGGGCCGGTGCCGGCCGGCTGGCCGCAGGTCGGCCGGGACGGCATGCCGCGGGCCGGGTGGAGTGACGCGGGGCGGGACGGGCAGCCGTTCGCCGGGCGGCCACCGGCCGGGGTGAACCGGCACAGCGCCGAGGCGCCGGCCGAGAAGGGCGGGCGGCGGGTGCGGCAGCGGGCCCGCCGGGAGAAGAAGCGCGACGAGAACAACCTGATCCCCACCTGGTGGGCGCCCGAGGAGTGACCCCGAGACGCCGGCTCCGGTGCGCGCGGTGGGCGGCTGCCCACCGGGGCCGGCCCCACCGGTCGTACGGAAGCAGATCCTCTGGTCAAAGCGAGCGAAGCTCGCGAAAGCGGATCTTCTCCTCGGTAGCCTGAGGCCGTGGGGCAGCAAAGACAAGCGCTGGCTCCGGCGGTCGACGCCGGGGTGGTCGCGCTGGTCTTCCGCGCCGGGCCGCTCTACTGCGCGCTGCCGCTCGGCGAGGTCATCGAGACCATGCGGCCGCTGCCGACCCGGCCGCTGGCCGGCACCCCGCCGTACGTGCGCGGCCTGACCATCCTGCGCGGCGAGCCGGCCCCGGTGATCGACGTGACCCGGCTGCTGACCGGCACCACGTCCGAGATCGATCGGTACGTGGCGGTCCGGGCCGGGCGCGGGCCGGTGGCCTGCGCGACCGGGCCGGTGCTCGGCGTGCGAGTCGTCGAGGCGACCCCGCCGGAGGGCCCGAACACTCTGTTCACCGGCGCGTCCCGGTCGCTGGTGGCGGCCGTCGGGACGGTCGGCACCGAGCCGCTGCTGGTGCTGCACAGCATCCGGACCGTGCCGGACGAGGTGTGGGAGCTGGCGGCCCGGGACGGAGGGGCGCCGTGAGGGACGATCCGCCGCTGGTCCGGTTCCGCGGCATTCTCGAGCAACGGCTGGGCTGGGTCACCGCGGACACCGAGGCGGTGCCGGTGCTGCCGGTGCTGGCCGAGCGCGCCAAGGCCCGGCGGATGTCCGAGAACGAGTACCTGAACCGGCTGTCCGTGCGGGACTGGCCGGAGGAGACCACGGTGCTGGCCGAGCGGCTCAGCATCACCGAGACCTACTTCTTCCGGCACGGCGACCAGTTCCGCGCGCTGGCCGAGCGGGTGCTCCCGGAGCGGGTCGCCGCCCGGGCCGGGCAGCGCGCGCTGCGTCTGCTGTCGGTCGGCTGCTCGTCCGGCGAGGAGGCGTACTCGCTGGCGATCGCGGCGCACCGGGCCCGGCCGGCGCCGGACTGGATCGTCTCGGTGCTGGGCATCGACGCGAACCCGGAGATGCTGCGCCGGGCCGGGCAGGCGGTGTACTCCGACTGGTCGCTCCGGGAGACGCCGGCGGACATGCGACGGCGCTGGTTCCGGCCGGTCGACGACGGTTTCCGGGTGCTGCCCGAGGTGGCCGCGACGGTACGGTTCGCCGAGCACAACGTGGCCGACCCGGACGATCCGCGGATCTGGCAGCCCGGCCGGTACGACGTGATCTTCTGCCGCAACCTGCTGATGTACCTGACCCCGGCCACCGTGGCCCGGCTGCTCCGCCGGATCACCGCGGCGCTGGCCCCGGGCGGCGCGCTCTTCCTCGGGCACACCGACTCGCTGGGCAGCGACCCGGACGGCTTCACCGTGGAGACCTTCGGCGACACGGTCTACTACCGCCGGGTCGTCCCGGCCCCGGCGCCGGAGCGGGAGAGCCGGCCGCGACCCCGGGCGGTCCCGCCCCGGCCGCCGGCCGACGTCCACCCGCGGGCCCTGGAACTGCTGCGCGACGAGAAGTTCACCGAGGCGCTCGACCTGATCGCCACCGTGCTGCCCCAGCGCCGGCCGCGCGACCTGCTGGTGCACGGCGTGCTGCTGGCCCAGCGGGGCCGGCTGGCCGAGGCCGAGGCGACCGCCCGGGCGCTGATCGACGCCGGGGTGCCGGACGCCGACGCGCACCACCTGCTCGGCGTCTGCCAGGAGGTGGACGAGCCGGACCGGGCGGCCGGGCAGTACCGGCTGGCCGCGTACCTGGATCCCGGTTTCGCCATGCCCCGGCTGCGGCTGGGGCTGCTGGCCCGGCGGCGCGGCGACGGCCGGGACGCCACCGCCGAGCTGGGCGCGGCGCTGGAGCTGCTGCCCCGGGAGAGCGAGGAGCGGATCACGCTGTTCGGCGGCGGATTCGGGCGGCTGACGCTCAGCACGCTGTGCCGCACCGAGCTGGACGCGGCGACGGCACGCAGCGGGACCTCGCGATGACCGATCGGATGCTGTCCCGGGTCGAGCGGCTGCGCGCCGACTTCGACCACTCGTTCTCGGTGCCGGCCCGGACCATGGACGACGACGGGGTGGAGCTGCTGGCGATCGGGGCGGGTGGGCGGGCGTACGTGCTGCGCCTGTCCCAGACCTCCGGGCTCTACCCGGACCGCCCGGTCGTCCCGCTGCCCACCACCGTCCCGGCACTGCGCGGGCTGGCCGGTTTCGCCGGGGTCGTGGTCCCGGTCTACGACCTGGCCGCGCTGCTCGGGCACGCCATCGCCGAGGAGCCGCGCTGGCTGGTGCTGGCCGCCGGCACGCCACCGCTAGCGCTGGCGTTCCACCAGCTCGACCACCACGTCCGGGTGCCGGCCGCCGACGTCGTGGACGGTTCCGGGACGTCGTCCCGGGGCTGCCTGCGCGGCATGGTCCGGCTGCCGGACGGCGACCGGCCGCTCGTCGACGTGCCGGCCACCCGAGCCCTGGCCCATCGGATGGCCGGGCATGACCACCCGGAGGTGACCTCGTGACGGCTGGACCCACCATCGGCCGGAAACTCGGCATCGGCGTCGGCATCACCAGCGCCCTGACCCTGCTCTCGGTGGTGGTCGCCGCCCTGTGCCTGCTGTTCGTGGTGCACGCCAAGGACCGGGTGGTGACCGCGGCCACCAACGAGCTGGCCGGGGCGCAGAACCTCAACCGGCTGATGGAGAAGCGGCTCGGCGACTACCGGGGCTACCTGCTCTACGCCACGCCGGAGTTCGCCGAGAACACCGCGAAGGACCGCGCCGAGTTCCGGACCCAGCTGAACGACCTGCAGAACGGCGCGGACGGCTCGATCAAGGCGACGCTGACCCGCATCGCGGAGTCCGAGGAGAAGCACGCCGCGGCGATCGACATCGTGATGGCGCAGCGGGCGAAGACGAACGACCCGGTGGCCGCCGCCAAGCAGAATAGCGACCAGGTGGTGCCGCTGCGCGACGAGGTGCAGGCGGCGATGGCCGACCTGATCGTCCGGGTCCGGGCCGCGGTGGACAACGACCGCAAGCACTCGTCGCGGCAGGCCTCGATCGCGATCGCGATGATCGTGGTGCTCGGCATCCTCACCACCGGCAGCGCGGTGCTGGTGGCCTGGCGGCTGAGCCGGGACCTGCGCCGCGAGGTGGGCGCCGCGGTCGGGCACATCCAGAGCTCGTCGGCCCAGCTGGAGGCGGCGGCCGCGCAGCAGGTGAACGGCGGCCGCGACCAGGCCAGCGCGATGAGCGAGATCACCACCACGATCAACGAGCTGCTGATCACCTCGCGGCAGATCGCGGACAGCGCCCAGCGGGTCTCCAAGATCGCCGAGGAGACCGAGTCGGCGGCCCGCAACGGCGACGCCACCATCGGCCAGACCCGGGCGTCGATCGCCGCGATCCGCACCCAGGTCGACCAGATCGTCCAGCACATGCTGGCGCTGGGCGAGAAGTCGCAGCAGATCGGCGGGGTGGTGGACCTGGTCTCGGAGCTGGCCGAGCAGACCAACATCCTGGCCATCAACGCCACCATCGAGGCGAGCGGGGCCGGCGAGTGGGGCCGCCGGTTCGCCGTGGTGGCCGAGGAGATCCGCAAGCTGGCCGACCGGACCGCGGCGTCGGCCAAGGAGATCCGGGCGCTGATCGACGACGTCCGGGGCGCGGTGAACACCACGGTGATGGCCACCGAGATCGGCGCGAAGGCGGTGGACGCCGGATCCCGGCAGTTCGACGACGCGACCAGCGCGTTCCGGGAGATCGCCCAGCTGGTGGCCACCACGAACGACGCCACCCGGGAGATCGAGCTCTCCACCAAGCAGCAGACCACCGCGGTCGAGCAGGTCAACGTGGCCGCCTCGGACACCGCCCGGGTGTCCCGGGAAACCGAGGCCAGCGCGGTGCAGACCAAGCAGACCGCGGCGCACCTGAGCACGCTCTCCAGCGACCTGCTGGAAATGGTCGGGACCCGGGGCCACTGAGATGCCGGAGAACCGGGACCCGCTGCGCTACTTCCGGATCGAGGCGCAGGAGCTGGTCGAGCAGATCAGCTCCGGCGTACTCGACCTGGACCAGCGGCCCGGCCCGGAGCCGGTGGCGCGGCTGCTGCGGGTGGCGCACACGCTCAAGGGCGCGGCCCGGGTGGTGAAGCAGAAGGAGATCGCCGACCGGACCCACGAGTTCGAGGAGATCCTGGTCCCGTACCGGGACGACCCCGCCGGCCTGGCCGGCGAGCAGATGCGCGAGCTGCTGCGGCTGAACGACGAGATCAGCGCGCAGGTGGCGGCGCTGACCCAGCCCGCGCCGGCCCCGGCTCCGCTGCCCGCCCCGGTCCTGGAGGCGCTGCCCGAGACGCCGCCGGAGGCGCTGCCCGAGACGCCGCCGGAGCCGATCGGGGTCGAGCCGCCGGCGCCCCGGTCGGCCACCGCCGACCTGGACGAGCTGCTGGACGCGATCACCGAGACGACCGCCCGGATGGCGCCGCTGCGGGCCGGCAGCCACATGGTCGAGCGGCTGCACCACACCGCCGAGACGCTCGCCGACCAGCTGCGCGGCGGCCGGACCGCGGCCGCGGTCACGCACGCCTCGGCCCGCCGGCTCGCCGGTGAGCTGGGCACCACCGGACGCCGGCTGAGCGACGCGCTGGACCAGATCGAACGGGAGCTGGACGACGTCCGGGCCAAGGCGGAGAGCCTGCGGCTGGTGCCGGCCGGCAGCATCTTCACCGCGCTGCGCCGGGCGGTCCGGGACGCCGCGGACAGCGAGGGCAAGCAGGTCCGGTTCGTGGCGCACGGCGCCGACGTCCGGATGGGCTCGCACCTGCTCGGCCCGGCCAGCGCGGCGTTCCTGCACGTGGTCCGCAACGCGGTGGTGCACGGCGTGGAACCGGCCGCCGAGCGGCTGGCGGCCGGCAAACCGGCCGAGGGGACGGTCACCTTCGAGGTGGAGCGCAAGGGCCGGTACGCCACCTTCTGCTGCGTCGACGACGGGCGCGGCTTCGACATGGTCGCGCTGCGGCAGAAGGCGCACGCCCGGGGGTTGCCGGCGAGCGGCGAGGCGGAGGTCCTCGACCTGGTGCTGCACGGCGGGCTGAGCACCTCGGCCGCGGTCACCGAGGTGTCCGGCCGGGCGATCGGGATGGACGTGCTGCGCGACGTCGCCACCCAGCTGCGCGGCGAGGTGAAGATCCGCAGCACCCCGGGCACCGGCTCGGTGGTCGAGCTGATCGTGCCGCTGGCCCTGCTCAGCATGACCGGGCTGCTGGTCGAGACCGGCGGCACGGTGGCCTCGCTGCCGCTGGACGCGGTCCGCGCGTGCGTGCGGCTCAGCGCCACCGAGGCGGCCACCGCGGCGGCCACCGGCAAGCTGGTCTACCAGGACACCGCCGCGCCGTTCCGGCCGCTGGCCGAGTCGCTCTACACCGGCCAGCCGGTGCCGGACACCGCCGGGCCGGGCGCCGCGGTGCTGGTGGACACCGGCGACGGCCTGGTCGCGGTCGGCGTGGACCGGCTCTGCGGCACGCACGCGCTGGTCGCCCGGCCACTGCCGGAGCTGGCCCCGTCCACCCCGGTGATCGGCAGCGTCTCGGTCGACGGCGACGGCAATCCGCGGCTGGTCCTCGACCCGTCCGGACTGGCCCGGGAGATCCTGCGCGCGGAGAGCGCCGGTGGCCGCCCGGCGGTCGCCACCGCCGCTCCCCCGCTGCCCATCCTGGTCGTCGACGACTCGCTGACCACCCGGATGCTGGAGCGCAGCATCCTGGAGTCGGCGGGGTACGAGGTCGACCTGGCCGCCTCCGCCGAGGAGGCCCTCGACCAGGCCAGGACCCGGCGGTACGGCCTGTTCCTCACCGACATCGACATGCCCGGCATCGACGGCTTCACCTTCGTCGAGCGCACCCGCGCCGACCCGGACCTGGCCGGCGTCCCGGCGATCCTGGTCAGCTCCCGGGCCAGCGCCGCCGACCGGGAGCGCGGGATGCGGGCCGGCGCCAGCGCGTACGTGGTGAAGGGCGAGTTCGACCAGGAGGAGTTGCTGGCCCACATCCGCCGGCTGGTGGTGCGCGCATGATCCGGGTGCTGGTGGTCGAGGACTCCATCACGATGCGTCACCACCTGCGCGAGGCCCTCGCCGAGGACCCGGAGCTGCAGGTGGTGGGCGAGGCGGTGACCGGCGAGCAGGCGGTCGAGATGACCGCCCGGCTGCGCCCCGACGTGATCACCATGGACATGATGCTGCCCGGGATCAGCGGGCTGCAGGCGACCGAGCACATCATGGCCGAGCATCCGACACCGATCCTGGTGGTCTCGTCGGCCGACCGGCAGGAGTTGTTCAGCACGTACAACGCGCTGGCGGCCGGCGCGGTGGACGTGATGGAGAAGCCGCGCGGCGACGACTCCGACGTGGACTGGTCACCGCGCTTACGTCGTACCGTGAGAATGGTCTCCCGGATCCGGGTGATCACCCACCCGCGGGCCCGGCTGCACGGGCGGGTCCGGTCCGCGCCGCCGCCTCCCGCGGCCCCGGCCGCGTCGCTGCCCGCCACGAACCCGATGGCGCTGGTCGCGGTCGGCGCGTCGACCGGCGGGCCGGGCGCGCTCACCGAGCTGCTCCGTGACCTGCCGCCGACCTTCCGCACCCCGGTGCTGGTGGTCCAGCACATCGCGGCCAGCGAGCAGTTCGCGGTGGCGTTCTCCGACTGGCTGGCCGGGCAGACCGGGCGCAACGTGCGCTACGCGACCGACGGCCTCAAGGTGAGCGGCCTGGCCGGTCAGGTGCTGCTCGCGCCGCCGGACCGGCACCTCTACCTGCGCGACCACACGCTGCGGCTGTCCAGCGGGCCGCCCCGGCACTCCTGCCGGCCCTCGGTCGACGTGCTGTTCGAGTCGGTGGCCACCGAGTTCGGCAACCTGGCGGCCGGCTGCCTGCTCACCGGCATGGGCCGGGACGGCGCGGCCGGGCTGCTGCAGATGCGGCAGCGCGGCGCGGTCACCTTCGCCCAGGACGAGCAGACCTGCACGGTCTACGGCATGCCGCGGGAGGCGGCGCTGCTCGGCGCGGCCACCTTCATCCTGTCCCCGTCCCGGATCTCGGCGCGGCTGGCCGAGCTGCACCCGGCGGTGATCCGCCGATGAGCCCGACCGTGCTGATCGTCGACGACAGCCTGACCGTGCGGATGGACCTGCACGACGCGTTCTCCGACGACGGGTTCCGCACCATCCTGTGCGCGACCGGCGCGGAGGCCCGGGACGCGTTCGCCAGCGCCGAGTTCGACGCCGCGATCCTGGACGTGCTGCTGCCCGACGCGGACGGCCTGGAGCTGCTCACCGAGTTGCGCGGCTCGGCGGCGCACGCCGACGTGGTGACCATGCTGCTCTCGGTGGAGAGCGAGGTCACCGACCGGCTGGCCGGGTTGCGGATCGGCGCCGACGAGTACGTCGGCAAGCCCTACGACGCCGGTTACGTGGTGGCCCGCACCCGGCAGCTGCTCGGCGACACCCCGGACAGCGCCGGCGGCGGACCCACCATCCTGGTCATCGACGACAGCACCACGTTCCGCGAGCGGCTGCGGGACCTGCTCGAACCGGAGGGGTACGCGGTGCTCACCGCGGCCAGCGGCGAGGAGGGGCTGCGGATGGCCGCCGACCGCCGGCCGAACGCGGTGATCGTCGACGGCGTGATGCCGGGCATCGACGGCGCCACGGTGATCCGCCGGATCCGGCTCGACCCGGCGCTGCGCGACACGCCCTGCCTGCTGATGACCGCCGCCGACGACTACGCCACCGAGATGCAGATGCTGGAGGCCGGCGCCGACGCGTTCGTCCGCAAGCAGCAGGACCTGGCGGTGGTGCTGGCGAAACTGGCCGCGGTGCTGCGGCAGGCCGCCGAGCAGCTGCCGATCGAGGCGATCGGCAGCCTGCACGGTCCGGGCAAGGTGCTCACCGTCAGCCCGGACCGGGCCGAGCTGGAGGTGTGGGCCGAGACGCTGCGCGCCGACGGCTACGACATCGTCCAATGCTGCACCGTCGACGACGCGCTGGCCCTGCTCGGCGAGCAGCATGCCGACTGCATCGTGCTCGGTCTCGACGGTGACCTGCCGCGGGCCCGCGAGGCGTGCCAGCGGATCCGGGAGGTGCCGCAGGTCGGCGAGCTGCCGCTGATCATGGCCGGCCGGGAGGAGGCGATGCTGGACTGCCTGGCCGCCGGGGCCGACGACTACGTGCGGCTGGCCGACGGCGCGGAGGGGCTGCGGGTGCACGTGCGCGCCCAGATCCGCCGCAAGCAGTCGCACGACGAGTCCCGCCGGATCCGCGAGGAGCTGATGCGCCGCGAGCTGGACGCCGCCGAGGAGCGCGCGGCCCGCCAGCTGGCCGAGACCCGGGCCGCGATGGTCGAGGAACTGGAGTGGCGCAACCGGGAGCTGGAGGCGTTCTCCGGCTCGGTCTCGCACGACCTGCGCGGCCCGCTCCAGGTGATCTCCAGTTTCGCCGAGCACATGCTGGAGGAGGCCGACGACGAGGAGCTCGGCGAGCAGACCCGGCACCGGCTGACCCGGATCCACGCGGCCGCGCTGCGGATGGCCGACCTGGTCGAGTCGCTGCTGATCCTGGCCCGGGCCAGCCGCGGCGAGCTGCGCCGGACCACCTTCGACCTGACCGCGACGGCCCGGCAGGTGTGCGCCGAGGTGGCCGCCCGCGACCCGGAGCACAAGGTCGACTTCGAGGTGCAGGAGGGGATGACCGCGGACGCCGACGAGGGCCTGGTCCGGGTGATCCTGGAGAACCTGGTCAACAACGCGGTCAAGTTCACCCGCAAGATCGAGGACCCGGTGATCACGGTGGGCTGTCAGGACGGGCGTTTCTTCGTACGGGACAACGGCGCGGGCTTCCCGGCCGGCAAGGCGGGCGAGCTGTTCCGCCCGTTCGCCCGGTTGCACGACGCCCGGGACTTCCCGGGCACCGGGATCGGGCTGACCACTGTGCACCGGGCGGTGGAGCGGCACGGCGGGGAGATCCGGGCGGAGGGCGAGGAGGGGCAGGGCGCCACCTTCTGGTTCACCCTGCCCCCGGCCGACGACGGCAGCTACAGCGGCCCGGACCGGCGCGGCCAGCCGCGACGCGCCGGCTGACCGGTCAGGCGACCGCGCGGGTATCCCGGCGCAGGCCGCGCAGCACCAGCAGGAACCAGACCAGCGCGGTCGCCCCGCCGGCCCACCGGATCGCCAGGGTCAGCGGGGTCTCGGCGAGGCCGGCGACGCCCAGCGCGAGCAGCACGCCGAGGGCGAGCTGCAGGCGGATCCGGACCGGTGTGGGCGGGATCGCCGACCCGCGGCCGAAGGCGAGCAGGACCAGGAACAGCAATCCGTACGCGACCAGCGTCGCCCCGGCCGCGCCGGCCAGCCCCCACACCGGCACGAAGAGCAGGTTGAGCAGCACGTTCACCACCGCGGCGAGGATCGTGGCGGTGGCGGTCAGCACGGTCCGGCCCTGGGCGGTCAGCGCCTGGACCACGGCCAGCTGCGCGGTGAACGGGATGGCCGCGAGCAGCACCAGCGCCATCACGAAGCCGAGCTGCTCGGTGTGGTACGACGCCGGCGCCCAGAGATGCGCGACCAGCGGCGCCCCGAACGCGAAGCCGGCCAGCACCGGCACCATCAGCCGGTACAGCGCGTCCCGGCCGGCCGCCACCGCGGTCCGCCGCTCGGTCTCGTCGGCGATCCCGAAGAACCGGGGCATCCACGCGCTGTTCAGGATCGACAGCAGCAGCATCGGCATCGACGCGACGTTGTAGGCGACCTGGTAGCGGGCCACCTCCTCGGCGCTCAGCTGGGCGCCGATGATCAGCCGGTCCGAGGTGTTCAGCAGGAAGGTGCTCATCTCGGCCGGCACCAGCGGCAGCGCGAACCGCAGCGCCCGGTCCAACAGGTCGCGCTGCCACCAGCCGGTCCAGGCCGGGCGGGCCAGCAGGATCCCGGTCAGCGCGGCCGCGCCCTGGGCGCCCACCGCGCAGGCCAGGAAGACCTCCGCCGAGGGCCGGTAGAAGTGGATCGCCGCGAGGCTCGCCACGTTGAGCACCACCGACTGGAAGAAGGTCACCGAGACGAACGCGGCCAGCCGGTCCTGGCTGCGCAGCAACGCCAGGGTCACCGCGGTCGCGGCGGCCGCGCCGGCCCAGAGCACGCCGAGCCGGACCGGCCGGAGATCACCGGACAGGCCCAGCGGGGCGCTCCACCAGGCCGCCGTGACCCAGCCCAGCACCGTGACGGCCACGGCGACCAGCAGGGCCGCGGCGGTGAGCCGGCGGGCGCCGAGCGGGTTGCGGCGGGCGGCGTACTCCCGCTGCACCGCGGACTGCAGGCTCAGCCCGGCGAACACGAAGATCACCTGGTGGATGGCGATCGCCGCGGTGACCGTGCCGTACTGCCCGACGCCGAGGACCCGGGTGATCAGCGGCGTGCAGAGCGCCGCGAAGATCAGCTGGGTGGCGTACAGGATCATGTACAGCGATTCCCGACCCAGCAGCTTCGCGAGGTGACCGCGAGTCTGCGCCGTGTCGGTCACCGTCACGAGGTCACCAGTTCGTAGATGGTGACGCCGCCGTCCGCGTAGATCCGCTTGAACTGCGGGGACGCCGCGACCGCCCGTTCCAGGTCGGCCAGCGCGCCGTCCGGGGTGAGCTGGAAGACGTGGGCGTACCGGGTGAGGATCGGCGCGAAGATGACGTACCCGTTCGCCGAGTAGTTGTTGATGATGTATTTGATCTGGTCCACGTCCTCCGGCGAGCCCAGCGCGCGGTACCGCATCACCTCGGTGCGCAGCAGGTTCGGGTCGTCGTCGGACTTGGGCCCGCGGAACTCGTAGTAGTTCGGCGCGCCACGCAACGGTGTGCCCGGCGCGGCGGCGACCAGCACGCTGCCCGGGGCGGCGTTGCGGTAGAACCAGGCCATCGCCTGCGCCTCGGACCGGCTCACCAGCGACAACTCCGCCGAACCCAGCCAGGCCGGGACGAACAGCGCGGCGGACAGCAGCAGCACCAGGCCGGCGGCGACGCCGGCCGGCGCCCGCCGGCGGGTCGGCACGGGTTCGCGGGCGACCAGCAGGGCGACCGCGATCGAGGCCCACGGCAGCCAGAACAGGATCACCCGCAGGATGCCCTCGCCGCCGTAACCCTGCCCGAACAGCAGGGCGAACGGCGAGAAGGCCGCGACCGCCAGGCCGACCGCCAGGCGCAGGTCCATCCGCCGGGCAACCCAGACCAGCCCGGCGCAGCCGAGCAGCAGGAACGCGGTCAGCGCCCGGCCCGCCCAGCCGTTGATCCGCTTGCCGAGGACCGGGCTGACGTCGTACGTCGCCAGGTGTGCCGCGTTCTTGAACGGGTTGAGCCCGCTGAAGATCCCGTAGCGCTCCTGGATGTAACCGAAGTGGAAGACCAGGTAGGCGGCCGCGACCGCGCCCAGCGCCAGCGGCAGCCACCAGGGCCGGATCCGGCCGAGCAGGACCAGCGCGGTCACCGTCAGGATGATCATGAACGGGGACAGCTGGTGGCTCACCACGACCACCGCGAACAGCACGAGCAGCACGGTGATGGCCCAGGCCCGCGGCCACCGCCCGCCGTCGATCCGGGACGCCGCGGTGACCGGCCGGCGGACCAGCCGGCCGGCCCAGCGCTCGGCCAGCCGGCCGATCGGGGTGGGCCGGCTGTCGCCGAGGTGCCGGACCGCGATCCAGAAGATCGCCAGCGCCAGCGTGTAGGTGAAGGTCTGCGGGGAGTAGTACTCCTGGCCGACCCAGTTGGCCGTGACGAAGATGGTGGCGGCGGCCCAGCCGATCCGCCGCCGCCCGGTGAGCGCGGTGCCGATCCCGGCCACCAGCACGCCGTGCACCAGCGGGAAGACCACCTCGAACCAGCCGACGTAGCTCTCCGGCGTGGCGGTCCCGGTGATCCAGGACAGGAACGCGCCGAACGCGAAGAACCCGGGCCACCGGTGGTAGATGTCGATCGACCAGTCCACCGAGCCGTGCGCGGTGATGTACTCGGTGACCCCCATGTGCTTGTAGACGTAGGGGAAGTCGGGGGCCTGGGCGAGGAACGGCATGGTGCCGTAGAGCAGCAGCACGATGGCGGCGACGTAGGCCACCGCCAGCGGCGCCCGGAACACCGGGGCGACCATCGAGCGGGCCGCGCCGATCAGGACCAGGGCGAGTCCGGCGTACCAGAGCCAGGGCAGGGCCGGCAGCAGCCCGTAGTCGCCCAGATCGCTCACGTCCAGGCCGCGGATCGCGGCGAAGGCGACCGGCAGGCCGAGCAGCGGCAGCCAGGCGAGCAGTTTCCCGGCCGGGCGGGCCGGCCGGGGCGCGGTCAGCACCACGGTACGTTCGGCGTCGGCGAGCGTGGTCACGCGACCACCGCCGTCAACCGGCGGCGCAGGTCGAGCCCGAGCAGCACGGCCGAGACCACGCCGAGCACCGCGCCGAGCACCGCGGGCTGCCAGCCCAGCCAGAGCATCGGGAAGGCGCCCAGCGCCACCACGCCCAGGCTCAGGCTGATCGCGATGCCGAACCACTGGCCGGCGTCGCCGATCGGGAGCAGGGTGAGGATCGCCCCGCCGGGCACCAGGCAGACCGCGACCAGCGCGACCGCGGTGCGCAGGCCGGAGCTGCCGGCCTGGGTCAGCACCGCGGTGGCGGCGAGCAGCAGGAGCAGCAGCACGTCCGCCGCGGTGTGGAAGCGCCGGTTCACGCGGCGGCCTTCCGGGTCCCGCGGGCCCGGCTCTGCCAGTAGGCGAACGGGCCGCGAGCGACGCCGGCCAGTTCGAGCAGGGTCAGCGACACCGGGTACGACCGGGTCCGGCCGGCGTTCTTCGGGCTCCCCGGGGCGAGCAGGTGGCGCAGCCCGGCGGCCAGCCGGCCGGTCAGCTCGCGGCGCTCCTCCGGGCTGGTCGCCCAGCGCTTGGCGACCATGGCCGCCATGCCGACGCCGTAGCTGTGGATCTGCCGGCGCAGCGACCGCTCGTCCGGGTGGTGGCGGTGCCAGACCAGGGCGGCCGGTTCGTAGCGCAGCATCCGGCCGGACCGGACCACGCTGAGGTGGATGTCCAGGTCCTCGCCGCCCAGCGCCGGGGTGCCCATGCCGAGTGTCTCGTCGAAGCCGCCGAGCGCCCGCAGGTCCGCGGCGCGGAACGAGCTGTTCGCCCCGGTCCCGAAGACCCCGGCCGCGTACGGGTAGAGCGCCCCCGGCCCCCGGTGCTCCCCGAGGTCGAAGTCGCGCACCTGGAAGCCCTTGGCGAACCCGCCGAACTCCTCGAAGATCAGCTGCGCCGGGGTGGCCAGCTCCAGCGGCAGGATCAGCCCGGTGACGCAGGCGATCCGCTCGTCCGCGGCGAACGCCGAGGTCAGCGACTCCACCCAGCGGCTGTCCAGCACCACGTCGTCGTCGGTGTAGGCGACGATCTCCCCGGTGGCCGCGGCCAGACCCGCGTTGCGCGCCCGGGACAGGCCCGGCTGCGGCTCGCGCACCAGCACCACCTCGGTGAACCCTTCGGCGGCGAGGAACTCGGCGACGCCGGAGGTGGCCGGCCGGTTGTCCACCACCACGGTCTGCACCGGCGCCACGGTCTGCGCCCGCACCCCCCGCAGGGTCCGGGCCAGCGACTCGCTGGCCACGCAGGTGGTGACCACCACGGTGGCGGTCGGCACCCGGCCGGTCGAGCCGGCCGGGCCGGCCAGGGCCGCGGCGTCGGGCGGCGCCGCCCGCCGGACCAGCGCCGTCACCTCGTCCGGGGTCAGCCCGCCGGCCGGGACGGTGATCGGCAGGAAGGCCACCGGCCGGCCGGCGTCGCGGACCAGGAGGCGGACCGGCCCGCTCTCCCGCAGCGCCGGTGCGGGTTCGGTGAGCTCCAGCTGAGCGATCCGTACCATCGAGGCTCCTTGTGGTTGGTGCTGCACGGGGATGTTCGGCGGGACCCGCCGCGAGGTGAGCGGAATGATCAGCGGGTCAGGCTGCCGCGCAGGTAGCCGGCGCCGGTGGCGGCCAGGCCGCAGAGCACCGCCACGCCCGGACCGGCGGCGGCGAGCCGGCCGCGGGCCACGCCGAGCAGGCTGCGGCCGACGGCGCGGGGCAGGATCCGGGTGACGTACCGGCGCTCGGTGGACAGCGCGTCGCCGGAGCCGACCAGCCGGGACACCATCGCCTTGGAGACGCCCTCGCTGTAGCACCGGCTCAGGAAGTACCGCCAGGTCGTCCGGTCCGGGGTGACCCGGTGCCGCACCCGGGCGTCGGGCAGGTGGTAGATGACCGCGCCGGGCAGCTGCTGCCGGACCCGGATGCACAGCTCGGTCTCCTCGCAGCCCAGCGGCAGGGTGCCGACCCGGCCGACCTCGGTGGAGAACGGGCCGACCCGGTCCAGCACCCCGCGCCGGAACGCCATCACGGCGCCGATCACGTTGCGGACCTCGGCGCGCCGGGTGGGCAGGCCGACGTAGGCGCAGCCGACCACCCAGTCGAACTCCGGCGGGAACCACCACGGCCGGACCGCGGCCGGCCAGGCCGGCAGCGGGGTGCCGCCGACCGCCACCACCCGCTCCTCCTCCATCGCCAGGACCATCGCGGCCACCATGCCCGGCTCGGCGGTGGCGTCGTCGTCCAGGAAGATCACGATGTCGTGCCGGGCCGCGGCGACGCCGGTGTTCCGGGCGCCGGACAGGCCCTGCTTGCCGGTGTTCGACAGGATCCGCAGCCACGGCGTGCCGGCGAACCGGGCCTCCAGCCCGGCCCGCAGCTCCGCGTTGTGGTCGACCACCAGGATCACCTCGTCGCGGCCGCCGAGCTGCGGCCGGACCGAGTCGACCGCGGCCAGCACGTCGTCCCACCGGCGCATCGTGTAGGCGCAGATGAGCACCGAGACCGGCTCGCGCAGCGGCGTGCCGTAGGTCCGCGCGACCGGGGTGTACACGTGGTGATCCGTGGTCATCAGGCCGCCGTTCCTAGGAATGGATGAACAACCGAGGACGAGAAGACATACCTGCGGCACGCAACATGCTGCACCGATCCGGTGGGAAATGGTTTTCGCCGAACGTGCGGGGGTCGCGCACCGCCCGGCACCGAACACTCATCGCAATGGCCGCGGGACGTCATCCGGCCGCTGCCCGACCGTCCGGCTCCCTCCGCCGTTCGGAGGTATTTGGCCAGCTCAGAGCCGTTGCGGGGAATGACGCAGAACGGCCGGCAAACGGCGGGCGGGCGACAATCACCCACCACGCGGCAATGCGGACAGCACGGCGGCGACAAACGCAGTGATGCGCGAAAAGGACGGGCGGCGATGAATTCGCCAATCGCCGCGATCGGGAGTGGAACTCCCGGTCGGCTACGTCACACCGCGAACGGGTGCGGCACCGGACGGCCGCGGTGCCGGGCGAAGCGGACCGCCCGGTACGCCGTGGTGATCAGGCGTTCACCGCCCCACGCGGCCGGCCCGTCGCCGGCCAGCACCGCGGCGACCTGCCCGCGGGTGGACGCGGCGTGCACCGTGTAGCGGGCGATCGCGAACGGGTCGTCGGCCCGGTGGGACAGCGCGTTCTTCACCGCGAACGCGGCGGCGAACCCGGCCGCCCGCACCGCGGCCACGGTCTGCCGCCGGTGACTGCCGTGCGGGAAGGCGAACGCGGTGACCGGCCGGCCGAGCAGGTCCTCCAGCGCGCCCCGGCTGGCGCCGGCCTCGTCCCGCGCCGCCCGGCGGCCGAGCAGGTCGAGGTGCGGGTGGGTGACCGAGTGCGCGCCGATCTCGACCGGCCCGGCGGCCGCGAGGTCGCCGATCGCCGCCGCGGAGAGCATGCCGGTGGTGCCGATCCATCCGGTGGTGACGAAGAGCGTCGCGGGCAGGCCGAGCCCGGTCAGGATCGGCAGCGCCTCGTCGGCGAAGTCGGCGAACCCGTCGTCGAAGGTGATCAGCACCGGCCGGGCCGGCAGTTCCGCCTCACCGCGCAGCGCGGCGGCGTACCGGGTGGCGGTCAGCGGGGTGCGCCCGGAGGCCACCACGGCGGTCATGTCGGCCCGGAAGTCGTCCGCCGAGACCTGCCACGGATCGTCCCGCCGGGTGGCCGACACCGAGTGGTACAGGAGCACCGGGACCAGGCCCGATGTCCCTGAACCGGTGTCGGACGGCGGCATCGGGCACTCCTGAGGTCAGGTCAGCGGGGACGGTTCGCCGTAGGAGATCGGCCGAAGTCGCCGGCACCTAAGATCATTTGACGTACGCCAGGCCGTCGCTCACCACCGCCGGGCGGCCGGAGGTCCCGGCGACCACGATCATGACGGTGTGCTTCTTGCTGGTCAACGCCTTGACCCAGAGGGCCTGACGGTACTTCGTCGAGCCGGCCTTGGTGTCCACCGTGGCGACCTTCTTGCCGTCCAGGTACACGTACGCCTTGCCGGTGCGCGGCCCGCGGGAGAAGAGCAGCGCCGCCGACCGGCCGGTGAAGGTGTATGTCAGCTTGGCGTTCTTCTTGCTCGCGGTGAGCGCCTTGCCGCTCAGGTACGAGCCGGACGTCCGCTTGGTCCAGGCGCCGGTCTTCTTCGCCTTGGTCTCCGCGACGTAGAGCACCGACTGGGTCGCCGAGGCGGCCCGGGCGTTGCCGGCCACGTCCCGGGCGGTGACCGTGTAGCCCAGCTTGGCGCCCGGTTTGACGGTGGTGGCCCAGCTGCTCGCGGTCCCGGCCAGGGTCGCCGCGCGCGGCCGGCTCACCACGACCGAGCCCATCCGCAGGTTGTCCCGCGCGGTGAAGCCGACGGTGACCGGCGCCGCCGCGCTGGTGTACGTGCCGGTGCGCAGGCTGACCGCGGGGACGGTGATGGTGGGCAGCGTGACGTCGCCGTAGACGGTGGCGTTGATCCGGGCGGAGCTGCCCGAGGTGTGCACCGCGATCACGGTCACGTAGTGCCCGCCCGGCGGGATCGCCAGCTTGACGCTGCGGGCCGCGCCGTCCAGCTGGCTGACCTTGGCGCCGTCCAGGTAGACGTTGATCCGGGCGACGTCCGCCGCGGTGGTCGCCATGGTCCAGGTCAGGGTGGCGGAGTTGCGGACGTACCAGGCCCCGCCGGCGTAGCCGCCGCCGGTCAGCGAGGTGAGCCCCATGCCGGTGACCATCAGCTGCGACTTGGCCCGGATGGCGGGCAACCGGGCGTACAGGTTGGCGCCCGGGCAGGCGGTGGCGTCCAGGTCGCGGTGCCCGGACAGCCGGGGCAGGGTGACCTTGGCGCCGGCCTTGAGCTTGTCGTTGGTGGAGCCGGCGGTGAAGGTGGCGCTGCTGGTCGGGTTGTAGCCGTACTTGCCGAGCCGGGCCGCGGCGACCTGCGCGACAACCGTCTCGACCGGCTCGGTGGACGGCGCGGTCTCGTAGTTGCCGATCACCGAGATCGCCGCGTAGTTGGTGTTGAAGCCCTGGGTGTGCGCGCCCACCACCGGGTTCTCCACGCCGCCGCGGCGGCCCTCGAAGAGGGTGCCGCACTTGTCCAGCAGGTAGTTGTAGCCGATGTCCGACCAGCCGTTGCTCTTCACGTGGTAGCTCTGGATGCCGCGCACGATCGCGGCCGACTCGGCGCAGCTGTAGTCGTTGGTGGTCGCCGTGTGGTGCAGCCAGAGCGCGCGGACCTCGGTACCCACGTCGATCGACTTGACGATGGTCTCGTCGGCGCTCCACGCCTTGCGCGAGACGTAACTGGGGAACTGCGCCTTGACCGGCACCGTGGAGGTGGGCGCCGCGGTCTGCGCCGGCGTGGTGGTCGCGGTCGTCGTGGTGGTCGCGGCGCTGGACGGCGCGCTCGCGCTCGCCGGGCCGCTGGACGGGGCGTCCGACGCCGCGGTCGGCAAGTCCGCGGGCGGGTCCGACGGCTCCACGCCGGCCGGCGCGGAGGGCGACGGCGACGCCGACTCGTCCTCGGTCAGCACCATGCCGCCGCCCTTGCCGCCGGTCTCCCGGCCCGGGTCGATCAGGTCGAGCCGCAGCCCGGCCAGCAGGCCCTTGCCCTGCCCCTGGATCCGGGTGGCCACCCCGTCCGAGTCGCCCACCCAGAGCGGGTCGGTGCCGCCCCGGCGCCCGGACCCGGCGGCCTCGGCGCCGTCCGGCCCGATGTCGCTGACCGACAGCGGCTCCCACCCGGACCACTTGCCGGTGGCCACGCTGCGGGTCCGCACCTGGATCGTGCCGTCCGGCCGGTCCGCCGGGTCGGCCCAGGTCACCCCGAGCAGGCTGAACCGCTCGGTGTCCCGCTGCGGCACGCCGCTCGGGGTGGCCACGTCGACGGTGTGCAGCGCGGTCTTGATCCGCGGCGGCTCCGGCCGCGGGTCCGGCGGCAGCACGGTGACCCCCGCGGCCACCGTGCTGTCCCCGGGCCCGGACGGCCAGGTGAGCGCCGCGACGCCACCCCCGGCGGCGAGCACCGCGACGGCGGCGCCCCAGCCGATGGCCAGCTTCCGATTCATTGACAACCCCCGTGATCGTTTCCGGCCGATGGAGGCTACCGGATCGGTCCGGCCGGGGGCGGCCCCGGCTACTCGGTGCCGAGCGCGGTCACCGGGCTCACCTTGGCCGCGCGGCGGGCCGGCAGCACCCCGGCCAGCGCGGTCAGCGCCACCAGCACCAGGAACGCGCCGGCCAGCTGCCACACCGGGATGGCCAGCGGGGCGTTCACGCCGATCGCCTGGATGGCCAGCCAGGCGTACGGGACGCCGAGCAGCAGCCCGAGCACCGCGCCGATCACGCCGTACAGGCCGGACTCGGCGGTGAGCATGGCGCGCAGGCCGGCCCGGGACATCCCGATCGCCCGGAGCAGCCCGGACTCGCGGACCCGCTCGACCACCGACAGCGCGGTGGTGGCGCCCACCCCGACCACGGCGATCAGCACGGTCAGCCCGATCAGGCCCAGTGCGATGGCGAGCAGCGCGGTCAGCGACGCGTTCAGCTCGTCCCGCTGGTCGGCCAGGACGTTCACGGCGAAGTCCGGGTTGCCGGCGCTGACCGCGCGCATCGCCCGCAGCCCTTCGGTACGCCCGCTGTCCCCGTCGTGCGCCGCGTCGGCGAGCACCCCGCTGGCTGCCGGCCCGACGCCGAGCGCGGTCAGGTCGGCCGGCGCCACCAGCAGCCCGGTGTGCAGCGGGGCGTCGTCGCCGAGCACCGCGGCCACGGTCAGCTCGGCCTTCTTGCCCTTGCTGGTGACCGCGACCCGGTCCCCCACGCCCAGCCCGGCCAGGTCGGCGACGTAGCCGGCCAGCACCGCCTTGCCGGGACCCAGATCGTCCACCGAGCCGTGCTTGACGTCCAGGTCACGCAGCCGGGGCAGCGCCGCCATGTCCAGGTCGGTGACCGCCAGGTCCTCGAGCTGGCCGACCTTCGCGGTCGCGATCCGCCGGTACGAGACCACCCGGGTCAGCTCCCCGCTGGCCTTGGCCTTCTCCACGAACCCGGCCGGCAGGGTGACCCCGGCGCCGCCGGTCAGCTCGAAGTCGGCCGGGGCGGACGCGGCCAGCTCCCGGTCGCCGAGCACCCGGATCGACGCGCCGCCGACCAGCACCCCGGCGGTCAGCGTGACACCGAGCGCGACCACCACCGACACCGCGGCGGCCCGGCGGGCGCTGCCGCCCACCCCGCCGATCGCCAGCCGGCCGACCGGGCCGAACCGGCGCAGCGGCCAGCCGGCCACCGCGAGCACCGGCCGGACCAGGACCGGGCCGAGCGCGATCAGCGCGATGAAGGCGAGGGCGCCGGAGGCCACCACGGCCAGCAGCATGCTCTCCGCGTCGTAGTTCTCGGCGTCCGGGCCGGGCAGGTTGGCGAAGACGTACCCGGCCAGGGCGACCGCCCCGGCCAGCGGCAGCAGCCCGGCCGCCCAGCGCAGCGCGCCGATGCCGGTGCGGGCGCCGGTGCCGGCGGCGGCGCGCAGCGCCTCCAGCGGCGCGACCCGGGACGCGGAGATCGCCGGGGCGAGCACCGCGACCACCGAGATCACCATGGCCAGCAGGACGGTGCCGATCGCGGGCAGCACCGGCAGGCCGGGCCCGAGCACCTTCCAGCCGAAGCCGCGCAGCACGGCCGGTACGGCGTGCCCGGCGGCGAGCGCGGCCAGCACCCCGACCGTGCCGGTGAGCAGTCCGGTCAGCGCGCCCTCGGCAGCCAGCGCGCGGAACATCGCGCCACGGCCGGCGCCGACCGCGCGGAGCAATGCGAGCTGGCGCATCCGCTGGGCGAAGACGATCCGGAAGGTGCTGGCGGCGATCAGCCCGGCGGCCGCGACGGCGATCGCCACGAACATCCCGACCACGGCGAACACCTGGTCGATCTGGGCGGCCCGGGAGCGGGCCTCGGCGAGCCGGACGTCGGCCCCCGTGGCCACGTCCGGTCGCTCGTCCTGCTTGACCCCGGCGAAGATCGCCGACACCGCGGCCGACACCCGGTCCAGGTCCGCTCCCCCGTCCAGGTCGATGTCGACCTGCTGGAGGTACGGATCCGGCACCAGCCCGGTGACCGTGCCGGCCGGCGCGTACGCGTCGTACCCGAAGTCCTGCGGCGGCTCGACCACGCCGACCACCGTGAGCGGCACCTTCTTGCCGGTGCCCGGGTCGACCGTGGCGGTCGAGCCGACGGTCAGCCCGAGCAGCTGCACGGTCCGCGGCGTCACCGCGATCTCGCCGGCCGCGCTCGGGTACCGCCCCTCGGTCGGCGTGACCAGGGCGAGCGGCCCGCTGCCCGGGTCGGCGGTGAGGTTCAGGTACTGCCCGCCGAACTGGGCGCCGATCGCGGTCCGGGCGGCGGTCCGGGACACCCCGGGCAGCGCGGTGATCGCGGCGAGCTGCTTGTCGGTGATCGCCCCGTCGCGGACCACCAGGTCGACCGCCTCCGGGGTGCCGCTGAGCCCGTCCAGCACGCTGCGCTCGGTGATCTGCTGGGCCAGCACGGTGGCGAACACGACGAACGAGGCGACCAGCACCGCCAGCCCGGTGAGCAGCATCCGGGACGGGCGACGGGCGACGCCGCTCAGCTGCGTACGCAGAATGGTGTTCATCGCCCGGCCGCCAGCTGGTGCAGCGCGGCGGTGACCGACGCGATGTCCGGATTGTGGATCTCCCCGGCCAGCTGCCCGTCGGCGAGCAGCACCACCCGGTCGGCGTGCGCGGCCGCGCCCGGGTCGTGGGTGACCATCACGATGGTCTGGCCCAGGTCCCGGGTCGAGGCCCGGAGCAGGCCGAGCACCTCGGCGCCGGACTTGGAGTCCAGGTTGCCGGTCGGCTCGTCGGCGAAGAGCACCTCGGGCCGGGAGACCAGGGCCCGGGCCAGCGCCACCCGCTGCTGCTGGCCGCCGGAGAGCTCGCTGGGCAGGTGGCCGAGCCGGCCGCCCAGCCCGAGCGTGGTGACCAGCCGGTCCAGCAGCTCGGCGTCCGGCTTGCGGCCGCCCAGGTCCAGCGGCAGCGTGATGTTGCGCTCCGCGGTGAGCTGCGGGAGCAGGTTGAACGACTGGAAGACGAAGCCGATCCGCTCCCGGCGCACCTTGGTCAGCACCTTGTCGCTCTGCTTGGTCAGGTCGCTGCCGCCGAGCAGCACCTGGCCCGAGGTGGCGGTGTCCAGCCCGGCCAGGCAGTGCATCAGGGTGGACTTGCCGGAACCGGACGGACCCATGATCGCGGTGAACCGGGCCCGCTCGAAGCCGACCGTGACTCCGTCCAGGGCGCGGACCGCGGTGTCGCCGGCGCCGTACACCTTCACCAGGTCGACGGCCGCGACCGCCGCGAGGGCGTCGCGGCCGAGCGGGGGTGAGGACTGCGTCTGCATGAAAGCTCCAACCAAGCGGGGAGAATCCTGTGAATTCGACGGGACGAATCCTGTTCGATCTCCGCGGCCCGCACATCGGTCCCCGGGCAGGCTCGGCGGTGGGCCGGGTCTAACTTTCGGCCGATGGAGCCGGGGAGCCGGCCGCCTACGCTGGGTCACGATGAATCGCGTTCTTATCGGTGTCCTGCAGGTCGCCGGCCTCGGTGCGATGGCCGTGATCGGCCTCTTCGACGTCTCCGCCGGGCTGACCGAGAGCCCGCTCTTCGCCATCCAGGTGCTGCTCGCGATGGCCGTGGCCGCGGTCTGGCTGCCGCACTACAAGCCCGGCTCGACGTTCCTGCCGCTGGCCGCGATCGCGGTCTCCGGGATCTCCCTGCTGGTGACCGCCGCCCTGGCGGTCTATCAGCCATACAGCGGACTGTGGGGTCTGGCCGAGTCGGCGGCGCTGCTGGTGGTGCTGACCCTGGTGGCCCGCAATGCCCGGCCGGACCTGGCGGTGCTGGCCCTGGTCGCCGTTGGGGCCGCGGTCAGCGTGATGCCGCTGCGCGCCGGCCACTCCACCATCTACGGCACGTTCTGCCTGGTCCAGGCGCTGGGTGCGGCCGGCGCGATCGGCCTGGGCGTGGCGCTGCGGATGATCGCGACCAACCGGCAGCGGGCGCTCGACACGGTCCGGGCCGAGCAGCGCGCCGAGTTCGCCCGGGACCTGCACGACTTCATCGCGCACCACGTCACCGGGATCGTGGTGCAGGCGCAGGGCGCGCGGTTCATCGCCGAGCAGGACCCGCAGCGGGTGCTGCTCGCCCTGGAGCAGATCGAGCAGGCCGGCACCGAGACGATGGCGTCGATGCGCCGGATGGTCGGCGTGCTGCGCGACCCGGAGCAGTCGCCGGACGCCCCGCTCGCCCCGGTCTCCGGGGTGCCCGAGCTGGTGCCGCTCGCCGAGCAGTTCACCGCGGCCGGTGGCCCGCCGGCCCGGCTGCACCTGGAGGGCGATCCGTACGGGTTGCCGGTGGAGGTGTCGACCTCGGCCTACCGTGTGGTGATGGAGGCGCTGACCAACGCCCGGCAGCACGCCCCGCAGGCCACCGCGGTCGACATCTGGGTGCGCCGGGCCCGGGACCAGCTGCTGATCCGGGTGGCCAACGACGGACCGCCGCCGCGCCCGTCACTGGACCGCCCGGGGTACGGTCTGGTCGGCCTGACCGAACGGGTCCGTGCCGCCGGCGGGCGGATCGTGTCCGGGCCGGGCGTCGACGGCGGCTGGGTCGTCGACGCGGTGTTCCCCCTGTAACTGGAGTGGATCTTTGATACGTGTGTTGGTCGCCGACGACCAGGCGATGGTCCGGACCGGCTTCGGCATGATCATCGGCGCGCAGCCGGACATGGAGGTGGTCGGCGAGGCGGCCGACGGCGTCGAGGCGGTGGAGCTGGCCCGCCGGCTCCGGCCGGACGTGGCGCTCTTCGACATCCGGATGCCGAAGATGGACGGCCTGCAGGCGCTGCGGCTGCTCGCCGGCCCGGGCGTCGCTGACCCGATCAAGGTGGTCGTGGTGACCACCTTCGACCTGGACGAGTATGTGCACCAGGCGCTGCGCAACGGCGCGGCCGGCTTCCTGCTCAAGGACTCCGGGCCGGCGCTGCTGGTCGAGGCGGTCCGCGCGGCGGTCTCCGGGGACGCGCTGATCAGCCCGTCGATCACGGTCCGCCTGCTGGAGCACCTGTCGCACCCGGCGCCGGCCGGTGACGACGGCGGCCTCTCCCCGCGCGAGCTGGACGTGGTCCGCCTGATCGCCCGCGGCCGGACCAACACCGAGATCGCCACCGAGCTGTTCATCTCGGTCGGCACCGTGAAGACCCACCTGGGCAGCGTCCAGTCCAAGCTCAGCCTGCGCAACCGCGTCGAGGTCGCCGCCTGGGCCTGGGAGCACCGTCTCGTGAGCTGACCTTTTTCAGGACCACATTTCGCGTACGAAGAGCAGCGGCGCCCGCCCGGTCATCGGGAAGGCGCCGCGGCTCTCGTCGTTACTGTGCCGTCTGCCGGCTGGTCAGCCGGGCCGCCACCGGCGGCTCCACCGGCTTGTTCTCGGCCGGCCGGATCTGCGAGACGATCTGCCGGGCCGCCGCCCGCGCCGGGTGCAGCCGGTGCCGGATCAGCCGGGCGCCGATCCGCATCCGGGCGCTGCGCGGGATCGGCGTGACCGGCTCGTACCCGAAGTAGGTCAGCCGGTCGCCGAACGCGGCCTCGCACTGCTGGACCTCGTCCGCGGTGAGCCGGGACCGCCAGCTCTGCACCCGCTCGGTGGTGACCTCGCGGTGGGTCAGCTTGTGCCAGGTCTTGTACTCCGGCACGGCCACCGAGGCGAGCTTCTGCGGGTTGGTCATCTCCGGGGCGAAGTCCTCCTCGAGGAACTCGCAGATGCCGCGCAGATGCGGCTCCGGGTCGGCCACCAGGTCCTCGTAGCGCACCTGATGGTAGACGTCCTTCGGGTAGCGCCGGGCGGCGAGCAGCGAGGCGTCCGCGGACTGCGTCCAGTACGAGATCAGCTTGTCGAACTCGTTGCCGCTCCACGGGGTTTCCTTGAGCGAGGCCACGCAGTCCCGGCCGTCGCGCATGATGTTGATGATCTGCGCGTCCGGGAAGAGCCGCAGGATGGTCGGCAGGTGCCGCAGGTACAACGGGCGCTTGTCGCCCCAGCGCGGCTTGCCGAACCGGTCCGCGTACAGCTTGAAGACGGTGCCGAGCGCCGAGCCGAGCGTGGGCGGCGCGGCGACGATGGCGTCCACCGCCCGCTCGCGGTCCAGTCCGAGGTCGTCGAACTGGTGCGTCTCGACGATGTACTCGCCGAGCGCCCGCCGGTTCGCGGCGTCGTTCAGGTCGCCGAACTTCTTGCGGTCGGTGTATGCCGCGAGCAGGAACCGGGTCTCCGGCGGCAGCGCGATCCGCGGGTGCGCGTGCAGCATGAGCTGCAACATCGTGGTGCCGGAGCGTGGGCACCCGACGACGAAGATCGGCCGGTCGTTAGGCATGGCGACCACCGTAGGTGAGGCCCACTGGGTTTGTCCGCCCCAGCGCAGTCATGTCGCTCCTCTCTTGGTCCCCCCACGATCTTGAGGACTTCGCCAACATTTCGCAAAGTTCCTGTGGCGGCAAGAGGTGCCAGCTGTCGGCGGCCTGTGAGTTGACTGGCAACTTTCCTGAACTTTCACTATGAGTGATGCCCCGATCACGGCGGACGCAGGGCAACCGGATCATCACTCGGTCGGGGGGCGGCCATCCTAACCCGCGTTCACCGGAATTTCCGCACGCCTCCGGGCAGGCCGGGTGGACAACCAGCAACCGGCCACGATCAACAGAAATCCGGTCATCGTGCCCGGTCCGACCGGCTCGTGCAGCAGGGCCACCCCGAGCACGGTGGCCACCACCGGGTTCACATAGGTGACCAGGCCGGCCCGGTTCGACCCGGCCAGACCGATCAGCCGGTAGAACGCCAGCATGGCCAGCGCGGTGCAGAGCAGGCCCAGCCCGGCCAGCGCCAGCCACGAGTCGGCACCCACCCGCCCGGCGTCGGCCGGCAGGCTGACAAGGGCGAACGGGATCAGCGCCAGGGTGCTCACCGAGGTGGTGGCGGCGGTCAGCGCGTCCGGCGGGACCTCCGAGAGACGCTGCTGGACCAGCTTGGTGGCGAAGGCGTAACTGAGCGCCGCGAGCAGCACCATCCCGGCGCCGAGCAGGCCCCACCGGTCCCCGGAGACGTCCAGCCCGACCAGCACCACCACCCCGGCGAACCCGGCGACCAGGCCGGCCGTCCGGATCCCGGTGATCGGCTCGGTGCTCGCCATCAGCAGCGCGATCACCACCGGCTCGATCGCGATCAGGATCCCGGTCAGCGACGAGCTGATGTGCTGCTCGCCGTAGGTGATCAGCAGGAACGGGCCGACGATGTGCACCGCGGCGAGCACCGTGACCACCCGCATCCGGCCGCGCAGCGCGCTCAGCGAGCCGCGCAGCAGGGCGACCGGGAGCAGCGCCAGCGCGCCGATCGCGCATCGGCCGGCGACGACCAGCATCGGCGACAGGTCGTCGATGGCGATCTTGATCAGGAAGTACGGGATGCCCCAGAGGACCGAGACGAGGACGAACAGGAGCCAGGCACGACGATTCACAGGGCCAGCCTGCCGCCGTACCGTAGTAAGCGGTAGTGCTGACTTGCTGATGCCGTGTTAAGGATTACTGATGATCGACTCCCGTCGGCTGCAGGTGCTCTCCGAGGTGGCCCGGCACGGCAGCTTCAACCGGGCCGCCGCCGAGCTGCGGCTCACCCCGTCCGCGGTCTCCCAGCAGATCAGCGCCCTGGAGCGGAGCCTCGGCACGCCGGTGGTCCGGCGCAGCACCCGCGGCGTCGAGCTGACCGAGGCCGGGCTGGTGCTGATCGACGCCGCCGAGGCGATCAGCGCCGAGCTGCTCACCGCGCAGCGCGAGATCGACCGCTTGGCCACCGCGCGCACCGAGCGGCTCACCGTGGCCACCTTCACCAGCGGCGGCCAGCGGCTGCTGCCGGCCGCGCTGACCCGGTTCACCGCGGCCCATCCGGGCGTCGAGCTCACCGTGATCGAGAGCGAGCCGGAGGACAGCCTCCCGCTGGTCCGCTCCGGCGCCGCCGACCTGGCCCTGGCCTACCACTTCGACGGCCCGCCGCCGGTCACCGACGGCGACCGGTCCGGGTTGGTCTGGACGCCGGTGCTGCGCGACCCGATGTGGATCGTGCTGCCCGCCGCCCACCCGCTGGCCGGCGCCACCGCCCTGGCCCTCGCCGACCTGGCCGGGGAGCGCTGGGTGCACGGCTGCCTGGGCCAGAGCGACCTGCTGGAGCACTACGCGGCGCTGGCCGGCTTCGCGGTGCGCACCGCCTGCCGGGGCACCGACTACCAGTTCGCCCAGTCGCTGGTCCGGGCCGGGGTGGGGATCAGCATGATCCCCGAGGTGGCACTGAGCAACGAGACGGCCGGCCTGGCCGCGGTGCCGATGCGGCCGCCCGGCCCGTGCCGCTTCGTCGGCGTCGCGCTGCCCCGGCGGCGGCCCGCCCCGCTGGCCGGGGCGCTGCTGCGGACCCTTCAGGAGGCGGTCGGCTCGCTCCCGCCGAACCCGCTCACCCGGCCGCTCACAGACTGATCCAGTAACGCTTGAGCGGGCCCAGCTCGGTCTCCCGGACGTCCTCGAGCACGCCGCCGCGGCCCTCGATGGTCCGCGCCGACGCCTCGTTGGCCACGTTGCAGGTGATCAGGACCCGGTCCAGACCCAGCTTGCCGGCCTCGACCAGCATCTCGCCCAGCGCCCAGGAGGCGAGGCCGCGCCGGCGCGCCGAGGGGCGCACGCCGTAACCGATGTGGCCGCCGGCCCGCAGCAGGAAGTCGTTCAGCTCGTGCCGCAGCGCGATCGCCCCGAGATAGCGGTCGTCCTCGACGATCCAGCGGAAGGTGCAGTGCACCCAGCCCTCCGGCGCCGGCACGTCCCGGTCCGCGGCGGCGACCAGACCGTCCACCCAGGCCGCGAACTGCTCCGGAGTGTCCACCTCGGTCCCCGGCCGCAGCCCGGCGCCGTCCTGGTGCACGCCCCGCCCCCACTCGTCCCGGGACTCGAGCCAGCTGTCCCGGAGCCGGGCGGTCGGGATGATCAGTTCAGGCATTCCGCGACCCTATCGGAGGCGCCGGCCACGCATCGCGAGCCGCCCATCGGAATCTGTCGGTGGGCTCCGCTAACCTCGTCCCGGCCGCGAGGAGAGGGGGACGGATGGATCCGACCGGGAAGCCGGGCCGGCCGCAGGCGCAGCCGGGCTGGGGTCCACCCGCGACACCGCCGCCGGGCCAGGGACCGTCCACACCGCCGGGCTGGGGGTCACCCGTGCCGCCATCGCCCGCGCCGCCGGGGTGGGGCCCGCCCGCGCCGCCGGCCTCCGGGTGGGGGCCGCCCGCGCCGCCGCAGCCCGCGGCCTCCGGGTGGGGGCCGCCCGCGATGCCGCCGGGTGCTCCCCCGGTGCCCGCTCCGGCGAGGGTCAACCGGTTCGTCATCCCCGTCGCGGTCGCGCTCGTCCTGGTCTGCGCGGCCGCCGCGGTCTTCTTCTTCGTCACCCGGGACAAGACCGGCGCGGCCGCCGTGGGCGCGGCGTCGGACCGGCTCTACGACCAGTCCGCCGTCGCGGTCGACGTCTCCTACGCCAACCCCGACGGCGAGTCGGTCAGCGGCAGCTTCACGCTCGACGACGACCTGAACGCCACCGGCACCATCACCGATCCGCTCGCCGGCAGCGCCGAGCTGGTCGAGCACACGGCCTACGCGGCCGTCCGCGCCGACGTCGACTGGTGGGCACGCCGCGACCTGGACCAGGCTCGCACCCTGCAGAAAAGGTGGATCGAGCCGGCCGTCGACGCGTTCCCGGTGGAGATCACCGGGAGCTTCGGCCCGACCGCCCTCGCCTACTTCCTCACCCAGGTCGCGGACCACGGCACCGAGATCCCGGTCGCGGAGCCGTTCCGCGGCCGGCGGGTCACCGGCATGACCTGGGACGGCTGGACGGTCCTGGTCACCGTCGAGTCCCCGCAGCGACTCGTCTGGTTCGGCGGCCCGGTCACCGAGGACGGCCCGGTCGAACCGGTCTTCGATCCCAGCCCCGCGGCGCAGCCGGCCCACCTCAGCGTCACCGTCGACGACGCCCCGGACGACGCGGCGCAGGCGGTGCGGCACGCCGTCGCCCAGGTGATCCCGGAGGCCGCCAAGTCCGGCGGCGGCCCGCTGCCCGAGAAGCCACCCGCGCAGGGGTCCACCGTCGCGCCGCCCGGCCAGGGCGGCGTCTCCCGGGCGACGATCGACCGGCTCCGCGCCCGCGGCATCGACGCGTCCCAGGACCTGGTCCTGGACAGCGGCGACGAGCTGCGCAAAGCCATCGGTTTCCGGGCGCTCGACCTGATGTCCAGCCGCCCCGGCTACGACGCCGGCCGGGTGCTCGCCGCGGTCGACAACGCGGTCCGCCGCGGCGCCGTGCCGGAGCTGCAGACGCTCACCCAGTCCGGCCGGCTGGACAATCCGCAGGACCTCACCGAGACGCTCACCCACCTCGGTTTCGAGCGCGACGCGGCCACGTCGGGGAAGGACGAGGGCCAGGTCGGCTTCCGGAACGAGGTCCAGCTGGCGGTCACCACGCTGCGCGCCGACCCGCAGGCCCGGGTCCTGCTCAACGGCGTCAAGCCGGCCGCCGGCCGGGAGTACCGGGTCGACCTGCTGGTCTCCCGGACCGCGGGGACCGAGGCGATCCAGGTCAAGACGGTCAGCGACGACCAGCTGATCGGCAACCTGGTCCGCGCGTTGCGCCAGCTCAACGGCCGTGACCAGGCCGTGCCGGCCGCACAGGCGCCGCCCGGCAGCAAGCGGATCGCCCAGCTCCATCTGGAGCCGGCCGCGGGCCCGTTGCACGCCGCCGACCGCGCCGGCCTGGAACGCGCCCTGTCCGGCGCCGCCCGGCCCACCGTGCTGGCCGACTGGTGCGCGAACGGCCGAGCCCAAGCCGACGAGCTCCGCATCGTCAACCAGCTCGGCACCCACCAGTGGACCAAGGCCCAGCTCAGCACCCTCCTGGCCGCCGCCCCACCGTGCGCTTGACCCCGCCGGTCCCGGGCGCCGCCCTGCCCGCGCTGCCCCGGACCGCCACGCGACCCACGACACCGGCTGGCTCCCACGGGTCCCTCACCGGCCCCGAAACACCCATCGGGACCAGCCGGGACCGGGACCGGGCCACCGGCCGCGGTCCGGAGCGCCGCGCTCCTCGCCGGAGCGGGGTGGGTCAGGCGGCAAGTTTGAGGAGTTGCTGGATGTGGGACTGGCGGCGGGTGGTCATCTCGGCGGCCAGGTCGCGGGCTGGTGGGTAGGCGCCGGACGACGCTTCCAGACGCAGGGTCTCCATGCCGTTGTGGAGGTTGCCGAGGAGCAGGCTCACGGCCATCCGGTCGAAGTCGGCGCCCTGGGCGGCGGTCAGCTCGGCGAGATCTGCGGGGCGGAGGGCGTGCAGCTCACCGTGACCGGCGTGGGCGCCGGCTGACGGGTCGGCGGTGACCGGTTTTGACCAGCCGAGCAGCCAACGTTCCATGGTGCCGCTCTCGGTCTTCCACTGCGCTCGTAACTCGGCGGCGAGCGCTCGGATCGCTGCGTTGCCG
Source organism: Actinoplanes octamycinicus (assembly GCF_014205225.1). Lineage (NCBI taxonomy): Bacteria > Bacillati > Actinomycetota > Actinomycetes > Micromonosporales > Micromonosporaceae > Actinoplanes > Actinoplanes octamycinicus. Next base: position 8,595,783 of record NZ_JACHNB010000001.1, read on the forward strand.
GCGCGCTGTTCGGCGAGGGCGGCGACCTTCTCCCCTTCGGCGAGTTGGGCCAGCCCCATCTGCAGGAACATCACGTCGACGTCGTTGACCGCTTCGGAGGCGGTGGGCGGGGCGGTTGTCGCGGCGGGCGGCGAACCGGCGGGCGAATCGGCGCAACCGACCGGGAGGAGAGCGACCGCGGACAACAGAACCGCTGCCAGGGCGCGCTCCGGCCGTACCGGAAGAAGCACGCCGGCCAGGAAGCGGGCCCGGACCGAGAGGCGGGCCCGGACCGCAGCATGGGCCCGGACCGAGGAGGCGGCACGGATCACCGGGCGGGGCGGGGACGCGGCGGGGGCCGAGGCGGCCCGGGTGACCGGGCCGCTCGGTTCCATCAGCGAGAACATGGTTTACAGCGCGGTCCACAGGGCCGGGACGTTGGGCGGCTCCCAGCCGTTGAGGGCGGTGTGCGGCTGCCGGCACTGGTAGGACTTGCCGGCGTAGGTCACCTTGTCGCCCACCTTGTAGGCCGTCCCCGCCGCCCAGGTCGTGGTGCCCGAGGTCGGCGTCGGGGTCGGGGTGGTCGCCGTCGGCGTCGGCGTCGGTGTGGGCGAGCTGGTCGCGGTCGGCGTCGGGGTGGGTGTCGACCCGCCGCCACCGCCGATGTTCAGGTCCACGCAGGAGTAGAACGCGTTGACCGTGTCCGAGATGTTCCACCGGGCCAGCACGGTCTGCCGGCCGGTGAAGCCCTTCATGTTCACCGTGTGCGACTTGGTCGCGCCCGGCTGCGCGCCGCCGTCGTTGAACGACGCCAGCAACGTGTTGCCGATGAAGTATTCCCAGGTGGCGGTCGAGTGCCGCGCGGTGAGAACCCAGTTGAAGGTGACGTTCTGACCGACCGTGGCGGCCGGCCAGCTCTTGCTGTTGTCGTTGAGCACCGTGAAACGGCTGCCGCCTCCGTTGCACTGTGTCGACCCCTTCGGGGCCTCCACGCTCTGCGGTTCGTAAACGATGTCGCCGCAGCCGGAGACCGCGCCGCTGGCGCAGTTGGCCTGACGGCTGGGCGGGGACGAGATGTAGCCGTGCGCGGACGCCGGGGAAACGGCCACGAACAACGACCCGGTGACCGCCGCAACGGTCAGCGCGGGCAGGGTGAATCGACGTCTCATCAGGGGCTCCTTGGTGAGAGATGAGGGACGACGTGTTCACCAAAGTAAATGAAGTGTTCTTAACAGTAAACACTGTTAAGGAATCTTTAGGGCAGGGGATCTTCCGGATGTTTTAGCCCTGCCGGACAGGTCTTGTGTGGACGGTGGCGGGCCGCCAAGGTGGTGGTCATCAATATCGACACCTTGCGACCTCTCGGGGGAACCTGATGGCGTACCGTCGCCTGCCCGCTCTGACCGCAACCGTGACCCTGGCCCTGACCACCGCTTTCGTGCCGGCGGCGGCGCAGGCCACGCCGCGCGGGCCGAACGCCGTGGTGGTCTGGAACCTCAACGCGCAGAACGAGATCTACGAGGTGGCGAAGCAGTCGCCGGCCACTGCGGCCCGCAGCTTCGCGATGGTGCAGGGCGCGGTCTACGACGCCGTGAACGCGATCGCCGGCACCCCCTACCAGCCCTACCTGACCGCGCCGAAGGCCCGGCACGGCTACTCGGCCGACGCCGCGGTGGCCGCCGCCGCGTCCGACGTGCTGCTCTCCCTCTTCCCGGAGCAGGCCGCCACCGTGCGGGCGCAGTACGACACCGCCCTCGCCGCGATCCCGGACGGCTGGGCCGAGCGCGGCGGCGTCGAGGTGGGCCACCGGGCCGCCGCCGCGATGATCGCGGCCCGGGCCGGCGACGGCGCCTTCGACCCCGACACCTGGAACGTCAGCACCGCGCCCGGCCAGTGGCGGCCCACCCCGCCGAGCAACGTGCAGGACGGCGCCTGGTTCGCCGACCTGCGCCCGTTCGTCATCCCGGACGCCGCGATGTTCCGCACCGCCGGCCCGCCCGCGCTGACCAGCGCGGACTATGCGAAGGACCTGAACGAGGTGCAGGCGATCGGCGGGGCCACCAGCACGGTCCGCACCGCCGACCAGACCCAGTCGGCGATCTGGTGGCACGACCGCCGGCTCACCGAGTGGGCGATGAAACGCCAGCTCGCCGAGACGCAGCACCTGAGCACGCTGCAGACCGCCCGGATGTTCGCGATGATCGACATCACCAACGTGGACGCGCTGATCGCCTGCTACAACGAGAAGAAGTACTGGAACTTCTGGCGCCCGGTCACCGCCGTCCAGCAGGCCGACAACGACGGCAACCCGGCCACCACCGGCGACCCGGCCTGGATGCCGCTGCTGGTCACGCCGCCGTTCCCGGACTACACCTCCGGGCACACCTGCTCGTTCTCCGCGCTCACCGTCACCTGGCAGCGCTTCTTCGGCCGCGACGACATCCCGATGAGCGCCTACAGCGCCGACTCGGGCACCACCCGCGCGTTCCCGAGCTTCTCGGCCGCCCTGGCCGAGGTCGTCGAGGCCCGCATCTGGGGCGGCGTCCACTTCCGAGCCGCCGACGTGGAAGGCGTCAAGATCGGCAAGGCCACCGCCCGGTACGTCCTCGCCCACGAGTTCCGCCCGCGCCGCTAGTCCCCGCTCCCGCCAACGCCGACCGGCGCCGGACCCACCACGGCCCGGCGCCGGCTCAGCTGCCGTCCCCCCGGCGATCCGGCGACCGAGCGAGATCGAGTTGTTCCATCTTCCCGCAGCTGAGGAAGCCGTGCTCAGTGGTTCCCTCGGAGATGCTCCAGGCCATCGACCGCCGAGGGACCATACATCTCCCGGATCTCCCCTTCGAGCCGCGCTCGTTCCGCAGCGGACAGATTCGCTTGCCACTCCCTGTACCGCCGCAGCTGGTCCATCAGCACGACGGAATAGGCCCGGGTCCGGGTCAGGTCGCCCAGCGTGATCCGGCCGTCCAGCAGATCGCGTGCGATCTCCTGCAACTCGGGGCCGCCGCTGCCGTCGCTGAGTCGCTCCAGACCGTCCTTGACTGCCCGGGCCACCTTCGGCGAACCAGCCGTCACCTCTATGTCGCGCTCCAGCCCCGCATCCATGATGCTCAGACCGCCGGTGACACGTAGGGGGCGTGGGGCAGTGGCCGGCTCGACAGGTCGCCGCCCTGGTAGGCGAGCGACATGCCCTCCCCGATGAGCCCGAGGATCACCGTGCCGGCGGTGTTGATGATCGTGGAGGCCTTGTTGATGAGCGAGAGCATCTGCAGCGTGATCAGGGCGGCCGCACCCACACCCGCGGTACCGACCACGGCGCCCACTCCCGTTCCGTAGAGAGCGCCGCTCGCCCCGACGGTGAGACACCACAGAACAGCGCTGTCCGCGAGCGCCTGCAAGATGTTCCCGAGCTGGTTGGAAACCTGCCAGGCCCCAGTCGCCGCCTTGTGGTAGGCATCGCCACCGGGAGCGATGGCGGTCTGCTGACCACTCGTCCTGGCGGCAAGGTCGGAGAAGTACGCGTACGCGGCATCGCCGGCGTTGCCGTTCCACGACTGATCGAGCTGGTTCATCCCCGCCTGGATGTCGATTCCCACCTGTTGCACGCATCGAGCGAGGTTGGCCATGGCGTCGCCGAACTTCCAGATGCCCTCCCAGTCACCGGCGAGCCACTCGGTGAACCACCCGAAGACGTCGACCCCGGTGATGCCCTCGATCGCCTCGTTCAGCCAGGCGGACGGACTGACGGCGTTGAAGAGGTCGAGGGGATTGACGAAGCCGTTGCTGATGGATTCGTCCGGGTCGCCGGGTACGGCAAGGTGGTCAGTGGGGTCTTCCCATCCGGGTACGGTCAACGCCTGATCGTTGTCGTCGTCCACGGGCTCTTTCCGTTCAGTGACTGCTAATCGCGGGAAGGACTGGATCGGGGGACCTGCGGAAGCAGCGCGTCAACCTGAGCTGCCGAGACCATGTCGGTGTTCTCGTAGGCCGAGGCTGACTGCTCCAGTGCGCCGCCGGATGATCCGAGAAGGGTGGAAAGCTTGTCGAGCATCGCGTTCAGGTCAGCCACGTAGGTGTCGTGGTATCCGGCGAACTTCCCGATCAGACCCTGCTCGTGGACGCTCAGCGAACCGTACTGATGGACGTAGGCCCTGGCCTTCTGCGTAGCCTGCTGGAGTCCCCTCAGGTGGGTCGCGTAGATCCTCATCAGCCGAGGGTCGACATCGAGTTTCATGACCCGTTGACCTCGATGACCGAGTAGGCCATGGCCACCAGAAGAACAAACGCGATCACGCTGTAGATCGCACAGCGCCGCCAGAGCGCGCTCAGTCTTTCCGGATCGGACGTCCGGTGGAGTTTGACTCCCTCCGCCGCGGCCAGGACGAACGCGGCTGCCGGCACCAGCAAGAGGCCCCAGGTGATGGGGTTCGTCCCGATGCCGCGCGCCAACCTCGCCGCGCCGCTGATCAAGAGCATCAGGTAGACGAAAGCGAGCAGGAAAGCCACTTTGCCGACCAACCGCTGCATCCTGATCGTTGACTCTTCTGAAGTTTCCACACTTCCTCCGGCGGATTCGAGCGGCCGCCGATGTCCTGGCATCCGGCAACCTCCCCGGCCGGCGATGCCATTGGCGCCCGTCGTTGAGTAGTACCCGCGTCAGGCGGCTGGGGTTCAACCCGGGAATCCCGACCTCGGGCTCTGTCGGCAACAGGACATCATGCCCTGACCAGGCGAAGATCGTAGGACGTGATGGGGCGATCGGAAGCGCGCCGGGCCCCTTGCAGGGCGGTGCGCGGGACAGGATGTGGGGATGACGAAGCTGACTGGGCGGGAGATTGCCGAGCGCGCGCCGCAGGGGTGGGTGCTGCTGCTCGGCGGGTTGCAGACCCGGCTGCGGACCGGGGGGTTCGCCAAGGGGCTGGAGCTGGTGAACGCGATCGGGGCGGTGGCGGAGCGGATGGACCATCATCCGGACCTCGATCTTCGGTACGGGTATGTGGACGTGCGGACCAGCAGCCATGACGTGGGGGCGGTGACCGGGCGGGATCTGCGGCTGGCGCAGGAGATCTCGGAGCTTGCCGAGAAGGCCGGGGTGACGCCGGAACGGGACGGGCTGGTTCGGCTGGAGCTGGCGCTGGACACGCCGGACGCCGGGCGGGTGCGGCCGTTCTGGGCGGCGGTGCTCGCGTGGGGTTCCGGTGGCCGGGCCGCCGCGGCGGCCGGCGGGGATGACACGGACGGGGAGGACGTCCGGGACCCGGACGGGCAGTTGCCGTTGGTGTGGTTCCAGCGGTCCGGGAGTGAGGAGCCGCGGCAGCGGTGGCACCCGGATCTCTGGGTGGATCCGAGTGAGGTGCAGCCGCGGATCGACGCGGCGGTCGCGGCCGGCGGGACGCTGGTCAGCGATGCGGCGGCGCCGAGCTTCTGGGTGCTCGCCGACCCCGAGGGCAACAAGGTGTGCCTCTGCACCTGGCAGGACCGCGGATAGCGGTGGACGGCAAGCGAGCCGGCACCTCGGGGAGGTGCCGGCTCGGCGGGAGTGAAAAGGGTTCCCGCGGGATTGCCGGCGTAGCGGGGCAGGTCGGAGGGCTGTCCCGCTACGCCTGGTTCGTGGCGCTGGAAGGGTTTGCGGCGAAGCGGGGCAGGTCGGAGGGCTGCCCCGCTTCGCCTCGTCGATCAGGCCGCGACAGGAGCCTGAGCGACGACCGGAGATGCGGACCCGGCCGACAGGTGCCGTAGGTATGCCGGCAGGGTCAAGAACTCCGGGCACGTCCGCTCGGTCAGCAGGACCGTCAGGAGCGTCCGGGCCTGGCCGAAGAGCCGGGCCGCTTCCTCGTCCAGTGCACCGGTCTCGCTGAGCACGTCGAGTTCCTCGCGCAACATCCGGGTGACCAGGGCGGCCGTGACCGGCACGCCGTAGTCGGTGGGCGTGCCCGACGAGATCCACTGCCACAGCTGAGCGCGGCAGATCTCGGCGGTGGCGGCGTCCTCCATGAGGCCGCCGAGCGCGACGGCGCCGCGCCCACCCAGCCAGGAGGCGATGTAGCGGAGCGAGACGCTGACGTTGTTGCGCAGCGCCACCTCGCTCACCGACACCCCGCTGGCCTTGACGTCGAGCAGCTCGGCGGCGCCGACCCGCACGTCGTCCCGCTTGCGCACGATCTGGTGCGGCTCGTCGCCGAGCCACTGGTCGAACACCTCGCGGCAGGTCTCGACCAGGCCCGGGTGGGCCACCCAGGAACCGTCGAAGCCGTCGCCGACCTCGCGCCGCTTGTCCTGGCGCACCTGGTTGAGCGCGCGCTTCGCGGCGACCGGGTCGCGGCTGGGCACGACCGCGGCCATCCCGCCGATCGCGTGCGCGCCGCGGCGGTGACAGGTCTTGACCAGCAGCTCGGTGTAGGCCCGCATGAACGGCGCGGTCATGGTGACCTGGGACCGCTCGGGCAGGACCACGTCCGGCCGGTTCTTGATCATGCTGAACAGGTAGTCCCAGCGGCCGGCGTTCAGGCCGGCCGAGTGCTCACGCAGCTCGTAGAGGATCTCGTCCATCTCGAACGCCGCGTTGATCGTCTCGATCAGGACCGTGGCCCGGATCGTGCCGCGCGGGATGCCGAGCCACTCCTGGGCGAAGACGAAGACGTCGTTCCAGAGGCGGGCCTCCAGGTGCGACTCCAGCTTCGGCAGGTAGAAGTACGGCCCGGAGCCCCGGTCGATCTGCTTCTGCCCGCAGTGGAACAGGTACAGGCCGAAGTCGAACAGCGAGGCGGAGACCGCCCGGCCGCCGATCCGCAGGTGGCACTCGGGCAGGTGCCAGCCGCGGGGGCGGACCATGATGGTGGGCATCTGGTCGCCGACCTCGTACCGGCGGCCGTCGGCGGCCGTCCAGTCGAGGGTGCCGTCCAGCGCGTCCTTCAGGTTGATCTGGCCGAGGACGACGTTCTCCCAGGTGGGGGACGTCGCGTCCTCGAAGTCGGCCATCCAGACCTTGGCGCCGGAGTTGAGCGCGTTGATGGTCATCTTGCGCTCGGGCGGGCCGGTGATCTCGACGCGCCGGTCGAGCAGGTCGGCGGCCGGGGCCGCGACCTGCCACGACGCGTCGTCCCGCACGTGCTGGGTGGAGGGCAGGAAGTCCAGGTCGGTGGTGCGGGTGGCCCGGCGGCGCCGGCGGCGCTCCAGCAGCTGCACCCGGCGTGCGCCGAATTCCCGGTCCAGCGCCACCACGAACTCGATGGCTTCGGGGGTCAGAATCTCGGAGTATCGGTCTGCGGTGGTTCCGGTGATGGTGATCTCTTCGGCACCCATGATCAGATCTCCCTGCCCATCTTTCTACTGACTCAGAACTGCTCGGCCTCGGTGGAACCGGACAGGGCGGTGGTGGACGACTCGGGGTTGAGGGCGGTGGAGACGGCGTCGAAGTAACCGGTGCCGACCTCGGCCTGGTGCTTGGTGGCGGTGTAGCCGTCGGCCTCGGCCGCGAACTCCGCCTCCTGCAGCTTCACGTACGCGCTCATGCCGGTCTCGGCGTAGCCCTTGGCGAGCTCGAACATCGAGTGGTTGAGGGCGTGGAAGCCGGCCAGGGTGACGAACTGGAACTTGTAGCCCATCGCGCCGAGCTCCTTCTGGAAGCGGGCGATGGTGCTGTCGTCCAGGTTCTTCTTCCAGTTGAACGACGGCGAGCAGTTGTAGGAGAGCAGCTTGCCCGGGTGCTTGGCGTGCACCGCCTCGGCGAACTTGCGGGCGAACTCGAGGTCCGGCTTGCCGGTCTCGACCCACAGCATGTCGGCGTAGTCGGCGTAGGCGATGCCGCGGGCGATGGCCGCGTCGTCGCCCGGGGTGACCCGGTAGAAGCCCTCGGCGGTGCGCTCGCCGGTCACGAACGGCTTGTCGCGGTCGTCCACGTCGGAGGTCAGCAGGTCCGCCGCGAGGGCGTCGGTCCGGGCGATCACCAGGGTCGGGACGCCGGCCACGTCGGCCGCCAGGCGGGCCGCGTTCAGGGTGCGGCAGTGCTGCTGGGTCGGGATCAGCACCTTGCCGCCCAGGTGGCCGCACTTCTTCTCGGAGGCCAGCTGGTCCTCCCAGTGCACGCCCGCCGCGCCGGCCGCGATCATGCCCTTCATCAGCTCGAACGCGTTGAGCGGGCCACCGAAGCCGGCCTCCGCGTCGGCGACGATCGGGGCGAACCAGTCGCGCTCGTACTTGCCGTTCGAGGTGTCGATCTGGTCGGCGCGCAGCAGCGCGTTGTTGATCCGCCGGACCACCGCGGGAACCGAGTTCGCCGGGTAGAGCGACTGGTCCGGGTAGGTGTGGCCGGAGAGGTTCGCGTCCGCCGCGACCTGCCAGCCGGAGAGGTAGATCGCCTTGAGGCCGGCGCGCACCATCTGGGTCGCCTGGCCGCCGGTCAGCGCGCCGAGCGCGTTGATGTAGTCCTCGGTGTGCAGCAGTTCCCAGAGCTTCGCGGCGCCCCGCTCGGCCAGGGTGTGACGCTCCTGCAGGGTGCCCCGCAGACGCACGACGTCCTGCGCGGTGTAGTCGCGCTTGACGCCGGCCCATCGCGGGTCGCTGGCCCAGGCCTGAGTGAGGTCCTCTGCGGTACCGCCCCGGTTTTCGGCAAGCTCAGTCATCGAAAATTCCCTTTCGTACCCTGTCGCGTTCTTCCTCGTGGAAGAACTTCACTCTCAGGGATCCCACCAGCCCCTTAAAAGGCCTTCCGTAAGAGAAGAAGTGAAAAATTTCTGATAAGTTGAAACACGTGACCGCTTCATCTTCAGACTCTGTCGATCTCGTGACGCTCGGACAGCGCTTGCGGCATTTGCGCCGCTCGAAAGGCATGACGCTGGACCAGCTCAGCGCGGCGGTCGGCCGGGCCCCCTCGCAGCTGTCGCTGATCGAGAACGGGAAACGGGAGCCCAAGCTCTCCGTGCTGCAGGGCATCGCGGCGGCGCTCGGCGTGCCCATGCAGGACCTGCTGCGGGCCGAGGCGCCCAGCCGGCGCGCCGGGCTGGAGATCGAGCTCGCGCACTTTCAGAAGAACCCGGCATATTCTGCTCTGGGCCTGCCCGTGGTGAAAGGTGGCCGCAGGCTCCCGCCGGACGCCCTGGAGTCGCTGATCGGGCTACACCGCGAACTCAACCGGCTGCTCACCGAGCAGAGCGCCACCCCGGAGGTGGCCCGTCGCGCCAACGCGCAGCTGCGCGCTGACATGCGCAAACGCAACAACTACTTCGCCGAGATCGAGGCCGCGGCCAACAAGATCCTGCTTTCGGTACGGCACACCACCGGCCCGCTCTCGCAGCGCGGCATCCTGGACGTGGCGGCGCAGGTCGGGTTCACCCTGCACTACGTGAACGACCTGCCCAGCTCGACGCGGTCGGTGACCGACCTGAAGAATCGCCGAATTTATCTCCCGCAGGTGGCCAGCGGGAAGGGCCACGACCCGCGGGGCGTGGTGCTGCAGACGCTCGGGCACTTCGTCCTCGGGCACAACGACCCGGCCGACTACGGCGACTTCCTGCGCCAGCGGGTCGAGGTCAACTACTTCGCGGCGGCGCTGCTGATGCCGGAGAAGTTCGCGGTCGACTTCCTGTCCGAGGCGAAAGCCGACCGGGCCCTGGCGATCGACGACTTCCGGGACGCGTTCGGGGTGTCCTACGAGACCGCGGCGCACCGGTTCACCAACCTGGCGACCCATCACTTCGGGATCCCGGTGCACTTCGCCCGGGTGCACGAGAGCGGGATCGTCTACAAGGCGTACGAGAACGACAACGTGCGCTTCCCGTCCGACGTGACCGGGGCGATCGAGGGGCAGCCGGTCTGCCGCAAGTGGGCGTCCCGGACGGTGTTCGAGGCGGAGGACCCGTACTCGTCGTTCTACCAGTTCACCGACACCACGGCCGGGACGTACTGGTGCACGGTGCACGTGGAGTCGACCCGGTCCGGGGAGTTCTCGGTGACCGTCGGGACCCCGTACGAGCACGCGCGCTGGTTCCGGGGCGGGGACGTGTCCGGGCGTACCGTCTCGACCTGCCCCGATCCGGACTGCTGCCGCCGCCCGCCGGCGCAGCTGGTGGAGAACTGGGCCGGCAACGCGTGGCCGAGCGCCCGGGTGCACTCGCACCTGCTGGCAGCGCTGCCGCCGGGCACCTTCCCGGGCGTCGACAACCGGGACGTCTACGACTTCCTGGAGCGCCGCGACCACGGGGCCTCGTAAAGTTCGCCGAGTGCCGGGCGCGACTACGTGACCGAGCCGTTCCCACCCGTCCCCGCGCCGGAACGCCCGGCGTGACTCACCGGTCCGGCCAGTGGATTCCACCGGATCGCGGGTGCAGGTGATAGGCCCGAATTGGGCAGAATGCCGGGGATGCAGACGACCATGTGGGCCCGCGGAACCGTGATCCTCGCCGGGTCGCTGATCCTCGGGCTGGCGGCGTGGGGGCGGCCGCCGTTCCCCTACTGCGGGACGCTCACCATGGCGGCGCTCACGGCGTACGCCATCCGGCATGCGACCTGGACCGGGCCGCGTCGCTGGACCATCGCGGGGTTGTTCCTGCTCACCCTGTCCGCGGCGCTGACCGACGCGGACCCCGGCGGCGCCGGATGGCCGACCGCCACCCTCGCCGGCGACGGCTTGATCGCCCTGCTCAACCAGTGGGCACTGGCGGCCGGCGGCCTCTTCCTGGCCGGCGGCTTGCTGCTGGGTGCGGCGCAGCACCCCGGCCCGGCATCCGAGCGACACGACCCGCAGCCCCGACCACCATCCGAGCAGCCCCAGCCACACGTCCGGCTCCGGCGGCGCAAGCGGCTCCTGATCCCAGCGATCGCCTTCGCAGCGGCCGTGCTGACGACGACCTGGTGGCTGGCGGGCCTGGGCCGGCCTCCCGGCACCGCGACGCTGACCACCCTCCGGCTGTGGGCCCTGATGCCGATCGCACTCGCCCTCATCCTCACCGCGCTGGCGGCGTTGACCGGCACCCGGGCAACCAGGCCTGCCACTCTGGGCCTGCTGCCACTGGCCGGCTTGCTGGTCGGCGCGCTGGGCGCCACCGCCGGCAACCCGGCGCTCAACGAACGTGTCCATCCTGTCGCGATCCGCGAAATCTACGAGCCGTCCAGCACGACTCTCTACCTCGGGACGGCGACGACAGCCCTCCCCGACTACTCGCCCTGTTCCATCCATGTCGCTTGCGGCTACGCCGTGGGCGGAGCGACAGGCGCCGCCGAGTTCGGCGCGTGGAGCGACCCCGAGTCCGGCGCGTGGAGTGACGCCGAGATCGGCGCATGGAGCGACGCCGAGGTCGGCACTTCGAGTGACGTCGAGGTCGCAGCGTCGAGGAACGCCCCGGCGACACCCTGGGACCCATGGAACGCCGAGATCGACCCGCACCGTGCCGCCCTCGCCGCCTGGGCCGCGCTGCTCCTCCTCGGCCTCATCGCGATGATCACCACAGTGCCCCCAGCACGTGAGACAACCCTGTGAACCCATCTTTCCTATAGGTAATGTCGGCGCGGCACCGACGGATCCATAGGAGATGATGTGACGAACCGTGGCACCACCCGGCGCGGCGTCTTCGGCGCCCTGGCCGGCGCCGCCGCCGCGACCACGCTGCCGGCCGAGGCGGAGGCCGCCGAGCGCCCGTTCCAGGCCGCGCCGGCCGGGCACGGGAAGCCGGCGAAGCGCCCGAACATCCTGTTCATCCTGGCCGACGACCTCGGCTGGGCCGACCTGAGCAGTTACGGCGCGGTCGACATCAAGACTCCGCACCTGGACCGTCTGGCCCGCGCCGGGGTCCGGTTCACCCAGGCCTACTCGGCCGGCGCGGTCTGCTCGCCGACCCGGGTCTCGCTCTACACCGGCCGGTACCCGGGCCGGATCCCGGGCGGCCTGCCGGAGCCGATCGGCGCGGCCAACGCCACCGACGGCATCCCGGCCGGCCATCCGACGCTCGCCTCGCTGCTGAAGAAGTCCGGTTACGCGACCGCCCTGATCGGCAAGTGGCACGGCGGCTTCCTGCCGCACTTCGGCCCGTTGAAGTCGGGCTGGGACGAGTTCTACGGCAACTATTCGGGCGGCCTCGACTACTACTCGAAGTACAGCCACACCGGGCAGTACGACCTGTACGAGGGCGAGACCCCGGTCCAGGACGACCGCTACTACACCGACATCCTGGCCGAGCGGGCCGAGGCGTTCGTCCGGCGTGAGCACACCGCGCCGTGGCTGCTGAACCTGAACTTCACCAGCCCGCACTGGCCGTGGGAGGCGCCCGGCGACCGCGCGGTCAGCGCCGAGATCACCGCGAAGATCAAGGCCGGCAACCTGCAGGCGATCTTCCACAATGACGGCGGGTCGCTGGACACCTACCGGAAGATGGTGGAGAACCTGGACACCCGGATCGGCCAGGTGCTCACCGCGCTGCGCCAGACCGGCCAGGAGGAGAACACCCTGGTGGTCTTCGCCAGCGACAACGGCGGCGAGCGGTTCTCGTACCAGTGGCCGCTCACCGGCAACAAGGCCGGCCTGAACGAGGGCGGCATCCGGGTGCCGACGATCGTCCGCTGGCCGGCCCGGATCCGCGGGCACCAGGTCAGCCACCAGCCGGTGATCACGCCGGACTGGACCGCGACGCTGCTGGAGATCGCCGGCGTCGCGCCGGACCCGGCGTACCCGCTGGACGGCACCAGCCTCGCCGGTTACCTGCTGCGCGGCGCGGACGCCCCGGAGCACGACCTGTTCTGGCGGACCCGGGCGTCCCGCGCGCTGCGCCGCGGCAAGTGGAAGTACCTGCGGTCCACCGCGACCGGTGCGGACCTGCTCTACGACCTGGAGGCCGACCCGCGCGAGCAGGCCAACCTGGCCGCCAGGCAGCCCGCGCTGGTCGCCGAGCTGCGAGCCGCGTGGGAGCAGCTCAACGCGACCCAGCTGCCCTACGGCTAGGGTCTGTCCTGCCGATCAAGCGAGGGCGAGGCGTGACCGGCAGGACAGACCCTAGATCGCGGCGACCGCTTCGACCTCGATGAGGAACTCCGGGCGGAACAGACCGGCCACCCGGATCAGGGTGCTGGTCGGCGGGGCGGCGACGTTCACGAACTCGTCCCGCACCGCCCGGACCACCGGCAGCTCGTCGGTGTCCACCACGTAGAAGGTCAGTTTCACCACGTCCGCCCAGGCCGCGCCGGCCTGGGCGAGCGCGGCCCCCAGGTTGCGGAACACCTGGCGGGTCTGCGCCTCCCAGCCGTCCGGCACGGCGCCGTCCGGCCCGGCGGCCACCTGACCGGAGGTCCAGATCAGGCGGCTGCCCTCGTGGATGGTCACGACGTTGCTGTACCCGTTCGGCGTCGGCTCGCCGGGGAAGTCGAAGGGGACCATGAACCCACTTTAGTGATCTTCCACGGCACGTGGGGGTCCAGAACGCCGCGGGCCATCACGAACAGGCACAGCGAGGCGTTCACAAAGGACGACAGCACGTCGCTCGGGTGGTGCATGCCCCGGTACATCCGGGCGGTGGCCACCGCGAGCGGCACCAGCACGAGCCCCCAGCAGAGCGCTTTGAGCCAGGCCGGCCGGGCCAGCACGGCGAAGACGATCGCCAGTCCGACGTAGAGCGCGAACGCCGCCGAGGTGTGCCCTGACGGGAAGCTGGACGTCGGCGGCGACGGGTCGAGCCGGTGCACGTCCGGCCGCGGCCGGTCGATCGCCAGGGTGGTGAAGAAGAAGACCACGGCCTGCGCGGTCACCGCGAGGCACAGGAAGATCGCCTCGCGCCAGCGGTGCAGGGTGAGCCGCAGGATCAGGGCGAGGACCGCGGTCACCGCGATGATCGACGAGGTGTTCCCCACCGCGCTGAAGAATCCGGAGACCTCGGTACGGTCCGGGGTGCGCGCGTCCTCGAACGCCCGGTTCACCCCGTCCTCCACAGTGAACGGCCAGGTGTGCTCGAGCACGTGGGTGAGCAGCAGCCCCATCCCGATCAGCAGCAGCAGGATCGCCGCGACCGGCAGTATCACTCGTTTGAACGCCTGAACAACGAATGTGGACACGGCGCCCTTCTACCCGATCGCGCGCTCCCGCACACGCCGGCCCTGGAACACCGCGACGGTGACCGCCGGGACCGCCACCCCGAGCAGCAGCCCGGCCACCACGTCACTGGTCCAGTGCACCCCGAGCGCCACCCGGCTGTAGGCGGTCATCACCGGGAGCAGCACGCCGGCCGCGCACAGCGCCAGCCGCCCGCCGCGCCCGCGCACGCGCGGCAGCAGGACCAGCAGGAAGACGGCCGCGCCGAGGGCCGCGTTGAGCGCATGCCCGGAGGGGAAGGAGAAGCCGGTGGCACGGGCCACCGGATCGAGCAGGTCCGGCCGATGACGGCCGAAGAGCAGTTTGAGTACGCCACCGAGCGCACCCCCGGCGGCCATCGTCGCCGCCACCCACCAGGCGAGCACCACCTCGTTCCGCCGGGCCAGCCAGATCGCCAGCACCAGCGCGGCCAGCCGCCAGGTGTTCGGGTGGAAGACGAGACTCCACCAGTCCATCGCCTCCACCCAGCCGGGATGCCCGACCGCGTAGACGTGCAGCGCGTCGGTCACGTCGTTGTCGAGCTCCCGCAGCTCGCCGGACTTCCCGAGGACCAGTGCCGCGATCACCCCGAACGGCACCAGCAGCCCGATCGCCGCCCCGGCCGCCTCGGTGGTCCGCACCCCGAGGGAGATCTCCCGCCCCTTCCACATGCGCCGCATATACCCAGCGTCCCCGCCGCGAAGCGCGACGGGGACGAACTGGCGGCGGGATCAGCGAGCGGCGAGGGCCCGGCCGGCCTCGGCGGCCGCGGTGTGCGCGGCCTCCTGCATCGCGGCCGCGGTCTCCTTGAACGGGTCGAGCGCCGGGTTCACCCCGACCAGGGTGAACTCCCGCTCGATCAGGGTCAGGTCGGCGCCCCAGATGTCGGCGACGACGCGACGCAGGTAGGCGGTGTTGTGGTCCCAGCCGTCGCGCGGGGTGCCCGGGCCGTAGGCGCCACCGCGGGTGGTGACCAGGATGACCGGCTTGCCGTCGAGCAGCTTCTCCCCCTGGCTGCCGCCGGCCATGGCCAGGTCGAACCAGATCTTGACGTGCTGCGAGACGCCGTAGTTGTAGAACGGCAGGGCGAGGATCGCGCCGTCCGAGTCACGCAGCTCGGCGGCCAGCTCGTTGGCCAGCGCGAGGGCCCGGCTCTGCGCGTCCGTGCGGTCGGCCTCGGGGAGCCAGCTGGCCTGGACCGCGTGCTGCCAGGCGTCCGAGGGCAGCGGCTGGTTGCCGATGTGCCGGCGGACGAACTTGGTGTCCGGCGCGGTCTCGAGCCAGGCAGCCTCGGCGATGTCGGCGAGCGCGCTGCTCGCGGAGTGCGGGCCCTGGATGCTGGCGTCGATACGAAGAATGCTCATCGGTGCTGCTCCTGTTGCTTCGCGACTTGAACCGTCAACTCAAGGTAGGCCGAGATGAGTTGAACCGTCAAGTCGTGTCGGTTGATGATTCAAGTCGTGAGGATCACCGGCGGGGTTGAGGATTCAAGCTAAGGTTGTCGCCATGACGACCGAGCAGCGAGAGGCTGAGGAGCCGCGCTGGCTCGACAAAGAGGAGACCGCCACCTGGCTGGCCATGATCAAGATGATCACCCGGCTGCCGGCCGCCCTCGACGCCGACCTCCAGCACAACTCCGGCCTGTCCTTCTTCGAGTACCAAGTGCTCGCCGGCCTCTCCATGCAGCCGGACCGCCGCCGCCGGATGAGCGACCTGGCCGAGTTCAGCGCCTGCTCGCTGTCCCGGCTCTCGCACACCGCCCGCCGGCTGGAGTCCAAGGGCTGGCTCTACCGGGAGCCCGACCCGACCGACGGGCGCTACACCCTGGCCGTGCTCACCGACGCCGGCTGGGACAAGGTGGTGGCCACCGCCCCCGGGCACGTCGCCGGGGTGCGCCGGCTGCTGATCGACGCGCTCACCCCGACGCAGTACAAGCAGCTGCGCCAGATCAGCGAGCGGGTCAACGACGCGATCGGCAACGAGCCGTGCGCCGGCCACGCCAAGCCGACGGTCTGCTGACCACGGGCGCTCCGGCCGTACCGTAAAGGGACTGAGCGCGAGCCGAAGCGGACCGGACGCCTAGAAGAGCTCCGCCGCGGTCTCCTTGCGGTCGCCCAGGTTCTCGATCTGGCCGATCGCGTTCTGCACCTGGTTCACCAGGCCGCTGATGCTGTGCTGCTGGCCGTCGGCGACCGCGCGGACCTGCTCGATCGCCGACCGCACGCTGCCGATGGTGTCGGTCATGGTGGCCACCGCCCGGGACACGTCGGTGGCCGACGCGGTCAGCGCGCCGAGCGTGGCGGTGATCCGCTCGGTGCTCTCCGCGGTGTTGTCGGCGAGTTTGCGCACCTCGTCGGCGACCACCGCGAAGCCGAGCCCGGCCTCGCCGGCCCGGGCCGCCTCGATCGTCGCGTTCAGCGCCAGCATCCGGGTCTCCCCCGCGATCGACGCGATCATCTTCACCATCTCGCTGGTGGCCGGCAGGCTGACGCTGAGCGCCTCGGCGGCCCGGTCGGCCTGGGTGGCGTGCTCGGCCATCTGCTCGGTCGCCTCGTGCGCGGTGGCCGCGCCGGCGTTGATGTCGTGCACCGAGGCGCGCACCGCGTCCACCTCCCGGACCGCGTCGCTGAGCTGGTAGGCCACGCTGCCGATGATCTGGTTCGACTCGGCCTGCACCCGCTGCAGCGCCTCCTCCCGGTCGTGCTCCTGGGCCGCCAGCTGCTCGGTCCGCTCCCGCTCCTGCCGCTCGTGGGTCTCGGCCAGGTCGCGCTCGTCGCGCTCCAGCGCGCCCAGCATGTCGTTGATCGAGTCGCCGAGCCGGTCGAGGTCGGACAGCCCGGCCCGGGGCACCCGCAGGTGCAGGTCACCGGATTTCATGATGCGTTCGACGGCCTTCTGCAGCGGCCGCACGTGGGCGCCCACCCCGCCCCGGATGAGCCGGCCGGCCGCCACCTTGAGGATCACCATGGCGGCCAGCAGGATCAGGCCGATCAGCAGCAGGGTCTGCTCGGCCAGCGCCCGGATCGGCCGGTCGACCAGCACCTCGAGGGTGAACGCCACGCCGTCCACGCCGGTGATCGTGCAGTCCACCGCCACCTGGTCGCCGACCACCGCGGTGGTCACCGTCATGGTGCCGAACGAGCCGGTCAGGTCGGCGTGCCGTTTGCCGTCCCGGGCCGCCGCCCGGATCGTCAGGTTGTCGTGGGTCTGCCCGGTGATCTCGGCGATCGCGGCCGCGTCGAGGGCCCGGAAGACCAGCAGGCCGCCGGACGGGCGGCCGGGACTGCCGGCGTCCGGGTAGGCGGGGAAGCCGCAGAACTCGGTGGGGGTGCCGGCCACGCTGAGCACCCCGCAGGTGCCGGCGCCGGCCACGCCGTCCGGGGCGAACAGGCCGCGCAGCGTCGCCGGGTCACGCAGGGCGTCGGGCAGCGGCGCGTACGCCGACCCGTCGATCGCCCCGCCCACCCGCACGTTGCCGGCCAGGTCGGTGCCGATCGCCGCGGTCATGCCGTACCGCGGGCCGAGCACCGAGGCCGGCAGGTCGGTCGCGAAGCTCCGCTGGTCGCCGAGCCGGATGTCGTCGTACGACGAGCTCCAGATCGAGTTGGTCAGCCCGAAGTCGCTGAGCCGTTGCAGCTGCGCGTCGACCGCGACCCGGAGCTCCTCAGCCTCGCTGCTGTTCTCCCGCTGCTCCAGGTTGTCGAAGGCGCGGATGGTGATCAGCCAGAGCGGCACGAACGTGACGAGCAGGATCACCGCGATCAGGCTCAGCAGGGGCAGTCGCCCGGGCACGCGCAACCATCCGAGGAACGCCTGGATCACCAGACCACGGTAGGCACTCCGGGCCCCTCCTGTTCGCGGTTACCGTGCAGTAGGGTGCGGGCGTGACGCACGAGGTGTTCAACCAGCCGCCGCCCCTGACCGGCTACGACGTCGCCGCCGACGCCGCGCTCACCGAGGCGGTGCGGCGTGAGGGCGCCGGCTGGGCCGACGCCGACCTGCACAAGCTCGGCCTGCGCGCGGGCAGCGAGGAGACCCAGCGCTGGGCCGACGAGGCGAACCGGTACGAGCCCCGCCTGCTCCCGGTCGACCGCTACGGTCACCGCCTCGACGAGGTCGACTTCCACCCCTCGTGGCATCGGCTGATGGACGTCGCGGTCGGCGAGGGGCTGGCCGGGGCCGCCTGGACTGATCCGCGGCCGGGGGCGCATGTGGCTCGGGCGGCGGGGTTCTTCGTCTGGGCGCAGCCGGAGGCGGGGCACGGGTGTCCGATTTCGATGACCTACGCGGTGGTGCCGGCACTCCGCAACAATCCCGCTCTCTCGGCGTCGTTCGAGCCTCTGCTGGCCAGCCGCTCCTATGACCCCGGCCTGCGCCCGCCGACGGAGAAGCGCGGGCTGCTCGCCGGCATGGGGATGACCGAGAAGCAGGGTGGTTCCGATGTCCGCGCCAACACGACGAAGGCCGTGTTCTCGCCGGAAACAGGGACCTATCGCCTGACCGGCCACAAGTGGTTCACCAGCGCTCCGATGTGCGACCTGTTCCTGGTCCTCGCCCAGGCCCCGGGCGGCCTGTCCTGCTTCCTCGTCCCCAGGGTCCTGCCGGACGGCACCCGCAACACGTTCCGGATCCAGCGGCTCAAGGACAAGCTCGGCAACCGCAGCAACGCCTCCAGCGAGCCGGAGTTCGACAACACCGTCGCCTGGCTGGTCGGCGCCGAGGGTCAGGGCGTCCGGACCATCATCGAGATGGTGTCGATGACCCGGCTGGACTGCGTGACCGGCTCGGCCTCCGGGATGCGCGCCGCCCTGGTCCAGGCGATCCACCACGTGAAGCACCGCTCCGCGTTCGGCGGCCCGCTGATCGGCAAGCCGGCCATGCGCAACGTGCTCGCCGACCTGGCGATCGAGTCCGAGGCGGCGACCGCCCTGGCGATGCGGCTGGCCGGCTCGGTCGACCGGGCGGTCCGCGGCGACCAGGCCGAGCAGGCGTTCCGCCGGCTGGCCATCCCGGTCGGCAAGTTCTGGGTGTGCAAGCGGCAGCCGGCCGTGGTGGGCGAGGCCCTGGAGTGCCTGGGCGGCAACGGTTACGTGGAGGACTCCGGGCTGCCCCGGCTCTACCGGGACGCGCCGCTCAACTCGATCTGGGAGGGCTCCGGCAACGTGCAGGCCCTCGACGTGCTGCGGGCGCTGCACCGGTCGCCGGACAGCCTGGAGGTATTCCTCGCCGAGGCCGCCGCCGCGAGCGGCGCCGACCGGCGCCTCGACGAGGCGGTGCGGGAGCTGCGCGGTCAGCTCGCGGATCAGAGCGAGCTCGAGGTACGCGCGCGCCGCGTCGTCGAGCGGATGGCGCTCGTGCTGCAGGGCTCGCTGCTGGTCCGGCACGCGCCGGCCGCCGTCGCCGACGCGTTCTGCGCCAGCCGGCTGGGCGGGGACTGGGGGCACACGTTCGGCACCCTGCCGGCCGGGGTGGACACCGCGGCGATCATCGAGCGGGCTGCGCCCTTCTAGGCAGCAGCAACGGGGTGGCCAGGAGGAGCACGCCGGCCGCCCCGATCGCGAGGCGGGGGCCGATCACGGCGGCCAGCAGGCCCCACAGCACGGTCAGCGCGGCGACGGTGGCGTTGCCGGCCGCCGACCAGGCGGACAGGGTCCGGGCCACCCGGTCCGCCGGGGTCCGGGTGAGCCGGTGGGTGACGAACACCGGATTGAACACGCCCATGCAGGTGACCAGGCCGAACTGGACGGCGATGACCAGCGCCAGGCCGGCCGGGCCGGGACCGACGAAGGCCAGCCCGACCGACCAGCAGGCGCGCAGCGCCCCGGCGACGCGCAGCACCCTCTCCTCGCCGAACCGGGTCACCAGCGGGCGGGCCAGCCGGGAGCCGAGCAGGCCGCCGAGGCACGGCAGGCCGAAGGCCAGGCCGTACTGCCAGGGGGCGAAGCCGAGCGGGCCGAGCATCAGCACGGCGAGCAGCGGCGCGGTGGCCAGGATCAGGCCGTTGACCAGGATGGTGTTGACGAAGAACGGGCGGGAGAGCAGATAGCCCCATCCGACGTGCGGCCGGGCGCCGCCGACGGTGGCGGGCGCCGGCTCACCGCCGCCGATCGCGCGCAGGCCCGCCGCCGACACCAGATAGCTGACCGCGTCGGCCAGCACCGTGGTGACCGGGCCGAACAGGCCGATCGCCGCGTTGCCGAGCGGCGGCCCGAGAACCGTGGCGGTCCAGGCGGTGGCCTCGAAGCGCCCGTTGACGGCGAGCAGGCCGGCCGGCGGGACCAGGACCTTCAGGTAGGCGCCGCTGGCCGCCCGGAACGCGATGCCGGCTGCGGACATCACGACCGAGACAACCAGCAGTTGTGTGAGCGTGAGGCCGCCGAGGGCGTAGGCGGCGGGCACGCTGGCCAGCGCGGCGAAGCGAAGCAGGTCCGACCCGACCATCACCGGCCGCTTGCGGCGCGCCTCGACCCACGGACCGAGCGGCGCGGCGACCACCGCCCCGACGGCCAGCCCGGCCGCCGACAGCAGTGACACCTCGGCCGGCCCGGCGTCCAGCGCCAGGATCGCGATCAACGGGAACGCGTCGAACCCGAGCCAGGTGCCGAAGGTGCTCACCGCGAACGACATCCACAACAACCGCTGTGCTCTCACGGCCGGAATCCAAGCAACCTCCCCGGCCGCCGATCAAACAACCGACACGCCGACCACGCACAACCGTCGGTTGTACGAATACGATGCGGCCATGGATCTCCAGGCCGTCCGCACGTTCGTCGCCGCCGCCGGGGCCGGCCAGTTCCAGGAGGCCGCGGCCGATCTGTCGATCACCCAGCAGGCGGTCTCCAAGCGGATCGCCGGCCTGGAGCGCCACCTCGGGGTGCGGCTGTTCACCCGGACTCCGCGCGGCGCCGAGCTGACCATCGACGGGCAGGCGTTCCTGCCGCACGCGCGGGAGCTGCTCCGGGTCGCCGAGCGGGCCGCCGAGTCGGTGCGCCCCGGCCGGCGGCCGCTGCGGGTCGACGTGCTGGCCTCCCGGCTGGCCTCGTCCGGCCTGCTGCGTGACTTCCACCGGGCCCATCCCGACATCGAGCTCGACGTGATGAAGCTGTTCGACGCCGGGACGGCCGTCGCGGCGCTGCGCTCCGGCGCGATCGACGCGACGTTCCGGGCGGTCGCCACCGAGCTGCCGGACGGGATCGACGCGGTCCGGGTGCTGGACGAGCCGCTCCAGCTCCTGGCCGGGCCCGGGCACCGGCTGGCCGCGGCCGGCTCGGTGCCGGTGGCCCGGCTCGCCGGGCACCGGATCTGGATGCCCGGCCTGGCACCCGGCACCGAGTGGACCGCCTACTACGCCGAGCTGGCCGCCGAGTTCGGCCTGACCATCGAGGCGACCGGCCCCAACCTCGGCGCCGACGCGCTGCTCGACACCGTCGCCGACACCCCGGCGCTGGCCACCTTCATCGGCGCGCGGACCCGGCTGATCTGGCCGGAGAGCCACGGCCTGCGCCGGATCCCGGTGGTCGATCCGACGCCGGTCTACCCGCACTCGCTGCTCTGGCGCCGGGACGATCCGCACCCGGCGCTGGCCGCCCTGCGCGCCCACCTGGCCGCCGTCCCGGCCGCTCGGACCACGGCCGGCACGTGGACGCCGCGCTGGGCACGCGACGGTGAGTCGTCAGTCAGCGGCTGACCCGGTCGTCAGACGTTGCCGCGCAGGGCGCGGACCTCGGCGAGCAGCTCCTGCTGGGAGATCGGCTCGACCAGGCCGCCGGTCCGGGCGTCCTGCATCGCCTTGGTCATCTGCACCCGGCGCAGCACCTCCTTGATGTCCGCGCCGGTCATCCCGGTGCTCGCCACCCCGAGCGCGGCCACGTCCAGATCGTCGGCGAACATCCGGAAGCCGGGCGTCTCGTGCGCCGCCGCCAGGCCGTGGATCATCTTCCGGAAGATCTCCGCGCGGCTCACCTCGTCCGGTTTCGGCACGCTCACCTTGACGTCGAAACGTCCGGAACGGATCAGCGACTCGTCGACCCGGTGCGGGAAGTTCGTGGTGGCCACCACGATCACGTTCGGGTTCTCCTCGATCAGGTCGTTCATCTCCTGCTTGAAGATCCCGGCGACCGCGTTGAGCGCCTGGCTGGCCGCGTCGCCGCCGGCCCCGGCGTAGCTGACGATCGAGTCGAACTCGTCGAACAGCATCAGCGTCGGCACCCGGTACCGCCGGGCGTCCCGGAAGATCTGCTTGATGTTGCGCTCCGAGCCGCCCAGCCACTTGTCCAGGATCTCCGGGGTGCGGATCTCCCGGAAGTCGGCGCCGATCTCGTTCGCCAGGGCCCGGGACAGCATCGTCTTGCCGGTGCCGGGCGGTCCGTACATCAGGATGCCCTGCGGACGGCGCGCGCCCCAGCGGGCCATCGCCTCCGGATGCCGGAAGGACACCGCGATCTGCCGCAGCTCGGCGACGATCTCGGCCAGCCCGCCGACCATGTCCAGGGTGACCTCCTGGGTGGTGACCGGCGCCGGCGGCGGGGCGGCCTCCCGGCTGAACACGTAGCGCCGGCCGCGCAGCGACTCCGGCCCGGCCAGCTCGGCCACCGCCTGCAGGGTCAGCGTCACGAAGGCGCGCAGATGGTTCGCGGTCACCTCGTCGCGCGGCACCTCGGACCGCAGCCGCACGACGTCCCCGTCGCCCTCCCGGCTCACGTCGGCCTGCAGGCCGACACCCGCGTCCGCGAGGACTCCCGGGCCGCGGTCCGCCGCCGGGCCCGTGGTCTTGTCAAAACCCAGTTTCCGGTACGCCGCGGCCGCCGCCGTGCCCACTCCGTCGACGAACCGGGTGGCCACCGGGTCCCCCTCGGCGATCCGCTTGGACAGCAGCACGCCGAGCGGATCGCGCCCGAGCACCAGCTTGCGCATCCGATCGGGGGTCATCTCCTCGGCGCCGGCGTGGATCCGGGCGATGAACACATGCGCCGGTCCGGTGCCGGTCTCCACGCTCGAGACGGTCACTTCGACGCGCCGTACCGGGAGTGGCCATTGCGCCGAATGCACCAGGTCGACCGGGTTCACCCGGGCCGCGGCCAGGACGGTGGAGGCGTCGACCAGCTCGACGGTGGATCCGGCGTACTCGAAAATCTCGCCGCGCATAACGTTTTCCTCCGCTTTCGGATTTTCCCCTTACCGGCTTTTCCCAGAGTGACACGGCGAGGCTTCCAACCCGGCATTCAAGTCAGTTAATCTGCGAAAGCTGATCACCCTCGATGCCGTGGGCGCAGCCGGCGACCCCGGCGGCAGCTCACGGCCGTCGCGATCGTCGAATGTGGAGGAACTACGTGCGTAAACGCATGATCGCCGTTCCGCTCGCCGCCGCTCTGGTCATCACACAGGTGCCGCAGCCGGCATCAGCGGTGGACGAGATCAACACGAAGAAACTGCGCGACGCGGTCACCGTCTCCGGGATCCTCGGGCACGAACGTGTGCTCCAGCGGATCGCCACCCAGAACGGCGGGACCCGGGCCTCCGGCACGCCAGGCTTCGCGGCCAGCGCCGCCTACGTCACCAGCGTGCTGAAGAAGGCCGGATACAAGGTCACCGAACAGAAGTTCACCTTCCCGTTCTACCGGGAACTCGCTCCGGCGCAGCTCGCCCAGGTCTCCCCGACCCCGACCACGTACGAGACGGTCACCTACGACTACTCGGCCAGCGGGGACGTCACCGGCCGGGTGGTGCCCGCCCTGAACAACGTGCTGCCGCCCACCCCGACGCCCAGCTCCACCGCCGGGTGCACGCCGGCCGACTTCGCCCCGGCCTCGGCCACCGCGCCGGAGGTCGCGCTGATCCAGCGCGGTGGCTGCGACTTCGCGGTGAAGGCCGCGAACGCGGCGGCCGCCGGGTACGACGCGGCGATCATCTTCAACGAGGGCCAGCCGGGCCGGACCGACCTGTTCACCGGCACCCTCGGCGGGCCGGGCACGATCCCGGTGGTCGGGCTCAGCTTCGCCGACGGCAGCGCGCTGGCCGCGCAGGCCGCGGCCGGCACCGTGACGGTCCGGGTGCAGACCAGCACCGAGGTCAACGCCGCCGCGCAGACCAGCAACATCATCGCGGACAGCCGCGAGGGTGACCCGGACAAGGTGCTGGTGGTCGGCGCCCACCTGGACTCGGTGGTCGAGGGCCCGGGCATCAACGACAACGGCAGCGGCACGGCGCAGAACCTGGAGATCGCCGTCCAGATGGCCAAGCTGAAGATCAAGCCGCGGCAGAAGGTGCGGTTCGCCTTCTGGGGCGCCGAGGAGGCCGGCCTGCTCGGGTCCGAGCACTACGTGGCCAACCTCAGCGACGCCGAGCTGACCACCATCTTCGCGAACCTGAACTTCGACATGGTCGGCTCGCCGAACTACGTCCGGTTCGTCTACGACGGTGACGGCTCCGACACCGGCACGTCCGGACCGTACGGCTCGGACCAGATCGAGGGCCTGTTCAACAAGTACTTCGCCGACCAGGGCCTGGCCACCGACCCGACCGCGTTCGACGGGCGCAGCGACTACGGCCCGTTCATCCTGGCCGGGATCCCGGCGGGTGGCCTGTTCAGCGGCGCCGAGGGCGTGAAGACGCCGGAGCAGGCCGCGGTCTACGGCGGCACGGCCGGCGCGCCGTACGACGCCTGCTACCACGAGGCCTGCGACGACATCAACAACCTCAACCCGAAGGCCCTGGCCGAGCTGGGCGACGCCGCCGCGCACGCGGTGCTGACCCTGGCCCGGACCAAGACCGGCTTCTACCCGGACGGCAGCCTGCGCGCCGCCGCCCGCAAGGCCGCCGCGACCAAGCAGCTGCCGTACAAGGGCGGCCACCTGGTCCGCTGATCCCTGATCCCTCGACCCCGGCCCCCGCTGCGGCGGGGGCCGGGCCGTGGACCGGATACGGCAGAATGCGCGCATGCGGGTCTATCGGCACTACTCGTGGATCTTCGTGGCGGTCACCGTGATCATGACGGCGTCCGTCGTGGCCG
The DNA here is from genome assembly GCF_014205225.1 of Actinoplanes octamycinicus. Lineage (NCBI taxonomy): Bacteria > Bacillati > Actinomycetota > Actinomycetes > Micromonosporales > Micromonosporaceae > Actinoplanes > Actinoplanes octamycinicus. The sequence continues at coordinate 8,620,814 of NZ_JACHNB010000001.1, forward strand.
GCCTGGTCCAGCTGCTCGCCGAGCCGAGCATCGACACGATCAGCAAGTCGGCGTTCCTGCTGATGATCTACGCGGCGGTGCTGGCGTTCCCGTTCGTGGCCCTGCGCTGGAAGACCGTGGTCGACGACGAGGCGGTCACCCAGCACTGGTTCCTGAACACCTACCGGATCCCGCTCGCCGAGATCACCGGGATCGAACGGGACGCCGACTTCGCCCGCTGGTTCCTGCGGCTGCGCACCGGCGAGCGGAGCTTCGAGGTGATCCCGTGCTACGTCTTCCGCAACCCGGGCGGCGCCTTCAACCTCACCCCGCCGCGCGTCCTGGCCGCCGTCCAGGCCGACATCGAGTCACGCCTCGCCGCCCAGCACGTCGGCTGACCGGCGGGCGGCGCCGCCGGACCGGTAATGGGGTGGCCGGGTGGCGACGCCGCCGCGAGAATTCCGCAATGGACCACGCGACGCACGAGATCGTCACCTTCTACGAGGACCGCTACGAGGAGGCCACCCGGCTGCAGCGGCGTCCGCAGTCCCGGCTGGAGCGGATCCGCACCCTCGAACTGCTCCGCGAGCTGCTCCCGCCCGCCCCCGCCACGGTCCTCGACGTCGGCGGCGGCCCGGGCGCCTACGCGCGGGAGCTGCTCGCCGACGGCTACCGGGTCCGGCTGGTCGACCTGGTCCCCGGTCACGTGGACCAGGCCCGGGCGGGCACCCCGCCGATCGACGCGGTCGTCGGCGACGCCCGCGACCTGCCCGAGCCGGACGCCTCCCAGGACGCCACGCTGCTCCTCGGCCCGCTCTACCACCTGCACGAACCGGCCGACCGGGTGCGCGCGCTGCGCGAGGCGATCCGGGTGACCCGCCCCGGCGGCCGGATCCTGGCGGCCGCGATCAGCCGCTTCGCCGGCCCGATCGACATGCTCGCCACCGCCCGCTTCGGCGACCACGTGCTGAGCGACGCGGAACGCCTGCTCACCAACGGCGTCAACGACGCCTCGATCGGCTTCACCCACGCCTACTTCCACCGCGTCGCCGAACTCACCGCCGAATGCGAGGCGGCCGGCCTCACCGACGTCGTGATCCACGGCGTCGAGGGCCCCGGCTGGCCCGCCGCCGAGGCCGCCCTGCCCGGCCCCCACGCCGACGCCACCTTCGACGGCGCCCTGCGCCTGGCCCGCCTGCTCAGCACCGAACCCGAGGTGGTCCCGGCAAGCGCCCACCTCCTGGTAGCCGCCACCGCCCCACCCCGCTGACCCCCCGCCCGTCCCCTGCCAGTCCCCTGCAAGTCCTCCCCCTCCCAGTCGCCCCTTTTCAGTCCGCCCTTTTCGGTACGCCGCAAGGCAGTCCGTGCACACGGCGGCCCCGCGACTCACGACCCCGGCTGGGCCCTACGGGTGCCTCAACCACCCCGAAACACCCGTACGGCACAGCCGACAACCGCGACCGCGCGGCAATCCGTCCACACGGAAACCCCGCCACTCACGACCCCGGCTGGCCACCACGGGTGCCTCAACCACCCCGAAACACCCGTACGGCCCAGCCGACAACCGCGACCGCGCGGCAATCCGTCCACACGGAAACCCCGCCACTCACGACCCCGGCTGGCCACCACGGGTGCCTCAACCGCCCCGAAACACCCGTACGGCACAGCCGACGACCGTGACCGCGCGGCAATCCGTCCACACGGAAACCCCGCGACTCACGACCCCGGCTGGGACCTACGGGTGCCTCAACCACCCGGACACACCCGTACGGCACAGCCGACGACCGCGAGCGCGCGGCAGTCCGTGCACACGGCGGCCCCGCGACTCACGACCCCGGCTGGGACCTACGGGTGCCTCAACCACCCCGAAACACCCGTACGGCACAGCCGACGACCGCGAGCGCGCGGCAATCCGTGCACACGGCGGCCCCGCGGCTCACGACCCCGGCTGGGACCTACGGGTGCCTCAACCGCCCCGAAACACCCGTACGGCACAGCCGACGACCGCGGGGCGGGCCGGCACGCGGCGCCTGCGGAGGGCTTAGGGGTGGCGGGACGGCGGTGGGCGTACCGGGAATGGGGTTAATGTCGGGAAAGCGCGCCGGGAGAGGGCAGCGGATCAGGGGAAGTCATCAGCATCGGAGGATTCCCGGTGGGTGGTGTCGGTGCGAGTATGTGGGCATGCACGTCGTGTTCGTTCGCGGGCCCACCGGATCGATCGTTGCCACCGTGCACCGCGCCGACGGGGTCTCGCTGCAATTGCCGGGATATGACCGGAAGCACAAGGTTCCGCACGATCTTGCGCACTACGCGACCGAGCGGGCGCTGGAGATGTCCGGCGGGGTGTTCGGGGCGATCGCCGGTGGCGGGGTGTTCAGCAACATGCGGGTGGTCGGCGGCAAACCGCGGTATGACGCGGCGGCCCGCAGCAAGCGGCTCCTCGACGCGCACCGGCAGACGTTGACCATGGCGGAGCTGCTGGCCGGGGTGGTGCACCGGGCGGTCGAGGACGGCAGCCCCGATCAGACGCCGGCGATGGTCCGGGAGGCTTGGCAGAGCCTGGGTTCCGGGCCGTTCCCGTGGACCGACCAGCACGTCGAGGACGCCGTCCGGATCCTGGCGGAACTGACCGTCGAGTGGGAGGCGCAGGGCGCCGTGCGGGTGACCTGGCCGGACCATCTGGCCGCGGAACTCCCGGCGTCACGCGGGGTCAAACGCGGCCGCCGCGGCCGCACCTGACCTGACCGGGTCACCGCACTCGCCCGCTGACCACGACCGACCGCACCGCCCGACCCGCCGGCCGACCAGACCGACCGCGCCCGGGTGCGCTATCGGGCCCGGCCGCTGACCGCGGCCGACTGCCCCACCGGGCCCGTCTGTTGAGCGCGTGGCCACCGCCCTCAGTTGGTTCCCGAGCGGAACGGGGTCGCACTCGTGGACAGGGCGCGGGGGCGTCGATCCGGATCAGCGTCGCGGTGCGGCGTGCGATGATGCGGCGATGGCCACTGAGTCCCGCCACGTGACCGAGCACATCGACCGGCCCGCCCGGGTGGTCTACGAGTACGCCTCCGACCCGGCCAACCTGGCCCACTGGGCTCCCGGCCTGGGCAGCTCGGTGCGGCTGGAGGACGGCCGCTGGCTGGTCGACGTGCCGGGCGGCGGCGGGCAGGCCGAGGTGGTCTTCGTGCCGCGCAACGACTTCGGCGTGCTCGACCACGAGGTGCTGCTGCCCGGCGGCGAGATCGTCTACGTGCCGTTCCGGGTGCTGGCCGACGGGGACCGGGCCGAGGTGGTGTTCACCGTGCGGCGCGCCGCCGGGATGACCGACGACGAGTTCGACCGGGACGCCGCCGCGGTCGCCGCCGACCTGGCCACGCTCAAGCGGATCCTGGAGAGCTGAGCTGAGCTGCGCTCCCGCTGATCTCCGGGTTGAGCTACGGGTTCAGCCGAGCTGCTGCTCCAGGACCTGGCCCGGCCATGGCGGGCGGCCCGGCTGCGGGACGGTGAACTGCTGGGTCGCGGTGAAGCCCTGCCGCTCGTAGTAGCGGACCAGCGCCCGGTCGTCCCCGGCGTAACAGTCGACCCGGAGCAGGCCGGCGCCGGAGGCCACCGCGAGCCGCCGGGCGTAGGCCAGCAGCCGGCGGCCGATCCCCTGACCGGCGTACTCCCGGTCGGTGACCAGCAGCACCACGTAGAGCTCCGGCTCCGGGGCCGGCGCGACGTAGGTCGGCGGCTGGCCGATGCCGAGCGCGCCGACCACCTCGTCGCCGCGGACCGCCAGGTGCAGGCCACCGTCGGCGGCGATCCCGGAGATGAGCGTGGTCAGCCGGCGGCTCTCGGAGAGCGGCTCGGTGCCCCACTGGCCGGGCCGGCCGCGGGCGGTCAGCCACCGCACCGCGCCGTCGAGCAGCGCCATCACGGCCGGTACGTCATCGGAGTCCCCCGGCCGGATGTCCGTCCACTCTGTACTGTCACTCATCTGAAACATTCTGCCGCACAACTCGGGCCAAGCGGAGAAAGGGTCCACCCGGAATTCCGGTCAGTCGCAGTCGTCGCCGATGTCCAGCGAGTGCTCCGGCTTCGCCAGCTCGTCCGGGTCCTCGGTGTCCGGGAGCCCGTTGCCGGCGACACCCTTGGGCGTCGGCGCCAGCAGCCCCTTCTTCGTGGCGGCGCAGTCGACCCACGCGCCGTAGGCCTTCGCCGCCCCGACCCACATCCCGCGGTCGGCCTGCCGCACCTTCTTGTCCAGCACGAAGTCCCAGTCGACCTGGTCGTGTTCGACGGCGAGCGGCCGGTAGGCGAACTCCCCCTCGAAGGCGTAGACCCAGACGAAGTTGGTGGTCACCCGAAGCGTGCGGATGCCCTGGTCCAGCACCGACTTGTAGGTGACCCGGCCGCTGACCCGGGGCTCGTTCCGCGGGTCCAGCTTGACCGCCGGGTCGATCCGGGTCACCACGTTGCTGGCGGTGTTGTCCTTGATCCACTTTTCGACGGTGGTGCGCGAGTTCGGGGCGAGCAACCGCAGGAAGCCGGCGGTCCGATGCTCGACGATCATGTCGTGGTCGAGCCGGGCGACGATGAGCGCGGTCCGCACGTCGGTGAGCGCCTCGGTGACCTGGGCCGCGCTGAACCCGGTGACCGCTTTGGCCGGCGGCAGCGTGATCCCGGCCTCGCCGATCGGATAGTTCGCCGCGGCGGTCCCCTCGAAGGGGCTGGTCGGCGCGGCGCTCCGGGTGGTGGTCGCGGTGACGCCGTCCGGCGCGCCCGGCTGCGCGGCCGGCGCGTCCCCGCCGGCGAAGGCCCACCGCAGCGTCGGGACGGCCGCGCCGACCAGCAGCGCCACGACCGTCAGCGGGATGAGATAGCGCAGCAGCCGGGCCCGGCGCCCCCATCGGACCTTGCGCTCGGTCTTGCGCGCCCAGTCCTGCAGATGGGCGATCGGATCGCTCTCGTCATGCTGATTCATCTGTCAGTTCCCCGTGTCACGCGTTCATCCGAGCGCCATCAGTATGACCGAGTCATAGATCTTGCGAAATGCATGATCAACGCCGCCGGGTGGCCGATTCCGCCAGGACAAGCGTGGGGTGAGCACGGCCGCCCGTACCGGTCACGGTCACCGTTGGTGATCAGCGGATCCGCCCCGAGTGTCCGGAAGCGAGCGGCCCGGCCGCCCGCCGCCGACCCGGCGGGCGTTCTGGCCGAAAAATCTACATAGGTCTTGACCCGCCGGTATCCACGTCTACCGTTTGGTTATGAGCGACGAGGAGTTCATCCACACGGCCCTCGTCGTGGCGTTCACGGCGGCGCCGGGGCACCCCCGCAGCCTCCAGCACGCCATTGACGAGATCTACCGGCTGTTACATGAGGCCCCGGCGGGCCATCCCGATCTCGTCATCGGGTGGGGGGTTCTCTTCGATCTGCTCCAGGAGCGGGCCGAGCACTCCGGCACCCTCGGCGACTGGGACGCGCTGGTGGACGCGGCCGGCTGCATGGTCCTGGTCGCCGAGCCGGGCACCGAGCTGGCCGTGCGCGCGTGGCGGCGGCAGTGGCAGGCGCTGCTGCTGCGCCACCAGGTGAGCCGGGACCCGGCCGATCTCAGGGACGCCAAGGTGGCCGCCGTGGCGCTGGCCGGCGCGGCCGCCGCCGTGCCCCGCTCGGTGCATCAGCCGCGGCCGCGCCGGCCGTGGCGATGTGATTGATCCACCACCCGTGTTTACACGTACCTGAGGGCGGGTTACAGTCGTCACCCCGATATGGGAGCGCTCCCAAAAGCCCCTTCCCCCCAAAGGTGACGCAGCGTTGAAGCGTAGTGTAAAGACCATCCTGGCTGCCGCGTTCGCCGCGGCCGCCGTCTCCACGGTGGCGTTCTTCGCGCTGCCGGCCAGCGCCGAGGCCGCCTCGTTCACGGTGACGAACTCGTGGGGCTCCGGCTACCAGGGCGAGATCACGGTCAGCAACGGATCCTCGTCGAAGATCGACACCTGGAAGGTCGAGCTCACCCTCCCGGCCGGGTCGACGATCGCCCAGTCCTGGAACGCCACGCTGGCCACCGCCGGGCAGACGTTCACCTTCACCCCGGCCGGCTGGAACGCCTCGATCGCCGGTGGCGCCGCGACCAGCTTCGGCTTCATCGTCAACGGCAGCGGCCGGCCGACCGCGTGCACGGTCAACGGGCAGGCCTGCACCGGCCTGACCGGCACCCCGGCCACCAGCTCGCCGGCCGCCACGCCGACCGGCGCGAAGCCCAGCGCGACCACCGCGTCGCCGACCAGCTCGGCGAAACCGACCAGCGCGTCGCCGACCGCGACCACCGCCTCGCCGACGCCGACCAGGACCGCGACCGGCAGCACCCCGCTCGCCATCAACGGCCAGCTCAAGGTGTGCGGGGTGAACCTGTGCAACGCGGCCGGCAAGAAGATCCAGCTGCGCGGCGTGAGCAGCCACGGCATCCACTGGTTCCCCAGCTGCTACCCCGGCGCGGCGCTGGACGCGCTGGCCACCGACTGGAACGCGGACCTGTTCCGGATCGCGATGTACGTCCAGGAGGGCGGCTACGAGACCGACCCGAGCGGGCTGACCAGCAAGGTGAACAGCCTGGTCGACCAGGCCGAGGCGCGCGGCATGTACGCCCTGATCGACTTCCACATCCTCAACCCCGGCGACCCGAGCTACAACCTCACCCGGGCCAAGGAGTTCTTCGCCAAGGTGGCCGCCCGCAACGCGGACAAGAAGAACGTGATCTACGAGATCGCCAACGAGCCGAACGGCGTCAGCTGGACCACCATCAAGAACTACGCCGAGCAGGTCATCCCGGTGATCCGGGCGAACGACCCAGACGGCATCGTGGTGGTCGGCACCCGCGCCTGGTCCTCGCTGGGCGTCTCCGAGGGCTCGTCGTCCGCGGAGATCATCAGCAACCCGGTGAACGCGGCGAACGTGATGTACGCCTTCCACTTCTACGCCGCCTCACACAAAGACAACTACCGGGCCGAGGTGACCAGGGCCGCCGCGTCGCTGCCGCTGTTCGTCACCGAGTTCGGCACGGTCAGCGCCAGCGGCGACGGCGCGGTCGACACGGCCAGCACCAACGCCTGGATCGACCTACTGGACAAGCTGAAGATCAGCTATGCCAACTGGAACTTCGGCGACAAGAGCGAGGGAAGCTCGATCCTCAAGCCCGGCGCCTGCGCCTCCGGCACCTTCTCGGGCACCACCCCGCTCACCGAGTCCGGCCAGCTGATCCGCTCCCGGATCCGCACCGCCGACGACTTCTGACCCACCACGCGTCCCGACCACATCACCGACTGACGACTGCCACCGCACCACCGAACTCTGGTCCGCCCTCCCCTGCGTGCGGACCACTCGAACCGGGCCGGGCCCTACACCCGGCCCGGTTTTCGGGTTCTCGGTCCATGCCTAAAGCTTCCCCTTATATAAGCTCCGAGTGATAGGATCCTCCCGTGCATGCGTTCGATGTCCTTGGGGATCCGGTGCGGCGTCGCATCCTGGAGCTGCTCGCCGACGGTGAGCAGACCTCCGGCGCGGTGACCGCGGTGATCCGTGCCGAGTTCGGCATCTCCCAGCCGGCCGTGTCGCAGCATCTGCGGGTGCTGCGCGACAACGGCTTCGCCACCGTCCGCCCGGACGGCGCCCGCCGGCTCTACGCGGTCGACGACACCGCGCTGCGCCAGGCGGACGAGTGGCTGAGCCGGTTCCGCCGCTTCTGGACGCCGCACCTCGCCGCGATGGCCACCGAGGTCGCCCGCGGCAAAAGACTGCGGCGACTGGCCGCATCCGACGACGTGAGGAGCAGCGAATGATCGACGTGACCGAGCAGATCAACAACGTCCGGCGCACCCTCGGCGACAAGACGCTGGAGGCCGGCGAGGTCCGGGTGCTGACGATCAGCCAGGTCTACGACACCGACCTCGACGACATGTGGGACGTGGTGTCGAACCCGGAGCGGATCGCCCGCTGGTTCCTGCCGGTCTCCGGCGACCTGCACGAGGGCGGGAAGTACCAGTTCGAGGGGCAGGCCGGCGGCACCATCACCCGCTGCGACAAGCCCCGGTCGGTGGCCGCCACCTGGGAGTTCGGCGGGCAGGTCAGCTGGGTCGAGGTCCGGCTGATCCCGGAGGGCGACGGGCGCACCCGGTTCGAGCTGGAGCACACCGCGCCGATCGACGAGCACTGGGACCAGTTCGGGCCGGGCGCGGTCGGGATCGGCTGGGACATGGCGGTCTGGGGCCTGGCCAACCACCTGGCCGCGCCGGAGTCGCCGCTGGACAAGGAGGCCGCGATGGCCTGGATGCTGTCCGACGACGGCAAGCGGTTCATGAAGCTCAGCAGCGACGCGTGGGCCGCCGCTGACCTGGCGCTCGGCACCGATCCGGCCGACGCGGAGAGGCGCGCCGCCGCGACCTACGCCGCTTACACCGCAACCGAATAGACAATCCGCTTTCCGGTACGCCCGCAGCTCCCGCCCCCGGCTGGCTCGCACGGGTGTCTCGACCCGCTTGAGGCACCCGTGCGAGCCAGCCGGGGAGCGCTTGCCGCGGCCGGGACGGGGACCCGCGACGGGCGCCGCGGGGTTGCTCCCGGAGAGCGGCGAACCACCGGGCGGCGGGTCAGTCGTCGGCCAGCAGCGCGTCCAGCACAGGACGGTCGTTCGTGACGGCGGCCTTCCACAGTGCCCAGCCCCGCCCTCGCTGCCACGTGGCGGGGTCCACGGCCAGCCGCTCCCGGAAGAGCCGGCGGCCGGCCGGGGGCAGGAAGGTCCAGGCGATCACCAGGTCGCACGCCGGATCGCCGACCCCGCACGTCCCGAAATCGATCACCGCGCTCAGCCGGCCGTCGCGGACCAGCAGGTTGCCGGGCGCGACGTCGCCGTGGAACCACACCGGCTTCCCGGTCCACCTCGCGGCCAGCGCCGCCTCCCAGTGGTCCAGCAGCGCGGCGCCGTCGGGCAGGTCCGCGGCGGCCGACCGCATCATGGCGTCGTAGGTGCGCAGCGGCCCGCCGCGGTACCAGTTGTGCAGGCCGGGCGGCGGGCCGTCGGCGGCGTCGACCCGCTGCAGGGCGAGCAGGAAGTCGGCGACCGCGACCGCGAAGGCGCCGGTGTCCTCGACCTTCGCGGTGGCGGCCGGCTCGCCGTCCAGCCAGCGGTAGACCGACCACGGATGCGGGTAGTCCGCGGTGGGCAGACCCTCGCCGAGTGGCGCCGGGATCGGCAGCGGCACCTGGCGGGCCAGGACCGGGAGCCAGCGCTGCTCCTTGGCGACCGCGCCGGCGTACTCCCCGGCGCTGGGCAGCCGCACCAGCATGTCGTCGCCCAGGTGGAAGGTCCGGTTGTCCCAGCCGGGTGTGTCGACCGGGCGGACCGGCAGCGCGGCCCACTCCGGGAACTGGGCGGCGATCAGGCGCTCCACCAGCTCGGTGGCGATCGGCGGGCGGTGCGGGACGGGGCCCAGGTCGAACTCCGGTTCGTCAGTCACCGGAACACCCCACCGTCGCCCGGTCCGGCCCGGCAAGCGATTTACCGGCCGTGTCGCGGATTGCCTCGGCGGCCGGGATGGCGTATCCACAGCTCATGGACGGGGATGAACTGTTGCAGCACTGTCTGGCCAAGCCCGGCGCCTGGCAGGACGAGCCCTGGGAGGGCGACGTCGTGGTCAAGGTCGGGCCGAAGATCTTCGCGTTCCTCGGCAGCACCGGCAGCACCGTCGGGGTGAAGTGCGGCAAGGGCCGGGACCTGGCCGACGAGTGGCTGACCCGCTATCCGGAGGACGCCAGCGCCAGCGCCTACATCGGCCGGCACGGCTGGAACACGCTGCGCTTGCGGGGCGCGATCCCGGCCGACGAGATCCGGGAGGCGGTCGACGCCTCCTACGACGCGGTCGTCGCGACCCTGCCCAAAAAGGACCGCCCCGCCGCCGAGTGAACCGGCCTCGGGGGTTTGATGCTGACTGGCTTCGCTTCGCTCCGCGGCGGCCAGATCAGGCCGCTCGGCCCGCGCTACTTAAAGAGAATTTGGTGTACGACCGCGGCCCGGCCAGGCTTGGTCGAGGTGATCGGTAGGGTGCTCAGGCCCGCGCTGCCCACTCATATGGCGGGGTGTGGCTCTCTCCCGGCTTGGACCCTGCCGGTCACCGTGGCGCGGAGTGGCTGAAGAGGGGTTTGCCCAGCTGTAAGTAGCGTTGCCCTCCCGCTGGTGTGGTTCTGCCGCGACGACGGGAAGGTCAACGGGTACATGGGTCAGCTGATCATTGGAGTCGATCCGCACAAGCGGTCCGCGACGATCGAGATCATCAACGAGCGTGAACAGGTGCTGGCCCGTGGCAGGTACGGCACCGACACCGGTGGCTACCAGCAGATGCTCGCCGCCGGCCGCCGTCACGCCGGCCGGGTGTGGGCGGTCGAGGGCTGTAACGGCATCGGCCGGCACCTGGCCCAGCGGCTGGTCGCCGACGGCGAAACCGTGCTGGACGTCCCGGCGAAACTCGCCGCGAAAGCCCGCAACTTTGACACCGGGCACGGCCGTAAAACCGACGGTCACGACGCGCACCACATCGCGGTGACCGCCCTGCGCACCCCGGGCCTGCGCCGCGTTCACGCCGACGGCGCCACCGTCGCGCTGCGGCTGCTGGCCGACCGCCGCGACCAGCTCGGCGCCACCCGCACCGAGACCATCAACCGGCTGCACCAGCTACTGCTCGAACTGATCCCCGGCGGCGCGAAGAAGAACCTGACCACCGACCAGGCCCGCACCCTGCTCGAACGCGTCAGCGTCCCGGCCGGCGACATCGTCACCGCCACCCGCTATCAGCTGGCCGGCGACCTGGCCGACGAGCTCACCACCCTGGACACCAAGATCAAAGCAGCCAACCGGCAGCTGAAGACCGTGCTGGCCGCCACCGGCACCCAGCTGACCAGCCTCAACGGCATCGGCCCCTCCGGCGCCGCCCGCCTGCTCGGCGACATCGGCGACATCAGCCGCTTCCCGACCCGCGGGCACTTCGCCACCTGGAACGGCACCGCCCCCATCGACGTGTCCTCCGGCGACAACCATCATCACCGGCTCAACCGGGCCGGGAACCGGCGCATCAACCGGGTCCTGCACATCATGGCCATCACCCAGCTCCGCTTCGACACCCCCGGCCGCGCCTACTACCAGCGCAAACGCGCCGAAGGCAAAACCGCGATGGAAGCCATGCGAGCGTTGAAACGACGCCTGTCCGACACCGTCTACCGCCAAATGATCAAAGACGACCACACGGCACAACAGACAGCGACGGGTCCGGGAGGACACACGGGGGCGACTCTGAACTCCAGCGCGGCCGACCCAAACCCCAAGATCGACACTTCGGAAAAGTCACAACCCGGACCCGCCAACCACCACCCTAAAACACCCCTCACACCAACCCCTTGACAGAGGGGTGCCGGGAGCATGCGATCCGCACCCCGGCGGACGCGCATCCATTAAGATCTTGATCTTTCTCAGCACGCCCCGAGGACGAACTCCACCAGGGCGGCGGCGTAGTCGTCGGCGCCGGCCGCCACCTGGTCGCGCAGGTGCGGCGGGGTGGCCAGGACGTGGTTCATCACGCCGCCGCAGACGCAGTCGAGCAGCAGGGTGACGCTGGTGTCCGGGTGCAGCTCGCCGCGGGCGATGGCCCGGCGGACGATCGCCCGGGCGGCCAGGACCTGGGACTCCTGGAGCCGGTGCAGGTGGTCGCGGACCTCCGGGACGCGCTGCGCGTCGACCCGGAGCTGCAGCGCGGCGCGGCCGGACTCGCCCAGGTAGGAGCGCTGGATCTGACGGGCCAGGCTGATCAGGTCGGCGCGCACCGAGCCGGTGTCGATGTCCTCGATCCCGTTGAGCCGGGCGGCGAGGGCGGCGGCGAGCAGCGCCTCCTTGTTCGGCCAGCGGAGGTAGATGGAGGCCTTCCCGACGCCGGCCCGCCGGGCGACCGTGTCGATGGTGAAGCGGTGCCAGCCGTTCTCCCCGAAGACCTCGGCGGCGGCCCGGGTGATGCGCTCGTCGACCTCCGGGTCGCGGGGGCGCCCGACCGGGCCTTGTGGGGTTGCTGACATCGGGCTGGCTCCCGTTGCTGGGCGGATCTTGATCAGTATAGGGTCGGCTTTCTAGACCAAAGTCGTCTAGGAAGTGGGGTTCGAATGGCATCGATCACCCGTGCGGCCGGCGACGAGATCGTCGTGACCGGTGTGGCGCAGCGCGAGGCGTGGCGGGCGCGCGTGCTGCCGCCGGTGGAGCGGCTGGCCGGGGGGATCTGGTCGGTGCCGGTGCCGATCCCGCACAACCCGCTGCGCTACACGCTGTCCTATCTGATCCCCGGCGACGACGGCCTGGTCGTGGTCGATCCGGGCTGGGCGAGCGACGAGGGCTGGGCGGCGCTGCAGGCGGGGCTGGTCGCGGCCGGCGCCTCCCCGGCGGACGTGCTCGGCGTGGTGGTCACCCACGTGCACGCCGACCACCACGGTCTGTCGAAAAGGCTGCAGGACGCGGGCGCCTGGGTCGCCATGCACCCGGACGAGCGCGACGCGCTGAACCCGAGCGGCTCCCCCGCCGACTGGCTGCGGGCGCACCACGTGCCCGAGGCGGAGATCGCGGCGCTGGCCGGCACCATCGGCAAGCACCGGATGGCCGCCGCCGCCCAGCCGGACGTGCTGCTCCACGACGGTGATCTGGTCCCGCTGGCCGGGCGTCAGGTGCGGACGGTCTGGACGCCCGGGCACACCCCGGGGCACATCTGCCTGCTGGAGCCTTCCGCCGGTGTGCTGCTGACCGGCGACCACCTGCTGCCCCGGATCAGTCCGAACATCGGCTTGCAGCGACCCGGGTCGTCGCCGCTGGAGTCGTTCCTGGAGTCGCTGGACCGGGTCGCCGCGCACGACGAGCTGGAGGCGTTCCCGGCGCATGAGTACCGGTTCCGCGGCATCGCCGCCCGCGCCCGGCAGCTCCGGGTCCACCACGAGGAGCGCTGCGACGAGATCGTCGCCGCGGTCGAGCGGCTGGAGCAGCCCACCATCTGGCAGCTCGCCGCGAGCCTGACCTGGTCACGGCCGTGGGACGAGATCGGGCCGATGCGGGTCGGCGCGGTCGCCGAGACCATGGCGCACGTGCGCTACCTCGCCGACCGGGGTGCGCTGCACTGGTCCGGCGAGCACGTGACGCGGCCCGCCACCCGGGGGTGACGGGCCGGTGACGAGCGTCAGGCGAGCTTCTTGGACTTCGTGATCGCGGCGGTGATCGCCTCGATCAGCGGCGCCGCGTGGTTCCAGGAGTAGATCGGCACGGCCTGCCACGGGAAGACCTGGTTGGCCTTGACCGCGGGCAGCGCGGCCCAGGACGGCTTGGACGCCAGGTCCTTCGGCTGCAGGGTGCCGGTGCGCGCGTCCAGGAAGATGATGTCCGCCTTGTACTTGTCGGCGTTCTCCCAGCTCAACGACTCGTAGTAGTCGGCACCCTTGACCTCGGGCATGATCAGGTCGACGCCGAGCTCCTTGAAGTACATCAGGTCGGAGCTGACCGCCGCGCTGGAGACGTAGAAGACGTCCGCCGCGCCGGAGCCGAACAGCACCTTGATCCCGCCGGACGCCTTCGCCGCGGCGGTCAGGTCAGCGGCCGCCTTCTCGAAGCGGGCCTTGGCCTCGGTGACCTTCGGCGCGTTCAGGTCGGCGCCGAGCGACTTGGCCAGCTCGGCGTACCGCTCGATCGGCTTGTTCAGCGGCACCCGGCCGACGGTGATCAGCGCGTTCGACGGGGCGACGGCGAGGATCTTGTCCTTCGACTCGTCCGGCACGTACCACCACGCGCCCTGGTCGAACTGGTGGGTGACCAGCAGGTCCGGGGTGAGCGCGGCGTACTTCTCGACGGAGAACTCGCCCCACGCGTTGCCGACGATCTGGACCTTGTTGATGTCCAGGTCACCGGCCTGTTCCTCGGCGGTGCCGTCGGCCTTCTTGGTCTCGCCGAAGACGCCGACGATCTTGTCCTGCAGGCCCAGGTCGGCCAGGGCGGCCGCGGTGCCGGTGAAGGCGACGATCTTCGACGGGGTCTTGTCGCCCTTCAACTCCTTGGGCTGGTCGTCGGTGAAGGTCCACGGACCGGCGGCGGCGGAGGCGGCGGTGCCCGGCGCGGCCGTGTCGTCGTCCTTGCTGCCACACGCGCTCAGGACGGCGCCCAGAGCAGCGGCACCTCCCGCGGCGAGCAGGCCACGGCGGGACAGGGGAAGGGAGGAATAAGACATGCTCACATCTTTCGCAAGGCAACACACCGGTCGCTCGACCGCTGGGATGGTTAGGCTAACCTAACGAGGTGTACGCGCGTCAACAGGATCCGCCGGAAGCGGACGGGAGTGCCACACTGTCCACCATCGACACCCGCCCTTCGGTGGCCGCGAGACCGGTCGGGCTCCTGGTCGCGGTCGTGGTGCTCGCCGTGGTGCTGGTCCTCGGGATCGGCTTCGGGGCTCGGTTCCTCACCCCCGGCGAGGTCTGGGCCGGGCTGGTCGACCCCGGTTCGCCGTTCTACCGGATCGTGCACGAGATGCGGCTGCCCCGTACGCTGCTCGGCCTGGTCGTCGGCCTGGCCCTGGGCCTGGCCGGCGCGATCATGCAAGCCCTGACCCGCAACCCGCTGGCCGATCCCGGCCTGCTCGGCATCAACGCCGGTGCCTCGGCGGCGGTGGCCAGCGCGGCCGCCTTCCTGGGCATCGGCACCTTCGCCGGCTGGGTGTGGTTCGCCCTGGCCGGCGCCGCGGTGGTCACCGCCCTGGTCTACGCGGTCGGCGGCGGCCGGTCGGCCACCCCGGCCCGGCTGGCCCTGGCCGGCGCCGCGCTGAACGCCGCGCTCTACTCCTACGTCAGCGCGGTGATGCTGGCCAACACCGCGTCGATCGAGAAGATGCGCTTCTGGACGGTCGGCTCGCTGGCCAGCGCCGACTTCGGCACGCTGCGGCAGGTCACCCCGTTCATCCTGGCCGGGGTGCTGATCGCACTGGCCGTCGCCCGCCCGCTGAACGCGCTGTCGCTCGGCGACGACGCGGCCCGCGCGCTCGGCGCCAGGCCCGGCGTGATCCGCGCCCTGGTGATCGTCGCGGTCACCCTGCTCTGCGGGGCGGCCACCGCGGCGTGTGGCCCGATCGTCTTCGTCGGCCTGCTCATCCCGCACCTGGTCCGCCCGATCACCGGGCCGGACCTGCGGTGGCTGCTGCCGTACACGATGGTCCTCGCCCCGGTGCTGCTGGTCGGCGCCGACGTCCTCGGCCGGGTCCTGGGCAGCCCCGGCGAGCTGCAGGTCGGCGTGGTCACCGCGGTCCTCGGCGGCCCCCTCTTCCTCTACCTGGTGCGAGTCGCGAAATGATCACCACCCGTCCCCGCACCGTGCTGATCGGCGGCGGCGCGCTGCTCGCCATGGCCGCCGTGGCGGTGCTCACTCTCGGCACCGGCGACTTCCCGATCGCCCCCGGCGACGTGGTGAAAACCCTGTTCGGCCAGGGCGACGCCGCCCAGGCGTTCATCGTCAACGAGCTGCGCCTGCCCCGGGTGATCACCGCGATCCTGGTCGGCATGGCGCTGGCCGCGGCCGGCGCGGTCTTCCAGTCGGTCACCCGCAACCCGCTGGGCAGCCCGGACATCCTCGGCATCACCAGCGGCGCCGGCGCCGCCGCGCTGACCGTGGTGATCCTCGGCGGCACCAGCACCCAGCTCTCCCTGGCCGCGGTGGCCGGCGGCATCGGCACCGCCCTGGTGATCCAGCTGATCGGCGGCCGGCGCGGCCTGCACGGCTACCGGTTCATCCTGATCGGCATCGGGATGACCGCGATCCTCAACGGCATCGTCGGTTATTTGCTGACCAAGGGCGTGCAGATGGAGAGCGCCCGGGCGATGCTCTGGCTCACCGGCAGCTTCGACGGCCGCGGCTGGGAGGAGGCGCTCCCGCTGCTGGTCGTGCTGGCCGTCGCGATCCCGGTGCTGGTCCTGCTCTGCGGGCCGGGCCTGCGGATGCTGGAGATGGGCGACGACATCGCGGCCGCCCTGGGCGTCCCGGTCAAGCTGCTGCGCAACGGCTCGCTGCTGCTGGCCGCCGCGGTGGTGGCGTTCGCCGCGGCCGCCGCCGGCCCGGTCAACTTCGTCGCGCTGATCGCCCCGAACATCGCCAAGCGGCTCACCCGCGCCCCCGGACCGAATCTGCTGCCGTCACTCGCGATCGGCGCGCTGCTCACCGTCGGCGCGGACTGGCTGGCCATGCACTCCGGCTACCCGATCCCGGTGGGTGTGGTGACCGGCGCGCTGGGCGGCGTCTACCTGGTCTGGCTGCTCACCACCGAACGCAAGGCCGGCCGCATCTGATGACCGAGATCACCACTGGAGCGATGACATGAGCCGACTGAGCGGCACCGGGATGACCCTCGCCTACGACAAGCGGGTCATCGCCGAGGAGCTGAGCGTCGAGATCCCGGACGGCTCGTTCACCGTGATCATCGGCCCGAACGCGTGCGGCAAGTCGACCCTGCTGCGCGCGCTGTCCCGGCTGCTCAAGCCGACCGCCGGCACGGTCCTGCTGGACGGCGCCGACGTGCACTCGCTGCCCACCCGCACGGTCGCGAAGACGCTCGGCCTGCTCCCCCAGTCGTCGGTCGCCCCGGACGGGATCAGCGTCGCCGAGCTGGTCGCCCGCGGCCGTTACCCGCACCAGGGCATCCTGCGCCGCTGGTCGACCGAGGACGAGCGGGTGGTCACCGAGTCGATGGCCGCCACCGGCGTCGCCGACCTGGCCGATCGCAGCGTCGACGAGCTCTCCGGCGGCCAGCGCCAGCGGGTCTGGATCGCGATGGCGCTGGCCCAGCAGACCCCGCTGCTGCTGCTCGACGAGCCGACCACCTTCCTCGACATCGCCCACCAGATCGAGGTCCTCGACCTCTGCGCCGAACTGCACGAACGGCAGGGCCGCACCCTGGTCGCGGTGCTGCACGACCTCAACCACGCAGCCCGCTACGCCACCCACCTGATCGCCATGCGCGGCGGGAAGATCGCGAAGGCCGGCAAGCCGGGCGAGGTGCTCACCGCGGACCTGGTCGAGGAGGTCTTCGGCCTGCCCTGCCGGGTGATCGACGACCCGGAGACGGGCACGCCGCTGGTGATCCCCCGCAAGCGCGCCGCGGCCCCGGTGACCGCGGAGGCATGATCAGTCGAAGATCGCGCCGAGCACGTGCTCGGCGATCGCCATCGAGGAGGTCGCCGCCGGTGAGGGCGCGTTGCGGACCGCCGTGACGGCGCCCATCCGGTGGATCCGGAAGTCGTCGACCAGGCTGCCGTCCCGGTCCAGCGCCTGGGCCCGCACCCCGGCGCCGGCCCGGACCACGTCGGCCGCGCCGATCTCCGGCACGTACCGCATGGCCTCGGCCATGTAGCGACGCTTGGAGAGCGAGCCGCGGACCTCCTTGATCCCGGTCCGCCAGTGCTGCTTCGCCATCCGCCACGCCCCCGGCCAGGCGGCCAGCGCGGCCAGGTCCGGGACGGAGAAGGTGGAGCGCTTGTAGCCCTCGCGAGCCGTGGCCAGCACCGCGTTCGGCCCGACCTCGACCACCCCGGTGACCCGGCGGGTGAAGTGCACGCCGAGGAACGGGTAGCGCGGGTCCGGGACCGGATAGATCATGCCGCGGACCATGTCCGCCTTCTCCGGCTTGACCCGCATGTACTCGCCGCGGAACGGGATGATGATCGGCTCCTGCCGGTCACCGGCGAGCCGGGCCACCTTGTCGCTCTGGATCCCGGCGCAGACGATCAGCCGGTCGACCGTCAGGCGACGCTCGCCGGACACCACCTCGATCCTGGGGGACGCCGGAACGATGGAGGTGACCGGCCAGCTCAGCCGGACCTCTCCCCCGGCGGCGACGATCTCGTCGGCGAAGGCCCGGGCGACACCCGGGAAATCCGTGATCGCCGTCTCCGGCGAGTGCAACGCGGCGAGACCCGCGGCGTGCGGTTCGATCTCGCGGATCCCGGCCGCGTCGACCCGGCGCATTCCCGGTACGGCGTTCTCCCGCGCCCGCTTCTCCAGGTTGTCCAGGCGCCCCAGCTCGTCGGCCCGGACCGCGACCACCAGCTTGCCGCACTCGTCGTAGGCGATCCGCCGCTCCTGGCAGTACTCCTTGAGCAGCGACCGCCCGCGGGTGCACAGCTGCGCCTTGAGGCTGCCCGGCGGGTAGTAGATGCCGGCGTGCACCACCCCGGAGTTGTGCCCGGTCTGGTGCCGGGCGACCGCGTCCTCCTTCTCCAGCACCACCACCCGGGTGCCCGGCCGCCGGAGGGTGATCTCCCGGCCGATCGCCAGGCCGACGATGCCGGCTCCCACGATCCCGATGGTCTCGTCAGCCATCACTGTTTGCCTCTCCGTCAGGTCGACGCGCTCAGCCCGAACGTCTTGACCTTGGCATAGAAGCGCATCGTCCCGGCGCCCGGCTCCTGGCCGGTCCCACGACCACCCACCGCTCCGCCCATTGTCAACAAAGCCGCTGACACGACCGGCTGCGGCCGCGCGACAAGGTGCGGTCCGCTCCACCCCGCAGATCAACAGCGTTTCGGTACGCCCGGGTACACCTCTGAATCCGCAGAGGTAGGCACCGAGGTGTCGCCTGCGGGTTTTTGCTGACAATCGTGTGAGCGATGGGCAGACTCCGCCGGTATCGATCAACCCGGAGCCGCGGGGTCTGGCGCCGCTCAGGCATGATGAGTGGTCCGGCACCGGCATCGACAGGAAGACGACGACTACAGATGGCGTCTGAGCACCACACCGATCGGCGGGCGGCGCGGGTGTCCGCTCGCAGCACGGCGGCCCAGGCCCGCGACATGTTGCGCGACGCCATCCTGCGCGGTGCGTACCTGCCCGGTGAGCGCCTGGTCGAGGCGCAGGTGTGCGAGCGGTTGCGGGCCAGCCGGTTCACCGTGCGCGCGGCCCTGCAGGACCTGGCCGCCGAGGGCCTGGTCGAGGTGCAGCGGAACCGGGGCGCCCAGGTGCGCAAGGTGTCGATGGCCGAGGCCGTCGAGATCACCGAGGTGCGGATGGTGGTGGAGGGACTGATCGCCGCGCGGGCCGCCGAGCGGGTCACGCCGGAGCAGGCCACCGAGCTCGACGAGATCGCCGTGCTGATGCGCCGGGCTGTCGACGCGGGTGAGTACCGGCGTTACAGCGACCTCAACGTCCGCCTGCACGCCCTGATCCGGCAGATCGCCGCGCACCGGACCGCGGACCGCATCGTCGAGACCCTGCGCGGCCAACTGGTCCGCCACCAGTACATGGTGTCGCTTCTCCCGGGCCGCCCGCAGACCTCGCTCCCGCAGCACGAGCGGATCATCTCCGCCATCCGCGACCACGACCCGAAGGCCGCCGAGACCGCCATGCGCGACCACATAGCCAGCGTCATCGAGGCCCTCCGCTCGATGGACTACCTCGGCGGCGTCTGACCCCACCAGCCGCCCGCCGACGATCCTCGGAGCGCGTGGTCAGGTGGGGAGTCGGAGGGTGACGACCGTTCCTCCCTCCTCGCCGGGTGCGGCGGTGACCGTGCCGCCGTGCTGGGTGGCGGTCTGGGCGACGATGGCCAGGCCCAGGCCGGAGCCGGGCATCGAGCGGGCCGCCGTGGCGCGGTAGAAGCGGTCGAAGACGTGCGGCAGGTCCTCCTCCGCGATGCCCGGGCCGCTGTCGGCGACCGTAAGCAGCGCCCAGCCCGGCTCGGCGGCGGTCAGCCGGATGTCGATCGCGGCGCCCGGGGGGCTCCATTTCGCGGCGTTGTCCAGCACGTTCACCACCATCCGCTCCAGCTCGCCGGGGCGGCCGACGACGGTGGCCGGCTCCAGGACGGTGTCATAGGTGAGGCCGGGGGCGCGGATCCGCACCCGGGCGACCGCGGCGGCGACCACGTCGGCCAGGTCGACCGGCTCGGCGGTCTCCCGGGTCGCCTCCTCGCGGGACAGCTCGACCAGCTCGGTGGTGAGCGTGGCCAGCTCGCGCACCTGGGCGTCCAGGTCGGCGAGCAGCTTGGCCCGCTCCTCGGGTGGGAGCCGGTGCGCCAGCTCGGGGCGGCGCTCCAGCTCCAGGAGCAGCTCCACGTTGGTCCGGATGCTGGTCAGCGGGGTGCGCAGCTCGTGCCCGGCGTCCTCGACCAGGGTGCGCTGGGCGCGGCGGGACGCCTCGATCGCGGCGAGCATCGCGTTGACCGAGCGGCCCAGGCGGGCGATCTCGTCGACGCCGTGCACGTCGATCGGATGGTCCAGGTCCTGGGTGACGGCGACGTCCTCGACGGCGGAGGTGAGCCGCTCGACCGGGGCCAGGCCGGCCCGGGCGACGGTCCGCCCGAGGAACGCGGCGCCGGCGATCCCGGCGGCGCAGCCGAGGGCGAGCAGCAGGGCGAACGCGGCGAGCACCCGCTCGCTGGGGTCCGAGTCCATGCCGACCTGGACCGCGCCGCCGCCGGACAGCGGCACGGTCAGCATCAGGTAGTCGTCCGGCCCGAGGGTGATCGTCTCCTGTGCCGGCTGCCGGGACGACCCGGCGGCGATCTGCTTGGCGGTGTCGGTCACCGGCAGCGTGGTGCGGCTGCCGCCGGACGGGGTGCCGGTGGCGTCGAGGATCTGCCAGCACGGCCCGATCTCGCCATGCGGCCGGCCACCCCGGCCCGGGCCGCGCCCACCGTCCCCGTCGCCGTGCTCACCGCCGCCCCACAGCTCCCGGCTGCGCGACGACTCGGTCGCCAGCCACTGCTGCGGGTTTGCCGCGATCGCCGCCGCGTCGCTGGTCAGCTCCTGGGCGACCTGATGCCGCTGGATCTCCCGGACCGCCACCCACGCGCCACCGGCGACGGCCACCATGGCCGCCCCGACCGCGACCGCGACCAGCAGCGACAGCCGCGCGTGCAGGGTGCGCGCCCGCCACCATCGCACCGGACCCCAGCTCACAGCGGCTCCTCCCGCAGCACGAAGCCGACCCCGCGCACCGTGTGCAGCAGCCGCGGCTCACCCTCCGCCTCCAGCTTGCGCCGCAGGTAACCCAGGTAGACGTGCAGGCTGTTGGACTGCTCGCCGAAGTCGTAACCCCAGACCTGCTCGAACAGCGCGGCCCGGCTGAGCACCTGACGCGGGTGCCGGAGGAACGCCTCGAGGATGTCGAACTCGGTGCGGGTGAGCCGGAGCGCCCGCCCGGCGCGCTGGACCTCCCGGGTGCGCGGGTTGAGCCGGACGTCGGAGAAGACCAGCCACTCCCCCGCCTCGGCCTCCTCCGGCGCCGAGCCGGACGGCGTGGCCAGCGCGGACCGGCGCAGCAGCGCCCGGATCCGGGCCAGCAGCTCCTGCAGGGCGAATGGTTTGACCAGGTAGTCGTCGGCACCGGCGTCCAGCCCGGCGACCCGGTCGCCGACGCTGTCCCGGGCGGTGAGCATCAGCACCGGCAGGAAGACGCCGTCGGCGCGCAGCTGCCGGCAGGCCTCCAGCCCGTCCATCCGCGGCATGCTGACGTCGAGGATCAGCGCGTCCGGCTCGCCGGCCCGGACCGCGTCGAGGGCCTGCAGCCCGTCGCCGGCGATCTCCACCTGATATCCCTCGAAGCGCAGCGTGCGCGCGAGCGAGTCGCGCACCGCCGCGTCGTCCTCCACCACCAGGATCCGCATGCCCTCCACCCTGCCAGCACCCTCCGACAGAAACCCCGCGAGGCCCGTCCGGCAGGAACTCCGCCGGGCCCCTCCGACAGAAACCCCGCCAGGCCCGTCCGACAGAAACCCCGCCAGGCCCGTCCGACCAGATCAGCTCAGGTCCGCGGCATCGAGCGCGGCCTGCAGCGACTGGAGGTACCCGTCGCTGGTCACGGTGGCCCCGGAGACGGTGTCGATGTCCGCGCTCTGCGCGTCCAGCGTCTCCTGGACCAGCGTCGGGATGGCCCGGGCGTTGATCTCCTGGTCCTTGTGGTTCCCGGTCGGGTAGACCGGCACCGAGACCGCCGTGATCCTGCCGTCGGCCACGGTGATCTGGACCTGGACGTCGCCCCACCGGGTGGACACGGTCGACCCGGCGTAGGTCTTCCCGGCCGCGGAGCCGGACGAAGAACCGGACGAAGAACCCGACGAAGAACCGGACGAGGAGCCGGAGGAAGAACCGGAGGACGAGCCGGAGACCGGCGCGACGGCAGCCGCCGCCGGCGCGACGCTGTTGGTGCTGGTCCGGTAGCTGAACAGCAGCACCAGCACGGCGACGGTGGACAGCATCCACAGGGTGATACGACGCATCGGAGTCCTTACCAGGAGAAGAGTTCGGTGTGCAGCCGGTCGGCGGCGACCCCGGCCTCGAGCGCGGCGCCCCGCACCGACTCGGCCCACGCCTCCGGCCCGCAGACGTACAGATGGGAAGCGGCCACCTGGGGCACGATCTGCCGCAACGTAGCGGCGCCGCCGTGCCCGGCCAGATCCGCCGGCAGCCAGCTGGGGTGGTCGGCGCGCGGCCCGAGCAGGGTCACCACCCGCACCCCGCGGTGCCGGGCGAACCATTCCAGCTCGGACCGGAAGGCCAGCTCCGCCTCGGTCCGCACCCGGTAGATCAGGGTCGCCTCGCCGGGCTGGTAGGGCAACTCGCCGAGCAGTGACAGCAGTGGCGTCACGCCGATCCCGCAGGCCACCAGCACCACCGGCCCGCCGGTGTAGTGCTCCCCGGTCAGCTTCCCGTACGGCCCCTCGACCAGCACCCGGGTCCCGGGGCGCAGTCCGGCCACCCGGGAGCTGCCGTCTCCCAGGTTCTTCACGGTGATCCGCAGCTGGTCGCCGTGCGGGGTGGCGGAGAGCGAGTACGGGTTGGCCCGGCTCCACCCGGGCCCGTCCAGGAACCGCCACTGGAAGAACTGCCCGGCCCGTGCCGGCAGCTCCCCGAGCCGTTCCCCGGTCAGGTACACCGAGGTCAGCCCGGGTCCTTCGGGCACCACCCGGGTCACCACCAGCCGGTGCCGCCAGTTGCGCCAGGCCGGCAGCCCGACCCGGTACACCAGCACCGCCCCGGCGGACAGCCCGTAGAGGGTCCACCAGTACACCGTGGCGGCGGTCGAGCCGACGAAGTCGGAACCGGTCCACAACTGGTGCGGCAGGGCCAGCCCGACCCCCAGGTACGCGTACAGGTGCAGCAGGTGCCACGACTCGTACCGAAGCCTCCGCCGTGCCGCCCGGATCGACGTCACCACCACCATGACCAGCGCCAATGTGCCGGCGACGGCGAGCAGCATCCCGGGGTAGTTCACGATCATGTCCCACAGCTCGGTGAGGAACCCGGTGATCGTCACGATGTGCACGACCATCAGCCAGAACGAGCCGAACCCGGTCCACCGGTGCCAGCGCGCCAGCCGGTCCTGCCCGAACGCCCGCTCGACCAGCGGGATCCGGGCCATCAGCAGCACCTGCAGCAGCATCAGGTCGGAGGCGAGCAGCCCGGTCAGCCGTCCCAGCGACGAGAGGGAGAGGTCGCCGCCGTTGCCCGCCCAGAGGGCGACGACGACCAGGAGGCTGAGCGCCGCGACCGAGCTGAGGAGCCGGGCGCGCACGGCTGAAGCTGTCATGCCCCCAAGATTCGGTACTCCGCCTAAGACCCGGACCGGCGGAAACGTAAGGAATCGCTAAGAAGGACAGCTCTCAGAAGCGGAACAGACGACGCACAGCTTCCCCCCAGGCGCCGAACCCCCAATGGGAAACACCAAATGAACTCCGCCTGAAGGAAACCTTGTGAACGCTCTTGTTGCCGCAGCCGCGGATCTCCTGGCGATCGGCGTCCTCACGTTCGGCGTCTACTTCCCCCGGCACCACCGGCGCGACCTGGTCGCCGCCTTCCTGGGCGTGAACATCGGCGTGCTCGCGGTGTCCACCGTGCTCGGCGCGGAGAACGTCGGCGCGGGCCTCGGCCTGGGCCTGTTCGGCGTGCTCTCGATCATCCGGTTGCGCTCCGACGAGATCTCCCAGCACGAGGTCGCCTACTACTTCGCGGCGCTGGCGCTGGGCCTGCTCACCGGCCTCGGCGGCCTGGACGTGATCACCGGCTCGCTGATGGCGCTGATCGTCGCGGCGCTCTGGTTCGGCGACCACCCGGGCCTGTTCAAGCGGTACCGGCACCAGACGCTCCGGCTGGACAGCGCGCACACCGACGAGACCGCCCTGCGCGCCCACCTGGAGCGGGTCCTCGGCGGCAGCGTGGTGAACCTGTCGATCAAGCAGGTGGACCTGGTCAACGACAGCACCCTGGTCGAGGTCCGCTACCTGGCGCCGGCCGGCCGCGCGGCACGGGTGCCGGTCGCATGATCGCCACCTTCGCGCCGATCTCGCTGGACCGGCTGGTCGCCGCGGCCGAGCTGCTCACCCGGGTGGACCGCAAGTACCTGCTGCCCGCCGCGCTGCTCCCGGAGCTGCTGGCCCAGCTGCCGGCGGAGGCCCGGATGCTGGAGATCGACGGCCGCCGCGACTTCGGCTACCACTCGACCTACTTCGACACCGAGCGGCTGGACAGCTACCTGGGCGCGGCACATCGGCGCCGCCGCCGGTTCAAGGTCCGGATCCGCACCTACCTGGAGACCGGCGCCCGCTTCGTCGAGGTGAAAACCCGCGGTTCCCGCGGGACCACGATCAAGGACCGGCTGGCGTACGACGGGACCGGTCACGACCTGGGCCCCTCCGGCCGGGCCCACCTGGAGCACGTCCTGGCCGGCGCCGGCATCGTCCCGACCGGTCACACGTTCCGCCCGGTGCTCACCACCGGTTACCGGCGGCACACGCTCTACCTGCCCGGATGCGGCAGCCGGGTGACCATCGACACCGAGCTGACCTGGTCGCTCCCGGACGGTGCCCCGCTGCGGATGCCGGGTCACGCGATCGTCGAGACCAAGTCGGCCGGCGGCCTGTGCGAGGTGGACCGCCTGCTGTGGCGGCTCCGGCACCGCCCGTCCTCGATCTCCAAGTACGCCGCCGGGCTGGCCGCGCTGCGCCCGGAACTCCCGGCCAACCGCTGGCACCCCGTCCTGCACCGCCACTTCTCCGTGAGGAACCGCCATGAGACTGCGTAAGAAGTTCGTCGCCGCCGTCAGCTCGGCCGCGCTGGCGGCCGTCCTGCTCGCCGGCTGCTCCGGCGGCTCCGGCTCGACCGCCGCCGAGGCGGCCACCGCCACCGCCGCCGCGGTCAGCACCGTGGACGGCACTCAGAAGGCCGCCGCGGTGCTCGCCGCCAACACAAGCGCCGCCACCGTGGGTGACGTCGCCACCGATGACGCCGCGGTCGTCACACTCGCCGGCAGCTCCGCGACCAGCAGCGCGGACGGCGTGCAGGTGAACGGCGGGACGATCACCATCACCCAGGCCGGCACCTACCGGCTCACCGGGACGCTCAGTGACGGGCAGATCGTGGTGGACGCCGCCGGCGCCACCGTCACGCTGATCCTGGACAACGCCGCGATCAGCAGCTCGACCACCGCCGCGATCGCCGCCACCGCGGTCGACTCGCTGGTCGTCGTGCTCGCCGACGGCAGCACGAACACCCTGTCCGACGCCTCGTCCTACGCCGACGACGCGGACGTGAACGCGGCCCTGTTCAGCGCCGGCGACCTGAGCCTCACCGGCGCCGGGTCACTGGAGGTGACCGGGACCGGCAACGACGGCATCACCTCGAAGGACGGCCTGGTGATCGACTCGGGCACGGTCACGGTGACCGCGAAGGACGACGGCGTCCGCGGCAAGGACTACGTGATGGTGAACGACGGCACGATCACGGTCACCGCCGGTGGCGACGGGATCAAGGCGGACAACACCGAGGACGCCGACTCCGGCTACGTCGCGGTCGCCGGCGGGACGGTGACGCTGACCGCGACCGGCGACGGCGTGGACGCGTCCACCGACATCGTGCTGACCGGCGGCGACCTGACGGTCAAGGCGGGCGGCGGGAACACCGGCAAGGTCGCCGGCGACGCCTCGGCCAAGGGCCTCAAGTCCGGGGTGATCACCGTGCTGGAGGGTGGCACCACGACGGTCGACGCCGCCGACGACGCGATCCACAGCGACGGCGCGGTCCACCTGACCGGCGCGAAGGTCACCGTGGCCAGCGGCGACGACGGCGTGCACGCGGAGGGCCAGCAGATCGTCGACGGCGGCTCGCTCGACGTCACCACGGCCACCGAGGGCCTCGAGGCGGCCGACTTCATCCTCAACGCGGGCACCGTGCGCGTGCACTCCAGCGACGACGGCATCAACGCGGCCGGCGGGTCCGGCACCACGACCGACACCGGCGGCAACCCGGACGGCGGCTTCGGCGGCGGGCGCGGCGGGGGCGGCGAGGAGGTCGGCCCGTACAAGTGGACGGTGAACGGCGGCACGCTGATCGTCGACGCGGGCGGCGACGGGCTGGACTCCAACGGGACCGCGTCGATCACCGGCGGCACCGTGGTGGTCAACGGGCCGGAGGGCAACGGGAACGGGGCCCTCGACGTCAACGGCACCTTCACGGTCAGTGGCGGGACGCTGCTGGCGGCCGGCAGCGCGGGCATGGTGGTCTCCCCGAGCACCGACTCCGAGCAAGGCTGGCTCTCCGCGTCGCTGGACAGCCCGGTGGCGGCCGGCACCACGATCCAGATCGCGGACCGTGACGGGAACCTGGTCGCCACCTACGTCACCAGCAAAACCGCGCAGAGCGTGGTGTTCTCCTCCTCCAAGATCACGAGCGGGTCCACCTACACCGTCCACACCGGCGGCAGCGCGAGCGGCAGCAGCACGGGTGGGCTGGCCGCGTCGGGTTCGCTCGGCTCGGCGACCAAGATCGCCACGGTCACCGCGGGGCAGGCCGCTGCCGGGGGCGGCGGGTTCGGGGGTGGGCACGGTCCACGCTGATTGCGGTACGCGACGGGCCGCTCTCGCCACGCGGGAGAGCGGCTCCCGGCGTACCCCGATCCGCTCGTGATCTGTCGGCCGCAACCCTCGCGGACCGCAACCGATGGCCGCCTCCGTCGCGCGAAACGGTGCAGGCGTCGCGATGCCGCCCGCCGGAGCCGGTCGGCGTGCGACCATCCGCTGGCTGGACAAAAGCGGATATTCGGGAGGACACGGGTGGGAAGGATCGGGAAACGCCGCACACCGTTGTGGGCACGGCTCGGAGTGGCGGTCGGCAGCCTCCTGCTGGCGCCGGCGCTGGTCGTGGGGCAGGCGACGCCCGGCCTCAGCGGACCGAGAACGATCGCCGGACCGTTGAACCTGCTGCTGGTCGGCATCGACCCGCGCGACGACCACACCGCCCCGCTGGCCGACTCGATCGTCGTGGCGCACGTCCCGGCGGACCGGCACGGGATCGTCCTCTTCTCGATCCCGCGGGACCTCGTCGTCACCATCCCGGCGTTCGCGAAGTCCGGCACGCCCGCCCAGCGCAGCAAGATCAATGCGGCGATGGGGCTGGGCAGCCGGCTCGGCGGCGACCGGTACAGCGCCGCGCAGGGCTACGAGCTGCTCGCCCAGACCGTCGGCGAGGTCACCGGGATCCGGCGGTTCGACGCCGGCGCGGTGCTCAACTTCGGCGGCTTCACCAGGATGGTGCAGGCGGTCGGCGGCCTGTCCATGCCGATCGACCAGACCGTCGTCTCCGAGCACCGCAAACCGGACGGCACGCCGCGGGACCGGCTGGCCGAATGCCCCGGCCACGACAACTGCCACCGGCCCTACATCGGGCCGCAGAAGATCTACCCGAAGAGCGACACCCCGGTGCACTTGGAGCCGTGGGAGGCGCTCGACTTCGTCCGGCAGCGCTACGGCCTGCCCCGCTCCGACTACGACCGGCAGCGGCACCAGCGCCAGTTCCTGAAGGCCCTGGCCAAGAAGATGAAGCGGAAGATCCTCAGCACCCCGGACGGCCTGGTCCGGACCACCACCGCGATCGGCGACTCGCTGACCTTCATCGGTGGCGGCCATCGCCTCGCCGACTGGGCCGCCGAACTGAAGGACCTGCACCTCAACGCCATGACCGGTGTCGGCCTGCCGGGCGGCCCCCTCTTTGAGAACGGCGTCTACCGCGGCGAGCAGCTCTCCCCGGCGGTCACGCCGTTCTTCACCGCGGTCGCCACCGACACGGTCCCGCAGTACCTCCTGTCCCACCCCGGCGTGGTCACCCTCGACAGCTGACCCCGCTCCCACCCCGGCCCGCACCCCGCTCACGGCCCGGCCGGCTGTGCCCCACGGGTGTCTCAAGGGTCTTGAGACACCCGTGGGGCACAGCCGAACAACCGCAAGACGCGCGGGCGGTCCGGACCATGACGCGCCTCGCGGCCGGTCGGCTGGCTCCCACGGGTGTCTCAACAGTGTTGAGACACCCGTGGGAGCCAGCCCGGGGCCGCGAGCGGGTGGCGGTCAGGCCGCGGGCTGCTCGGCAGCGATGGTGGTGTCGGGGCCGTGGCCGGTGTGCACGACCGTGTCACCAGGCAGCGGGAACAGCTTGGCGCGGATCGAGGCGACGATCAGGTCGGCGTCGGAGTAGGAGCGGCCGGTGGCGCCCGGGCCGCCCTGGAACAGGGTGTCGCCGGTGAAGACGCAGCCCAGCTCGGGGGCGTGCAGGCAGACCGCGCCCGGGGCGTGGCCCGGGGTGTGCAGGACGGTCAGGGCGGTGCCGGCCACCTCGACGCGGTCGCCGTCGGCCAGGTCCTTGTCCCAGGTGACCTCGGTGCCGTGGGTGAGCTCCCAGAGCGGCCGCTCGGCCGGGTGCAGCAGGATCGGGGCGCCGGTGCGCTCGCGCAAGGCCGGGGCGACCCGGACGTGGTCGTCGTGGGCGTGGGTGCAGACGATCGCGGTGACCCGCCGGTCGCCGACGACGGCGAGGATCGCGTCGACGTCGTGCGGGGCGTCGATCACCACGCACTCGGTGTCGTCGCCGACCACCCAGACGTTGTTGTCGACGTCGAAGGTCTGCCCGTCGAGGCTGAACGTTCCGCTGACCACACCGTGATCCACTCGCGCCTGCTGCATGCCCCCGATTCTGCCCTGCCGCCGGCGCCCGGTGCGGGCCGGCCGCGCGGAAGTCCGGGGCGACGGCGGAAAGCGCCGAGCCGGCCGCGCGGAAGTCCGGGACGACGGCGGGAAAGCGCCGGGCCGGCCGTGCGGTAGTCCGGGGCGACAGCGGGGAAGGCGCCGGGCCGGCCGCGCGACAACGCGGGGCGACCGCGCGACAGTGCCGGGCCGGCCGCACTGTCGCGCGGCCGGCCCGGAGCGGAGCGGATCAGGCGGCGCAGGCCGCCTTGAGGTCCTTGATCGCCGCGTTCAGCTCAGCCTTGCTCGGCGCCTTCTTCGGGTTCTCGTTCCACGCCTTGTCGAGGTCGTTCATGGCGGCCTCGACCTTGCCGGCCGCCGCGGCGACCGTCTCGTTGGCGCCGATCGAGTAGGCGGTCATCGCGGTCGAACCGGCGATGTACTGGGCGGAGACCGCGATGTAGCCGGCCGGCGGGCCGATCTTCTCGGCGCTGGCCGCCTTCTTGACCGTGTCGTCGACCGCCTTGAGCAGCTCGGTGCACGCCTTCTTGGTCGCCGCGTCGGCGGTGGCCGCCTCGGTCGGCGCGGCCGAGGTGGCCGTGGCGGCGGCCGCCGGGGCGGAGGCCGCGGTGGCGCCCGCGGCCGGACCGGCCTCGGACTCGGTGGCCGGGTCACAGGCGGTGAGCGCCAGGACGGCCAGGACGGACGGAACGATTACCCCGTGGATACGTCGCACTACATTCCTTACTTTCAATGGCAATTCCGCCGGAGAAGGTAGCAGATCATCGCTCGGCCAGCAGCGAGAAGGCGTTCGGCAGCCGGCCCTCCCAGGCGGCCGCCCGCAGGTCGCCCCAGCGCCAGAACGGCTCGGCGTACTCGGCGAGGTGCCGGATCGTGAAGCCGGCCCGGATCAGGGTGGTGACGATCTCGCCGAGGGTCCACTGCGTCTCGACGGCGCCGTTGGCCGGGAAGGTGTCGTTGACGAAGGACCGGGTGAAGTAGCTGCGGTCCGGGCGGATCCGCGGCTCGTCGGTGTCCCAGGTCCACAGCGGCACCGCCGGATGCCCCTCGTAGATGAACAGATGACCGCCGGGCCGCAGCACCCGGTGCAGGTCGCGGGCCCAGGCGTCCAGGTCGCGCATCCAGATCAGCGCGCCCTTGCCGGTGTAGACCAGGTCGTAGTCGCCGTCCTCGACCGGCAGGCCGGGCAGCGTGCCGACCAGGTAGCGGACCGGCAGGCCGGCCTGGTCGGCGCGGCGCTGCGCGGCGGCCACCGCCCGCGGGCTGTAGTCCACCCCGAGCACCGACCGCGCCCCGGCCCGGGCCAGCGCGATGTCGTCGGCGCCGTCGCCGCTCTGCGGGTGCACCACCGCCGGCGCGGCGGCCAGGATCTCGGCGAGCACCTCCCGCTCGGCCGGCCACAGCGCCTGCTCGCTCAGCGCGAAGGCGAGGATCTCGTCGGATTCGTCCTCGTACTTGCCGGCGACGGCCTCCCAGGCCTGCTGTGTCTGGTCCACGCCGCGGACGGTAGTCGACAGAGGGTGGACGGCCGCAACACAGTTACGGCACAAGGAAGGCCGCTTCACTCGGCGTCGTGACCAGTGCGAACACTTCCGAGAAGCGACTGTCCCGACGCGGTTTCCTGGGCGGTGGCCTGGGCGTTCTGGCCGCCGCCGCGGGTGCCGGCGGATGGGCCCTGAATCGTTATGTGATCGACCACGTCGAGGTGTCCGGCGCCTCCGCGCTGACCGCCGCCAACGTCGTCGAGGCGCAGGCTGCGGGCGACGGCACGGCGACCGCGACCTCCTACACCAGCGACACCGCCGCGATCGCGATCAGCACGGTGAGCACCGGCTCGGGCAGCGACAAGGTGACCTGTTTCGTGGCCGACATCAAGATCAAGGACGCGACCATCGTACGGTCGGCGTTCGCTAACGATCAGTTCGGCGAGAACATCACCGCGAACCCGTCGGTGATCGCCACGAGCGTGCACGCGGTGCTCGCCATCAACGGCGACTACTACGGGTTCCGGGACACCGGGATCGTGATCCGCAACGGGGTGAAGTTCCGGGACGCCGGGGCGCGGCAAGGGCTGGCGTTCTACGCGGACGGCACCGCGAAGCTCTACGACGAGACGGCGACCAGCGCGGACGAGCTGATCGCGGCCGGGGTGTGGAACACCCTGTCGTTCGGGCCGGGGCTGGTCGAGGACGGCAAGGTGCTCGACGGGATCGACCGGGTCGAGGTGGACACCAACTTCGGCAACCACTCGATCCAGGGGAACCAGCCGCGCACCGGGGTCGGCCTGATCGACGCCAACCACCTGCTCTGGGTGGTGGTCGACGGGCGCAGCAGCGGGTACAGCCGGGGCGTCACGATGACCGAGTTCGCGCAGATCTTCGCGGACCGGGGCGCGCAGGTGGCGTACAACATCGACGGCGGCGGGTCGTCGGCCATGGTCTTCCGGGACAGGCTGGTGAACAACCCGCTCGGCACGGGCCAGGAGCGCGGGACCAGCGACATCCTCTACGTGGCCGGGTGATCGGGATGCTCGTGCTGATCCCCGCCTACCAGCCGGACTCGCGGCTGGCCGACCTGGTCCGCGCGCTGGACCGGCATCACGTGCTGGTGGTGGACGACGGGAGCGGTCCGGCGTACGCCGCGTTCTTCGACGCGGCGCGCTGGGCCGGCGCCGAGGTGATCACGCTGGACCGCAACCGGGGCAAGGGGTTCGCGCTGCGCGCCGGCTTCACGCACGCCGCCGCTCACTACCCCGGGCACGACGTGGTCTGCGCGGACAGCGACGGCCAGCACCGGCCGGCCGACATCGAGGCGGTGGCCGCCCGGGTCGGGGTGACCGAGGCGGCGATGGTGCTCGGGGTGCGCCGGTTCACCGGGCCGGTGCCGGCCCGCAGCCGGTGCGGCAACGCCGCGACCCGGGTGCTGTTCCGGCTGGTCACCGGCCTGGCGGTGACCGACACCCAGACCGGGCTGCGAGGTTATCCGGCGCGGATGCTGGGCTGGCTGGGGCAGGTGCCCGGCGACCGGTTCGAGTACGAGCTACGGCTGCTGCTGCGGGCGGCGCGGGAACGGCTGGCCGTCGACGAGGTCGGGATCGCGACGGTCTATCTCGACGGGAACCGGTCGTCGCACTTCCGGCCGCTGCGCGACTCGGCCCGGATCTACCGACCGCTGCTCGGGTTCGCGGCGTCCTCCCTGCTGGCCTTCGCGGTGGACGTCGGGCTGCTCGCGGCGCTGGCGGCCGTCACCGGTCAGGTCACGCTGTCCGCGGTGCTGGCCCGGCTGGTCAGCGCCACGCTGAACTACTCGGTGAACCGGTCCGCCGTCTTCGCCCGGGTCCCGCACCGCCGGGCCGCGCCGCGCTACGCCGCCCTGGCCCTGCTGTCGCTGACCGCGAACGTGCTGCTGCTCGGCTGGCTGACCGGCGTCCTGGGTTCGCTGCTGCCGGCCAAGCTGCTCACCGAGGCCACGTTGTTCGCCGCCGGGTTCGCCGCGCAGCGCGCGTTCGTCTTCGGTCAGGGCCGCCGGACGCGAGACGGGCGGACGGTACCGGTGCGCGACGCCGCCGTGGCCCGGAACGGGTGATGCGGCCGGTGCTTGGCCACCGGCCGCATCACGTTCCGGCTTACCCAGGAGGCGGCGCCGGTTACTCCGGCAGGGCGGCGTCGGCCGTGGCCGAGTGCTTGGGGATGAGCAGCGCGAGCCCGGCGGCGAGCACCGCAGCCCCGGCGCACAGGCCGAAGAGCAGCTGGTAAGCACCGAGGGTGGGCAGCTCGTGCCCGCCGAGGTCCATCGTCTTGGCGGCCAGCACCGCGCCGCCGATGGCGCTCGCCAGGGAGCTGCCGACGCTGCGGAACAGGGCGTTCAGACCGTTCGCCGCGGCCAGCTCGGAGAGCGGGGTGGCGTGCGAGATCAGGCCGGGCATCGCGGCGTAGGCGATGCCGGTGCCGGCGCCCGCGATGGTGGCGCCCAGGATCACCTTGAACAGGCTGTCGGTCAGGACGATCCGGGAACCGAAGCCGAGCGCGATGATCAGCGAGCCGATGATCAGCGCGGTGCGCGGGGCGAGCTTGGCCGACAGCGGCGAGAGCAGCAGCATGATGATGCCGCCGGGCAGCATGCACAGGCCGCCGACCAGGATCGACTTGCCGAAGCCGTAACCGGTGACGGCCGGCATCTGCACGTAGGTCGCGGTGCCGATCAGCGTGGCGAACAGGGCGAAGCCGACGAACAGCGACGCGATGTTGGTGAGCAGCAGGGCCGGCCGGGCCGTGGTGCGCACGTCCACCAGCGGCGACGTGATCCGCAGCTCGACCAGCACGAAGACCACCAGCAGCACGGCCGCGGTGACCAGCAGGCCAATGGTCAGCGGGTCGCCCCAGCCCCATCTCGACCCCTGGGCGAGCGGGAGCAGCAGGGCCAGCATCGCGGCGCCGAGCAGCACGGTGCCGAGGTAGTCCATCCGGCCCTGGCCGGCCCGGGGCGGGTCGGGCACCAGGGCGACGATGCCGGGGAGGGCGAGGATGCCGCCGGCCACACAGATCCAGAACAGGAGGTGATAATCCGCGTACTCCGCGATCAGGCCGGAGAGCGGCAGGCCGAGCGCGCCGCCGACCCCGAGCATGGCGCTGATCAGCGCGATGCCGGCCGCCGAGTGCTCGCGGGGCAGGATCACGCCGACCAGACTGATGCTCAGCGGGACGGTGGCGACCGAGAGGCCGACGATCGCCCGGCCGACGATCATCGGGGCGAGCGAGTCGGAGAGCGCGCAGACCAGCGAGCCGATGACCAGCGCGCCGAGCGACACGAGCACCATCAGCTTGGTGCCGAACAGGTCGCCGAGGCGGCCGAAGGCGGGCACCGCGACCGCGCCGACCAGCAGCGTCGAGGTGAGCAGCCAGGCGATGCCGTCGCTGCTCGCCCGCAGGTCGACGCCGAGCTCCGACATCACCGGGACCAGCAGGGACTGGGTGAGCGACACCATCAGCGCGGCGGTGCCGATCACCAGCAGGACGATCAGCTGCTTGCCGGTCCAGGAGGATCTCGGCGGGGTGCCGGACTCCGCGGACCGCGCCACAGCGGCGGCTTGGGACATGAAGGCTCCTTCAAGCTTTCGTGGCAGACTGTGCCACGAGGCAGAGCCTGCCACGAAACTGTCGCTGAGTGGCGTCGGGAAGAATGCTTGAGATGGGGATCACCAGCCTTCGGGACCGCAAGCGCGAGCAGAACCGGATCGCCACCGTGCGAGCCGCGTGGACGCTGTTCATCGAGCGGGGCTACGACCACGTGACGGTCGGCGACATCTGCGTGGCGGCGGAGATCGCCCCGCGCACCTTCCACCGCTACTTCGCGAGCAAGGAGGACGTGGTCGCGGAGCCGGTCCGGGAGATGACCACGATCGTCACCGAGTTCGTCACCGGCGCGCCGGCCGGGCTGAGCGACCGGCAGGTGCTGCACGAGGCGATGGTCCGGGTGGCACGCTACGTGGTGGAGCGCCGCGACCTGCTGATCGCCCTGCGCACGGTGGCCCAGCAGTCCAGCCACCTGAAGGCCTCCCAGGTGGCGGTCCGCACCGACGTCGAGCCGGACGTGGCCGCTCTGCTCGACGCCCGGCACCCGGACGGCGAGCCGGGCCAGTGGCGGCGCCGGCTGCTGGTCGGCTGCACCACCGCGGCGTTCCGGGTGTGGTATGAGGACTTTCTCCGCGGCGACCTGCCCGACCCGATCGGCCACCTCGAGGAGATCCTGGCGGCGATCGGCTCCTGAGTCGCACCCGGGCGGATCCGGCCCGGTCACCGCACCGGTCCGACAGTTGCCGGGTGACGACTAGACGGCCGCCCGCATGGACCCTCGCGCTCGCCGCCGCCCCGGTGGTGATCGCGATCTACTACTGGCTGGTGGCGCTCGATCTGTGGCCGGGCGCCCAGGTCGGGCTCTACGTCAGTGCGAACGCCGCGTTCGCGGCCGCCTGCCTGGTCGTCGCGGCGCGCAACCGCGCCCTGCGCCCGGTGATGCTCTGCCTGGCCGCCGCGGCCGGCTGCGGGGTCGCCGCCGACCTGCTCTTCTACGTCCTGGCGCTGGTCCACGACGAGGTCGCCTACCCGAGCGTCGCCGACATCGGTTACCTGGCCGCCTACGTGACCATGGCGGCCGGCCTGCTGATGATCGTCCGGCGGCGCACGCCGGGCTGGGACGGCGCCAGCGGCATCGACGCGGCGATCGTCGCGGTCGGCGCCGGCTACCTGGCCTACGAGTTCCTGATCGCCCCGACCATCAACGTGACCAGCGGCAACCTGACCACGCTGGTGTCCGTCGCCTATCCGCTCGGCGACCTGATGCTGATCATGGTGGGGGCCCGGCTGGTGCTCGGCGCCGGTCCGCGCAGCCCGTCGCTCTACCTGATCGCCGGCTACCTGGGCTGCGGCCTGTACGCCGACACGGCCTACACGATCCAGTCACTGGACGGGACCTACCAGCCGGGCAACTACCTGGACGCCATCTGGATCGCCGGCAGCTACCTGTTCGCGGCGGCCGTGCTGCACCCGTCGGCAGCCAAGATGATCGCGCCGTCCCAGGTCACCACCCCGGACGCCACACCGGCCCGGCTCACCGTGCTGGCCATCGCCGCGATCACCGCGCCGACCTCGATGCTGGTCCAGTACGCCCGCGGCGGCGAACCGCACGTGATCGCCGCCGGGATCGCCTGCAACGCGCTGTTCCTGCTGGTCCTGGCCCGGATGGCGGGCCTGGTCCGGGCGCAGCGGCTGGCCGCGATCACCGACGGGCTGACCGGACTGCGCAGCCGGCGGTACTTCGAGGAGACGCTGCGGCACGAGGTGGACCGGGCCGCCCGGCACGGGGAGCCGCTCGGGCTGCTGCTGCTCGACATCGACCACTTCAAGAAGGTGAACGACACGTACGGGCACGGCGGCGGGGACCGGGTGCTGATCGAGGTCACCCACCGGCTGAGCCAGCTGGTCCGGCCCGGTGACCTGGCGGCCCGGTACGGCGGCGAGGAGTTCGCCATGCTGCTGCCCGGCGCCGGCCCGGAGGAGACCATGGAGATCGCCGAGCGGATCCGCCGCGGCGTGGCGGCCGCCCCGATCGCGGTGTCCGACGGCGTCCTCTGCCACGCGACGGTGTCGATCGGCGCGGCCGGCGTGCCCGCGCTGCGCGGCGTGGACGAGCTGGTCCTGGCCGCCGACCGGGCCCTCTACGCGGCCAAGAACGCCGGCCGCGACCGGGTCGCCGCCGCCGCCTGACAGAGATGATGTTGGTGAGCACCTCCCGCCGGGGTCTGACCCTCCGCCTGACTGACTTCGGGTCCTTAACGGGATTTGTCGACCCTGGCCGGGAGGTGCTCATGCACTCATCAGGCGTGGCGTTGTGACTTCATAGGAGCCTGGCTAGAGGCCCCATCTCTGTCTTGTCCGCGTTGCCCGGCTGGTGCGTGCCGCCCTGCACCCAGTCACGAACGACAGGACGACGATGCCTTCCATTACACCTGATGACACTGTGATCGAGGTCTTCGGTGGCGTCGACACTCACCAGGACACCCACACCGCCGCCGTGATCGACCAGGTCGGCCGGGTTCTCGGCACGCATGAGTTCCCCGCCACCGCGGCCGGCTACGCCGATCTGCTGGCCTGGATACGCGGGCACGGCCGGCTGAGCCGGGTCGGGGTCGAGGGCACCGGCGCCTACGGCGCGGGCCTGGCTCGCCTGCTCCGCGACGAGCACGCCGACGTGATCGAGGTCGACCGGCCAGACCGTAAGACCCGCCGCTTCCAGGGAAAATCCGACCCGATCGACGCGATCCAAGCCGCCCGGGCCGCGCTGGCTGGTGAACGCACCGGCACCCCCAAACAGCGCGACGGGCGCGTCGAAGCGTTACGTAACCTGCGCGTGGCCCGGCGCAGCGCGGTCGAACAGCGCGCCGACACCCAGCGCCAGATGAAGACCCTGATCGTCACCGCTCCCGACGAGCTGCGTGCCCGGCTACGCGGCCTGAGCGTCAAACAGCTGGTCGTCACCTGCGCGAACCTGCGCCCCGAGCGGGCTGACGCCGCGACCCCGCTCACCGCCGTCAAGCTCGCCCTGCGCAGTCTGGCCCGCCGCCATCAGCAGCTGTCCGCCGAGATCACCGACCTCGACGAGCTGCTCGAGCCGGTCGTCGCCGCGATCAACCCTGGCTTGCTGGCCGCTAACGGTGTCGGCGCCGAGATCGCCGGGCAGTTGCTGGTCAGTGCCGGGGAGAACCACGACCGGCTCGCCTCCGAGGCGGCGTTCGCCATGCTCTGCGGCGTTGCGCCGATCCCGGCCTCGTCCGGCAAGACGACCCGGCACCGGCTCAACCGTGGCGGCGACCGACAGGCCAACGCCGCCCTCTACCGCGTCGTGCTCTGCCGCCTGCGCTGGGATCCCCGCACCCGCGACTACATGCAACGACGCACCAAGGAAGGCATGTCGAAGAAAGAAATCATTCGATGCCTTAAGCGATATGTCGCCCGCGAGCTCTACCAACTCATCAGAATGAACGATCTTGAACTCGCCGCTTGACATCCATAGGAGCATCCCCGCCCGCCGACCGCGGCCGCCCGAGGCCCGCCGGCCGCGCCGCCACCTGAGGCAGTCCGGCGGCCGGACCCGGTCATCCGCCGCGGACGTGTGGACTTCCGATGCTCACCGCATCGGGGTCCACACGCTGGTTTTGATCTCCGGGACCACCCGCGGACAGTGCAGGGGCCGCCGATCGTTCTGGACGCGCCAGCGGCCAGATCGGCGGCCCCGGCCCGCGCTACTTAAAGAGAATTGATGTACGACCGCGGCCCGGCCAGGCTTGGTCGAGGTGATCGGTAGGGATTCTCAGGCCCGCGCTGCCCACTCAGATGGCGGGGTGTGGCTCTCTCCCGGCTTGGACCCTGCCGGTCACCGTGGCGCGGAGTGGCTGAAGAGGGGTTTGCCCAGCTGTAAGTAGCGTTGCCCTCCCGCCGGTGTGGTTCTGCCGCGACGACGGGAAGGTCAACGGGTACATGGGTCAGCTGATCATTGGGGTCGATCCGCACAAGCGGTCCGCGACGATCGAGATCATCAACGAGCGTGAACAGGTCCTGGGCACCGGCCGGTACGGCACCGACACCGGTGGCTACCAGGCGATGCTGGCCGCCGGCCGGCGCCATCGTGACCGCGTGTGGGCGGTCGAGGGTTGCAACGGCATCGGCCGG
Organism: Actinoplanes octamycinicus; assembly: GCF_014205225.1. Lineage (NCBI taxonomy): Bacteria > Bacillati > Actinomycetota > Actinomycetes > Micromonosporales > Micromonosporaceae > Actinoplanes > Actinoplanes octamycinicus. Next base: position 8,659,062 of record NZ_JACHNB010000001.1, read on the forward strand.
CACGTGGCGCAGCGGCTGGTCGCCGACGGCGAAACCGTGCTGGACGTCCCGGCGAAACTCGCCGCGAAAGCCCGCACCTTCGACACCGGGCACGGCCGTAAAACCGATCCGCACGACGCCCACCACATCGCCGTGACCGCGCTACGCACCCCGGACCTGCGCCGCGTTCACGCCGACGGCGCCACCGTCGCGCTGCGGCTGCTGGCCGACCGGCGTGACCAGCTCGGTGTCGCCCGCACCGAGACCGTCAACCGGCTGCACCAGCTGCTGCTCGAACTGATTCCCGGCGGCGCGAAGAAGAACCTGACCACCGACCAGGCCCGCGCCCTGCTCGAACGCGTCAGCGTCCCGGCCGGCGACATCGCCGCGATCACCCGCCACCAGCTCGCCGCCGAACTCATCGACGAGCTCACCGTTCTGGACGCTCGCATGAAAACCGCCACCCGGCAGCTGAAGACCGTCCTGGCCACCACCGGCACCCAGCTGATGAGCCTCAACGGCATCGGGCCTTCCGGCGCTGCCCGTCTGCTCGGCGACATCGGCGACATTCACCGCTTCCCGACCCGCGGACACTTCGCCACCTGGAACGGCACCGCCCCCATCGACGTGTCCTCCGGCGACCATCACCATCACCGGCTCAACCGGGCCGGGAACCGGCGCATCAACCGGGCCCTGCACATCATGGCCATCACCCAGCTGCGCTACGACACCCCCGCACGCGCCTACTACCAGCGCAAACAAACCGAAGGCAAAACCGCGATGGAAGCCATGCGCGCGTTGAAACGACGCCTGTCCGACACCGTCTACCGCCAAATGATCAAAGACGACCACACGGCACAACAGACAGCGACGGGTCCGGGAGGACACACGGGGGCGACTCTGAACTCCAGCGCGGCCGACCCCAACCCCAAGATCGACACTTCGGAAAAGTCACAACCCGGACCCGCCAACCACCACCCTAAAACATCCCCCACACCAACCCCTTGACAGAGGGGTGCCGGGAGCATGCGATCCGCACCCCAGCGGACCTGCGTCAAGGAAGGTCTTGATCTTGCCTTATCCCCAGACCTCGGCGGCCGTCTCGACGATCAGCCGCAGCTTGGCCACCTGTTCGTCGTAGGTCAGGACATTCCCCTCGACGGTCGACGAGAAGCCGCACTGCGGCGACAGGCAGATCTGGTCGAGCGGCACATATTTCGCCGCCTCGTCGATCCGTCGCTTCAGCGTGTCCTTCGCTTCCAGCGTGCCGCGTTTCGTGGTCACCAGTCCGAGAACGACCATCTTCCCGGGCGGCACGAAGCGCAGCGGCGCGAACCCACCCGATCGATCGTCGTCGAACTCCAGGAAGAACCCGTCGACCGCCAGCTCGCTGAACAGCGCCTCGGCGACGAAGTCATACCCGCCCTCCGCCGCCCACGACGACCGGAAGTTGCCCCGGCACATGTGTGTGGTGACGCGCAGGTCAGCAGGCCGGTCGGCGATCGCCGCGTTGATCTGCCGGATGTAGCGCAGGTGCTGGCGCTCGGCGTCGTCGCCCCGGTCGGCGAGCAGCCGGCGCTGGTCCGGGTCGTTGAGGTAGGCCAGGCTGGTGTCGTCCAGCTGCAGGTAGCGGCAGCCGAGGGCGTGCACCCGGCGCACCTGCTCGGCGTAGGCGGCGCTCAGATCTGTCCAGAACTGATCCTCGTCCGGATACACCCCCGGGTCGATCGCCGCCCGGCCGCCGCGGTAGTGGACCATGCTCGGCGACGGGATGGTCAACTTGGCCGTGACCGCCGGGTCGGTCACCGCGTCGAGAAACCGGAAGTCGTCCCCGAAGATCGTCTCGGTGAGCCGGATCGGCGCGTCCACCGCGAGCGCCGCCGACTCGAAGTCCAGCTCCCCGTCCGCGTTGCGGAAGTGGACCTGGATCTTCTCGTCGGTCGGATGGATGCCGCCCAGGCGGTAGATGAAGTCCATGTGCCAGGCGGTGCGGCGGAACTCGCCGTCGGTGGCCGAGCGCAGGCCGACGTCGCGCTGCATCCGGACCACGTCCCGGATCGCGTCGTCCTCGATCGCGCGGAGCTGGTCCGCGTCGATCTCGCCGGTGGCACGCCGGGAGCGGGCGTCCAGGAGCTGGGGCGGGCGGAGCAGGCTGCCGACGTGATCCGCCCGGAACGGTGGGGTCATCCCCCCACTCAACACCCCGGCTCAGCTGTTGGAAAGAACTTCGTCGATCTGACCGAGGGCCAGCCGCATGCCCTCCTCCATGCCCATCTTGGTCAGCCGCTCCAGGTGGGCGAGGTCGGCGAAGTGACTGACCACGGTCATCCGGGTCCGGCCGCCGGCTTCGGCGAGCGTGACCACGCCGTGCACCGGCTGGTCGTCGGCGATCGGCTCGCCGTGCTTGTCGGCGAACCCGTCGTCGAACTCCAGCCGGGACGGCTCGTCGATCGACGTGATCGTCCACCAGGCGTGCGACTTCGTGCCGTCCGGGCCGGTCATGTGGTAGCGCACGGCGCCGCCGGCGACGAACTCGTAGCGGGTGAAGGTGGCCGGCCAGGTCGGCGGGCCCCACCAGCGCTCCAGCTTGCGCGGATCGGCCCAGACCTGCCAGACCCGGTCGATCGGCGCGGCGAAGTCGGTGACGAAGGTGAGGGTCAACGCCTCGGTGTCCTTGATCGTCTCGGTGACGGTCACGATTCCTCCTCCAAGATCTCGGTGATCCGGCCGGCCCGCTGCCGCCAGATCCGCTCATAGGTGTCCATCAGGCCGCCGACCACGCTGCGCAGCGCGTCCGGCTTGCCGTGGACGATCTGCTCCCGGCCACGCCGCTCCTTGGTCACCAGGTCGGCCCGCTCCAGGATCGCGACGTGTTTCTGCACCGCCGCGAAACTCATCGGGTAGAGCTGGGCGAGGGCGGAGACGGACTGTCCGTCTCTGATCACCCGCGCCAGGATGTCGCGCCGGGTCGCGTCGGCGAGCGCCTGGAAGACGCGGTCCGCGCCGTCCTCAACGTTCTCACCTACAACCATGTGGTTGTACGTTACTCGTCCCCCTCGGTGATCGCAAGGGGCTATCGTGCGGCCATGACGTTCTCGATCGTGGGCCGATCCGCCGACGGCACGGCCCTGGGTGTGGCGGTGGCCAGCAAGTTCCTCGGAGTGGGCGCGGCGGTGCCGGCCGCGCTGGCCGACGTCGGCGCGGTGGCCACCCAGTCCTACGCCAACCTCGCCTACCGGCCGCAGGGCCTGGCCCTGCTCGGCACCGGGGTGGCCGCGCCGGAGGTGGTCAAGGCGCTGATCGCCGGGGACGCCGGGCCGGTCGGGCACCGGCAGGTCGGGGTGGTCGGGCCGACCGGGCCGGGCGCCACCTACACCGGCGCGGACTGCCACGACTGGGCCGGCGGGACGGCCGGCGACGGCTACGCGATCCAGGGCAACATGCTGGCCGGGCCGGCCGTGGTCGGCGACATGGAGCGCGGGTGGCTCGGGTCCGCCGACGAGTCACGGCTCGCCTCCCGGCTGGTCGCGGCGCTGCGCGCCGGGGACCGGGCGGGCGGGGACCGGCGCGGGCGGCAGAGCGCGGCGTTGCTGGTGGTGGCCAAGGGCTTGGGGTACGGCGGGACCAGCGACGTCCTGGTCGACCTGCGCGTGGACGACCACCCGGATCCGGTGACCGAATTGGGTCGGCTGCTCGAGATGCACGCGCTGTATTTCGAGCACCCCGATCCGGCGACGTTGCAGCCGTTGACCGGCGCGCTCGGCGACGAGGTGCGGGAACGGCTGGCGACCCGCGGGCACGCCGACGCGGACCTGGACGAGGCGCTCGCCTCCTGGGCCGGGGTGGAGAACCTGGAGATGCGGATCGTCGCCGGGGCGATCGATCCGCTGGTGCTGTCGCACCTGCGCGCGCTTTCTTGAGAGGACCATTTCCGGTACGGCACTCGCCGTACCGGAAATGATTATCCGCTGCAACGTGAGCTATTACGGCAAAAAGCCCATCTAATCCTTTCCGTCCTGCGATGATCATTTATGGGACGTAAGTGGTCGGGGACGATGGGACGAAAATGGGACATGAGGAGCGGACCGGCGCGCCGGTACTGAGCCGTCGCAACATCATCACGCTGGACTTCCCGGGGCCGGTGCCGGCCGTCTGCCAGCTGCGCCCAGCCGGGCCGGACCCGTTCCCCACCGACCGGTTCGTGGTGCGGCGCGAGCTGGCGCCGGCCCACACCGGCGTGCCGATGATGCTGCGGGTCCGGGTCCTCGACGCGGTCGACCGCCCGCTGCCCGGCGCCGTCCTGGAGGTCGTGCACCGCGCCCCGGACCCGGCGGCCGCCGCGCTGCACGGGGCGCAGGTCACCGACCCGCACGGTTACGCCGAGTTCAAGACGGTCTTCCCGGGCTGGTCCGCCGAGCAGGCGGCCGGCATCGACGTGACCCTGCATCTGGCCGGCACGCGGGACACCGGCCGGTTCCACTTCCCGTCCCAGGTGACGTCTCAGGTGGCGGTGCTGGCGGCCTATCGGGCCAACCCCGGCCCACTGTCACCGCCGGACCAGCCGGCCGGGATTCCGCACGTGGTGCCCCGCGACCGCTACGACCTGGCCGCCGGCTTGCTGGCCACGATCAACGCGGTCACCGAGCGCTGACCCGGACCGGCACGGCCGGTGCCGCCTTCGCTCCGCGCACGCCGGGCCGGCACGGCGTCAGGCGCCACACGGACTGCAGCCTCCACCCAGCGCCCGCCAGCCGGCACAGCACCAGACGCCACAGAGACTGCAGCTTCCACCCAGCGCCCGCCCGGCCGGCACGACACCAGGCACCACGCCGACTCCAGCTTGCACCCAGCGCCCGCCCGGACGGCACGACACCAGGCGCCACGCGGACTGCGCTCCGCTCAGCGCCCGCCCGGACGGCACGACACCAGGCACCACGCGGACTGCAGCCTCCACCCAGCACCAGCCGGGCCGGCACGGCACCAGGCGCTGCGTGGATTGCAGCCTCCGCTCGGCGTCCGTCGGGCGGGCAGGACGCCAGGCGCCACACCGACTGCAGCGTCCACTGAGCACCCGCTGGGCCGGCATGACACAAGCGCCACACGAACTGCAACCTTCACTCAGCTGCCCGCCTGGGAGCAGACACGCCGGAACCACAACATCGGGAAGATGAAGCTGACGCCGGCCGCAACTCCGATGCACAGAAAGCGGACGCCTTTGCCGCGAATCCGATGCGCAAAGGTCGGACATAACTCGCAATCGCGACGTTCCGGCGGTGGGAGTGACTCCGGCATGCGGAAGCGGAGGATGCGGGCCCCGGCACCGGGCGGACCGAGAGGGGATGCCACGCGAGCCACCGCCGAGTGCGAGGCGGTGCGGCGCTGGGCGTATCGAAAGTGGCGGTCCGGGATGAATCGAACCGCCTTGTGGAAGGCGTGGCCGGCTCCTTTCAGCCTCGGAGGTAGGCGAGGACGGCTCGGACTCGGCGGTGGTCGCCGGCGTCCGGCGGGAGGTCCAGTTTGGTGAGCAGGCTGTTGATGTGCTTGGCGACGGCGGCTTCGGAGACGACCAGGGTCTTGGCGATCGCGGCGTTGGACCGGCCCTCGGCCATCAGGCCGAGCACCTCGCGCTCGCGAGCGGTCAGCCGGTGCAGCGGGTCGCGGCGGCGGGAGAGCAACTGGCGGACCACCTCCGGGTCGACGACGGTGCGGCCGGCGGCCACCGCGGCCAGCGCGTCGACGAACTCGGTGACCTCGCCGATCCGCTCCTTCAACAGGTAGCCCACGCCGGCGGCGGCGCGGCCGGAGTCGAGCAACTCGGCGGCGTAGGTCTGCTCCACATACTGACTGAGCACCAGCACCGGCAGCTCCGGGTCGGCGGCGCGCAGCTCGATCGCGGCCTGCAACCCCTCGTCGCTGAACCCGGGCGGCATCCGCACATCGGTGACCACCACGTCCGGGCGGTGCTCGCGGACCGCGGCGCGCAGCTCGTCGGCGTCACCGACCGCGGCCACCACCTCGTGGCCGAACCGCCGCAGCATCCCGGCCACCCCTTCCCGGACGATCACCCCGTCCTCCGCGATGACCACCCGCAGCCCGTCACTCATCCCCGCACCGATCTCCACTCGCAACCAAACCTCACCACACCGATCTCCACTCGCAACCGGACCTCACCACACCGATCTCCACTCGCAACCAAACCTCACCACACCGATCTCCACTCGCAACCGGACCTCACCACACCGATCTCCACTCGCAACCGGACCTGACCACACCGATCTCCACTCGGCACCGAATCTCATCGCACCGATCTCCACTCGACACCGCGCCACATTGATCTCCACTCGGCACCGGACCTCACCGCACCGACCTCCGCCCGCAACAGCGACTCACCATCGCACCGCCGGGAACGACGTCCCACCGGCAGTCCGCCGGTCACCGCCAGGCTGGGCGTGAAGGGTGTTTCAAGGGTGTTGAAACACCCCTGAGCGCCAGCCCGAACCCGGAGCCGCCCCCCACCGGCAATCCGCCACTCACCCCCCGGCTGGGCGTGAAAGGTGCTTCAAGGGTGTTGAAACACCCCTGAGCGCCAGCCCGAACCCGGAGCCGCCCCCCACCGGCAATCCGCCACTCACCCCCCGGCTGGGCGTGAAAGGTGCTTCAAGGGTGTTGAAACACCCCTGAGCGCCAGCCCGAACCCGGAGCCGCCCCCCACCGGCAATCCGCCACTCACCCCCCGGCTGGGCGTGAAAGGTGCTTCAAGGGTGCCGAAGCACCCCTGAGCGCCAGCCCGAACCCGGAACAACCTCCCCACCGGCAGCCCGCCACTCACCGCCCGGCTGGGCGTGAAAGGTGCTTCAAGGGCGTTGAAGCACCCCTGAGCGCCAGCCCGAGCCGTGACGGTCACGACGGGCCGTCGCCGAGTGAGACCCCGAGCGGCGGCACGGCGGTCATGGCGGGACCTCGGCGAGCGAGACCCCCACCGGCGGCACGGCGGTCGAGGCAGGGCCTCGGCTGGCGAGACCCCCGAGTGGCGGCACGACGGTCATGGCGGGACATCGGCTGGCGAGACCCCCGAGTGGTGGCACGGCTGTCATGGCGGGACCTCGGTGAGGGGGACCTCGACGCGGAGGACGGTGGGGCCGCCCGGAGGGCTGGCCAGCGCGACCGTGCCGTCCACCACGGACACCCGGTCGGCGAGGCCGACCAGGCCGGTGCCGGCGGACGGGTCGGCGCCGCCGCGGCCGTCGTCGCGGATCTCGACGATCAGGCGGGACGCGGTCACCTCGCCGGAGATCCAGGCCCGGGTGGCGCCACTGTGCTTGGCCACGTTGGTGAGGGCCTCGACGATCACGAAATAGGCGGTCACCTCGACCGCGGCGGGCAGCCGGCCGGGCAGCCGGAAGTCCAGCTCGACCGGGAGCGGGGCGGTGGACGCCGCCTCGCCGGCCGCAGCGGCCAGGCCGCGGTCGGTCAGCACCTTGGGGTGCACGCCGCGGATCAGCTCCCGGAGGTCGGTCAGCGCCTGTTTGGCCAGGTGGTGGGCCTCGGCGACGGACTCGGCGGCGGGGCTGCCCGGGGGGAGCTCGAGCCGGGCCAGGCCGAGCTGCATGCTCAGCGCGACCAGCCGCTGCTGGGCGCCGTCGTGCAGGTCACGCTCGATCCGGCGGCGCTCCACCTCGAACGCGTCGACCAGCCGGGCCCGGGACCGGGTCACCTCGATCAGCCGCGCGTCGGTGTCGTGGGCGCGCGGGGCCAGGATGGCCCGGGCCATCGCCGCCCGGGCGCCGGCCCACGCGGTGACCGGCCAGGCGAGCACCACGGTCAGCGGGATGCCGGCCAGGAACAGCGCCCAGCGGTGGCCCTCGGGCTCGTCGGACATGTAGAGCGGGGCGCCGAAGGTGGTCAGCACCTCGTAGATCACCCCACCGACGACCAGCGCGTCCATCCAGCAGAACAGGGCGGCGGACATCATCGTGTAACCCAGCTCGCGCCAGGTGGCCTGCTCCCGCAGCCGGACCAGCAGCCAGGCGCGCAGCCCGGCCCGCGGTGGTGGCCGGTGCGGGTCGGGCAGCTCGTCGAAGTCGACCAGGCGCAGCCGGCGCCGCTCCAGCCGGCCGACCGCGACGCCGGAGAGCACGGTCGCCAGGTAACCCGCGAAGCCGATCACCACGATGGACAGCAGCACCCCGGCCACCAGCATGCCGACCACGGCGAGGATGGTGGCGAAGCCGAGCAGCGCGCCACCGGCCAGGTAGGCCAGCGAGCGCCACGGCCACGACGACCGCAGGAACACGGTCGGTCGCAGGGTGAGCGCCTCGAGCGCGTTGCGAGCCGGCATGCCCCGCAACCTACCCGGGCGGTCCGACAGAAGCGGTAGTGCTGGCGTTACCCCCGATCGTCAATCCCGCGTGACTGTGCCGGGGCCGTCCAGCCGGTTGTCTGTGAGGCATGACGATCCGACATGACACAGCCGCCGTCGAGCTGCGCGGGGTGACCCGCCGGTACGGAACCATGGTCACCGCGCTGGACGCGATCGACGCCCGGTTCGAGCGGGCCACCTTCACCGCGGTGATGGGCCCGTCCGGTTCCGGCAAGTCCACGTTGCTGCACTGCGCGGCCGGGCTGGACCGGGCCGACGAGGGTGAGGTGATCATCGACGGTGAGCCGCTGTCCGGCCTCTCCGAGCGGGCGCTGACCCGGCTCCGGCGCCGCCGGGTGGGCTTCGTCTTCCAGGCGTTCAACCTGGTTCCGGCGCTGACCGCGGCGCAGAACGTGGTGCTCCCGCTGCGCCTGGCCGGCCGCAGGCCACGGCCCGGAGAGGTGGCCGCGATGCTGGCCGAGGTGGGCCTGGCCGACCGGGCCGGGCACCGGCCGGCGGAGCTGTCCGGCGGGCAGCAGCAGCGGGTGGCGATCGCCCGGGCGCTGGTCAGCCGGCCGGCGGTGCTCTTCGCCGACGAGCCGACCGGCGCGCTGGACGCCCGGTCCGGTGCCGAGGTGCTGCGGCTGCTGCGGTCGGCGGTGGACCGGCACGGGCAGACGATCGTGATGGTCACCCACGATCCGGTGGCCGCGGCGCGCGCCGACCGGGTGGTGTTCCTGGCCGACGGACGGGTAGTCGACGACCTGGCCGGGCCGGTCGGCGCGGAGAAGATCGCGGTGCACACCGCCCGGCTCGAGGAGTCGGTCCGATGATCGCCTGGGCGATGGTGCGGCACCGGTTCGCGAGTTTCGCCGGGACGTTCGTGGCGGTGCTGCTGGGGGTGGCGGTGGTGGCCGGATCGGTGACGCTCTACCTCTCCTCACGACCGCAGCCGCCTGAGCGATATCGGTCGTCGCCGGTGATGGTGCAGGCGCCGTCGGTGGGCACGAACGACTTCGGCGAGCCGGAGATCCGCTCCTGGACCACGACCGAGATGAGCAAGATCTCCGACAAGTTGCGCCAGGACGCGCGGATCACCGCCGTCATCCCCGACCCGGTCTTCTACGTCCAGGAGGACGGCGTCGAGGACGAGGGCACCGCGAAGATCGACGGCCACGCCTGGTCGTCGGCCGCGCTCGGCGGTTATCACCTGAGCGCCGGGAGAGAACCGGGCAAGCCCGGCGAGGTGGTCGCCGCGAGAGCGGTGAACAGCCGGCTCGAGGTGCTGACCGCCAGGGGCCCGGAGACCTGGACCGTGGTCGGCACCACGGACGGCCCCGGGTTCTACGTGACCGACGACGACGCGCTGGGCAGAGCTTCCGGCGTACGCGTCATCGGTCTGCTCTCGACCGGCGATCCAGCGGATGTGGCAAGCGGCGCGCAAGCCCTGCTCGGCGCGGCCGGAACGGTCCGCGCCGGACCGGACCGCGCCGCCCTGGAGCCGAACGCGGTCACCCGGATCCGCTGGATCGGCGCCCAGCTGCTGATCGCCCTGGTCACCCTGGGCGCCTTCGCCACCGTCTTCGTGGTCGCCTCGACCTGCGCGCTGACCGCCGCGCAGCGCCGCCGCGAGCTGGGCCTGCTGCGCGCCGCCGGCGCCACCCCGGGCCAGGTGCGCCGGATGCTCTACGCGGAGACCGCGCTGATCGCGCTGATCGCCGGCCTGGTCGGCGCCCCGCTCGGCACGCTGCTCGCCCCACTGCTCGCCGAGCCGATGGTCGATTTCGGTCTGGAACCGCCCGGTTACCAGGCCACCTGGCAACCCGCCGCGGTCGGTGGCGCGATCCTGCTCGGCCTGCTCGTCGCGCTCGCCGGGGTGGCCGTGGCGGCCCGCCGGGCGAGTAAGGTGCCGCCGCTGGCCGCGTTGCGCGAGGCGGCCGCCGAGACCCGCGCGATGACTCCGGCCCGGTGGGTCGCCGGCCTGCTCGTCCTGGCCGCCGGCGGCGCGCTGCTGGCCGCCATGCCGGGGATGCCGACGGAGAGCAAGACCACCACCGGGATGGGCGCCGCGATGCTGCTGCTGACCGCGGCCGCGCTGCTGGCGCCGGTGGTGATCGGCCCGCTGGTGCGGCTGGCGACCGGTCCGTGGCGCGGCTCGGCGACCGGGATGGTGGTCCGCGAGGGCACCCTGACCGGCGTCCGGCGGGTCGCCTCGACGGCCGCTCCGGTGCTGGTCACGGTCGGGATCACGGTGCTGCTGACCGGCATGATCGCGACCATCGAGGAGGCGGCCGGGATCGACGGGACGGCGGAGATCCCGGCGGCCACCGTGCTGGCTCCGGACGGCACGCCCGGGCTGTCCGAGGCGGCCGTGCAGGGTCAGCCCGGCACCTCGCGCCTGGCCACCCGGGTGCTGATCACTCGCGGTCAGCAGACCGTCGGCGAGGAGGCGGCAGGCGTGCCCGGCGCGCCGGTCACGGTCACCCCGGAGGCGGGCGTCGCGCTCGGCGCGCCTCTTCAGCTGCGGTGGGCGGACGGCACGACCCAGACGCTCACCGTACGCCGGATCGACCCGGACGCCGTCGCCCCGATCGTGCTCCCCCGCGAGCTGGTCCGCGGGCACGACCCGGACGCCCTGACCGGCATGGTGGTGCTGACCGGCGACCCGCATCCGGCGGCCGGCGCCCGGGCGCTGACCGCGCGCGACTACGTGCAGGAGGAGATCGACGAGGAGGGCCGGCTGGTCGACCTGTTCCTCTGGGTGCTGATCGGGCTGACCGCCGGGTACACCGCGATCGCCGTGTCGAACACGCTGCTGATGGCCACCGCGGCGCGCCGCCCGGAGTTCCGGGCGCTGCGACTGGCCGGCGCCGGGCTCGGTCAGGTCCTGCGGATCACCACGGCCGAGGCGGTGCTCGCCGCGGTGACCGGGGCGCTGCTGGGCGGCGCGGTGGGCGGGCTGTCGCTGACCGGGGTGCGCGCCGCGGTCGAGGACGAGCTGGGCCAGGACGTGGCGCTGGTCATCCCGTGGGATGCCGCGCTCGGGGTGGCGGCGCTCTGCGCGCTGCTCGCGGTGGTCGCCACCGCGGTGCCGGTGCTACGCCGGCGGGCGCTCGCCGGCTGACCGGGTGGATCGCCGATCGCCGGGGCGCGTGGCGCGTCCCGGCGTCAGCGTGGCCGCTGCGGGTTGAAGCGGTGCGCGGCGGTCAGCGTCCGGGTCGACCAGCGCATCGCGTCCAGCGCCGGCACGGCCAGGTCGGCCGAGCCGGCCTCGCCCTTCTCGTACGCGCTGACCGCGTTCAGCACCTGGCCGAGCCGGCCGGTGCCGCTGGTCAGCGCGTCCGCCACGTCGGCGGTGAGCGGCAGCTGCTCGGCCATCGCCGCCGGGGTGCTGCCCATCAGCCGGGCCATGCCGGTGACCAGGCCGGCCACGAACGCGGCACCCTGGTCGGCGCCGAACCGGGCGGCCAGGTTCTCGCAGAGCCGGGCCTGGGTGAGCGCGGTGAGCAGCTGCTCCTCGGGGGCCTCGGCGACGTCGTCGACCACCATCAGGGTGGCCCAGCGGCGGATCCGGGTCAGCCCGACCAGCATCACCGCCTGGCGGACCGAGGAGATCCGGCTGACCACCCCGGCCGCGACCGAGTTGCTGACCCGCAGCACCCGCAGGGCCAGGGCCGGGTCGCTGACGATGATCGAGGTGATCTTCTCGAGCGGGACGTCCGGGGACATCAGGGCGGCGACCAGTTCCAGGCGGCGCAGCCGGGACGGGGACAGGCTCGGGGTGCTGAGCACCTGGGGACGGCTCAGCCAGTACCCCTGGCGCAGCTCCATCCCGTAGTGGTCGGCGATGGCGACCTGTTCCTCGGTCTCCAGCCGCTCGGCGACCAGCTGCAGTCCCGGGTGCAGCCGGCAGGCGGCGACGATCTCGTCGAGCCGGCTCAGGTCGCCGTCCAGCAGGTCGAGCTTGACGTAGGAGGCCAGCCCGAGCAGTTGCTCGTGGCCGGAGCCCCAGACGAAGTCGTCCAGGGCGATCCGGTAGCCGGCGGCGGCCAGCGCGGTGATCCCCTCGATCACCTCGTCGTCCACCGCGACCGTCTCGAGGACCTCCAGCACCACCTGCTCCGGCCCGAACGGCAGGGGCAGCCGGCCGGTCAGGAACTCGCGGGTGAGGTTGATGAAGCACGGCCGGTTGCCGGCCACCTCGGCGATCCCGAACTCGGTGAAGGCGTTGATCATGACAGTGCTGGTCGCATAGGTGTCCTGCCGGCCGGACGCGACGGAGTCCATCCGGCCACGGAAGAGCAGCTCGAAAGCGACCACCGCGCCCTTGGCGTCGAAGATCGGCTGACGACCGACATGCACCGCATCCATCACCGGGATTCCCACGTCGCTGCCATCGGCACAAATCCGGGCGACCTGACGAATCCGGACCGGGAAACAAAACCGAAACGGCCGGTTCCCCTTATCGACCGCTCATGTTGGGATGAGACAGCCGTCACAGCGCGTGAAAGGGAACCACCTGATGCTCAACCTCTCCATCCTGCTGGAGGACAGCGCCCGCCGCTACCCGGACCGCGCCGCCGTGGTGCTCGGCCCGCAGCGCCTGAGCTACGCCCAGGTGGATGCGGCGGCCAACCAGGTGGCGGCCATGCTGGTGGCCCGGGGCATCCAGCCCGGCGACAAGGTGGCGCTGTCCTGCCCGAACCTGCCGTACTTCCCGATCGTCTACTACGGCATCCTCAAGGCCGGCGCGGTGGTCGTCCCGCTGAACGTGCTGCTCAAGGGCCGGGAGATCACCTACCACCTGAACGACTCGCAGGCCAAGGCGTACTTCTGCTTCCAGGGCACGCCGGAGCTGCCGATGGGCGCCGAGGGCAAGACCGGGTTCGACGCGGCCGAGGGCTGCGAGCACTTCTTCCTGATCACCGCGGACCCGGCGGCCGCGTCGCCGATCGACGGCGCCGAGACGCTGGGTCAGGCCCTCGCCGGGCAGTCGCCGGTCTTCGAGACCGTGCAGCGCGCCGAGACCGACGCCGCGGTGATCCTTTACACCAGCGGCACCACCGGCCAGGCCAAGGGCGCCGAGCTGTCCCACTCGAACCTGGTGCTCAACGCGCTCACCTGCAACCGGCTGTTCGGCTCGCAGCCGGCCACCGACACCCACCTGCTGGTGCTGCCGCTGTTCCACTCGTTCGGCTCGACGGTGAACATGAACGCCGGCTTCTCGGTGGCGGCCACCCTGGTGCTGCTGCCCCGGTTCGAGGCGAACGCCGCGGTCCAGCTGCTGCAGAGCGAGGACGTGACGTTCTTCGCCGGCGTGCCGACCATGTACTGGGGCCTGCTCAACGCGCTGAACGAGAACGTCGACGTGGCGCGGATCGCGCGGAACATGCGGGTCGCCGTGGCCGGCGGCTCCAGCCTGCCGGTCGAGATCATCAAGGCGGTCAAGGAGCGTTTCGGGGTCACCATCCTGGAGGGCTACGGCCTCTCCGAGACCTCCCCGGTGGCCACCTTCAGCGACCCGGACGCGGAGCCCCGGCCCGGCTCGATCGGCATCCCGATCTGGGGCGTCGAGGTCAAGCTGATCGACCCGAACTGGAACACGATCGGCGGCGCCGACGAGATCGGCGAGATCGCCATCCGCGGCCACAACATCATGAACGGCTACTACAACCGGCCGGAGGCGACCGCCGAGGTGATGCGGGACGGCTGGTTCCGGACCGGTGACCTGGCCCGCCGGGACAAGGACGGCTACTACTACATCGTCGACCGGGCCAAGGACATGATCATCCGGGGTGGCTTCAACGTCTACCCGCGGGAGATCGAGGAGGTGCTGCTCACCCACGAGGCGGTCTCGCTGGCGGCGGTGATCGGCGTGCCGCACCCGAGCCACGGCGAGGAGGTCAAGGCGTTCGTGATCCTCAAGCCGGGCGCCAGCGCCACCGAGGACGAGCTGGTCGCCTGGGGCAAGGACCAGATGGCGTCGTACAAGTACCCGCGGATCGTCAGCATCGTCGAGTCGCTGCCCATGACCGCGACCGGCAAGCTGCTCAAACGCGAACTCAGCTGACCTTCACACAATCGCAGCGAAACCGGCGCCCGGCGGGATACCCGCCGGGCGCCGCCGCTCCATAGACTCGCACCAACACCCGCCCGGCTGGGGTCGATGATCGCTTGCATCGGTGACGCACAGTGGACGGGCAGGCACCCCTGGCGTACGGAGGCACAGCGTGACCACAGCCCTGGCGCACCGGTCCCCGGCGACCTCGAGCACCACCCCGCCGGTGGACGGTCTGCTGCGCCGGGTCGGCCACCTCCGGCACCACTCCCCCGGCCGCCTTCAGCTGATCCTCGCCGCGCTGCTCGCGCTGAGCCTGCTCACCGGTCTGGTGGCCGGCCTGACCGCGCACGCCGCCTCGTCCGGCACCACCGACCTGGGCAGCCGGGCGCAGCCGCTGCTCGCCGAGTCGGAGCAGATCTACACCTCGCTGGCCGACGCGGACACCACGGCTGCCCAGGCGTTCCTGGCCGGCGGCCTGGAGCCGGCCGAGCTGACCCGGCGCTACGAGGACGACCTGGCCCGGGCCGGCACCGCGCTGACCCGCGCGGCCCGGCTGGTGCCGGCCGACAGCGAGGCCGGCAAGGCGGTCGAGGCGCTCTCCACCGGCCTGGCGCGCTACGCGGCGCTGGTCGCCACCGCCCGGGCCACCAACCGGCAGGGCCTGCCGATCGGCGCGTCCTACCTCTCCACCGCCTCCCAGCTGAACCGGGACACCCTGCAGCCGCAGGCCCAGCAACTGTTCCGCACGGCCGGCGCGGAGCTGGGTGACAGCTACGGCGCGGCCCGCAGCTCGTGGTGGCTGATGCTGCTGCTGGTGCTCTTCGTCGGGCTGGGCGTCGCGCTGTTCTGGACCCAGGCCTACCTGAGCCGCACCACGCACCGCACCTTCAACATCCCGCTGGTCGCCGCCACCGCCCTGATCGGCGTGCTGGTCGTGCTCACCGGCGGCATCTTCGCCAACCAGCGGGCCCACCTGGCGGCCGCCGACGCGGAGGGGTCGCGCCCGGTCGCGGCGCTGGCCGAGCTGCGCATCCTGATGCTCAGCGAGCGGGCCGACGAGGCGCTCACGCTGGCCGCCCGGGGCGCCGCCGACCACGAGGCCGACTTCACCACCGCCCGGGACGCGATCGACTTCAACGATCCCCGGCTGAGCCACGCGCGGGCGCAGGTCTTCGAGGCCGCCCGCCTGCACCGGGAGTACCTGACGCTGCACGACCAGGTGCGGCGGCTCAACGAGGGCGGTGACTACGAAGGGGCGGTCAAGCTGGCGATCGGCGAGCAGACCAGCAAGCGGTTCACCGACCTGACCGCGACGATGGACGCCGCGATCGACGAGCGGACCGACGCCTTCACCGGCCAGGTCGAGGACGCCGGCGCCGGGCTCGGCCTGCTGACCGTGCTCGGGCCGCTGCTCGCGCTGGCCGCCTGCGCGCTCTCCGTGATCGGTATCCGTGCCCGCCTGGAGGAGTACCGGTGATGCGTAACCGTCTCGCCCTGATCGCCACCGTCGCCCTGCTGCTGGGCGCCGCCGGTTGTGCCGGCGACTCGTCGCCGCGCTACGACGCCACCACCCCGCCCAAGGCGATCGGCCAGGGCACCGAGCAGGGCGCCGCGCCCGCCGGGACGCAGCCGGCGCCGGCCGGGGAGCAGACGTGCAACCCGCGGGCCAGCCTGCGCCCGTCCGGCGCGCTGCCGCAGCCGGGTCGGATGCCGGCCGGCACGCTGATGGCGGACATCCAGAAACGCGGCCGGCTGATCCTCGGCACCAGCCAGGACACCCTGCTGTTCAGCTCGCGGAACCCGTTCAGCGGCAAGATCGAGGGCTTCGACGTGGACATGGGCCGGCTGATCGCCAAAGCGATCTTCGGCAGCCCGGACAAACTGCAGATCACCGTCATCGGGTACGACCAGCGGGTCAACTCGGTGCTGCAGGGCAAGGTGGACGTGGTCGCCGACACGATGACCGCGAACTGCGACCGGTGGAAGGACGTCAACTTCTCCTCCATCTACTACGAGGCCGGGCAGAAGGTGCTGGTCAGCAAGGATTCGCCGGCCAAGCGGCTGGAGGACCTGGGTGGCAAGAAGATCTGCTCGGCGGCCGGCTCGACGTCGTACGACAACATCGGCAAGGTGAAGAGCAACCCGCCGCCGGTCGCGGTGTCCCGGGCCAGCTTCGGCGACTGCCTGGTGGCGTTCCAGCAGAACGAGGTGGACGCCATCTCCACCGACGACACCATCCTGGCCGGGATGGCCGCCCAGGATCCGTACGCGAAGGTGATCGGCCCGCGGCACACCGAGGAGCCGTACGGGATGGCGCTGAACCGGGACCATCCTGAGTTCACCCAGTTCGTCAACGCGGTGCTGGAGCAGGCCCGGCGGGACGGCATCTGGAAGGCGACGTACGAGAAATGGCTCGGCAGATTCGGACCGGCCCCGCAGCCACCGGCGGCCCAGTACCGATGACGGCCCCTTCGGTAGCCCCCGCCGACGCCGAACTGGCGCGCCTCGAAACCGCCGTGCAGGTGATCTCCCGCAATCTCGTCGAGCTGGACGAGATGCCCGCCCGCAAGGACCTGGACGGCAAGCACCTGACCGGCCGGACCGCGCAGGAGTGGGCCGACGCCAGCGTCGCGATGGCCACCCTGTGGGACGGCTACCGGATGCTCAGCGAGTCGATCGTGCGCGCCCAGTCGCTGCGCGGGCAGCGCCGGTTCAGCGACGCCGACCGGGCGAAATACCTGCACGAGGTGCTCGGCTCGTCGATCCTGCTGTCCACCACCACGGTGCCGCTGGCCCAGCGCGGGCTGCTCGGCGCCGGTCAGATCACCACCACCTGCACGCCGGCCGAGCTGCTGGCCGCGATGGAGCGGTCGTTCACCACCGCGGTCGACGTGGCCACCCGGGCCGCCGAGCGGTGGCAGAAACTCCTCCCGGCGGCCGCGGACGCGGCCGCCGCGCTCGACCAGGCGCGCGAGCTGTCCCGCCGGGTCGGCGCCCCGACCACCCTGCTGGACCAGGCCGACCGGCTGCTCGGCGACCTGACCGGCACGCTCGCCACCGACCCGCTCGGCACCGACCCTGCGATCCTGGACCGGGTGCGCGATTTGATCCGCCGCTCCGACGCCGAGCGCACCTCGGCCACCGAGCTGCGCGACTCGCTGCACCGGCGGCTGGCCGAGGCCCGCGACCGGGCCGACGAGTTGGACCGGGCCGCCCGGGCCGCGCAGGAGGCGCACGAGCGGGTCAGCGGCCGGTTCCCGGCCACCCAGATCGCCACGGTCCGCGCGATGAACCTGCGGCCCGACCTGGCCGCGGTCGAGGCGCTGGCCACCGCCGGGCAGTGGGCGCTGATCAGCCCGCGGCTGGCCCAGTGGTCGCGGGCCGCCCGGGAGCGGCTGGCCGCGCTCTCGGTGGTCACCTCGCACAACGACAAGCTGCTCGCCGAGCGCGACGAGCTGCGCGGCCGGCTGAGCGCCTACCAGGCCAAGGCGCTGCGGCACGGCCTCGGCGAGCATCCCCGGCTGACCCCGCTCGCCGAGCGGGCCCGCACCCTTCTACACACCGCGCCGTGCGAGCTGGACCAGGCTCGGGCGGCCGTCAACGCGTACCAGGAAGCGCTCACCGCCACGATCGCGAAGGATGCCCGGTCATGAAATGCCAGCGGAACTGCCCCGGGACCATCGAGGACGGATACTGCGACACCTGCGGGATGGCCCCGGCCGCCGCGAGCCAGGCCGCGCCGGCCGCGCCGGTGCCGGCCGCGCCGCCCGCGCCCGCCGCGCCCGGCCGGTGCCAGCGCGACGGCTGCGGCGGCACCATCGAGGACGGGTACTGCGACACCTGCGGCCTCGCCCCGGTGCAGAAGGCCACGCCGGCGGTGCCCAAGCCGCGGTCGGCGACCAGTAACACCGGCACGCAGAGCTCGACCCGCAGCAGCGCGCTCTCCACCCGGACCGGGGGCAGCCGGCGCGGCAGCGGCCGTACCGGCTCGACCCGCCGGTTCGGCAGCGGCCTGGTGGAGATCGCCCCGATCGCCAAGGTCGACCCGGCCAGCACGATCATGGTCGACGCCCAGGTGCCGGAGTCGAAGCGGTACTGCGCGAAGTGCACCAACGCGGTCGGCCGGTCGCGCGGTGACCGGCCCGGGCGCACCTCCGGCTTCTGCCCGCACTGCGGCGAGGCGTTCAACTTCACCCCCAAGCTGGTCAAGGGTGACGTCGTCGGCGGGCAATACGAGGTGGCCGGCGCCCTCGCCCACGGCGGTCTGGGCTGGGTCTACCTGGCCGTCGACCTGAACGTGTCGAAACGCTGGGTGGTCCTCAAGGGCCTGCTCAACTCGCAGGACGAGGACGCGCTCGCCGCCGCCCTGGCCGAGCAGCGGTTCCTGGCCGAGGTCGAGCACCCGAACATCGTCAAGATCTACAACTTCGTCGAGCACGACGGCGCCGGCTACATCGTGATGGAGTACGTCGGCGGCAAGTCGCTCAAGGACATGCTCAAGCAGCGCCGCGAGGCGAACGGCGGGAACTCCGACCCGCTGCCGCTGGACCAGGCCCTGGAGTTCCTCATCGAGATCATGCCGGCGTTCAGCTACCTGCACGAGCGCGGCCTGATCTTCTGCGACTTCAAGCCGGACAACGTGATCCAGTCCGGCGACCAGATGAAACTGATCGACCTCGGCGGCGTCGTGCACATCGACGACGAGGAGGCCGCCATCTACGGAACGGTCGGCTACCAGGCGCCGGAGATGGCCACCGACGGGCCGTCGGTGGCCTCCGACCTCTACACCATCGGCCGGTCCCTGGCGGTGCTGACCACCGACTTCCGCGGCTACCAGACCACCTTCAAGGAGAGCCTGCCGAGCCGCAACGAGTTCGAGGTCTACACCCGGCACGAGTCGTTCTACCGGCTGATCGACCGGGCCACCCGGCCCCGCCCGGACGAGCGGTTCGTGGACGCCGCCGAGATGCAGGAGCAGATGCTCGGCGTGCTGCGTCAGGTGGTGGCCGCGCAGGGCTCGCCGAAACCGGCGCCGTCCAAGGTGTTCACCGGCGAGCTGCGCACCGACCTGAAAGCCGGGGCGCCGCGCTGGCAGGACCTGCCCACCCCGCTGATCGACCTGGCCGACCCGGCGGCCGGCTTCCTCGCCTCGATCACCCTGACCGACCCGTCCGAGGTGCTCGCCCTGCTCAAGCACGCCCCGCAGGAGACCGTCGAGGTGCGGCTGCGGGCGCTGCGGGCGGAGATCGACCTGGGCACCCGGCACGGCTTCTTCGACGACGCCCGGCAGGCCCGCGACCGGTTCGCCGCCCGGGACGGCGCCGACTGGCGGCTGGCCTGGTACGACGGGCTGCTCGCGCTGGCCACCCAGGACTGGACCACGGCGCGCGCCCGGTTCGACGCGGTCTACTCGGTGCTGCCCGGTGAGCTGGCCCCGCAGCTGGCGCTCGGCTTCACCGAGGAGCTGGCCGGGCGCCCGCAGGTCGCGGCCGGGTACTACGACGTGGTGAGCCGGACCGACCCGGCGTACACCACGGCCGCGGCCGGGCTGGCCCGGTGCCGGCTGGCCGGCGGTGACCGGACCGGCGCGGTGGAGGCCTACCAGCGGGTCCCCGGCACCTCCTCGGCGTACGCGAGCTCCCAGGTCGGCGCGGTCCGGGCGCTGGTTCACGCGCACCCGGGCGCCACCGTGGACGTGCAGGCGCTGACCGACGCGGCGGCGCTCATCGAGCGGCTCGAGGTGGAGCGGGCCCAGCTCGCCGAGCTCCGGGCCGAGCTGCTGAAGCAGGCACTGTCCTCGATGCGCGGCGGGGTCAAGGTGCCGGCCGCGGTGCTCGGCGGCGGCCGGACCGGCGACACCGGGGAGAAGGACGTGCGGTTCGCGCTGGAGGACGCGTACCGCGAGATGGCCCGCGCCGCACACGGCCCGGAGAAGATCCGCCTGGTCGACATGGCGAACGCGGCACGGCCGCGGACCCGCACCTGAGAGCGAGAGAAGGCACGTTGATTCTGACCGAGTGCGACTCCTGCGCCGAGGGGCGCGCCACCGGCGCGTCGTTCTGCGAGGCGTGCGGGCGCCGGCTGACCGAGACCGCGTCGGTCGGCTCGGCCGGGGCGGAGGCCGGCGCCGACGCCGGCGAGACCGAGGCGACGGAAGCGGACGCCCCCGGGCCGGGCCGGAGCACCGGCCTGGCCGGCCGGGACTGCCCGCACTGCGCCGCGGTGGGCGCGGTCGCCGCCGACGGCTACTGCGAGGAGTGCGGGATGCTCGCCGGGCGCCCGCGCGACCACACCGAGGCGGACGGCGACCTGGTGGCGGCCGCGGTCAGCGACCGGGGCCGGCGGCACCACCGCAACGAGGACGCGATGTGGCTGGCGGTCGGCACGGACGCGGCCGACGTGGTGGTCTGCGACGGCGTCTCGTCGTCGTTCGACCCGGACGTGGCCTCCGAGGTGGCCGCCAAGACCGCCGGTGAGCTGCTGGCCCGCGCCCAGCACCCGGGCGGGCCCGCCGAGCCGGCCGGGACGGACGCGGAGACCGCGGCGCAGCCGGCCGACGAGGACGCGACCGAGCCGCTCGAGCCGGCCGAGCCGGCGCTGCCGATCGCCGAGGTGGTCGGCCGGGCGATCCAGGGCGCCGGCGAGGCGGTCGCCCAGCTGGTCGGCACCGGCGACCCGCGCCGGACCACCTCCAACCCGGCCTGCACGATCGTCGCCGCCGCGGTGCGCGGCCCGCACGTCGGGTTCGGCTGGGTCGGCGACAGCCGGGCCTACTGGATCGCCGCCACCGGGCCGGCCGAGCAGCTCACCGAGGACGACTCGTGGGCCCGGCACGTGATCGCGATGGGCGCCGACCCGCGGGTCGCGATGAACGATCCGAAAGCGCACGCGATCACCGCCTGGCTGGGCGCGGACGCCGGGGTGATCAAGCCGCGGGTCGGCGCGTTCACCGCGGGCGCGCCCGGGCACCTGGTGCTCTGCAGCGACGGGCTGTGGAACTACCTGACCGACGCGCAGGACTTCGGCGACGCGGTGCGGTCCGCGCTGCGCGTCGCCACGGGTCCGCGGCCGCTGCTGGAGGCGGCACGCGCGCTGGTGGCGTACGCGAACTCCGCCGGAGGCGCCGACAACATCACGGTCGCCATCGTGCCGGTGCCACCGCGGACCGAAGGGGAAGTGGCGGAAGCCGAAGGCGACGCCGAGATCAACCGTGACAACGAGACCAGCGAAGCATAAGGAGTCCCGAGTGTCCTACAGCGCCGAGGCCTTCCAGAACGAGTACCTCGCCATGGGCGCCAGCGAGGTGAACGCGATCGTGACCGTCTCCTCGTCGGGCGGCGAGGGCGGCCGCCGCAGCGCCGGGGCGACCGAGATCATCATCGTCGACGCGTCCGGATCCATGCAGGCCGAGGGCCGGATGGCGGCCGCCCGGCAGGCCGCCAAGGCCGCGGTGAACTGCATCGACGACGGCGTCCGGTTCGCCATCATCGCCGGGGTCAGCACCGCGCAGCAGCTCTTCCCGGACCCGGGTCAGCTGGCCGTCGCGTCGCCGCAGTCGCGGGCCGACGCGCTGCGGGCGATCGACCGGCTGCAGGCCAGCGGCGGCACCGCGATGGGCGCCTGGCTGCTGCTCGCCACCCAGCTGTTCGATCAGCGGCCGGGCGACATCAAGCACGCCATCCTGCTCACCGACGGTGACAACGGCGAGCG
Organism: Actinoplanes octamycinicus; assembly: GCF_014205225.1. Classification (NCBI taxonomy): domain Bacteria; kingdom Bacillati; phylum Actinomycetota; class Actinomycetes; order Micromonosporales; family Micromonosporaceae; genus Actinoplanes; species Actinoplanes octamycinicus. Next base: position 8,681,171 of record NZ_JACHNB010000001.1, read on the forward strand.
GTTCGGCTACCTGGAGAGCGTGCTGGAGCAGATCGCCGGCCGGTTCGTCTGCGACTGCCGCGGCGTCGGCACGAACTGGAAGGTCTCCGAGCTCCGCAAGATCGCCACGGCGATGCTGGGCACCGTCGACATCGTCGCCCGGCCGGAGGGGCTGACCGCCGCGTTCGAGCAGATGATCACCGGCGCGATGGGCAAGACCGCCGCGGACGTGCAGCTCAAGGTGTGGACGCCGGTGAACGCCTCGGTCCGGTTCGTCAAGCAGGTGGAGCCGCAGGTGATGGACCTGACCGGCAAGCGGGTCGAGGACGGGCCGCGGGCCGGGCGCTATCCGCTGGGCTCCTGGGGGCAGGAGAGCCGGGACTACCACGTCTGCATCGACGTGCCGGCCGGCAAGGCCGGCGACGAGATGCTGGCCGCCCGGGTCTCGGTGGTGGAGGGCGACACCGTGCACGCGCAGTCCCTGGTGCGGGCGGTGTGGACCGAGGACACCGCGCTCTCCACCCGGATCAACCGGCAGGTCGCGCACTACACCGGGCAGGCCGAGCTGGCCCAGACGATCCAGGAGGGGATCGCCGCCCGGGAGGCCGGCGACGAGCGGACCGCGACGATCAAGTTCGGCCGGGCCGCCCAGCTCGCCCACGAGAGCGGCAACAAGGCCACCGAGGACCTGCTCTCCAAGGTCGTCGAGATCGAGGACGCGGCGACCGGCACGGTCCGGCTGCGGCGCAAGGTGAACGCGGCGGACGAGATGGCGCTGGACACGCAGAGCACCAAGACGGTGCGCGTCGGGCGGTCGCAGTGAGTTCCTTCACCTGCCCGAACGGGCACGTCTCCATCGAGGCGGACTACTGCGACACGTGCGGCGCGAAGATCGGCGGCGCTGCCGAGGCTGCGGCCGCTCCGGCCGCTGCCGTCGCGGAATCGCCGAAGGGCGAGGACTGCCCGAATTGCGGCACGCCCCGGGCCGGCTCCGCCCGGTTCTGCGAGGACTGCGGGTACGACCACACCACCGGCAAGGTGCCGCAGCTCACCGAGGTGCTGCCGGAGCCGGTGGCGGCCGGCGAGTGGACCGCGACGCTCTTCGCCGACCCGGCGTACTTCGCGCTCAACGAGGTCGAGGGCGTCACCTTCCCGGCCGACACCGGGGAGCGGACCATCACGCTGACCCCGCCGCAGGTCCGGATCGGGCGGGGCAGCACGTCGAAGGGCACCAGCCCGGAGGTGGACCTGGCCGACACCGACCCGGGCGCCTCGCACAACCACGCGCTGCTCACGCTGAACGTGGACGGGGTGTGGCTGGTCACCGACCTGGGGTCGACCAACGGGACCTACATCAACGACGAGGATCAGCCGCTGACCGCCGGGCAGTCGCGGGCGCTCAAGGACGGCGACCAGGTCCACGTGGGGGTCTGGACGACGCTTACGATGCACGCTCCGTGAAGTAACCGGCCGGCACCGACACCGAGGTGCCGAACAGACGGTTGACGGTGGCCGCCTCGGTGCTGCTCGGATTCGCGTTCGTGCAGCTCACCGGGGCGCTGCTGCCGGACATCAGGTCGCTGCACAGCCCGGTGCGACGGTCCGGCAGGCCGAGGATGTGACCGAACTCGTGGGCGGCGATCCGCGGCGGGTAGTACCCGTCGTTCACCGCGTCCCGGCCCATGTACCAGCGGCCGTTGCCCAGCGAGGTGGTGTAGGTGCGGGGCCAGCCGTTGTCGGCGTAGACCCGGATGTTCGGCGACCGGCCGGCCGGGACCGGCTCCAGCCGCACGTTGCTGACCCGGCTGTTCCAGATCTGCGCGCCCTGGTTGACCACGGCGACGAACTCCTGTGCCTGACTGGCGTCGTAGTAGAGCACCCGGACCGCGGCCTGGGCGGGGGTGGCCCAGCCGAGCGCGAACACGAACACCAGCGCGGCGGCGACTCTTCTCCACATCATGTCTCGACGCTAGGCCAGACAATGATGAATCTCGATGTGTCGGCTCATATCACTTGGTGCCTCGCGCGGACGTGATGCCCGCCGCTGCGCGCGGGCGCCCCGGTGTGGTCTCGTCGTGCCGTGTCGGAGTTCGGAAGCAGGCTGCGCGAGCTACGGCGAGCCGCGGGACTGACCATGGAACAGCTCGCCGAGGCGTCCGGGGTGAGCGCTCGCGCGATCAGCGACATGGAACGCGGGCACAGCCGGGCCCCGCAGGCCCGCACCCTGACCGCGCTCGCCGCCGCGCTCGGGCTCGACCCGGGCGGCGAGCGCGACCTCGGGGAGACCGCCCGCCAGCAGCGCACCCCGGCGGCCGGCCGGCCCCGGCTGTGTGAGCCGCCGCGGGCGATCAAGGACTTCGTCGGGCGGGCCGACGAGCTGGACCGGATGCGCCGGCATGCCCTGGCCGGCCTCGGCCCGGCCGCGGTCGCGGTGGTGCACGGGCAGGCCGGGCTGGGCAAGACCGCGCTCGCCGTGCGCCTGGCCGACCAGCTGCGCGACCGCTACCCGGACGGCCGGTTCTACCTGGACCTGCGCGGCACCGACCCGGAGCCGATGCCGACCGGTGACGCCCTGGTCCGGCTGCTGCGCGCGCTCGAGGTGACCGCCCGGCAGATCGGCGAGACCGACGACGAACGCTCCAGCCAGCTGCGCGCCGTGCTGCGCGAGCGCCGCTGCCTGCTGGTGCTGGACAACGCCGGCAGCGAGGCCCAGGTCCGGCCGCTGCTGCCCAGCGAGGGCGAGAGCCTGGCCGTGGTGACCAGCCGCCGGGTGCTCGGCGGTCTGGAGGGGGTGGAGCGGATCGCGCTGGCCCCGCTGGCCCCGGCCGAGTCGGCCGCGCTGCTCCGGGCGATCGCGGTACAGGCCGCCGACCCGCGCGCGGCCGCCGAGGTGGAGGCGGTGGCCCGGCTCTGCGGGCATCTGCCGCTGGCGCTGCGGATCGCCGGCACCCGGCTGGCCACCCGCCCGGCCTGGACCGTCGAGCACCTGGTGACCCGGCTCGCCGACGCCGACCGGCGGCTCGCCACCCTGTCCACCGGCGACCTCGGGGTGGCCACCGCGTTCGCGCTGTCCCACGCGCAGCTCTCGCGCCCGGCCCGGGAGCTGTTCCGGCGGCTCGCGCACGTGCCCGGGGTGGACTTCGCGCCGGCCCTGGCCGCGGTGCTCACCGGCACCCGCCCGGACGACGCCGCCGACGGCCTGGACGAGCTGGTCGACCTGGGCCTGTTGCAGCAGTCCGGGCCGGACCGCTACCGCTTCCACGACCTGATCCGGCTCTTCGCGCAGGAGCGGCTGCGGATCGAGGAGCCGGCCGGCACCCGGGCCGCGACCGCCAAGCGGATGGCCGACTGGTTGCTGGAGACCGCGATCGTCGCGGGCCGCTGGTTCGAGCCGGGGTACGGCTGCCTGCCCGACGGCTACGCCGGCCCGGTCCCGCTGGCCACCGCCGAGGAGGCCGACGCCTGGCTGCAGGCGGAGCGGAACAACTGGCTGGGCGCGCTCCGCTCGGCGTCCCGCGGCGGGCAGTACCAGCTGGTCGTGGACGTGGCCGAGGCGATGCACTGGTACTCCGACAAGTACGTGCGGGCGGAGTACTGGTACGACGTCTACGGCCGCTCCCGGGCCGCCGCCGCGCGCCTGCCGGACCGGCGGCAGGAGGTCACCCACATCAACTACTTCTCCTGGGCGGCCACCAACTGCGCCCGCCGGCCGGACGAGGGCGCCCGGATCGCGATGGACGCCCGCCGGGTGGCGGTCGAACTGGGCGACGTCAAGGAGCAGGCGTGGGCGCTGCGCTACGCCGGGGACGCCTGGCGGCTGGCCGGCACCCCGGAGGCGGCACTGCCGGCGTACCGGGAGGCCGCCGAGCTGGCCGAGGCGGCCGGCGACCACGACGGCTACGTGCAGCTGCGGCCCGGGATCGCGCGGAGCCTGGCCGAGCTGGGCCGGGACGAGGAGGCGATCGCCGAGTGCGCGGCCGCGCTGGCCGAGATCGACGCCCGGCCGGTGGCGCCGCGGCCGGCGCTGGGCGCCCGGCTCAACGCGCAGCTCACCACGGCGTCGTCGCTGGCCCGGCTGGGCCGCTGGGCCGAGTCGCTGCGGGCGGCCGAGGAGGCGCTGCCGGTCGCGGTCGAGTACGGCTACGCCGGCTACCTGGCTGAGGTGCACCTCACCATCGGCCGGGCAAGGCTCGCCCTGGGTGCCCGGGACGCCGCCCGCCCCTCCCTGCATCTGGCCCGTGACCTGCTGCGGGACCTGCCGCACAGCGCGCTGCAGACGCTCGCCCGGGAGAGCCTGCGGTCCCTCGCCTGACAGTTCTGCATATTGTTCTGCGTGGTCCGCGGAAACTTCGGTTGCTTGCATGGAAGTACGGACACGCCGCCCGGCGTGGATCGGATGTGAAAGGACTCCCATGGGCTACGTGACCACCTCCGACGGCACGAACATCTACTTCAAGGACTGGGGCGCCGGCCGCCCGGTCGTGCTCAGCCACGGCTGGCCGCTGAACGCGGACAGCTGGGAGGCGCAGCAACTGTTCCTCGCGCAGAACGGCTACCGGGTGATCGCCCACGACCGCCGCGGCCACGGCCGGTCCGACCAGACCTGGCACGGCAACGAGATGGACACCTACGCCGCCGACCTGGCCGCCGTCATCGAGACGCTGGACCTGCGGGACGTCACCCTGGTCGGCTTCTCCACCGGTGGCGGCGAGATCGCCCGCTACATCGGCAACCACGGCACCGCCCGGGTGGCGCAGGCCGTGCTGGTCTCCGCGGTGCCGCCGCTGATGCTGCAGACCGACGACAACCCGGGCGGCCTGCCGATCTCGGTGTTCGACGGCATCCGGGCCGGCTCGCTGGCCGACCGCTCGCAGCTCTACAAGGACTTCGCGGCCGGCCCGTTCTTCGGGGCCAACCGTCCCGGCGCGCAGGTCTCGCAGGGCATGCAGGACTCGTTCTGGCTGCAGGGCATGACCGCCGGGCACCACAACACCTACGAGTGCGTCGCCGCCTTCTCGGCCACCGACTTCCGCGGCGACCTGGCCAAGTTCGACGTGCCGACGCTGGTCATCCACGGCGACGACGACCAGGTGGTGCCGTTCGAGGTGGGCGGCAAGGCGTCCGCCGCCCTGGTCAAGGGCGCCGAGCTGAAGGTCTACCCGGGTGCCCCGCACGGCATCACCGACACCCACAAGGAGCAGCTGGGCCAGGACCTGCTGGCGTTCCTGAACAGCTACGCGGCCTGATCGCCGCCGGGGGAGGCGCTATGCTTCCCCCGGCAACGTTCGTCGATGCGAAAGGGATGGGCATGCGCCTCGACATGGACACGGTCTCCGCCTCGCTGCGAGAGAGCGCCATCTAGAGCTTTTCCTCGCCGCGGGCGGTCTTTCCTCACGACCGTTCATCCTTGGCTCGAGGAGCACTTTTGCATGCCCTTCAGGGCCCGTTGCAGGCAACGGGCTTCGCACGACTCTGGACCGCCGCGGCGGTCTCCAACCTGGGCGACGGGGTCACCATGGTGGCCGGCCCACTCCTGCTCGCGGCGATCAGCGACGATCCCGCGCTGATCGCCGGCGGCGCGTTCGCCGGCCAACTCCCCTGGCTGCTGTTCGCATTGGTCAGCGGCGCCTTTGTGGACCGCCTGGACCGGCGGCGGCTGATCGTCACGGTCAACCTGCTGCGCGGCGCGGTGCTGGCCGTGCTGGCCGTGGCCGTCGCGACCGGGCACGTCACGGTGCCGCTGGTCTACCTGGTGGCGTTCCTGCTCGGGGTCGGTGAGACGCTCGCCGACACGGCGTACGGCGCGTTGCTGCCGTCGGTGGTCGCGCCGGAGGACCTGGACCGGGCCAACGCCCGGCTCGGCGCGACGTTCACGATCGCCAACCAGTTCGTCGCCAAGCCGTTCGGCGCGTGGCTCTACGGGATCGCCGCCGCGTTGCCGTTCGGCCTGGACGCGGCGTCCTTCGTGGCCGCCGCCCTGCTCATCGCCGGACTGTCCCGCACCGCGGCCCCGCTCCCGGGGAGCAGCTCACCGCCCGCGTCGGAGCCGGCCCCGGCCAGGCGCCGGGACCTGCGGGCCGAGATCCGCGAAGGCCTCCGCTGGCTGTGGAACCACCGCCTGCTCCGCACCCTGGCGCTGGCGATGGGCGTCGCGAACATCGTGTTCTGCGCGGCGTTCGCGGTCTTCGTCCTCTATGCCCGGGACCGCCTCGGCCTGTCCGAGGTCGGCTTCGGCTTCCTGCTGACCACGTTCGCGGTCGGCGGGCTGACCGGCGCCGGGCTCGCCACCAGGCTGTCCCGCCGCTTCGGCACCGGCCGGGTGCTGCGCGCCGGCCTGATCGTCGAACTCGGCACCCACCTGACCCTGGCGATCACCACCAACCCGGTGATCGCCGGGGCCGCCATTGTGATCTTCGGAGTGCACGCCATGGTGTGGGGCGTGCTGGTCACCACGATCCGCCAGCGAGCCGTCCCGGACCCGTTGCGCGGCCGGGTCGGCAGCGTCTACGCCCTCCTGGAGACCGGCGGCGCGGCCGTGGGCTGGCTGCTCGGCGCGATCATGACCCAGTTCTGGTCGGTCACCACCCCGTTCTGGTTCGCGGCGTCCGCGATGCTCGCGGTCACCGCCGCGGCCTGGCGTCCGCTCTCCAGGATCAACCCCGTTCCCGGTACGCCCACCGCCTGATCGCCCGGCGTGCCCGGCCCCCGCGGCCGGGCACGCCGGACCCCGGCGTCACGGTACGACCTGCGCGTTCTGCCCCCGGAGGAGATCCAGCGCCGAGTCCAGCAGCGCCGGGCTGCTCGCGAACACGAACGCCCCACTCCCCGGCCGCTCCTGCCCGTTCAGCCCGCGGAAGCACCCACCCGCCTCCGGGATGATCACCGAGCTGGCCGCGAAGTCCCAGATCTGCCCGCCGGTCTGCACCGCCACGTCCAGGTCACCCTGCGCCACCAGCAACGGCGGATGCACCGGCCACGGCTCCTCGGCCGCCACCGCGATCAGCGGCGCCGCGATCTCCCGCCCCCAGTCCAGCGGCACCACCCCGAGCCGGCTCCCGGCCACCCGGTCCGGCGCCGCCGCCACGTGGATCCGCTCCGCCGCGACGATCCCGCCGTCGACGACCTTCCCGCGGTAGGCCCCGGCCCCGCGCGAGGCCCACCACGCGAGCCCCTGCACCGGCACCACCTGCACCCCGGTGGTGACCTCCCCCTCCACCTCCAGCGCGATCAGCACCAGCCACCGCCCGTCGCCCTTGACGAACAACGCCGTCCCGTCGATCGGGTCGATGATCCATCGGCGCCCGTTCCGGCTGGTCGTCTCGCCGTGCTCCTCGCCGAGCACGGCGTCGTCCGGCCGCGCCTCGGCGAGCACCGCCCGGATCGCGTGCTCGACCGCGCGGTCGGCCAGGGTCACCACGGTGCCGTCCTTCTTGATCTCCTGCGGCAGGTCGGCGATCACCGCGAAGTGGCGGAGCGCCTCGGCGGCGCCGGTCAGTGCGGCCCGCTGGGCCAGTTCGAGATCCGTCTCCACGAATCCATCCTGCCGGGTCGGGGCTGCGGGGTTGCCCCATGACGAGGTAACGTCGTGGAAAGCTTGAAGTAACAAGGCGTACTCGAATAGGGAATGCGTGATGTCGGACCGGATCGCCAGCGGCGTGGTGTTCACCGTCCCGCCGTCGCTGCCCCGCGGCCGGCACGAGCTGCCCCGCGAGCAGGTGGTCGCCGCCCAGCGTGAGCGGATGCTGATCGCCGCCACCGAGCTGCTGGCCGGCGCCGGCTACCGCGGCTTCGGGGTGCGCGAGATCTGCGCCCGGGCGGCGGTGTCCCGGGCCGCGTTCTACGAGTGCTTCACCGACAAGGACGCCTGCGTCTACGCCGCCTACGACCGGTTCATCGCGGTCTTCCTGGACCGGCTCGGCACCGGCACCGGGGTCGGCGACTTCGTCACGTCGTACCTCAGCACTCTGACCAGCGATCGGGTCGCGGCCCGGGCCTTCCAGGTGGAGATGGACGCCCTCGGGCGGCCGGCCCGGCAGCGGCGCCGGCAGGCGATCGAGCGGCTCGCCGCGCTGGTCCGCGATCTGCTCCCGGGCGGCTCGGCGGTGCCGCTGAGCGCCTGCGTCGGGGCGATCTACGCGCTGCGGCAGATCGCCTCGGACGGGCTGGACAGCGACGACGATCCCGACCTGGTGGCGCTCGCCCCGGAACTGACGACCTGGTTGACTCGGATGGTGGAGGACCCCGCATGACCCCGACCTGCACCGCGCCGACGGCCGAGGACGCGCTCCTCGCCGAGCTGCGGACCGCCGAGCCGGCCTCGTTCGGCGCGATGTTCCTGGCCCGCGCGCGGGAGCAGCCGGCGGCGACCGCCTACCTGCGGCCCGGCCCGGACGGCACCTGGCAGGCGCAGACCTGGGCGCAGACCGCCACCGCGGTCACCGAGATCGCGGCCGGGCTGCTCGCCCTCGGGCTGCGGCCGGAGGACCGGGTGGCGATCGCCAGCGGCACCCGGGTCGAGTGGATCGAGGCGGATTTCGGGGTGATGTGCGCCGGCGGGGCCACCACTACGGTCTACCCGTCGTCCTCGCCGGACGAGGTGGCGCACATCCTCACCGACTCGGGCAGCCGGTTCGCGGTCGCGGAGAACGCCGGCTTCCTGGCCAAGCTGCTCTTCGACGGCACCCCGGTCGAGCGGGTGGTGCTGATCGACGGCGACGCGACCGGCGATGCCCGCGTGCTCACCCTCGCCGAGCTGCGCGAACTCGGCCGGGACAGCGCGCCCGCGACGGTCGAGGCGGCGGTCGCCCGGGTCCGGCCGGACGACCTGGCCACGCTGATCTACACGTCCGGGACGACCGGCCTGCCGAAAGGTGTCCGGATCGCCCACCGCGCCTGGGTGTACCAGGGCCTGGCGATCCGGGCGATGGGCATCGTGCACCCCGACGACCTGGGCTACCTCTGGCTGCCCCTGTCCCACGCGTTCGGCAAGGCGTTGTTGAGCTGCCAGCTCTCGGTCGGGTTCCCGTTCGCGGTGGACGGGGACGTGAGCAGGATCGTGCAGCGGCTCGGCGAGGTGCGGCCGACCATCATGCCGGCCGTCCCGCGGATCTTCGAGAAGGTCTACGCCGCTGTCAGTGGTGCTTCCGGCGTACAGCAAAAGCTCTTGACCTGGGCCGTGCGCGTGGCGGCGGACCGCAAGTCGGGATGGCGGTTCCGCATCGCGGACCGCCTGGTGCTCACGAAGATCCGGGCGCGGTTCGGCGGCCGGATGCGCTACTTCATCTCCGGCGCGGCGGCGCTGTCGCCGGACATCGCGCGGTGGTTCGACGCGATCGGACTGCCGATCGCGGAGGGTTATGGCCTGACCGAGTCGTGCGCGACGACGATCTTCAACCGGCCGGACGACCCCGAGTACGGCACCGTCGGCCGGCCGCTGCCCGGCACCCGGGTGCGGATCGCCGAGGACGGGGAGATCCTGCTCAGCGGGCCGGGCATGATGCAGGGCTACCACGGGCTGGACTCCAGCGCCACGCTGCGGGACGGCTGGCTGCACACCGGGGACATCGGCGAGATCACCGAGCGCGGCTCGCTGCGCATCACCGACCGTAAGAAAGACCTGATCAAGACGTCGAACGGCAAGTACGTCGCGCCGCAGGCGATCGAGGCCCGGTTCAAGGCGATCTGCCCGCTGGCCGGCGCGTTCGTGGTGCACGGCGAGAAGCGCAAGTTCATCACCGCGCTGATCGACCTCGATCCGGACGAGGCCCGGAAGTGGGCCGCGGCCCACGGCCTCGGCGACGCCACGCACGCCGACATCGCCCGGTCCGCCGCCCTCCAGGAGGCGATGGCGGGGTACGTCGAGCAGCTCAACGCCGGCCTCAACTCCTGGGAGACGATCAAGAAGTTCGCGGTGCTGGAGCGGAACCTCGGCGTCGAGACCGGTGAGCTGACGTCGTCGCTGAAGCTGCGCCGGCGGGTGATCGAGGAGCGTTATCGCCCCCTCCTGGACGATCTCTACGCGTAAGGTCGGCCTATGCATCGAAGCCGGTTGTTCGGAGTCCTGATCGACACCCCGGCGAAGGAGGCCGACGCCGCGGTCTCCTTCTGGGCCACCGCGCTGGGCGGCAGCGCCCGGCCGGCCCCGGGCGAGCCGGAGTACACCGGGATCACCGGCGCGGTCCCCGGCACGGCGGTGGTGGTGCAGTCGGTCGACGACGCGCCCCGCTACCACATGGACATCGAGACGGACGACGTCGAGGCGGAGACCGCCCGGCTGCTCCGGGCCGGCGCCACCGTGGTCACCGACAACGGCGAGCACAAGATCCTCCGGGCGCCGGGCGGTCACCTGCTGTGCGTGGTGCCGGTGCAGAGCTCCGAGCACCTCTTCGCCACCGACGCCAAGGTGTGGCCCTGACCGTCACCGCCGCAGGGCCGCCGCGATCGCCGCGTGGTCGTGATAGTCACGGGACTCCACGATCAGGCCGTCCCTGATCCGCAGCACCTGGACGTTCGCCATCCGGAAGTCCGGTCCGGCGTAGTCGTACTCCGCCACGATCACCTCGGGATCGGCCGTCTCGTGCACCCGCACGTTGTCCGGGCTGAGCGTGATCGGCAGCGCCGCCGCCGCCGCGAAGTGCCGGGCCACCTCGTCGCGCCCGCGCAGCCGAGTCCGCCGCGGGTCGAACGGCATCGTCACCACCGCGTCCGGCGCGTAGAGCTCACCGAGCGTGTCCCACTCGCCGCGGCCGATGCCGCCGGAGAGCCGGGCGAAGACCTCGCGGGGTGTTTCCATGGTCCACCTCCGTGCAGAATAGGAGTGCGTACTCCGTTTCGAGCATACGGAGTACTCACTCCGTTTAGGAAGGGGTTCGGGTGCCACGTGCCGACGCCCAGCGCAACCGGGCGCGCCTGCTGCAGGTCGCCGAGGAGGTCTTCGCCGAGCGTGGCCCGGCCGTCGCCACCGAGGAGATCGCCCGGGCGGCCGGGGTCGGGATCGGCACCCTGTTCCGGCACTTCCCCACCAAGGAGGCGCTGCTCCAGGAGGTCTACCTGACCCGGCTGCGCCGCCTCGCCGACGACGCCGCCGCGTCCCCGACCCTGGCCGGCTGGATCCGCCGCGCCGTCGAACAGTCCCGCGTCAAGAACGCCTTCGCCGACGCCCTCACCGAGGCCGGCCTCGACCCGCGCGGCGTGGCCGGCGACGTCCACCGCGACCTGCTCGCCGCCATCGACACCATGCTCCGCCGCGACCAGTCGGCCGGCGCCGTCCGCGCCGACCTGCGGGTCCCGGACGTCATCGCGTTGCTGGCCGGCGCCTCCCGGGCCGTCGAGGTCTCCCCGGACAGCCAGTCCCGCGTCCTGGACGTCCTCTTCACCGGCCTCAAACCCTGACCGGCGCGGGGTGCGCTGTCCCGCCCTTTCCGGTACGCCCAGGCCGCGGCCCCTGCGGACTCAGCGTCCCACCATCCGCATCAGGGCGTCGTCCACAGCGGGACCGCGCGATCCGGGTCGTGGCCCCTCGGTGCCCGGCAGCGACACCCCCTCAAACCCTGTCGCTTCGTCCGACCGCTCCCCCTGCCGCGTCCCTCACCGCCTGGCCGACCACACCGCACTCGACCGCTGTCGCACCGACTCGCCGCCCGACCGCTCCCCTGCCGCGTCCCTCACCGCCCGGCCGACCACACCGCACTCAACCCCTGTCGCACCGACTCGCCGCCCGACAACTCCCCTGCCGCGTCCCTCACCGCCCGGCCGACCACACCGCACTCAACCGCTGTCGCACCGCCTCACCGCCCGAGAAGTCCGCCGCGCCGCGCTGGCGCGTTGCGCTGGCGCGTTGCGCGCTCCCTGGCTCGAATCCGACGAGACCTCACCGCCTGCCCCTGCGGAGGCCGCTCCACCGCTTCACCCAGTCCCAACCCACCGGCTCCCTGCGACAATGCCCTTGGTCCTCGCTGCTCGGGTCCCCCCTCGGCGCCCGCACACACGCCTCCGAGCGCCACCGGCTGGCGCTCAGCGCCGACTCACCACCCCGAAAGAGGCTGGTCACCGGCCGGGAACAGGAGGACAGGCCGGACAGTTCGCGGGCGACGGTAACGGGGGCAAGCCAGCTGGCGTCCGGCGAGACTCGGCTGGCCGATTCAAGCCACCGCTGCCGACTCAGCGGGAGTTATCCACATCAGGACGTCGTCCACAGCCCAGCTCCGCGGGATGCCGCTCCCGGGTCACACTGTCTTCGGGCGGCTCCCCCTGGGAGGGCGGGGACAGGGAAGTTGCCGGGCCGCTGCATTGGCCAGAACGGCCGGGAGCGCCGTCACCACGGCCGAGGCACCCCTCACGACCAGCCGCTGGCGCGGAGCAGGAGTCCGGCATGGCGCCGTGCACCATGGCAGCGCCGGAACGGCGCGTCACCCGGCTCCGGTGGTGGCGAGACGGCGTCACCCGGGGTCCGACAGTGGACGAGGCGGCGCCACCCGGCTCCGACGGTGGACAAGACGGCGCCAACCCGCTCAGGCGGTGGACGAAACGGCGTCACCCGGGGTCCCCCGGTGGACTGGGCGGTGCCACCCGGCTCCGACGGTGGACGGAGGCGGCGCCACCCAGCTCCAACGGTGGACGAGACGACGTCACCCAGCCCGGGCGGTGCGCGAGGCGGGTCTGCTGCGGGCGTACCGGAAAGCGACCACCGCAAGCCGAAGCGGACCTCGCGCGTGCGGAAGCGGCCCGAGGCACCACGGACCGTGAGCCGGAACCGGCCCAAGACACCACGGACCGTGAGCCGGAACCAGTCCGAGGCACCACGGACCGTGAGTGGGGAGCGGCCCAGGCCGACGCGATCCCTGACGGCCAGCGGGAGAGGGCAGGCGGCGGGTGAGCCAGCGGGTCCGGGTGGCCGGGACGGGTGGAGCAGCCGTCAGTCGAGGCGGAACAAATCGCCGGCGCGGGTGGCGGTGAGGAGCCAGCGCAGGTGGGGCTGCGGGTTCCGCAGGTGGCAGGTGGCGTCGCGGGCGCCGGCCACGCTGCGCGCCGCGACCAGCATGCGCAAGCCGGCCGCGTCGCAGAAGTCGACGCGGGCCACGTCGATGTGGATGTGGCGGACCGGGACGGTGAGGCCGAGCACGTCGTAGACGCGGGTGAGATCGTAGAGCTGGGTTTGCAGCGCGGTCACCGACATCGCGTCCAGGCTGCCCCACAGTTCGATCATCAACCGGTCGCCGTGCCGGGCGCCGGCGATCCTGGTGCCCCCGAACGCGGGATCAGGGCTCATGACGGCACCTCCGGCCGGTTGCGCAGGATCGCCCATACCAGTTTGCCGCCCCGGGCCGGCATCGCGCCCCACGCCGACGCGGCCGCCGAGACGATCCGCAAGCCGAGGCCGCGGTCGGTGAGCGACGGCCCGAGCGGTCCCGGCACCGGGTCGCGGATCTGCGGCAGGGCCGGGTTCCCGTCGTAGACCGCCAGGTGCAGCGCGGCCGTGGCGCCCTCACCGCGCGGCGACACGATCACCTCGATGTCCGTGCCGGCGTGCTCGGCCGCGTTCACCACCAGCTCGGAGGCGACCAGCCGGCCGCGTTCACCGAGGTGCGGCAGGTCCCAGCCACGGCAGGCGTCGCTGATCAGCGAGCGGGCCAGGGACGCGGCGGCCGGGTCGGGCGGCAGCGCCAGGTGCATCCGGTCGATCAGCGGGCGCCGGTGCGCGAGGGCGGTCCGGGTCTGCTGCACCGACGCATTCATGACCAGCCAGTCCCGGGCGCCGAGCCGGCGTAATCGGCGGGCCAGCGGGATCGGCGCCGGCAGGCACACCCCGATCGCGATCGGCGGCTGCATGGCGGCGCCCTGCGCGCACAGGGTGAGCCAGAGCGGCGCGCTGACCGCCCGCGGGTCGCTGAGCCGGTGCAGGTCGACGATCATCCCGGTCGGGTGCTCGGCCAGGCACTTGTCCAGCACCGTGCGGGCCTGCCAGGACAGCTGCCGGTCCCACGGCCCGCGCAGGGTCAGCTCGATGACCGCGGTGTCCGGGTCGATGACGGCGCGCACCGTCTCGGCCGGTGCGCTCGCGGACCAGCCGATCAGATGCGGCGAGTCCGTGGCCATGACCCCTTCCCCGGGCGAACGCACTCAGTGCCATCGATGCTGCCGCCGCCATTCTTGAATTGCCCCAAAGACACCGTCAACGGAGATTCACCATCCGCGATGAGCGCCCGGCGGCTGCTCTCAGTGAACCAAAGGCTCCGGCGGGGCACGACCGGCCAGACGGCTCAGTGCGCCAGCCGCTCCCGGAGCGCCCGGGCAGCCGGCCCCCGATAGCTCTCCGCGAGCACCTCGGCCAGCACCTCCCGCACCTCCGGATCCGGGTGCTCGGCCAGAAAAGCGAAATCCCTGACCTCACCCCGCCCCCGCAGACAGCCCACGGCGAAGTAGACCTCGTCCGGGTCGTCGGAACGCAGCTCGGCCAGCACCCGCGCATAGGACCAGGAGTCATCGCCCTCGCCCTGACGCCGCCGCAGCCGTGCGGCCCCGAACTCGCCCCGGCTCAGGCACCCGGGGCAGGCACACGGGCGGCGGCCGTGCGCGCCCGGCAGATAGCGCCAACCGGTCAGCCGCGGCGCGGGGCGGACGGTGCGCACCTCACCGGCGGTGACCCGGCGCGGCACGATCACCTCGAACCCCCGCGGGTCCGGCATGGCCCGCAGCGTCGCCACCGCCTCCGCCGCGGTGACCCGCTCGGGTGGCTTGCCGTAGTGCCCGACGTCGACCGGCTCGGCGTCCGGCAGCACGAAGGTGACCGCGACGAACTCGCGGGTCCCGCGGCGGCGCAGCTCACGCGCCCATTGATAGGTCAGCGTGTGCGAGGGCAGCACCGGGAAGCAGTAGACCGGGGCGCCGACCCCGGCGCGGCGGACCGTGGCGGTCAGCCGCGCCGGGGTCAGGTGCACGAAACGGCTCACAGCCCGCCCTGATAGGCCAGGACACCGCGGTTGACCGCGGCGATCGCCTTGCGGGCGGTCTCCTTGACGCCGGGTGACGCCGCGGACGCCTCGCGGATCTGGCCGAGCAGGTCGAGCACCTGCCGCGCCCAGCGGACGAAGTCACCGGCCGGCATGTCCGCGTCGTAGTTGTGCCCGCTGGCCAGCACCCGGGCCAGCGGCTCGCCGCGCGCCCAGCGGAACATCGGCCAGACGAAGCCCGGGTCGGGCTCGCGGGTCAGCGACAGCCCGTGCTCGCTCTCCTCCATGGCGATCTCGGACCACAGCTTGGCGCAGGCGTCGACCGCGCCGCTGATCGGGCCCTTCGGCACCGAGGCGCGGTCCTCCCCCTCGCGGCGGGACTCGTAGAGCACCATGGAGACCGCGGCGGCCAGCTCGTCCGGCTCCAGACCGTCCCAGACGCCCTGCCGCACGCACTCGGCGACCAGCAGGTCGGCCTCCGACCAGATCCGGCCGAGCATCCGGCCGGCCTCGCTGACCTCGCCGTCGGCGGACAGGTAGCCCCGGGCGGTGAGTACCGCGCAGACCTGGTCGAAGGTGCGGGCCAGCGAGCCGGTCCGCCCGGCCACCTTGGCCCGCAGCGCGTCGGTGTCGCGCTCCAGCCGGTGCCGGCGCTCGGCCCACCGGGCGTGGTCCTCGCGCTCCGGGCAGGCGTGGCACGGGTGCTGCCGCATCTGCACCTTGAGCAGGGCGATCTCGGCGTCCTCGCCGGGGCTGGCCTTGCTGCGCCCGGACCGGCGGCGGTCCGGGTGCCGGTCCAGCCCGGTGGCGCTGACCTGGGCGGCCAGGTCGCGGCGGGCGCCCGGCGAGCGGTGGTTGAAGTTCTTCGGCACCCGGACCCGGGCCAGCACCTCGACCTCGCCGCCGAAGTCGGCCGGGCTGACCCGGCCGGCCCAGCGGTCCTGGGTGAGCACCAGCGGGCGCGGCTCGCCGAACCCGCCGGCGGCCGGCTCGAGCACCACGGCCAGGCCGGCCCGGCGGCCCTGCGGCACCCGGATCACGTCACCGATCCGCAGTTTCGCCAGGGAGTCGTTGGCGGCCGAGCGGCGCTGCGCGACACCCTGCCGGGCCAGCGATTTCTCCCGGTCGGCGATGGCCACCCGGAGCGCGAAGTACTCGTCGAAGTCGCCGTGGTGACAGGCGGCGTCCTCGCCGTAGGACTGCATGGTGTCGACGTTGCGCTGCACCTGGCGGGCCAGCCCGACCACCGAGCGGTCCGCCTGGAACTGGGCGAACGACGACTCCAGCAGCTCGCGGGATTTCTCCGCGCCGACCGAGCCGACCAGGTTGACCGCCATGTTGTAGGACGGGCGGAACGAGGAGCGCAGCGGATAGGTGCGGGTGGAGGCCAGGCCGGCCACGTGCCGTGGGTCGACCTCCGGGCTCCAGAGCACCACGGCGTGCCCCTCGACGTCGATGCCGCGCCGCCCGGCCCGGCCGGTGAGCTGCGTGTACTCCCCCGGGGTGAGGTCGACGTGCGCCTCGCCGTTGAACTTGACCAGCCGCTCCAGGACCACGCAGCGGGCCGGCATGTTGATCCCCAGGGCCAGCGTCTCGGTGGCGAAGACCGCCTTGACCAGGCCGTTGACGAAGCACTCCTCAACCGCCTCCTTGAAGGCGGGCAGCATGCCGGCGTGGTGCGCGGCGATGCCCCGCTCCAGGCCGTCGAGCCACTCCCAGTAGCCCAGCACGGAGAGGTCCTCGGCCGGGATCGCGGCGACCTTGGCCTGGGCGATCCGGCGGATCTCGGCGCGCTCGTCGGCGTCGGTGAGCCGCAGCCCGGCGCCGAGGCACTGCTGCACCGCGGCGTCGCACCCGGCCCGGCTGAAGATGAACAGGATGGCCGGCAGCAGCCCGGCGCGCTCCAGCCGGTCGATCACCTCGGTGCGCGGCGGTGGCAGCCAGCGGCGGCCACGGCCACCCCGCCCGTTCCACCCGCCGGCCCGCTCGCCCAGGTCGAGGCGGCGCTCCATCTCCCGGGTGTAGCGCAGCAGCTCCGGGTGCACGTCGTGTTTCTTGGCCGCGTCGGCGTCGTGGAACAGGTCGAACATCCGGCGGCCGACCAGCATGTGCTGCCAGAGCGGCACCGGCCGGTGCTCGCTGACCACCACCTCGGTCTCGCCGCGGACGGTGACCAGCCAGTCGGCGAACTCCTCGTAGTTGCTGACCGTGGCGGAGAGCGAGACCAGGGTGACCGAGGCCGGGAGGTGGATGATCACCTCTTCCCAGACCGCGCCGCGGAACCGGTCGGCGAGGTAGTGGACCTCGTCCATCACCACATAAGCGAGGTTTTTCAGCTGGGCGGAACCGGAATAGAGCATGTTGCGCAGGACCTCGGTGGTCATCACCACCACCGGGGCGTCCGCGTTGATCACGTTGTCGCCGGTGAGCAGGCCGACCTTCTCCGGGCCGTAGCGCTCGACCAGATCGTGGAACTTCTGGTTGGACAGCGCCTTGATCGGGGTGGTGTAAAAGCACTTGCGCTCACCCGACCGCAGCGCCAGGTGCACGGCGAACTCGCCGACGACCGTCTTGCCGGCGCCGGTCGGCGCGCACACCAGCACGCCACTGCCCCGCTCCAGCACCTCGCACGCGGCCCGCTGGAAGTCGTCCAGGTCGAAGCCGACGTCGAGCATGAAGTCGTCGAGCGCCGGGAACTCGGCGACTCGCGCCGCCCGCCGCTTGGATTCCGCATACCGTTCGGCGGGACTAGTCATGACCACAGGCTAGTTCGGCCGTATGACATTTCGCGACAAGGTATGGGCCGTCGGTGCGGTCAAACGGCATCGGTAAGGTGCACGAGTGCCGCATGCCACCGAACCTCCCCAGTCCGCGCGGCTCGTGGAAGCTGTGCTGTTCGACTTCCACGGCACTCTCGCCCAGGTCGAAGACCCGGTGACCTGGGTCATGGCGGCCGCCGCGGCCTGCGGCACCGAGCTCGAGCGGGCCAAGGCCACGATCCTGGCC
Source organism: Actinoplanes octamycinicus (assembly GCF_014205225.1). Classification (NCBI taxonomy): domain Bacteria; kingdom Bacillati; phylum Actinomycetota; class Actinomycetes; order Micromonosporales; family Micromonosporaceae; genus Actinoplanes; species Actinoplanes octamycinicus. Next base: position 8,699,104 of record NZ_JACHNB010000001.1, read on the forward strand.
GACCGGCTGGTCACCGCCGGGCGCGCCGGCGGCCCGCTGCCGCACCGGGTGCCGCCGCAGCTGGCCGAGCACTGGGCCGACCGGGATCTCTACGCGCACAGCCACCGGGCCGCCTACACCGGGCTGGCCGCGACCGTGCACACCGACGTCGAGGGGCTGGCCGACGCGCTCTACGACCGGCTGCTGGTGGCCGACGGCTGGTTGCCGTACCCGGACACCGAGCCGACGCTGCGCCGGCTGCACGACGCCGGGATCAAGGTCGCGGTGGTCAGCAACATCGGGTTCGACATCCGCCCGCACTTCGCCCACTGGGGCCTGAACGGTCTGGTCGACGCGTTCGCGCTGAGCTACGAGGTGGGCCGGACCAAGCCGGACCCGGCGATCTTCCTGCGCGCCTGCGGGATGCTCGGCGCTGATCCGGAGCGGACCTTGATGGTGGGTGACACGCCCGCCGACGCGGGCGCGGTCAAAGCCGGTTGCGCGGCCCTGGTGCTGCCCGCCGCGGAGGCCGGCCGCACCAACGGGCTGGGCGCCACGCTGGCCCTGGCCGGCTGCGCCTGACCGGTCAGAGGTAGCGGTCGAGGATGGTGCCGCGGCGGCCCTTGCCCGCGGTCGCCTCGGCCGGCGCCGGGGTGCCGGGCTCGGTGCTGACCGCGGCGTCGGCCATCGCCTTGAAGGCCTGGCGGGCGTTGCCGAGGACCGAGGTGGCCATCGACGCGAGCGAGGACGTGTTGCCGGAAACCGTGTTCATCGCCATGTCCTCAGGTTCGGGCCGTCGCCGGGGAATCTGACGGTCAACTCAGCGGAGCAACCGGATCGCACCCGGCACAACTTTCATGTCGATCGGCAGCGGGCCGAGCCGCTCGCCGTCCGCGTACCCGATGATCCCCTCGGCGTGCACCCGCACGTGCCGGCCGCGCCGCAGGGTGACCCGCGGGTCGGTGACGTGCGTGCCCTCCCGCAGCCGCGGCTTGAGCCGGACCAGGCCGCCGCGGCCGAGCGGGCTCGCGTAGATCACGTCGAGCAGGCCGTCGGCCGGGTCCGCGTCCGGCACGATCCGCATCCCGCCGCCGTAACTGGCCGCGTTGCCGACTGCGACCACCTCGGCCGGCACGGTCAGCGTCTCGCCGTCGATCTCCAGCGTGTAGCTGCGCGCCCGCAGCCGGGCCAGTTCCAGCACGATGGCCAGGTCGTAGCGGCGCGGGCCCCGCGGCCACCGCATCCGGTTGGCACGCTCGTTGACCAGGGCGTCGAACCCGGCGGCCAGCACCGCGCAGAACCAGCGTTCCCGCCCGGCCGCGTCGGCCGCCAGGGCGGCATCGATCCGCTGCGCACGGCCCGCTTCCAGACTCGCGGCGATCCCCGCGGCCGCTTCGATCGGCTCTCCCGGTACGCCCACCGCACTCGCGAAGTCGTTCCCTGTCCCAGCAGCCACCACCCCGAACCCGACGTGCTGCCCCGCGGCGGCCTGCAGCACCCGATGCACGGTGCCGTCCCCACCGACCGCGACCAGCGCCACCGCCCCGTCCGCGACCGCCCGATGACACGCCTGCTCCGCGCCGACCCCGCTGTCCGCCTCCAAGAGCCGCACGGGATGCCCCGCGGCACCCAGCGCCTGCAAGACCCCCGGAAGCAAACCGCGGTGCCGGCCACGCCCCGCCCGGGCATTGGCCAGCACCGCGATGAAGTCCCCTTCCACAGCCCGAGACCGTACCGGGTAGGCCGTTGAACCGTCACGGCGGTGAGCCCTACACAGTCCCGCAAAACGCCGCCGGTGACGGGGCACGTGACTTCTCGACGCCCGCGGGGTTTGCGGGCGGCGGGAAGTCACCTGCCCCGTCACCGGTTACCAGGCGTTTTGCCGCGGAGCGAAGCGGAGCCAGCCAGCTCAGGTCATGTCGTCGAATCGGCGCTCGATCGGCCGAGGGCCGTCGACCGACGTGGGCGCGTCGATCGGGGTGGGGGCCGCGATCGGGTCGGAGGCGCCGACCGGGACTCGCTCCTCCTCGAGGGTGGAGATCGCGTCGTCGTCGAGACCCTCGTAGAGCTCCTTGCCGACGCCCTTGCGCTTGTCGTTCAGGAACGCGACACCGACTGCCACGAAGTACAGCAGCGCCATGCAGGCGGCCAGCAACGTCATGCCGAACGGCCCCGGGTCGGGCGTCGCGATCGCGGCGAACGCGAAGCACAGGAAAACCACCGCGCGCCACCAGCTGAGCAGCCGCTTGGCCGTGACCACGCCGGTGAAGTTCAGCATCAGCAGGATCAGCGGGAACTCGAACGCCACCCCGAACAGCAGGATCATCGTGGTGACAAACCCGATGTACGCGGTGACCTCGAGTTGCTGCGACGATCTCAGGACGCCGGCCTCCATGATGAATTGGAGGCTGTGCTGGACCACGAAGTAGGCGAGCACGGCGCCGCCCATGAAGAGCGGGGCGGCGATGGCGACGAAGACATACGCCCATTTGCGCTCGTGGCGGTGCAGGCCCGGCGCGATGAACGCCCACAGCTGGTACAGCCAGACCGGGGCGCCGACGATCAGGCCCACCCAGAGCGCGAGCTTGAGCCGGATGATCAGACCGTCGGTGGCGGCGAGCGTCAGGTACTTGCACTCCAGCTTGCCCTCGGCGTTCAGCGCCCAGGACGTCTTGAGATTGCAGTACGGCCCACTGAGCAGGTCGAAGACCCAGTCGGAGATGATGAAGCCGACGATCAGGCCGGCCACCACGCCGAGCGAGGCGATGAAGAGCCGGTTACGCAGCTCCCGGACGTGCTCGATGAGCGTCATCGAGCCGTCGGCCGCCTGCTCGAACTTGCTCGGCCCCTTGTTGCGGCGCAGGCTCAGGGAAGCCATCGTCCTAGGTCAGCGGTCGTTGGTGCGCTGCACCGGGTCGACGAACGGCTGCGCCGGGGGCTGCTGCGGCTGCTGGAAGCCCGGCTGCGGCTGCTGGTAGCCACCCTGCGGGGGCTGCTGCTGGTAACCCGGCTGCGGCTGGTAACCCGGCTGCGGCACGTCGCCCTGCAGCGGCTGGCGCGAGTACTGCGCGTCAGCCTTCTCCGCCAGGTTGTCGTCGCTCTTGCCCTCGTCGACGAGGCCCTTGGTCTCCGCCTTGATGATCCGCAGCGAGCGGCCGAGGGAACGTGCCGCGTCCGGCAGCCGCTTCGCGCCGAACAGCAGAACGAGCACGACAACGAGAAGAATGAGGTGCCATGGCTTGAAGGCGCCGCTCATGGGATGACTCCAGACGGTGGGATCAGGTTGCGGGGTCCATCGTACGTGTCAATTCCGGCGATGTTGCATGCCGGAACCCGCGAGATTCTTACGTATCCGGTTTACATCCTGGACAACGGGGCCGGAACGGCCCAGTTCATCTGCCGAGCCCGGCCTTGATCTGTTCCACCTGCTCCTGGGCCTGCTCGGCACGCTGCTGCAGGCCCAGCATGGTCTGCTCCAGTTTCGCCGCCCCGGCCTGCAGGCGCATCGCCTCCTCCTGGCGACGCTGCAGCCGGCCGGCCGCCCGGCGCAACTCGGACAACCGGCCCAGCAGCCGCACTGCGGCGACGACCAGGATGATCAGCGCGACCGCCACCACGGCGATCCAGACCCACATCAGCACAGCGGCCACCCTATCCGGGAGCGGCCGTCTCCGCCGCGCACGGTTCAGCCCGGCGCGGCGTACTGGTCCAGGGCCTCGTGCGCGGCGGCGCGGATCTGCTCGACCAGCTCGGGCGGCCCGGCCACGGTCACGTCCGGGCGGCCGACCAGGAAGCGCCGCGCCCAGACCAGGTCGGTGACCCGCATCGTGACCAGCCACTCCCCCGGTTCCTTGACCACCTGCTCGACCGGGTAGTACTCGGTGATCCACCGGCCGCCGCGACCCACCCGCAGGGTGACCAGCGGCAGCTCCGGGCCGGGCCGGAAGACGCCGTCGGTGACGTCGTGCGGGACCGCCTCGACCGGCGGCCGGGCCGGCTCGTCCAGCTCGGTGAACGCGTCGATCCGGTCGATCCGGAACATCCGGGTCGCCTCGGCCCGGCGGCACCACGCCTCCAGGTAGGCGAACGTGCCGACGGTCAGCATCCGCATCGGGTCGACCACCCGGTCGGTGGTCTCGTCCCGGGCGGCCGTGTAATACGTCAGCCGCAGCGCGTGCCCGGAGTCCACCGCGGCCCGCACCTTGGCGAGTTTCTCCTGGTTGGCCGGGAGTTTCACGGCGACCGGGGCGTCCGCCAGGTCACCGGCCGCACTCTCGATCTTGGCGAGGGCCCGCTCGATCGCGTCCCGGGAGCCGATTCCGGGCGTCTCGGCGAGCATCCGCAGCGCCACCACCAGGGCGAGCGCCTCGTCCGGGTTGAGCCGCAGCGGCTTGTCGATGCCGGCGTCGTGGCTGATCGTCACCCGGTCGCCGTCGAACGCCATGTCGATCAGGTCGCCGGGGCCGTACCCGGGCAGCCCGCACACCCAGAGCAGCTCCAGGTCCTCGCGCAGCTGTTTCGGGGTGACACCCAGGTCGGCGGCCGCCTCGGCGATCAGGATGCCGGGGCGGGCCAGCAGGTAGGGCACCAGGTTGAGCAGCCGGCCCAGGCGGTCGGCGGACGGCGTGCGCGGCCCGGTCACGACGCCACCGCCGGGGCGGCCGGCTCGTACCGGGTGACCAGCTCCTTGAGGTGCTGGATGACCGCGTCGCGCAGCTCCGGGGGACCGTCCGCGCGGGCGTCCGGCCCGTACCCGGCGATCCGCGCGGCGAGCCACTCCGGGTCGCCGTACGAAATGGTCAATCTGTCGCCCTCCGGACCCGAGACGATCTCGCTGGCCAGCCGCCGCAGGCCGGCGGCCCGGCCGGGCCGGACGGTGACGGTGGCGCGGCCGGTGCGGGCGATCGGCCCGGAGCTGACCGCCACGTGCTTGATCAGGTCGGCGTCCTCGGGCGGGGTGAACGCGTCCGGGCGGCCGGTCGCCTTGACGTCGCCGACGATCCGGGACAGCCGGAAGCAGCGCGCCGCGTTGCGGTCCCGGTCGTGGCCGACCACATACCACCGGCCGCGCCAGCAGACCACGCCCCACGGCTCCAGGCGGCGCACGCTCGGCTCGTCGAGCTCGGGCACCCGGTAGCGGAAGGTCACCGCGCGGCGGTCCCGGGCGGCCGAGGTGAGCGGGCCGAAGGCCGGGTCGACGGTGACCACCGGCTCCACGCCGAGGGTGGCCTGCGGGTCCACCTCGACGCCGGCGGCGCGCAGTTTGGCCAGCCCGGAGGACGCCGCGGCGGCCAGGCCGGCGTGCTGCCAGAGCCGGGCGGCGATGCCGACCGCGGCGGCCTCGTCCGGTTCGAGCAGGATGTCGGGCAGTGCGTACTCCCGCTGCGCGATCCGGTACCCCGGCTCCTGGTCGAAAATGCTGGCCGTCCCGGTCTCCAGCGGCACGCCGAGCTCTCGCAGCTCCGCCTTGTCCCGCTCAAACTTGCGCTGGAAGGCTTCGTGGTCCCGGGGATCCGAGGGGTCGTGCTCGTAACCGGGCACGGTCAGGGCGATCTGCGCGGCGGTCAGGAACCGTCGCGTGGACAGCAGGCAGATCACCAGGTTCACCAGGCGCTCGGTACGAGTGCGCGACACGACACGAAACCTAGCAGCCCGCGTGTCCGGACCGTTAAACGCGAGGACCCCGGGGAACGTTGACCGGTGTGACCGTCGTACCCGAGCCCCAGACCACCCCGGCCGGACTGCCCGACACCGGGCCGCGCGCCGAGACCGAGAGCGTCGGCACGGTGCTCCTGGCGCTGCTGGCCAACCTGGTGATCGCGGTGGCCAAGCTGATCGCCGGCCTGCTGTCCGGATCGGCGGCGATGCTCTCCGAGGCCGCCCACTCGGTCGCCGACACGGTGACCGAGGTCTTCCTCTACGTGGCGTTGCGCCGGGGGCGAAAACCGGCGGACGAAGAACACCCGTTCGGGTACGGCAAGGAGAGTTATGTTTGGGCGTTCATCGCCGCCCTGTTCACCTTCGTCGGCGGCGCCGGGTTCTCGATCTACCACGGCGTGACCACCATCCTCAGCGGTGCGGGCGCCGGCGAGTACCTGGTGTCCTACCTCGTGCTGGCCGTCTCGTTCGCCGCCGAGGGCGCGTCCTTCCTGAAGGCCCGCCGCCAGGTCCGCGACCAGTCCCGCCGGTGGAACGTCACCCCGCAACGGTTCCTGCGGCTCACCCCGGACACCACGGTCAAGGCGGTCTTCTTCGAGGACTCGGCGGCGCTGATCGGCCTGCTGCTGGCCGCCGCCGGGCTCGGCCTGGCCCAGCTCACCGGCCAGGAGCTGTGGGACGGGCTGGCCTCGATCCTGATCGGCGGCCTGCTGCTGGTGGTCGCGTCGGTGCTGGCCCGCAGCAACGTGTCGCTGCTGGTCGGCCGGGCGGTGCCGCGCCGGATCCACAACCAGATCGCCGCCGACCTGCGGGCCATCCCGGTGGTCACCGCGGTGCCGACGCTGCTGACCATGCAGATCGGGCCCGGCGACATCCTGGTCGCCGCCAAGGTCGACTTCGACGACACGGTGCCGGGCAAGGAGATCGAGGCCGCCTCGGACGAGGCCGAGCGCCGGCTGCGGGACCGCTTCCCGGAGATCCGGTACGTCTTCCTGGACCCGACCCGTGGCGAGCCGGGACGCGACCACATCGACGGCGGACTGGACCGATAGGGTCCGGCACATGGTGCGCTGGCGTTCGGGGACGGTTCTTTCGGTACGACGAAGCTGGCGTGGCGCCGTCGAACTGGACGTCACCACCGAGCAGGGGCCGCTCCGCGCCCTCGCCTACCCGCACCTGGTCGGTTCCCCGGAGCCCGGCGACCGCGTCCTGCTGAACGTCGGCGCCCTGGTCATGGGCCTGGGCACCGGCGGCTACGCCCTGGTCGTGGCGCTCCCCGACCGGCTGCCCGCGGACCCCGCCGACGCCGGCACCACCCGCGACTCGGGCCACCTGGTCAAGGCCCGCTACACGCCGCTGCAGCCGATCCTGCTCGGCGTCGACGAGGAGGCGTCGCCGCACCGCGCGGTGATGGAGGCCGCCGAGTCGCTCGACGGGATGCCGGTGGTCACCGCCGACCTGCACTCGGCGCTGCCGGCGATCCTGGCCGGGGTCCACGCCGACCGGCCGGACGCCACGGTCGCCTACGTGATGACCGACGGCGGGGCGCTGCCCGCCTGGTTCTCCCGCACCCTGGACGGGCTGGCCGGGCACCTGGCCGGCACGGTCACCACCGGCCAGGCGTTCGGCGGTGACCTGGAGGCGAGCACCGTGCACACCGGGCTGCTCGCCGCCCGGCACGTCCTGCGGGCCGACGTGGCCATCGTCGCGCAGGGCCCGGGCAACCTGGGGACCGGCACGGCGTGGGGCTTCTCCGGGGTGGCCCTGGGCGAGGCGGTCAACGCGGCCGGGGTGCTCGACGGCCGGCCGGTCGGCTCGCTGCGGATCTCCCACGAGGACGGGCGCGCCCGGCACCGCGGCGTGTCGCATCACAGCCTCACGGCGTACGGAAAAGTCGCCCTGACCCGAGCCGACCTGCCCGTCCCGGCCGGCCTGGAGGCGGCCCTGGCCGCCGACCTCGACTTCCTCAGCGACCGTCACCGCGTCGTCACGGTCCCGGTCGACGGCCTCGACGAGGCGCTGCGCGCGTCTGCGGTGCCGCTGTCGACGATGGGCCGCAAACTCGACCAGGACTACCACTACTTCCTGGCCGCCGCCGCCGCCGGCCGGCACGCCGCCGCCCTGCTCGGCCCCGCCGGGGCCTAGCGCCCGTCCGGCCACCTCAGGTCTGCGCCTCCCAGGTGGCGGTGAAGCTGAGGCTGCTGTTCTGCGCGTTGTCGTCGCTGGTCAGCAGGTATTCGAACTTCCACGCCCGGGTGGCCGGGCCGGTGACCGGCCAGGCGCCGTCGCCGGTGCTCCAGCCGGTGTGCGCGGCGAGATAGGTGGCCAGCAGGGGGCCGCCGGCCGCCGGCGCGGCGGCGTTGTAGAGCGTGGTGGGCGAGCCGAAGTCGGAGCAGTCGGTCTGCGTGCCGGTGCCGCTCTGCACCCGGGCGACCAGGTAGTTGCCGAGCGTCCCGGTCACCGTCGGGAAGTACATCTTCACGGTGGCCGGTGCCGTCCCGGTGTAGGACGTGATCACACAGGCCGCGCCGTAGCTGCCGGGGATGGCGTTGGACACCGCGAACACCTTCCCGGCCGGCGCCGAGGCGGAGATCGCCACGGTCCCGGCCGTGAAGGTGCTGGTGCCGGTTGACGTCGTGCCGGTGTAGCCCGCTCCGGCGACCGGCAGCGCGGCCCCGGCGGCCAGGACCAGGGCGACCGCGAACCAGCGTCCCCGGCCCCGCGAGCGGCGCCGGGGACGGCTGGACCTCCGCCGGCCCGCGGACATCAGTAGGCCTGAGCCTCCCACTGGAACTTGAAGTCGGCGCTGGCGCCCGAGGTGCCCGCCGCCGCGGTGGACGGCAGCAGCCAGGTGATCCGGTACCACAGCTGGCCGGCGCCCGAGGCCGTCCACTCGCCGGTGGTGCTACCCACCCAGGTCGTCGGGAAACCGCTGACCTTCGCGGTGCTGTTGCTCGCCGACCCGTACACGAAGGTGTTGTTGCTGGTGAAACCGGTGCACGCGGCGTCGCTCGCGCCGGTGCCCTGGTCGACCACGATCTCCAGAGCCGAGGACAGCGGGTCGGCGGCGTCGTCGATCCGCATCCGGATCTTGGCGGGCGCCGCGGTCTGGTAGTCGACCATGACGCACCGCTGGCCGCCGGTCCGCGCGCTGCTGGGCGAGAAGCCGGCCAGGGTGATCGAGCTCGCCGTGGCGTCCGGCACGGCGGCCGGCACGGTGAACACCGCCGCGCCCACCTGACTGTTGGTCAGTGCCACGCTGACCGACGTCCAGGTGTTGTCTAACGTCGAGGTGGTGGCCGAGTACGCCGACTCCGACGACTGCCAGACCAGCAGGGAGCCGAGCAGAATGCTCAGCGGGACGGCAAGCCCGGAGATCCGGCGACGTCGGCGGCGGCGACGCCCGGCGGCCGTCTCTGACATGTCATCTCCCTACCAAGGTCGGACACCAACGGCTCTCCCGATCGGTACCGCCACCGGGCAACTGAGGAACGGCGACCGGACGATTACCCGAAGCCGGCCACTCCCGTGTGGGATTTCGTTAGTGTTTATCCCTATTTTGCCGAGCTTTTCCCTGTACCCGGCCGGAAGGACTGGGCTCGAGATGACCGCGCCGGAAGCCCGCGAATGGGCCTGGTTCACCGCGAGCGTGCTGGCCCGGATCCTCCTGGGCACGTGCGTCGTGGCGGTGCTCTGGTCGATCCTCCCGATCGCCTTCGGCTGGACCAGCGCGGTGGTGATCTCCGGATCGATGCTGCCCAGGATCCGTCCCGGCGACGTGGCGATCGCCGGCCCGGTCCGCGCCGGCGATCTCAAACCCGGGATGCCGGTGCTGGTGGACAATCCGGCCCGGCCCGGCCGCCTGCTCCTGCACCGGGTGGTCCGGCGCAACCCGGACGGCACCCTGGTCACCAAGGGGGACGCCAACGCTGCCGAGGACTCCACACCGGTGCCACCCGGTGCGGTCCGCGGGCTGCCACGCCTGCTCATCCGCTGGATCGGCCTGCCGGTCTACTGGCACGGCCGCGGGGAGCACCGGAAAGTGCTGGCCACCCTGGTGGTGACCTTGGTGCTGCTGGTCGTGGCGATGCGCCGGGAGGACGATGACGCCGGGCCCCGGCACGCCCGTCACCCCCGGCACCGCCGCGAGCGATTCAGGTGTCAGCCCAGCGTGCCGAACCGGAGAGGGTGAGGTGGTTGGCCGCCGCGGCCCTCCTGGCAACGGTCCTGGCCTACGGATGCTGGCAGGCCGCCGGCGCCGGATACACGGCGAACGTCGGCGTGCCCGGCACGGTGGCCGCCTCGCCGGCCTTCCCCGGCGTGCCGGCCCTGATCAGCGGCGCCGGCCCGGCGTTCTACCACCGGATGGACGAGCCGCAGGCGGCGACGGCCGGCTCGGCGGCGGCCGACGCGACCGGCACCAGCCCCGGCGTGTACGAGACCGCGACCACCAACGCCACCCCGTGGTGGCGCTTCGACGACCCGGTGGGCTCGACCGTGTTCCGGGACAGCTCCGGGGCCGGCAACACCGCCTTCATCAACGGCACCGGTGTGACCGCCGGCATTCCCGGCCCGACCGGCGGCGCGGTCCAGCCGAACAGCGGCAGCTCGCTGTCCGCGCTGCTGTCGCCGTTCCGCTCGGACCGCGCGTTCACCGTCAGCGTCTGGTTCAACCCGGGCGGCATGGCGCCCACCTCGGCCAGCACCCGGGTCGGGGTGCTGCACATGACCGGCAACTCCTCCGGTACGCCCAGTGGCACCGGCACCTACCCCCGCAGCGACCTGATGATCTTCGGTGACTACGCCGGGCACTGTCCGAACACCGCCGCCACCTGCTGGGGGGCGGCCATGGCCGGTGATCCGCAGACCTCCGCGGTCGCCTTCGACTACGCGCTGGGCAGCACCCCGGTCCAGGCCAACACCTGGGTGCAGCTGACCGCGGTGTTCGACACCACCACCCTGTACCTCTGGGTCAACGGGGTGCAGGAGGGCCAGGTGCCGCACACCATCTTTCACCCGTCCACCAATGCCGGCATCGGCCTGGGCCGGTACCGCGACGCCGCGTGGAAGGGCATGAGTGACGGCACCGCCCAGATCGGCGAGGTGCGCGCCTGGCGGCGGGTGCTCAGCGCCACCGAACTGGCCCAGCTGCAGGTGCGGCCCACCGCCCGCTGGCCGTTCACCGAGGCCACCGGCACGAACCCGACCTACACCAGCACGTCCGCCAGCACCGGCGCGCCGGGCACCCCGGCCCGCTCGGCCGGGGTCGCCCTGAATCCGGCCGCCGGCCTCGCGGCCGGTCGGGACGGCAACGCGCTGACCCTGTCCTCCGCCGGCTACGTGCAGGGACCGGCCGCCCAGCTGAACACCACCAGCAGTTTCGTCGTGTCCGCCTGGCTGAAGCTGTCCGACGGCAGCGTCACCCGGACCGCCGTGTCGGAGAACACCGCCGGCGCCAACGCCGTCAGCCTCGGCTACGACCAACCCGCCGGGCAGTGGGTGATGCGGGTGCTGACCAGCGGCGGCACCACCGTGCCGGTCTACGGCGACGTCACCGCTCCGGTGATCAACCAGTGGGTGCACCTGGTCGGCGTGCACGACGACTACAACAACACGCTCCGCCTGTACGTCGACGGCGTCGCGCAGAGCAGCGTCGCCTTCAGCTCCATCCCGGCCGTCGCCGTCACCGCGCTGCAGATCGGCCGCCGCCTGTCCGGCGGCTCGACCGTGGAGCCCTGGCTGGGCCAGATCGACGACGTCCGGGTGTACAACGGCTATCCGCTCGCCACCGCGGCGACCACCGGAACCACCGTCAGCACCTTCGTCGGCCTCATGTACCCGGCCATCTCCGCCGAGCAGGCGGGCGGCCTGCTCGGCACCAAGACCGGCCACGCCGGCTCCACCTCGGTCGCGTTCGGCGGCACCGTGAACGCCTCCAACGCCAAGTACGCCGGCGCCGCCGCCACCGCCGCGTTCACCGTCGAATGCATGATCCGCGTCGGCGTCGACGACGTCGGCGTGATCGCCGGCTTCGCCAGCACCGCGACCCGGCTCGGCAGCGGCTTCAGCGACCGGCTGCTCTACGTCGATCCGACCGGCCGGGTGCAGTTCGGCGTGCTGCAGGGCGGCGCGGCGGTCACCGTGGCCGGCGCCGCCGCGGTCGACGACGCCAACTGGCACCACGTGATGGGCAGCGTCGGCGCCGCCGGGCTCAAGCTGTACGTCGACGGGGTCCTGACCGTCACCACCAGTGTGCTGGCGGCCACCGCAGCGACCGGCTACTGGCGCGTCGGCGGCGCCCCGATGCGGCCGGCGGACACCTGGCCGTCGCCACCGGAGAACCCGTACCTCACCGGCACGGTCGACGAGTTCGCCGTCTATCCGCGGCAGCTGTCCGACCAGGAGAACCGGTGGCGGGTCTACGGCAACTACTGACCGCGGCCGCCGGTCAGGCGACCGGCGTCTCGATCCGGTTCCGGCCCCGCGCCTTGGCCGCGTAGAGCGCCTGGTCGGCACGCTGCAGCAGCTCCTCCGAGGTTTCCTCGCCGTCCCAGACCGCCAGCCCGGCGGAGAACGTCTGGCCCTGCGGGGTGGCCGCCAGCATCCGGCTGAGGGCCTCGTACGCGCTCGCCGCGTCCGCGCCCGGCAGCAGCACCACGAACTCCTCGCCGCCGTAGCGTGCCAGCAGGTCCACCGAGCGCAGCGTGCCGTGCCAGGCCGCGCTCGCCGCCTTCAGCAGGCGGTCCCCGGCCGGGTGGCCGAACGTGTCGTTGAACCGCTTGAAGTGGTCCAGGTCGACGATCGCGGCGGCGACCGGCAGGTGGTCGCGGCGGGCCCGTTCCAGGGCGCGGGGCACCTCGTCGTTCCAGGCGCGCCGGTTCGGCAGGCCGGTCAGCTCGTCCGAGCGGGCCAGATCGCGGACCTGCCGGGCCTGCCGCTCCACCTCCCGCAGCAGGCCGGCCATCCGGGCCACCACCAGCAGGAACAGCACGGTCGAGCCGATCGCGATGCTCCAGCCGTTGACCACCTGCCCCTCGTGCACCTGCAGGGCGAGCAGGCCCGGGGCGATCAGCGAGGCGCCGGTGAGCAGCGCCAGCAGGCCGGGGCCGAGCCGGGTGGCGTCCTCCTGGGTGGCCTTGGCCAGCGTGCCCGCGGCCGGGTCGAGCGCGGCGATGCCGAACAGCGAGAACGCGACCAGGAACACCGACTCCAGGATCCGGACGAACCACGGGGTCTCCTGCAGGGCCAGGCCGGGGGCGCCCAGGTTGTCGAGGATCACCCAGGAGCTGTCGCCGAGCAGCAGCGTGCCGAGCGCGCCGGCCATCCACCAGAGGGCCGGGCCGCGGCTGCCGGCGCTGCGCAGCAGCCGGGTCATCATGGCCAGCAGCAGCAGGTCGCCGATCGGGTAGGCGGCCTGCACCGCGTGCGCCAGCCGGTCCATCTGGCTGACCAGGTTGATCGGGTCGATGATGTAGACCCAGGCGAGCAGCCCGAAACCGGTGGTGATGGTGGCCGCGTCGAGCAGCGCGGTCCCGTTGGCCCACCGGTCGCGGCGCCGGATCAGCAGCGCGATCCCGGCCGCGCAGGCCGGGTAGAGGCCGAGGAAGAACGGGTCGGCCGGGGTGGGCAGGTCGCTCAGGTTCCAGAGCAGCGCGCAGGCCTTGGCGACGCCGATCCCGGTGGCGTTGCTGAACACGCCGGCGGCCAGCAGGTACCACGGCAGCCGGTCGCCGGGCGCCTGCCGGCGGGCGCCGAGCACGATCGCGGCCGTGGCGAGCCAGCCGATGGTGACCTGCCAGGTGGCCAGCCACCAGGCCTGGTCCGGCAGGAACTGGTAGGCCAGGATCGCGACGGCCGCCACCATGGCGTACGTCACCTGGGTCTGCCTTCGCCCGATCGTCACCGACTCAGGAGACGGCCTCCCGGTTGCAGCGGAGGGGCAAACCGGCTTTCGATCAGTCGCAGCTTTGCCCGGTCCCGCCGCCGTCTTCTCAGTCCCGCCGCCGTCGTCCCAGTGCCGCCGCCGTCTTTCTCAGTCACGCCGCCGGACCAGGGTCACCCCGTCGCGGACCGGCAGCATCACCGAGTCGACCCGCTCGTCGCCCACGATCCGGTCGTTGAGCTGGGCGATCGCCCGGTCGGCCGGGTCGGTGGCGTGCAGCACCCGGCCGCCGCGCAGCACGTTGTCCAGCGCCAGCAGGCCGCCGGGGCGCAGCCGCGGGAGCAATTCCTCGTAGTACGCCGGGTAGCTGATCTTGTCGGCGTCGATGAAGCCGAAGTCGATCACCGGGTCGGCGGGCAGCGCCCGCAGCGTCTCGATGGCCGGCGCCAGCCGCAGCTCGATCCGGTCCGCGACGCCGGCCTTCACCCAGTACTCCTGGGCCACCTTGGTCCACTCCGCGGAGACGTCGCAGCACAGCAGCCGGCCGCCGGGCCGCAGGCCGCGGGCGATGCAGATGGACGAGAAGCCGGTGAACGTGCCGACCTCGACCGCGTTGCTCACCCCGGTCAGCCGGACCAGCATGGTGAGCAGGGCGCCCTCGTCCGGGGCGATCTGCATCTCGACGTACTCCGGGGGCAGCGAGGCCTCGGTCTCGGCGGCCAGCTCGCGCAGCACCGCGTCGGCGGGTGTGGAGTGTGCGAGCAGGTACTCGTTGATGCCCGGTCCCAGGATCTCGGCCATAACGCCTAGCCTGCCGCAAACCCGGCGCGTCCGCACCCCTCTTGCCGCCCCGTTCCCCGCCCGCCCGCAGATCCCCTGTCCCGCGGCCTGCGCGCAGCCGTGCGCGCTGGGCTCCCCAGTGAGCTCACCGACCCCGCGACCCGCAGACCCGGACCCTTCCGGCCCGCTCGACGCCCCAGGTCCGCTCGGCCGACACCCTTTTTCGGTACGCCGCCGGCGCCGAGGATCCGCGGCACTGGGCCGGCCCGCTTGCCGGTGCCGGAGGACGTGGTTTCCGGAACCGTCCACGGGCAGTGAAGGGTGGGCTGATCGCTCTGGACGCGCCAGCGGCCAGATCAGGCCGCCCGGCCCGCGCGGGAGCAAGCGATCCGCACCACAGCGGACCGGCGCACAAGAAGGTCGTGATCTATTTGGTGATGATCAAGTAGAGCCAGCCGGCCAGGAAGAGGCCGAGGACCAGCGCCATCAACCAGGTGGGGATCAGCTTGCGCCCGGTGCGAGCCGCCTGGATGTCGCGGCGGATCCGCTCACGGCGGCGCTCGGCGCGGCCTCTGGTGCCCTCGCCCTCCGGCCTCGGGCCGTGCGGATCGGCCGGCTGGCCGGGATGTGACGATGTCATAGCCCGGCCAGCCTACTACCGCCCGTTTCTCGTGCTCGCCGCACCCGAGAGGGCGGCTCGCTCGCGTCACATGCTGGCGATCAGCCGCTCCACCCGCTCGTCGTAGGCGCGGAACGGGTCCTTGCAGAGGACCGTCCGCTGCGCCTGGTCGTTCAGCTTGAGGTGCACCCAGTCCACGGTGAAGTCGCGCCGCTTCTCCTGGGCGTGCTTGATGAACTCGCCGCGCAGGCGGGCCCGGGTGGTCTGCGGCGGCGTCTCCTTGGCCTCGAAGATCTGCAGGTCGTTGGCGATCCGGTCGACCTGCTTGCGCTTCTCCATCAGCGCGTAGAGGCCGCGGCCACGACGGACGTCGTGATAGGCCAGATCCAGCTGGGCGATCCGCGGATGCGACATCGGAATGTCGTGCTTGGCCTGGTAGCGCTCGATCAGCTTGTATTTCGACACCCAGTCGATCTCACGGGAGACCGGGTCCAGGTCGCCGCTCTCGATCGCGGACAGCACCCGCCCCCACAGCTCGACGACCCGCTTGGCGACCGGGTCGCCGCCGCGGCGCTCGACGAACTCGGTCGCCTTCGCCAGGTACTCCTGCTGGATCTCCAGGGCGGAGACCTCTTTGTTGTTCGCCAAGCGGATCTTGCGGCGACCGGTGACGTCGTGGCTGACCTCGCGGATCGCGCGGATCGGGTTCTCCAGCGACAGGTCGCGCATCACCACGCCGGCCTCGATCATCCGCAGCACGATGTCCGCGCTGCCGACCTTGAGCAGGGTGGTGACCTCGTTCATGTTCGAGTCGCCGACGATGACGTGCAGGCGCCGGTAACGCTCGGCGTCGGCGTGCGGCTCGTCGCGGGTGTTGATGATCGGACGGCTGCGGGTGGTCGCGCTGGAGACACCCTCCCAGATGTGCTCGGCGCGCTGCGAGAGGCAGAAAACCGCGCCGCGCGGTGTCTGCAGCACCTTGCCGGCCCCGCAGATCAACTGACGGGTGACCAGGAACGGAATGAGCACATCGGCCAGGCGGCCGAACTCACCGTGGCGGCTGACCAGATAATTCTCGTGGCAGCCGTACGAGTTGCCGGCGGAATCGGTGTTGTTCTTGAAGAGGTAGATCTCCCCCGCGATGCCTTCGTCGTGCAGACGTTTCTCCGCGTCGACGAGCAGGCCCTCCAGGATCCGCTCGCCGGCCCGGTCGTGGGCGACCAGGTCGGTGACGGAGTCACATTCGGGGGTGGCGTACTCCGGGTGGGAACCGACATCGAGGTAGAGGCGGGCGCCGTTACGGAGGAAGACGTTGCTGCTGCGTCCCCACGACACCACTCGGCGGAACAGGTAGCGGGCCACCTCGTCCGGCGACAGCCGCCGCTGTCCCCGATAGGTGCACGTGACTCCGTACTCGGTCTCGAGGCCGAAAATTCGCCGTTCCATGACAAGACACTAGCCGCACTTCCGGCCTTTCGAAACGGGCGCGGCGGCAAAGCCACGCCCGTTTCGGCGATCAGTTCCCGGTGTCCTTGCCGGTCCCCTTCTCGGTGTCCTCCGAGGCCGCCGACTCGGTCGGCTTGGCGTCGGCCGGCGCCGGCGGGGCCGCGTCGGTCTCGCCCAGATCGGCGTCCGGCACCGACTCGTGCCCGAGCAGCGTGGTCAGCGCCGCGTCGGCGATCCGCCGGAACGTCCGGCCGACCCGGCGACGGTCCAGCACCGCGACCTCGAGCTGCTTCGCGGTGAGGGTGCGGGTCTGCCCGTTCTCCCCGCCGACGCTGCCCAGGGCCTCGGCGGCCAGCGACAGCGCGGTGGACAGATCGGCGTTCACGTCGTGCCGCTCGCGCAGCACGGTGGCGATCGCCTCGGCCTGCCCGCCCATCGCCATGAAACCGGGCTCGTCCAGGGCCGAGCCGTCATACATGATCCGGTAGAGCTCGTCCTGCTCCGGGGTGGCGCCGACCTGCGCGATGCAGATCTCCACCTCGTACGGCTTCTGCGTCTCGGAGAAGATCGCACCGAGCGTCTGGGTGTACGCGTTCGCCAGCGCGCGCCCCGTGACGTCCCGCCGGTCGTAGGTCAGGCCGGTCATGTCGGCCATCCGCACGCCGGCCCGGCGCAGGCTCTCGAACTCGTTGTACCGCCCGACGGCGGCGAACGCGATCCTGTCGTAGATCTCGCTGATCTTGCGCAGGGTGGTGATGTTCTCGGCGACCAGCAGGATGCCGCCTTCGTACGACAAAACCACGGCCGACCGGCCGCGGGCGATGCCCTTGCGGGCGTACTCCGAGCGGTCCCGCTGGACCTGCTCGGGCGATGCGTAGAACTGCATGGCCACGGGTGGCTACTCCTTCATCTCGCGCGTGCGGATCAACCGCCCGGGTTCTCCATGCGTCCGGAGACGACCTGCTCGGCCACCGTGGTGATCTCAGCGTCGCTGAGCCGGGTGGTGCCGTTCGCCGTAGCGGTCATCACCACCGGGTAGATCTTGCGGGTGAGGTCCGGTCCACCGGTCGCGGTGTCGTCGTCCGCGGCGTCGTAGAGCGCCTCCACCGCCAGCCGGATCGCGTCCTCGGTGCTGACGCCCTCCCGGTACTTCTTCTTCAGCGCGGCCTTGGCGAACAGCGAGCCGGAGCCGATCGCCTCGTACCCGGTCTCCTCGTAGAGGCCGCCGGCCACGTCGAAGCTGAAGATCCGCCCGGCCCGGGCCGGGTCGGCCGGCGACAGGTCGAAGCCGGCGAAGAGCGGGACCACGGCCAGGCCCTGCATCGCCGCGCCCAGGTTGCCGCGGACCATCGCGGCCAGCCGGTTCGCCTTACCGTCGAGCGAGAGCATCGCGCCCTCGGTCTTCTCGTAGTGCTCCAGCTCGACCTGGAACAGCCGGATCAGCTCGATGCCGATCCCGGCGGTGCCGGCGATGCCGATCAGCGAATAGGAGTCGGCGGGGTGCACCTTCTTGATGTCCCGGCTGGCGATCAGGTTGCCCATGGTCGCCCGGCGGTCGCCGGCCATCACGACACCCTCGGCGGTCGCGATCGCGACGATCGTGGTGCCGTGCGGGGCGACGTCGCCACCGTTCAGACCGGGTGGCAGCGGCCGCCGGCCCGGCAGCAACTCGGGAGCCGCCGCGCTCAGGAACTGCGTGAAGGAGGACGTCCCCGTGTTGAGAAAGATATCCGGTAGACGCCCGGATGGATCAAAACCCGTCGCCACGTGGTTCCTTTCAGGTACGTGATCGCATTGGCGAGGAACACCGGGTCGTCCCGGAACTGCCCCAAGCCGCCGTTGCAGTTGAAGCACAATATCCCGCGCACACGGCCGGTGCGATGATCGTGATCTACGTGTTGCGGGTCGGGCGCGCCACAGATGGCGCAGACCCCACCCTGGTCCGCCAGCAGCGCGTCGAACTCGGCCTGACCGATGCCGTAGCGGCGGCGCAGGTGATACTCCCGCGATCCGCCATACAGCCGCTGCCTGGTCTCCTTGCCGCGCATGTTATGGCAGGGCTTGCAGTAACGGCCGTAGCCACCCGTGTCGTTACGACTGCGGGGAAACTCAGCCAACGGCTTCGCTTCCCCGCAGTCCGGGCAATGACGATATCCATCCGGCACAGCCCGACGTTGCTGGACCTCTCGACCCGTCTTCTCCTGAAGACGCTTCGCATAGCTGGCTTTCGAGCGGGCGTTGAAGCATTCCTTGCAGTAGCTTCCATGTCCGGTCGGCCGCTTACTGTTCGCACAGAACAGGTTGAGCGGCTTCCATTGCCCGCAATCCCGACAGCGTCGCTGTCCGTCTACATCGTCATTCGGGCGAGGCATGTCCGTTTTGGGGGCTTATGCCCTACTCGCCCCCTTTTTGCACGTATCCGCGGACAAATTCCTCTGCATTTTCTTCGAGAACGGAGTCGATTTCGTCGAGCAGATCGTCCACGTCCTCGGTGATCTCCGCGTGCCGCTCGGCTACCTCGGGATTGGCCTCAACGGTGACGTCCTCGATCTCCTGGTCGCTGGAGCTGCGCCCGCTCTGCGACTGACCACCTGTGTCTCGGGTTGCCATGGATGTCCCCCTTCTCAGCCACCCGAAGTCCTGCAACATCGGGTACGGAAAACCTACCTCGCGCCGGTGACGAAACGCCCTGCCGCAACGGGTGTTTTATTACCGACTCGTGATCACTTCAAGGAGGTCCTTGGCGCTCTCACAGGTGTCGAAGAGGGCGCCGACGTGCTTCTTGGTGCCGCGCTCCGGCTCCATCATCGGCACCCGCACGAGCGACTCCCGCCCGACATCGAAGATCACCGAGTCCCAGCTGGCGGCGACCACTTCGGAGGCGTACTGCGCGAGGCAGCGGCCGCGGAAGTAGGCCCGGGTGTCCTCCGGCGGCTCGTACATGGCGCGCTGGGTCTCGTCCGGGTCGAGCAGGGTCTTCATCGACCCGCGGGCGACCAGGCGGTGGTAGAGGCCCTTCTCCGGGCGGACGTCCGAGTACTGCAGGTCGACCAGCTGGAGTTTGGGCGAGGACCAGCCGAGGCTCTCCCGCTCCCGGTAGCCCTCCAGCAGCCGCAGCTTGGCCACCCAGTCCAGGGTGTCGGAGCAGAGCATCGGGTCGCGGCCGAGCTTGTCCAGCACGTCCTCCCAGCGGTCCAGCACGTCGGTGGTCTGGTCGTCGACATCGGTGCCGTACCGCTCGTCGACGAACGCCTTGGCCCGCTCGAAGTACGCCCACTGCAGATCGAGGGCGGTGAGCCGGCGGCCGTCGCGCAGCCGCATCAGGTGCTTGAGGGTGGGGTCGTGGCTGACCGCCTTCAGCTCGCTGACCGGGTCGGCGATGCCCAGCTCGCCGGTGAACACCTTCTCCTCGATCATGTTGAGGACCAGCGCGGTGGTGCCCATCTTCAGGTACGACGCGATCTCGGACAGGTTCGCGTCGCCGATGATCACGTGGAGCCGGCGGTACTTGTCGGCGTCCGCGTGCGGCTCGTCCCGGGTGTTGATGATCGGCCGTTTCAGCGTGGTCTCCAGGCCGACCTCGACCTCGAAGAAGTCGGCGCGCGAGGAGATCTGGAAGCCGGAGCCGCTGCCGTCCTGGCCGAGCCCGACCCGGCCGACGCCGGTGAAGATCTGCCGGGTGACGAAGAACGGGGTGAGGTGGGCGACGATGTCGGCGAAGGCGGTCTGCCGGCGCATCAGGTAGTTCTCGTGCGAGCCGTAGGACGCGCCCTTGTTGTCGGTGTTGTTCTTGTACAGCTG
Source organism: Actinoplanes octamycinicus (assembly GCF_014205225.1). Classification (NCBI taxonomy): domain Bacteria; kingdom Bacillati; phylum Actinomycetota; class Actinomycetes; order Micromonosporales; family Micromonosporaceae; genus Actinoplanes; species Actinoplanes octamycinicus. The sequence goes on from NZ_JACHNB010000001.1 coordinate 8,719,269, forward strand.
GATGCGGTGCGCGCCGGGGATGGTGGCGGCCCGCCGGGACGCCTCGGCCATCACCCGCTCGCCGGCCTTGTCCCACTTGACCACGTCCAGCGGGTTGGTGCACTCGGGAGTGCTGTACTCCGGGTGCGCGTGGTCCACGTAGAGCCGGGCGCCGTTGGTCAGTATCACGTTGGCCAGGCCCAGGTCCTCGTCGGCCAGGGCCTCGGCCGGGTCGTAGGCGGCGCCGGAGTAGGTGAACCCGCGCGCGTCGCGCAGCGGGGACTCCTCCTCGTAATCCCATCGGGCGCGCTGTCCCCGGTTGAGCTCGGGGCGGGCGCCGTAGGCGTTGACCACCTGGGAGGACGTCACCATCGGGTTGGCGCCGGGCTGACCGGGCACTGAGATGCCGTACTCGACCTCGGTTCCCATAATCCGTCGAACGCTCATGCGACCACCCTGTCCGCCACGAAGCTACGCCTGCTCATGCATCGAGCCTAGACGCTCTCACGTTGCATACCGAAGCTGCCCGTACTCGGTGTGCCACCTTCCGTGGTCGCGGGGATCACCGGCGTGTCGGGGCCGAATCGGTCGTCGAGGTAGTGCTGGACCCGCCGGCCGAGCCGCTGTCCGGGACGTTCCACGAGGTGGTAGGCCATCCAGGCGGCCGCGAGCGTGCCCGCGACGAAGGCCGCGCCGATCGCCACCGGCCGTCCGGGCAGTAGTCGTGTGACCACCACGAGCACCGGCATGTGCAAGAGGTACACCGAGAAGCTGACCACGCCGAGCCAGGTGAGGAAGCTCGGCACGGCCCGGTGACGCAGCAGGAAGGCAACCGCGAAGCTGCCGGCGACGGCGGTCGCGACGGCGCTGCCGCGGACCAGGTCGGTGCCGTTGAGCAGCCACGAGTTGATCCCGGTGGCGACCAGGACCAGGGTGAGCGCGGCCACGGCGGCCCACCGGCCGATCTGCCGGTGCTGGGCGCGGTAGACCACGGTGCCGGCGAACATCACCGCGAGCATCAGGACCGCCCCGCTGGAGCTGCCCGCGCTCGCCCATCGGGTCGGCTGCCCGTTCAGCAACGGCAGGAGAATCATCGCCAGGCCGAGGACTCCGGCGACCCGCGCCGGGCCGCGCAGATACAGGATCAGACTGCTTCCCAGTACGACGGTGAGCACCACCGCCGTGACCGTCGAACCCGGGAACAACCCGTCCGGCAGCCCGCGCCCGGCCAGCAGGACGACCAGCGCCAGCCCCCCGGCCCACCAGGCGCTGGCCCGGTGCCACCGCCAGGCGAACAACCCGGCGACGATCAGGTAGAAGGTCATCTCGTAGGAGAGCGTCCAGAACGGACGGACCACACCGCGCAGCCCGAGCAGGTCCTGCAGCATGGTGGCGTGCCCGAGCACCGAGGCGGTGGTGTCGGTGTGGAGGGTGCGGTGCAGCCGCTGCCAGCCGACCGCGGCGAGCAGCAGGCCGGCGCCGATGGCCAGCAGGTAGGCCGGGTAGATCCGGAACACCCGGCCGATCCAGAACCGGCGCAGCGAGCCGTGCCGTTCCAGCGACATCGGGATGACGTATCCGCTGACCAGGAAGAAGAGCAGGACGCCGTACCGGCCGAAGTCGAAGTGCCGGAAGATCGCCATGTGCCGGTCCAGGCCGATCACCTGCGGGCTGAGGTGGAACAGGGCGACCACCGCGGCGGCGTAGCCGCGGAGCGCGTCGAGCCAGGTCAGACGGGATCGGATCACACCGGGTGCAACGAGCGCGAGGGTGACGGGGAAACCCCGTCACCCTCGCCTGCGGTGCCTTACAGGTACTGACCGGTGTTGCTGGCGGTCTCGATCGACCGGCCGGCCTCGGCGCCCTTGCCGCCGGAGACGAGCGTGCGGATGTACACGATCCGCTCGCCCTTCTTGCCGGAGATCCGGGCCCAGTCGTCCGGGTTGGTGGTGTTCGGCAGGTCCTCGTTCTCCCGGAACTCGTCGACGCAGCTGTCCAGCAGGTGCTGGAGTCGCAGGCCCTTGGTCCCGGAGGTGAGGAACTCCTTGATCGCCATCTTCTTGCCGCGGTCGACGATGTTCTGGATCATCGCGCCGGAGTTGAAGTCCTTGAAGTACAGGACTTCCTTGTCACCGTTGGCGTAGGTGACCTCGAGGAAGCGGTTCTCCTCGGACTCCGTGTACATCCGGAGCACGACCGCCTCGATCATCGCGGCGACCGTGGCGTCCCGGTTCCCGTCGTGCTCGCCGAGGTCGTCCTCGGAGAGCGGCAGGTCGGAGAGGATGTACTTGGCGAAGATGTCCTTCGCCGCCTCGGCGTCCGGACGCTCGATCTTGATCTTCACGTCGAGACGGCCGGGGCGCAGGATCGCCGGGTCGATCATGTCTTCCCGGTTCGACGCGCCGATGACGATCACGTTCTCCAGGCCCTCGACGCCGTCGATCTCGCTGAGCAGCTGGGGAACGATGGTGTTCTCCACGTCGGAGGAGACACCGGAGCCACGGGTCCGGAAGATCGAGTCCATCTCGTCGAAGAACACGATCACCGGGGTGCCCTCGCCGGCCTTCTCCCGGGCCCGCTGGAAGACCAGGCGGATGTGCCGCTCGGTCTCACCCACGTACTTGTTCAGCAGCTCCGGGCCCTTGATGTTGAGGAAGTAGCTGGTGTGCTTCTCCTCGCCCCGGCGCTCGGCGATCTTCTTGGCCAGCGAGTTGGCCACCGCCTTGGCGATCAGGGTCTTGCCACAGCCGGGCGGGCCGTAGAGCAGGATGCCCTTCGGCGGGCGCAGCTGGTGCTCCCGGAACAGGTCGGCGTGCAGGAAGGGCAGCTCCACCGCGTCGCGGATCTGCTCGATCTGCGAGTGCAGGCCGCCGATGTCGGTGTAGTCGACGTCGGGGACCTCCTCCAGGACGAGCTCCTCGACCTCGCTCTTCGGGATCCGCTCGTACGCGTACGCCGAGCGGGGCTCGATCATGAGCGAGTCACCGGCGCGCAGCTTGGTGATCTCCAGCGAATCGGCCAGGAAGACGATCCGCTCCTCGTCGGCGTGCGAGACCACCAGAGCTCGGTCGGCGGGACCGCCGGCCGGGTTGTCGAGGACCTCCTTGAGCAGGACGACCTCGCCGGTGCGCTCGTAGCCGAACGCGTCCACCACGTTCAGCGCGTCGTTGAGCAGGACCTCCTGGCCCCGCTTGAGCTCGTCGACGGCCAGTGACGGCGAGACCGCCACCCGCAGCTTGCGGCCGCCGGTGAAGACATCCACCGTGCCGTCCTCGTGGGCCGACAGGAAAACGCCGTAGCCGCTGGGCGGCTGGGCGAGCCGGTCAATCTCTTCCTTGAGAGTGACGATCTGGGCTCGGGCTTCCTTCAGGGTCGCCACGAGCCGTTCGTTGTTCTCGGTCACTCGGGCCAGCTGCGCCTGCGTTGCCGCGAGCCGTTCCTCAAGCTGCCGGACGTGTCGGGGGCTCTCGGTCAACTTCCGCCGAACCAGAGCGAGTTCCTCTTGCAGGAACGCGACCTGGCTGGAGAGATCGTTGGCCTCTTTCTCCCATCGTGCGGCGCGGGAGTCCGCTTCGTCGCTACGTGCCACGTCCCACCTCCCCGGGGGGCTCGAACGTCTTGAACCAACACTAGCTGTTGCGGAGCAGTTTTCATCCCATGCAACACCCTCGTCACTGACTCTTGATCGATTGGTGCCGCCGCCGATGAGCCGGTCGGTCAGGGTTCGGGTACCGTCGGGCCCAACCAGTTGTGGGAGGTAGGAGTGTCAGCAGACACTGATGAGCTGCAGGTCTGGATCGATCAGGACTTGTGCACCGGTGACGGACTCTGCGTCCAATACGCTCCGGAAGTCTTCGAACTGGACATCGACGGACTCGCGTACGTGAAGAACGATTCGGGCGAGTTGCTCCAAAATCCGGGCATACGCACCTTCGTACCGAAAAATTTGGTCCTCGAAGTCATCGACTCGGCGAAGGAGTGCCCGGGCGACTGCATCCACGTCGTCCGCAGCGCGGACGACGTGGAGGTCGCGGGACCCGAAGCCGCCTAGGCTCAGAAACGCAGCGCCTCAGAGCGTCGGCCGGCCGACCAGCGACGCGACGACCCGGGAGAACTCCTCCAGGCGGGCGATCTGCCCGGGTCCGCCGTCGTCGAGGGTCTTGCCGAACCGCAGCGCGTCGTGGCGCAGCGGCGCCCGGCCCTCCTCCTCGGCCAGCCCGGGCGGCGGCACCGCGTCGTCCACCGAGCTGAGCAGCAGGTAGACGTCGATGCTGTCGACCCGGGCCTGCCCGCTGGAGGTCCGGGTGAGCCGCCGCCGGCAGCCCACCTCGGTGATCGTGGAGAGCGGCACCACCCGCAGCGACGAGGTCATCGAGCCGGCCGGGCCGTCGCCCGGGGCCACGTCCTCGCCGTGCCAGAGCACCAGGCGGCTGCCGTCGCAGACGACGACCTCCTGCCAGACGCCGTTCACCTCGTTGACGAAACGCTCCAGGGTGAAACAGAGCACCGAGGCGCCGCGGAGCACGCCGAACAGCGCCTCCAGGGCGACCTCGGGGTCCCGCAGGTAGGCGCGGGCCGCCGAGTCCAGGTCCGGATAGGGCGACCAGTCCGGGAACACCGCCGGCATCTCGTTGCTGCCGCCGAACGGCGGAGAACTCATCGCGCCCACTCCTTGTCCTCCTATCGACGCCCTACCGGAAACTACCGGACTCGACGGTCCCGGTCACTCCCCGGTGGTGGCGTCCTGCTCCTCCTGCGCCGCGTGCAGCGCCTCCCGGGCGGCCTTGCGCAGCGCGTACGCCTCGGCGCCCTTGCTCGGCTTGCGGCGGCGCGCCGGAGCGGTCACCCCGGGCGCCAGCTTGCGCGACGACACCAGGAACGCGGTGTGCGCGATCATCCGGTGGTCCGGGCGGACCGCCAGGCCGTCCGCGTGCCAGTCGCGGATCAGCGACTCCCAGGCCCGCGGCTCGGTCCAGCCGCCCCGCTCGCGCAGCGCCTCGACCAGCTCGGACAGCTGCGGGGTGGTGGCCACGTAGCCGATGAACACGCCGCCCGGGATGAGCGACCGCTCGACCATGTCGAGCGCCTCCCACGGAGTCAGCATGTCCAGCACGATCCGGTCGAAACCACCGATGTCGTTGCCGGCGACGTCACCCTCGTGCAGGTGCCAGGCCGGGTGCGGGCCGCCGAAGAACGCCTCCACGTTCTTCCGGGCGATCGCCGCGAAGTCCGGCCGCAGCTCGTAGCTGTGCACCTCGCCGGTCTCGCCGACGGCACGCAGCAGCGAGCAGGTCAGCGCGCCGGAGCCGGCGCCCGCCTCGAGCACCTTGGCGCCCGGGAAGACGTCGCCCATCGCGACGATCTGCGCCGCGTCCTTCGGGTAGATCACCTGCGCGCCGCGCGGCATGGACAGCACGTAGTCGCTGAGCAGCGGCCGCAGCGCCAGGTACTGCGTGCCGCTGGAGGCGGTGATCACGCAGCCGTCCGGCTGGCCGATCAGCTGGTCGTGCTCCAGCGCGCCGCGGTGGGTGTGGAACGCCTTGCCGGGCTCCAGCACGATCGTGTGCATCCGCCCCTTCGGGTCGGTGAGCTGGACGCGATCACCGGAACGGAACGGGCCGCGATGGGCCGGCACCTGCTCGTCGACGGCGGCGGCGGGGGTCGTGGTCACTAACTCTTCTCTCAGTTCAAGGTCGCTCAGGTCCGTTGCGCCCGCCGCGGTTCGAGGACGGCCGCGACGTCGGCGACCCGCAGGACGCCGATCACATCCTCGCCTGCCGTCACCAGGTACTGCGCACCCGGGTGGGCCTGCAACGCCCGGACCACCTGCTCCCCGGTGAGTCCCACCGGCAGGCTGGTCAGCGCGTCACGGGACCGGGAGACGCTCTCCACGCTCACCCAGGGCCGCCGGTCGACCGGCACCCGCTCGGCGGCGACCGGATCGACCAGAGCGGTGAGGCTACCCGCCGAGTCGGTGACACCGAGCACCACGTCCGGCCGCGGATCCTCGGACCGGCGCCGCTGCGCCTCGCCGAGCGGAGTGCCGGCCGGCACCGACAGCAGCGGCCGGGCCAGCAGGCCCAGGTCGATCAGCGGGAACCGGCCGGTCATCCGGCCCAGCCGGATCGACTGGCCGGCGCCGTGCCACAGGGTCATCGTGACGAGCAACACGAAGAGCATCCCGAAGACGGTGAGCAGGCCGAACTGGAACAGCACCAGCACCGTCACCGCGGTCCCGAAGGCCAGCGCCCGCCCGGCGTAACCGGCCACCACGGTCGCCCGGTTCCGGTCCTTGAGCAGCGCCCACATCGCCGCGCGCAGCGCCCGGCCACCGTCCAGCGGCAGGCCGGGCAGCACGTTGAAGACCGCCACGAGCACGTTGCTGACCGCCAGCTGGAAGGCGATCTGCCCGGGCACGGTGTCCTCCGGCAGGGCGAACGCGGCGCCGGTCGCCACCGCGCCGAGCACCAGCGAGACGGCCGGCCCGGCCAGCGAGACCAGCGCGTCGACCCGCGGGGTGGGCGCCTCCCGATCCATCTCGGTCCAGCCGCTGAGCAGCTCCAGCGTGATCCGGCGCACACCGATCCCGTTGCGCCGGGCGGTCAGCGCGTGCCCCAGCTCGTGCAGCAGCACCGAGCCGAGCAGGCAGGCCACGAAACCGAGCCCGACCAGATAGGCCCACGGCTGCTCCAGGCCCAGCTCGGCGCGCGCGTAGTTGGCGTAGACGACGGTGACCAGGATCGCCAGCAGCGCCATCGAGGCGTTCGCATGCACCGGGATGCCCAGCACCTGGGCCACCGGCCGGCCACCGGGCGGGACCGGCGGATTGCGGGTCGCGCGCTCCTCCATTCGCTTGATGCTACGGACCAACCGGATTCCTTGCGGATCTCGAGCAGCCGTCGTGATCCACAGCAAGCGATGTCCGCGCCGCACCCCACGCGGCCCGTCGTGATCCACTCGGCAGGCGGTGTCCCGCAGCACACCGCACCCCCACGCGGCCCGTCGTGATCCACACGGCAGGTGGTGTCCCGCGCCGCACCCCACCCCCACGCGGCGCGTCGTGATCCACACGGCAGGCGGTGTCGCGCGGAATTCGTCGTACCCCTGCCCTAGCCTGGCTGGCATGACGGCACAGACGGCGCTCCCTCCCCCACAGCCCCGCCCCGGCGGTCCGGCCTCGCCCGCGACGTCCGCCGGGCGTCCGGGCCTGGCCGACCGGCCGACCGGGCCGTCGCTGTCACCGTCGCGCGCGGCCGACTTCAAGACCTGCCCGCTGCTGTTCCGCTTCCGCACCATCGACAAGCTGCCCGAGCAGCCCTCCGCCGACCAGGTCCGCGGCACCCTGGTGCACGCGGTCCTGGAGCGCCTGTTCGACCTGCCCGCCGCCGAGCGCACCCCGGAGGCGGCCGCCGCCCTGGTCACCCCGGAGTGGGAGCGCCTGGTCAGCCACGAGCCCGAGCTGGCCACCCTGTTCGCCGCCGACTCCGGGCCGCGCTCCCCCGTCACTTCCGGTCCGCTCGCCCCCAGCTCCACCCTTTCCGGTACGCATTCAGCACCCACCTCGCTCCCCGGGGCAATTCCCGCTTCCGCCGCGGCGGCTTCCGTCCCGCTCCCGGCCGACGCGCCTTCCGCCGCCCCACCCAGCGACGCCACCCCTGCCGCAGCACCGTCCACCGCGGTCCCCGGCGCAACGCTGCCCAGCGCGACCTCTGCCGTGACGCCTTCCACCGCCACGCCACCCAGCGACGCCTCCAGCGCGACCCCTGCCGTGACGCCCTCCACCCCCACGCCACCCAGCGACGGCTCGGACGCGGCGGTGCCCGGTGCCGGGTCGCCGGGCGCCACGGGTGTGGGACACGCCACTGAGTTCGTCCGGGATCCGGCGGCGGTGGCCGCGGAGGCCGACGCGATGGGCCAGATCGCTCTGATCGACGCCCCGGCCGGCGCCGCCGAGGCGGCCCGGCTGGCCGCGTTCCTGGGCAGCGCCCGCGACCTACTCACCGGCTATTTCGCGGTGGAGGACCCGCAGCGCCTGGAGCCCGCCGAGCGGGAGACCCTGATCTCCACGATGATCGACGACGAGCTGCTGATCCGCGGTTACATCGACCGCCTCGACGTCTCCCCGGCCGGCGACCTGCGCGTCGTCGACTACAAGACCGGCGGCGCCCCGCGCGAGGCCTTCGAGGGCCGCGCCCTGTTTCAGCTCAAGTTCTACGCCCTGGTCCTCTGGCGCACCCGGGGCGTCGTCCCCCGGGTGCTGCGCCTGCTCTACCTGAAGGACGCCGAGGTCCTCGACTACAGCCCGGAGGCCGCCGAGCTGGAGCGTTTCGAGCGCACCCTGGTGGCCCTCTCCCAGGCCGTCGAGCGAGCCCGCCGCGACCGGGACTTCCGCCCAAAGCCGAGCCGCCTCTGCGGCTGGTGCAACCACCAGGCCCTCTGCCCGGAGTTCGGCGGCACCCCACCCCCGTTCCCGGAGTCCCCCACCGCCGGCCTCCCCACCGACTCCGAGCCCGACCGCCTCACCACCCACCCGGGCGACGCCGTTGCCTGACCTCCCGCCCCCGGCCGCCCACCCCCGGCCCGCCGCCCGCACCCCACCGGACGCCCACACCCGGCCCGCCACCCCCACCCCATCGGCCGCTCACCACTCCGGACCCGCCGCCACCGCACCGCGCGCCCACCACTCCCGGCCCGCCGCCACCCCACCGCCCGACCACCACTCCCGGCCCGCCGCCACCGCACCGCGCGCCCACCACTCCCGGCCCGCCGCCACCGCACCGCGCGCCCACCACTCCCGGCCCGCCGCCACCGCACCGCCCGACCACCACTCCCGGCCCGCCGCCACCGCACCGCCCGACCACCACTCCCGGCCCGCCGCCACCGCACCGCCCGACCACCACTCCCGGCCCGCCGCCACCGCACCGCCCGACCACCACTCCCGGCCCGCCGCCACCCCACCGCCCGACCACCACTCCCGGCCCGCCGGCGATACCGCACCGGCCGAGCGCCGCTCCTCCTCCGCGGGGCGCGTCTTGCCAGTAGCTTCTTTCCGGCTGCACGTGGTCGCGGCGCATGGTCACTTCCGAGGTTCCACGCGGGCACCGGCTACCTTCGCCGTTTCCGGTTCTCGGCCGTGTCCGCCGGATCCGACAAATCGGGCTTGGCCCGGGGCTGCGCTGCGAGGAGGAGGATGCGGGGCGTGGTGAGACCGATTCGGTTGCTGCTGGCGGACGCTTCGGCGTTGCAGCGTGCCGGGCTGCGGGCGGTGCTCGGTGAGGCCGGCGTCCACGGCAGGCCCGGCCGCACGGGGGCCTCAGGGGTCACCGGCTCGTCGATGGAGGCCGGCTCCCCGACGCAGGCCAGCTTCTCTACGCAGGCCGGCTCTTCGACGCGCGCCGGCTCCCCGACGCAGGCCGGATCCTCGACACAGGCCGGCTCCCCGACACAGGCCGGATCCTCGACACAGGCCGGCTCCCCGACGCACGCCGGCTCCCCGACACAGGCCGGATCCTCGACACAGGCCGGATCCTCGACGCACGCCGGCTCCCCGACACAGGCCGGATCCTCGACACAGGCCGGCTCTCCGACGCACGCCGGCTCCCCAACGCAGGCCGGCTCCTCGACGGAGGTGGAGACCGGTGGGTTCTCCGAGCTGGTGATCGCCGGCGAGACCGGGGACGGCGGGGAGGCTGTCGCCCTGGCGCGGCGCTTGCTGCCCGATGTGCTGGTCACGGATGCGGCGCTGCCCAGGATGGACGGCGCCGAGGTGGCCCGGGCGGTTGTCGCGGCGCGGTTGCCGGTGCGGGTGCTGGTCCTCACCGCGCACGACAGCGACCAGCAGCTGATCGAGATGATCGGCGCGGGTGCGACCGGCTACCTGTGCAAGGACGCCCCGCCGGAGGAACTCGTCGCCGCGATCCGGGCCGTAGCGGCCGGCGGCGCCGTGATCAGCCCGCAGGTGCTGGCCCGGGCACTCCCCAGGTTCGCCGCGGCGCTCTCCACCCCGGACGACACCGCCGTCACCGCCGACCTGCGCGCCCTGACCGGCCGCGAACGCGAAGTGCTCCTCCACGTAGCCCGCGGCCACACCAACGCCGAGATCGCCGAGGCCCTCCAGGTCAGCGAGACCACCGTCAAAACCCACGTGGGTCACATGCTGGCCAAGCTCCGCCTCCGAGACCGCACCCAGGCGGTGGTTCTGGCCTACGAGATCGGCCTGGTCAAACCCGGCACCTGACACCGGAGCAGCCAGCCGCACAAGCGGTCGAACGTCACCCACGACAACGCCGCCGACCAGCCCGAGCACGCCACCTCAAAAGGCGCCCCGCTCACGGACGAAGACAATGCCGCAGACCAGCCCGAGCACGCCACCTCAAAGGCGCCCGGCTCACGGACGGATCGGCAGACCGCGGAAGCCAGGCGGCGACCTTGAAGTACCGGGCCTCCGGTGGGCAGCGACCAACGAACCGGGCCATCCCGAGCAGCGGCCAGCGAACCGAACCGGATCCCGTGGCAGTGGCAACGAAGCGGGCGGCATGCGGCTGCCCCGAACGCACCAGGCGGCACGGACGGCACGGACGGCACTGGTGGAACTGAGCTGCCTACGAGCAGCGCCGGACATATCGGCCGACAAAGAGCGGCGCTGGAGGTACCGAGCGAAGCACAGGGATGCCGGACTCGCCAGGCAGCACGCGGGGCGTGCCGAGTACATCGGGCGGCGGCGAGTGTGGCTGGGGACGGCCAGACGAGGGGAAGACGCCGAACGGGCGGAACGGCAAAAGCGTGCCGGATACAGCGGCGGCAGGCGGGGCGGGGACGGGCGGACGCGAGGAAGGCGCGGAACGAGCGGGGAAAGGGACGGCCGAGGCGTGCCGGATACGGCGGCGGTGGGCGCGGCTGGGGACGACAGACGAGGGGAGGCGCCGAACGGCCGGGACAGGGACGGCAAAAGCGTGCCGGATACAGCGGCGGCAGGCGGGGCGGGGACGGGCGGACGCGGGGAAGGCGCGGAACGAGCGGGGACCGGGACGGCAAAGGCATGCCGGATACGGCGGCGGTGGGCGGGCCTGGGGACGGCCAGGCGCGGGGAAGGCGCCGAACGGGCGGGACAGGGACGGGAAGAGGTGGCGGGCGGCGGGGATCGGGGACATCAGGCGGCGATTCGGTCGGTGGCTCGGTGGATGCGGATGTTGCCGCTGGCGCTGCGGACCTTGAGGTCGAGGCCGGGGCCGCCGGCGGGTGGGGTGGGTGCGCCCGAGGAGGCCAGGTCGGTGGTGGTGTGGCCGCCCACGGTGTTCAGGTCCAGCCAGACGCCGGTGCCCGGGGCCACGCCGACCGTGATGTCGCCGGAGGCGGTGCGGATCCGGGCCTTGCCCTGGCTCAGCGAACCGACCGCGATGCTGCCACTGGCGGTGCCGGCGGTCAGCGAGCCGCCGGCCGAGGCCAGCTCGATGTCGCCGCTCGCCGTACTGGCGGTGACGTCACCGGTGACGTCACCGATGCTGATCCGGCCGGAGGCGGTCTTCAACGAGGCGGAGCCGCCGACCCGGCCGACGGACAGGTTGCCGCTCGCGCCGTTCATCCGCAGGTCGCCGGAGAGGTCGGCGATGTGGCCGTCGGCGGAGGCCAGCCGCAGCTGCACGTCGCGGTAACCGCCGGTGGCCCGCACGTCGGCGGCGGCGCTCTCCCCGGTCAGGGTGCTGCCGGCCGGGACCTGGACGGTGATCCGCAGGGCCGGGGTGCGGCGCCAGCGCCAGCGCTCCCCGTGCGGGGCGGTGACCAGCAGGGTGTCGCCGTCCAGGACGACCCGGGTGTTCTCGGCGGCCTGCTGGGCGGCCGGACTGTCGGCGAACGGGACCACCTCGACCCGGATCGTCTCGTTGTGCCCGGCGTCGATCTCCACGCTGCCCGCCATGGCCCGCAGCGCGACGGTGACCGGGTGGCCATGTTCGAACTCGTAAATCATGACTTTCCTCCAAAACAACGACAACGGAGCGACGACAAGCGCGCCGGATCGGAAATGTCCGGAACCGGCCACGCCGCTGGAGGCAGAAACACCAGCAGAAACGGACGCCACGGAAACGCGCACGCGGAACGGAAACCAGCAGGCCGGTGAAGTGGGACGCGCGGAATCGGAGGCGGCGCGAGACGGAACCGGCAGGTAAATCGGGTGAAAGCCGAACCATCGACGGCGTGAAGCGGGAACCGGCAGGTGGATGGAGTAGCGGCAGGGCTCGCAGCGGCGCGGAAGGGGAAGTGCGGGAACCGGAAGCAAACGGAAGCGGCAACGGGGGCCGCGCGGCAGCCGATCAGGCCTGGAAATAGCCCGTGACGCGCTTCGCGGACACGGCGCCGCCGAATGACGGCGGTGGACCGACCGGGCGCGGAGTGATCGCCGTCGCGACGGCGCGCACCAGCCAGGCGTTCACCGAGATGCCCTCCACCGCGGCGGTCTGCTCGACCTGCGCCTTCAACCCTTCCGGCATCCGCAACGTCAGCCGGGCCAGGTCTCCCCCGTCCACCGCGGCGACCGGCGCCGGCGCCTCCACCGGCGGCTCCGCGGCGGCGAACTGGTTGACCACCAGCTCAGCGTCCCGCCCCCGCAACCGCACCTCGACGGTGGCGTCATGGAGCCGGGTGGTGATCTCCGCGGCGGCGTCGGACAACGCTTCGAGCAGCGCCAGCCGCGCGGACGGTTCCAGTGAGGTGCTCAGCAGCTCCGCGGCGCGGGCGGTCTCCGGACCGCCCGGCGCGGCCAGGGCCGCGAGATCGGAGCGCAACCCTTCGAGGTACGGCGTCAGGTCCATGCCTCCACTATGACGTCAAGAATGACGTCACGCAACCCCAGAGTGATGTCATGTCGCCGTCACCCGAAGAACCCGAAGGGGAAGAGTCCCGTTCCCGCAGCGCATCGGAGCAAGAGCACACCGGCCAACCAGGCCCCGGAGCAGAAGAAGGTGGCCCAGAGAAGGTAGGCCATGGCACGGCAGCGCCAGCGTCGTGACACGACAGGCTGCGGATTTACGAGGGAACGCGCCGCAGGCCCGAGGCGGGACGACGCCGTCAGGCCGACGCCGGAAGGGAGCGGCTCACGCCGTACCGAAAACTCCCAAAGCGGCCAGAAAGCCCAGATCAACCCCAGCCAGAGAAGACCGCAGGTGGATGCCGTCAGTTGACGGCAGAGTGACGTCAGACGGCACCGCGAGCACCACCGCCCCCGCCGCCACCGCGCTCGCCACCCCACTGGGCGAGTCCTCGATCGCCACGCACCCGCCGATCGGCACGCCGAGCAGCCCGGCCGCGGTCAGATAGGGCTCCGGGTCGGGTTTCGGCCGAGCCACCTCGTCGCCGCAGACGAGGACGTCGAAATTCTCCGCGCCGAGCGTTTTCAGCGCGACCTCGGCGAGCCGCCGCTCGGTGGAGGTGACCAGCGCGGTCGGCACGCCGGCCGCGCGCACCTCGTGCAGCAGCTCACGGGCGCCGGGACGCCAGGTCAGGCCGTCGGCGAACAGCTCGGCGACCCGGTCGGTGAGCCAGTCGACGTCGGCCTGGTAGGGCCGGTCGGGCTGGTCCAGGTCCGCCCGGAAGATCGCCATGCTGACCGGCATGCTGGTGCCGACCATGGCCAGCCGGGCCCGGGTGGACAGCTGCCCGCCGGCCAGGACGGCGAGGTCCTCCAGCGCGACGCCCCAGAGTTTCTCGCTGTCGACCAGCGTGCCGTCCATGTCGAAGAGCACCGCGGCGGGTGGTGTCGCGCTCAGCTGGATCTCCCCGGGTCAACGTCGGCCGAACGCCCATTCTGCGTCGCCGCCCCGGCCCGCGCCGACCCGATGTCTCACAGGTCACAGGACTTCAGCGAGTCCCGGTACCCGTTGGCGAACGCGTTGATCCGCATCTGCGGCGAGCCGTGCGACCCCTCGGCGAACCACGGCTGGCCGGGCGCGTCACCGACCGACTCCAGGCCCTGGGCCAGCTCGTCGGTGTCGCCCTTGTCCAGCCGCAGCTGCCGGTTGCGGGCCTGGTCGCCGATGAAGGCGCCGGCCATGCAGTCGGCCTGCAGCTCCTGCTGGATGGTGAACTCCTTCTGGATGCCGAGCCGCGCCTGGATGCCGTGCGCGTACTCGTGCCCGAGCAGGTAGTACAGGAACGCGTCGCCGATCTGCCGGAAGACCCCGAAGGCCCAGTTCACGTCGTACGCGATGAAGTCGCCGCGGGAGCAGTAGGCGGCGTTGTTCAGCGGCAGCGGGTCACCGCCGCAGGCCACCTCGCCCTCCTGCTCGTACGGGATCAGCTGGCGCACCGGCGAGAACTGGTTGCCGGCCCGGTCGAACACCTGCGCCCAGTACTCCTCGGCGACCTGCTGGGCCGACGTGATGTCCCGGGCGAACTCCTCCGGCGTGTCGGTGCCGTCCAGCTCCTCGGAGGTGGTGGCGCGCGGGGTGGCCCTCGTGGTGACCGGGTCGTCGTCGGCGGGAGGCAGCGCGCCGCAGCCGACGAGCAGCAGCAACACCAGGACTGCGGCGATCCGAGCGGACATGCGTCCTCCTGCGAGCCGGGTACTCCACCGTAGACGCGGTTCCCCTCCACGGCCGTCGGCAAAACGTCACGAAGTCCGTCGATCGGGTGCCGGTGGCCGTACCGAAAAGGGATCGAAAAAGGTCCTAGCACTCAGGGGCAACCCTGAGTCCGCCTAAGTGGCCTCCCCCAGCGAAATCTCAGCGTCGGGCTACTCCACGCGATGGACGCCCGGCGCCCGATCCGCCGGGAGACTGAGCGGGCCGGTCGGGGCAACCACGCCCCGGCCGGACCATGACTCAGGGGGAGAACGACGGTGACTGCGACGAATGCCGGCGGGCCGGTGGCGGCGCGCGCGGACGAGATCTGGAAGGTCTACGGCAGCGGCGAGGCGCGGGTGACCGCGTTGCGCGGGGTGACCGCCGAGTTCGGCCGGGCGCGGTTCACGGCGATCATGGGGCCGTCCGGCAGCGGCAAGTCGACGCTCATGCACTGCCTCGCCGGGCTGGACACGGTGGACAAGGGCACCGTGCACGTCGGCGGCACCGAGATCAGCAAGCTCGGCGACAAGGCGCTGACCCGGCTGCGCCGGGACCGGATCGGCTTCATCTTCCAGCAGTTCAACCTGCTGCCGACGCTGAGCGCCGCGGAGAACATCAAGCTGCCGCTGGACATCGCCGGCCGCAAGGCCGACCCGCAGTGGTGGGACACCGTGATCGACACGGTGGGCCTGCGGGACCGGCTCGGGCACCGGCCCAGCCAGCTCTCCGGCGGCCAGCAGCAGCGGGTGGCCTGCGCCCGGGCCCTGGTCGGCCGCCCGGACGTGATCTTCGCGGACGAGCCGACCGGCAACCTGGACTCCCGGTCCGGCGCCGAGGTGCTGGGCTTCCTGCGTTCCTCGGTCCGCGAGCACGGCCAGACCATCGTGATGGTGACCCACGACCCGGTCGCCGCCAGCTACGCCGACCGGGTGGTCTTCCTGGCCGACGGCAGCATCGTCGACGAGCTGCTCGAGCCGACCGCGGAGACCGTGCTGGACACCATGAAGCGCCTGGACAAGCACGGCGACCCGGTGATGCTCTGATGCTGCGCGCCACACTGAAGAGCCTGCTCGCCCGCAAGCTGCGGCTGATCCTCTCCGGACTGGCCGTGGTGCTGGGCGTGATGTTCGTGTCCGGTTCCTTCGTGGTCACCGACACGCTCAACCGCACCTTCGACTCGATCTTCGCGGACGCGTTCTCCGGGACCGACGTGTCGGTCAGCGCGAAACCCAAGGTCGCGGTCAGCGAGATGGACGGCGAGGAGGTCGCGACGCCGTTCCCGGCGGCGACCGTCGACAAGATCAAAAATCTTCCCGGGGTACGGTCGGCAACCGGCCGTGTCGACGCCGACGGCGCCCGGGTGATCGGCAGCGACGGCAAGGTGCTCACCTCGCAAGGCCCGCCGCGTCTCGGTGGCAACTGGACCGGCGCCGACGACCCGATGGAGCTGCGCGAGGGCCGCGGCCCGACCGCGGACAACGAGATCGCGGTCAACGCGAACACCGCGAAGCTCGCCGGGTACCGGATCGGCGACCAGGTGCCGGTGCTCACCCTGGCGCCGAAGAAGACGTTCACCCTGGTCGGCATCTGGGGCTACGACGGCGGCCGGGACAGCATCGGCGGCGTCCAGGAGGTGGCCTTCACCACCCCGGTGGCGCAGAAGCTGATGCTGAACTCGCCGGGCTCGTTCTCCTCGGTCGTGGTGCAGGCCGCCGACGGGATCAGCCCGGAGGCGCTGCGCGACCGGGTGGCCGCCGCGCTCGGCGCGGACTACCAGGTCAAGACCGGCAAGCAGCTGGCCGACGAGAGCTCGTCGAGCATCAAGGAGGGGCTGAGCTTCTTCAACCAGATCCTGCTCGGCTTCGCCGGGGTGGCGCTGTTCGTCGGGATCTTCCTGATCCTCAACACCTTCTCGATCATCGTGGCGCAGCGGACCAAGGAGCTGGCCCTGCTGCGCGCGATGGGCGCCAGCCGCCGCCAGGTGATCGGCTCGGTGCTGGTCGAGGCGGTGGCGATCGGCCTGGTCGCGGCGGTGCTCGGCCTGGCCGCCGGGGTCGGCGCGGGCGGCGGGCTGGCCGCCCTGTTCGGCTCGTTCGCCGACGTCGACCTGGCCCCGATCGGGGTGCCACCGGCCGCGATCATCAGCGCGTTCGTGGTCGGCCTGGTGGTCACTGTGGTGGCCGCGGTGCTGCCCGCGCTGCGCGCCTCGCGGATCGCCCCGATCGCCGCGATGCAGGAGGTGAGCATCCCGGACCGGCCGCTCACCAAGCTCAGCGTCTCCGGCGGCCTGGTCCTGTCGGCCGGCGCGGCCGCGCTCGGGGTGGGCCTGTTCGCCGACGCCGGCGACGCCACGCTGTGGCTGATCCTCGGCGGCGTGCTGGTCTCGTTCATCGGCGTCGCGCTGCTCACCCCGCTGATCAGCAAGCCGGTGATCGGCCTGCTCGGGCGGCTGTTCTCCTGGTCGCTGCCGGGCCGGCTGGGCCGGCTCAACTCGGGCCGCAACCCGCGCCGGACGGCGATCACCGCGGCCGCTCTGATGATCGGCATCGCCCTGGTCACCGGCGTCACGGTGATCATGGACTCGGCGAAGAGCAGCCTCAAGGCGGAGGCCAGCTCGATCCTCAAGGCCGAGATCATGATCAGCGGGGACCAGAACGGGCCGCGGCCGCCGACCTACGACCCGGCGGTGATCGAGAGGACCAAGGCGATCCCCGGGGTACGCGCGGCGGCCGGGTTCTACCAGGACCTGGTCATGGCCGACGGCAAGCGGGAGTACGCCAGCGCCACCGACGACTTCCAGGGGTTGACCGAGGCGTACCGGACCACCGGCTCGGCCGCGGCGCTGACCGGGCTCGGCCCGGACCAGATCGCCATCGGGCAGGCCAACGCCGACGAGCACGGCTGGACGACCGGTTCCCGGGTGACCATCCAGGCGTCACGCGGGGAGCCGCACACGTACACGATCGTGGCGGTCTACCCGGATGACGCGCTGCCCGGCAACCTGTTCCTGCCGTCGCAGGCGATCAAGGACTTCGGCATCTCGCAGCCGATCTTCGGCTTCGTCCGGCTCGACGACGGGGTCGCCGTCTCGGCCGTGCTGCCGCAGGTCAAGGCGCTGCTGGCGGACAGTCCCGAGGTGGCCGCGACCGACTCGGCGACCTTCGTGAACGACCAGGCCGCACAGTTCGACCAGATCATCACGATGATCCAGATCCTGCTCGGGCTGGCCATCCTGATCGCGGTCCTCGGCGTGGTCAACACCCTGGCCCTGTCGGTCCTGGAACGCACCCGCGAGCTGGGCCTGCTGCGCGCGGTCGGCCTGGGCCGGGCGCAGACCATGCGGATGATCACCGTGGAGGCGGTGGTGATCTCGGTGTTCGGCGCGCTGCTCGGCGTCGCGGTCGGCGCCGGGATGGGCGCCGCGGTGACCCGGGCGCTCAAGGACGACGGGATCACCCAGATCGTGCTGCCCTGGGACCGGATGGCCACCTACCTGGTGCTGGCCGCGATCGTCGGTGTGGTGGCGGCGGTGGTCCCGGCGATCCGGGCCGCGCGGCTCAACGTGCTGGGCGCGATCGCGCACGACTGAGAACAGCGGGGGCGGGCCGGCAGCATCGCCGGCCCGCCCCCGCGCGGTCAGGCCAGGATCTTGTCGAGCTTGGTGAAGCTGCTGCCCCAGCCCTCCCGGGCGCCGGTCTCCATCGCGGCCGGGAACGGGCTCTGGGTCAGCACCAGCCTGGTGCGCCCGCCGTCCTCGTCGTGGAACTCGATCCGCATCACCAGCTTGTCGGCGCCGAAGTCCGGGATGTGGCTGACGTCCTCCTCGCCGACCAGCAGCTCGTTCTCCACCACCTCGACGAACGTCGCGTTCACCGGCGAGCTCATCGACGGGTCGGCGTCGTTGACCATGGTGAGCTTCTGGCTGCCGCCCGGGCGCGGGTCGATGTCGATCGAGTCGCGGGGCACCGACCAGCCCACCGGGCCGAACCAGGCGGCCAGCTGATCCGGGTCGACGAAGGCGCGGTAGACCAGGTCACGGGGGGCGTCGAAGATCCGGGTGATGACGAGCTCGGTCATGACTTCTCCTCCTGCAGGCGCTTGAGATGGGCGTCCAGGCGCGAAAAATTGTCGTCCCAGAACCGGCGGTACCGCTCCATCCACGCGGTCGCCTCGCGCAGCGGCCCGGCCTCCAGCCGGCTGGAGCGCCACTGGGCGGAGCGGCTGCGCGAGATCAGGCCGGCGTTCTCCAGCACCTTCAGGTGCCGGGAGATCGCCGGGAGGCTGATGTCGAACGGCTCGGCGAGCTCGGTCACGGTCGCCTCGCCCTCGGCGAGCCGGGCCAGGATGGCGCGACGCGTCGGATCGGCCAGGGCCGCGAAGATCACGCTGAGCCGGTCGGTCATTTAACCCTCCCGTTAATTAACGGAGCGGTTAAGACCATAGCCGCACCCGGGGCGGGCGTCAAACCTTGGACGGGATGCGGCGGTGCAGCTCCGCGAGCAGGACTTCCGGACCCGGCGACATCAGGCCGACATCCACGACGTACGATGTCTCGCCGCCCCGCCGGCGCATCCGCGGCGCCAGCCCCGGCCCGTCCAGCACCCGCGCGTAGTCCTCGCCGACCGGCGTCACCACCAGCTCGGTGAACGGCCCCCACCCGTGCAGCGCCACCGAGGCGATCCCGGACCACGGCAGATGCACCGCCTTGCGTCCGGTCGCGGCGAAGTCGATGCCGTGCACCGAGGTGTGCAGCCAGCCCAGCCGCCGGTACAGCACCAGCAGCACCAGGGCCGCCACGATCACCGGCACGATCAGCGCCACCTCGGCGTAGACCACGATGTCGGCGGCGCCCGGCCGGGCCCCGAAGACCACCGCGAGCAGCAGATAGGCGCCGAGCAGCACGGTCCAGACCGCGGCCACCACCCAGAGCACGGTCACGTAGAACATGGCGCGCGGCTGCATGAAGCTGACGGTGTCATCGGCCGGCCCGAGCACCTGATCCACGTGACTGGTCATAGCCGGAATTATCCGAGCGACCGGTGGCGCGGTCCGGGAATCGGCGGATATGCCTGAGGTATCTATCCGGAATATGTGAATCTGACAGAAACGAGACGTTCGGCCGAGGCGGTTCCCCGCTCGGCGAATCTCCGGCGCGGCCCCCGAGTGGGTTCCGCAGGCCGCACGTAGGCTGTGTCTCATGACTGAGTTCGACGGCCTTCCGCTGCTCCGCTCCCCCGTGGCCATCGCCGCCTTCGAGGGCTGGAACGATGCTGCGGACGCTTCCACCGCGGCCGTGGAACACCTCGAGCAGGTCTGGGAAGCTCGCGAGGTCACCAGCATCGACCCCGAGGACTTCTACGACTTCCAGGTGAGCCGGCCCACCATCACGATGGCCGAGGGCGAGACCCGCAAGATCGAGTGGCCGACCACCCGGTTCACCGTGGCCAGCCCGCCCGGCAGCGACCGGGACGTGGTGCTGATCCGCGGCATCGAGCCGAGCATGCGCTGGCGCACCTTCTGCGAGTCGGTCCTGGAGATCTGCCACAGCCTCGAGGTCAACCGGATCGTGCTGCTCGGCGCGCTGCTGGCCGACGTGCCGTACACCCGGCCCCTGCCGATCAGCGGCAGCGCCTCGGACCGCGACATCGCCGAGAAGTACAACGTCGTCCCGACCCGCTACGACGGCCCCACCGGCATCGTCGGCGTGCTCCAGGAGGCCGCCACCCGGGCCGAGCTGGACGCCCTGTCGTTCTGGGTGCACGTCCCGCACTACGCCAACAACCCGCCCTGCCCGAAAGCGACGCTCGCCCTGCTCAGCCGGATCGAGGACGTGCTCGACCTGCCGGTGCCGATGGCCGACCTGGCCGAGCAGGCCGACGAGTGGGAGAAGCGGGTCCGGGTCGCCGCCGAGCAGGACTCCGAGCTCGGTGACTACGTGCGGGAGCTGGAGGAGCGGGTCGGCGACGCCGGCATCCAGCCGCTGACCGGCGACGAGATCGCCAGCGAGTTCGAGAAGTACCTGCGGCGCCGGGGCGGCTCGGCCGGCCCGACCGCCGGATCCTGGTAATCGACCGGGGCGCGGCGCCCTCCGCCGGCGCCGCGCGCTCCGCTCACCTGCTGTATGGCACGTAGCCGCCCCGAGGCCACCGACCGGCCGGTCTGACGTCGCCTTGACCTGCGGTCTTATCCTTTCCGCGGCACCCGGACGCGTTGCCGTCAGAAGTCGTCAGATTCCTTCGCGCAGATCGGCACGCCCGCGACGGCGTCAAAGTCCGGCAAAATCCGGGGTGTTCGACGATTCCGCGTCCGATAAGCGCGGAAAAGTAGCCATTTCCCAAGCCGGTCCTGAGTGCCGTTCCCCCGTCCACCCACCAGCCATCACCCCTTGCCGGACGTGGCATAAGTGCTGGTCGGCGCGCCCTCCACGACGATTTCGTAGCGACCGGCGTGAATGAATGGGCGCCTATCAGCTATAAGGCTGTCGGGGGTCTAGCGGTCAGATGACACCCGCCCCCATACTGAACGCAGGTTAGGCAGGGGGCCACACATACGAAAAGGCGACACCCAGTTACCGCTGGGTGCCGCCCAAGGCCTCTTGTCCTCGCGCGGAGGGAGGGACCGTTCAATGCCATCTTTCTGCACCTCCCCTCGGCGTGCAAGCCCCGGGAAGGGAGGGAGTGCGTTGCCGGTCTTCTATCGGGGGCCGCGGGCGGTGATCACCCACAGCGTCGTCGAGGTGCCACGCCCAGCCCTGCGCCGTTTCAACGTGTCCGAGCTGGTGGATGTCCACATCGTCCGGCACGACCCCGGCCCGGCCGAGGTCGGGCAGCGGGTGATCGGAGTGTCCGCGCTGGTGGCGGCCATGGTCGCGGTGCCGGTGATCGGTCCGGTGTCGGTGGTTCTGACCGCCGTGGTGCTCAGCGGGCTGGCCCTCTACGCCGTGGTCTGCCTGCGCGGGCAGGCCGGCCGGCGGTGGTGGCAGGTCCGGGCCGGCTACCGCGGCGAGGTGGTGGAGATCTTCGCATCCCGGAATCAGGGTGAGTTCGAGGGCTTTTGCCGCGGTCTGGTCCGCTCGCTGGAGTACCGCGGGCAGTGAGGTCCGAACGGAGCCGCATGCGAGGACATGCGGCTCCGTGTGACGTCTGACGAGAGTCCGCTGCGACCAGGGATTTCGCCCGGCCGGACCCGCTCGGTGTCCGAAATGTCCTAGCGAGTATTCTGTGGGGCGCTAGAAGCGACAGCGCTTTCTGCTGCATGGCAGGTGGATCCGATTTGCCCGGAGAGCAAGATTCGTTCCAGGCCGGGGCTTCCGACGGGATGGGAGCGGGCGCGGGCGAGATGGAGTCGGTGCGCGAGGAGTTGCCGGCCGTCGCCAGGCGGCGAGTCCGGCTTGCCCTGCGAGCCGCCCGGGACCACGCCGGGCTGAGCCAGGCCGAGGTGGCCCAGCGGCTCGGCTGGTCGCTCTCCAAGCTGCAGCGCATCGAGCTCGGCGAGGTCACCGTCACGCCGACCGACCTGCGCGCGGCCCTCACGCTCTACGGCGTCACCGACGAGCGACGCCTGGCGGCGCTGATCGACGACACCCGGGCCGCCCGCCGCGAGCGCTACTGGACCGCCCAGGAGCACCGGGAGCACCTCCCGCCCGGTTTGCTGCAGATGATGCAGTTCGAGCTGCGGGCCACCGTGATCCGGGAGTACCAGATCGCCCTGATGCCGGGCGTCCTGCAGACCCCGGCGCTGGCCGAGGCGCACCTCGGCTGGTTCGACGAGAGCCTCACCGACGATCAGCGGCGGGTCCGGCACGAGGTCCGGCTGCGGCGCCGGCACGCGGTGATCGAGCAGGAGAACTCCCCGGAGTACCGCGTGCTGCTCGACGAGTCCATCCTGTGGCGCGCGGTCGGCGGCCGGCTCACCGCGGCCGAGCAGTTCGACGACCTGGCGCACACCGCGCAACGCCCCAACGTGCAGGTGCGCATCCTGCCGATGGACGTCGGCACGATGATGAGCGCCTCCGGCGCGTTCGTGGTCCTGGACCTCAGCGACGACCCGCAGGACGCGGTGCTCTACCAGGAGGGCTACATCTGGGACCAGCTGGTGCAGGACCTCGACCAGGTCACCTACCGCCGGGCCATCTTCGAGCGCTTCTGGGGCAAGGCGCTCGACGAGGAGGCCAGCCAGGCCCTGATTCTGGCCCGCGCCTATGACCTGCGCGCGAGGATCGCAAGAGCAGCCTCCGCGCTTGATGAGGACAGTTGAACCTAGGAGAGGGAGAAATGGCCGAGACCACCATCAAGTGGGAGCGCAGCACGTTCTGCGCGGCCGGGTCGTGTGTGGAAGTGGCGGCGATCGGTTCCGACATCGCGGTGCGGGACAGCAAGAATCTCGATCAGCCGCATCTGACGTTCTCCCGCACGGATTGGAACACCTTCCTGGACCGGGTCGCCGCGGGTGCGGCGCTGCCCGCCTGATTCTTCGAGCATCACCGACAAGCCGGTCACCCTCGGTGGGTGACCGGCTTGTCGTGTCCGATTCGTCCCGCGTGTCGCGCGTGCGACGACACCACGTCTCCGCCATCCTAGGAACCTAGTAGTCAGCATGTCACCGCTGCCGCCCGCCGGCGCGGTGAGCCACACCGGCCACACCGGACGGGCCGCCGCCGCGAACGGCGCCCGTGCCGGAAACCGTCGCACCGCGAGCGACCGGCCGGCAGGGAACCGCCGCGCCGCGAGCGACGGTTCTTCGGAGGTGACCGCCGCACCGCGAGCGGCGGTCACCGGGCCGCCGCGCCGTGCCGCGGTGGCTGCTGAAGGGGGTCTGTGATGTCGATCAATCCGGGTGCTGCCGAGTTCCCGCACCGGCAGATCGCGGCTCAACTGCGCGACCGCGTCCGCCGCGGCGACTGGCAGCCGGGCGAGCGCCTGCCGTCCATCCCGGCCATCGCCGAGACGTTCGGGGTGGCCAAGCAGACGGTGCAACGCGCCGTCGACCAGCTGCGGGTGGAGGGCGTGCTGATCACCAAGCCCGGCTCCGGCACGTACGTCCGCGGCACCCGCCGCCGCCTCAACCGCCTGTCCCGCGGCCGCTACGGCGCCCACCGCGGCTACCACGCCGACCTGGCGGCCCGCTATCGCCAGCAGCTGGTGGGCGTCAGCCGGGAGGCCGCGCCGCCCGAGGTGGCCGACGCCTTCGGGGTCCGCGACGGCACCGAGTTGCTGGTCCGGCGGCATCTGGTGCGTACCGACGACGCCACCGTGGAGGTCGGCGCGTCCTGGTTCCGGGTCACCGACGCCAGCGGCACCACCCTGGAGCGCCCGGAGGCGTTCGGCCGGCCGCTCTACCAGGAGGCGGAGGAGGTGCTCGGCCGCCGCTACACCTCGGCGACCGACACGATCACCGCCCGCCAGCCGAGCCGCGAGGAGGCGGAGATCCTGCAGATCCGCCCGGACACCCCGGTGCTGCACCTGCTGCACGTCGCCTTCGACGAGACCCGCAAGCCGATCGAGGTCGCCCAGGCCACCTGGCCCGGCCCGATGACCACGCTGACCGAGGAGTACCGGATCCCGGCGCCCTCGCCCGACCCCGACCCGGATCCCGGCCTGGCGCTCGCCTGACCGATCGGCCGAACCCCTACTTTGGAGGGGTGCGGCGGCATCCCGGCCGCACCTAGGCTCGCGGCATGTTCTTCCTGCTGCTGGTGCCCGATCCCGGGAGCGCCCGGGCCGCCGCCCGGGACCGGCTCGCCGACGTCCTGATGATCACCGGGGCGCTGTTCTACGGATTGACCATGATGATGCTCGGCGACGCGCGCCGGCCGGGCGCGGCGATCCCCTGGCAGCTGGACGCGGCGATCGGCGTGGCCGGCGCCGGGGCGCTGCTGGTGCGGCGGCGCTGGCCGTTCGCGCTGGTGGTGACCCTGCTGCCGCTCGGGGCGATCTCGGTGACGGCGACCGGGGCGATCCTGATGGCGCTGTTCAGCGCGGCGATCCGGCTGCGCCCACCGGTGCTGCTGGCGCTCGGCGCGGTCAACGTGCTCACCGGCGGCGTCTACTACCTGCTCCATCAGCAGCCGGCCTTCGCGGTCTGGGTGGACTTCCTGGTCCGGTTCCTGGTCACCGCGGCGGCGCTGGGCTGGGGGCAGTTCGTGCAGGCCTACCGGCGGCTCACCACCTCGCTGCGGGAGCACGCCGCCCGGCTGGAGGCCGAGCAGCATCTGCGGGAGGAGCAGGCGAAGCTGTCCGAGCGGGCCCGGATCGCCCGGGAGATGCACGACGTGCTGGCCCACCGGATGTCGCTGATCAGCCTGCACGCGGGCGCGCTCGAGGTCCGGGCCACGCTGCGGCCGGAGGAGCTGAGCACGGCAGCCGGCGCGATCCGGACCAGCGCGCACGAGGCCCTGGAGGAGTTGCGCGCGGTGGTCGGGGTGCCGCGGGGGCGCCCCGAGCCGCCGCAGCCCGGCCTCGCCGACGTGGACGACCTGGTGGCGAGCGTGCGGGCGGCCGGGATGGTGGTCGGGTTCGACAGCGTGGTGCCGAGCGACGGCCCGCCGGTGGTGCTCGGCCGGACCGCCTACCGGATCGTCCAGGAGGGGCTCACCAACGC
Source organism: Actinoplanes octamycinicus (assembly GCF_014205225.1). Lineage (NCBI taxonomy): Bacteria > Bacillati > Actinomycetota > Actinomycetes > Micromonosporales > Micromonosporaceae > Actinoplanes > Actinoplanes octamycinicus. The sequence goes on from NZ_JACHNB010000001.1 coordinate 8,744,402, forward strand.
CCGCCGGCACGGTTCGGAGCCGAGGGCCGCGGTGCGCATGGAGGGCGGCGCCGGCCAGGGCCTGCGCATCACGATCAGCAACCCCATCTCCGGTACGACCGGAGCCCCCTCCCCCAGCGGCGGCCTCGGCCTGGTCGGCATCGGCGAGCGGGTGGCCCTGGCCGGCGGCGCCTTCCGGTACGGTCCCCGCAACGGCACGTTCGAACTGGAGGCGGAGCTGCCATGGCCGGCATGACCCCGGACCGGGACGACCCGGTCGCGCCGTCGCCGGCGGCCACGGACCCCGGTGAGGCGGACGGGGTGGAGTCGGGTGGGGTGGGCGTCGAACGGCCGATCCGGCTGGCGATCGTGGACGACGACGCGCTGGTGCGGGCCGGGTTGCGGATCCTGGTCGGCGGGTCGCCGGAGATCGAGGTGGTGGCCGAGGCGGGCGACGGGGACGAGGCGATCCGGGTGGCCGACGCGCACTGGCCGGACGTGATGCTGATGGACGTCCGGATGCCCCGGGTGGACGGGCTGGTCGCCACCCGGCGGATCCGGGAGCGGGCGAACGCGCCGCAGGTGATCGTGCTGACCACGTTCGACGCGGACGAGTACGTGCTGGAGGCGCTGCGCGGCGGGGCCAGCGGGTTCCTGCTCAAGGACACGCCGCCGCTGGAGATCCTGGCGGCGGTGCGGACGGTCGCCGCCGGCAAGGCGATCCTGTCCCCCTCCGCGGTCCGGCGGCTGATCGACCACGTCGCCGACCCGGCCGCCGGCACCCGCCGGGCCCGGGCCCGCACCCGGCTGGCCGCGTTGACCGAGCGGGAGACCGAGGTGGCGGTGCTGGTCGGGCGCGGCTGTTCGAACGCGGAGATCGCCACCGAGCTGCGCATGGGCGTCGCGACGGTGAAGGGCCACGTCTCCCGGCTGCTCACCAAGCTCGACCTGAACAACCGGGTCCAGATCGCCCTGCTGGTCCACGACGCGGAGTTGCTGGGGAGCGAGGTCGCCTGACCCGCCGGCCCCGCCGGAGTCGTGCGGTGCAGGCGTGGACTACGGGTGCAGGTACTGGTGGACGGCGGCGGTGGTGCGGGGCTCGTCACCGGTGGCCAGCAGGTCGATCAGGGCGCCTCGGAGGATGGCGAGCAGGGCGGTGCGGCGGGCCAGGGCCTCCGGGGTGTCCCGCTCCGCGGCCGGCTGCGCGGCGGCCAGCACGTCGAGCCAATCGGCGACGGTGTCGGCGGCGAAGCGGGACCATGGACCCTCGGGGTCGACCAGCGAGTGGGCGTAGGCCTCCAGCCACATGATCAGCAGCGGCCGGTGGGCCGGGTCGCTCAGCCAGGCCCAGACCCGGTCGCCGGCGGCGGTGAGGCCGCCGGCCGGCGGGGACTGCTCGCGGAGCTGGCGCAGGAGTGCGAGCTCGTCCTGGCGGGCGCGGGCCAGCAGGGCACGGACCAGGCCGTCCTTGCTGCCGAACAGGAACAGCAGCACCCGCGGACTGGACCCGATCTCGGCGGCGAGCGGGCGCAGCGACAGGTCGGTGAGGCCGTGGCGGCGGACGTAGCCGTAGGCGAGTTCGAGGAGTTCGGTCCGGCGTGCCGAGGGCGCTGTCGTGGTGTCGGCCATCGGGCTAGTATCCGACTGAAACGAGTGTTTCAGTGGTGGAGGTGGCGAGATGGATGTGACGATCAGGCGATTGGACCGGCCCGGCGACCTCGGCTGGGTGATCCAGGCGCACGGCGAGCTGTACGCGGCGGAGTACGGGTGGGACACCAGCTTCGAGGGGCTGGTCGCGCGGATCATGGCGGACTTCGCGGCCGGGCACGATCCGGAGCGGGAGGCCGGGTGGATCGCGGAGAGGGACGGGCGGCGGGTCGGCTGCGTGCTCTGCGTCGCGGGGGACGAGCCGGGGACGGCGGTGCTGCGGGTGCTGCTGGTGCACCCGGACGCCCGGGGGCTGCGGCTGGGCGGGCGACTGGTCGACACCTGCCTGGAGTTCGCGATGGCCTCCGGGTATGAGCGGATGCGCCTCTGGACGACGGATCCGCTGGTCGCGGCCCGGCACCTCTACCTGCGGCGCGGCTTCCGGCTGATCAAGGAGGAGCCGCTGCACACCTTCGGCGCGGACCTGGTCGGCCAGACCTACCTGCGCGAGCTCGCCCCGGCCGGCCTCGCCCCGGTCGCCTGCCTCTGACCCGCCTCCGGGGTCACGCGACCTCGACGGCCACCGCGGTCAGGCCCGGGGCGGAGCGGGTGGTGTGGGACTCGCCGGCTGCCCAGCGAACCGCGTCGCCGGCGATGACGTCGTGCCAGGGGCCGTCGCCGGAGCGGACCTGACCGGCCCCCTCGGTGATCAGCAGCGTCTGGTCACGCAGCGCGGGATGGTCGCCGATCTCGCCGCCCGGCGCCACGCGCAGCACGGTCATCGCGACGCTCCCGGTCCGGAGCAGCGCCTGGGCCGTGAGCCCGACACTGCCATGGTGGCTGATCTGCCGGAGCGTCTCCGGCTCGGGACGGACGATCTCCATGACCGGCATTCTCCACGACCCTGGAATCCGGGCCCGGCGAAGGCCCGGGGCGGGAGCCAAGGGCCCGGGAACGGCTCAGACCCGAGGAGCCGGGTAGGCGCCTCGGGTCTGGGGCGTTGCTGGATCAACGCGGGAAGCGTGATCCTGGGAGGGCTAACTCACCAGCCGAGGCCGCCGCCGGTGAACGGACCGACGTTCACGTTGAACAGGCCGAGCTGGCTGACCCGCGAGTTGGAGACGGTGTTGCCGATGCCGTCCCAGCCGTCGTCGTAGCCGCGGTCACGGACCACGATGACGTCGGGCTCGTCGTCATCGTAGGCGTAGGCGTGGCCGTGGCTGTAGGTGTGCACGGCCGCGGCCGAGCCGTGGTTCTTCTTGCAGTGGGTGCCGGCCGCCGAGGCGGGGGCGGCCAGCGCGAGGCTCGCGCCGGTAGCCAGGAACAGACCGGCGAGGTACAGAGCCGGACGACGCATGATGGTTCCTTTCGGACGTTGGTTTGACCTCCGAAAGCATGTCGCGGTGGGACCCGTAATGCACGTATTTCAGGCAAATAACAGCGCAACGTGCATTATTTCGGCAAATGGTCACGAAGGTCGGCTAACCGGGACTAGGGTCAGCGCGGGGTCGTGTTTTCCCGCGCGCAAAGAGTCCGACCGAAATCGCCCGCACCGACCCGAATAATTGCTGGTCAAAGCCCCGAAGCGGGAATTGCGCCGGAGAAAGCCGGGCGGTGCGGACCCGGCACGGCCAACGACTCGCCGAACATCCGGAACAGCGAACGGCCCGCCCGGGAAGCCGGGCGGGCCGTTCACCGGAAACGGCCGGACGAAAGCGCCTAGAGACGCACCCCGAGCAACGCGTCCACCGTCCGCGCCATCAGTTCCGGCGCCGCGGCGTCGTCACCGGCCCCGGACAGCGCCGCATCCGCCCACGCGTCCACCACCGCCAGGGCCGCCGGGGCGTCGAGGTCGGTGGTGAGCGCCTCGCGTACCGCGGCCAGCAACCCCGCGCCGGACGGACCGGACGGCGCGGCCGCCGCCTCCCGCCAGCGGGCCAGGCGCTGCTCCCCCGCCTTGCGCACCTCGTCGGTCCACTCCCGGTCGGCCCGGTAGTGCCCGGCGAGCAGACCGAGCCGGATCGCCATCGGGTCCACCCCGTCGGCGCGCAGCCGGGAGACGAAGACCAGGTTGCCCTTCGACTTCGACATCTTCTCGCCGTCCAGCCCGATCATGCCGGCGTGCACGTAGTGCGAGGCGAACGGCGCCGCGCCGGTGAGCACCTCGGCGTGCGCCGCGGAGCACTCGTGGTGCGGGTAGAGCAGGTCGTTGCCGCCGCCCTGCACGTCGATCGTGTCGCCGAGCAGGCCCAGCGCGATCGTCGCGCACTCGATGTGCCAGCCGGGCCGGCCGGGTCCGAGGTCGCCGCCGTCCCACGCCGGCTCGCCCTCCCGGGCGCCGCGCCAGAGCAGCGGGTCGAGCGGGTCCCGCTTGCCCGCCCGGTCCGGGTCGCCGCCGCGCTCGGCGGAGAGGACGGTCATCTCCTCGCGGCTCAGGTTCGACTCGTAGCCCCAGTCGGGAGCGGCGGTGATGTCGAAGTACACATCGCCGGTGCCGTCCTCCAGCCGGTACGCCGCGCCCTTGGCGACCAGGTCGCGGACGTGCCCGGCGATCGCCGGGATGGACTCCACCGCGCCGACGTAGTGCGCCGGCGGGATGATCCGCAGCGCCTCCATGTCCTCGCGGAACAGCGCGGTCTCGCGCATCGCCAGGACCACCCAGTCCTCGCCGTCGCGCTCGGCGCGCTCCAGCAGCGGGTCGTCGATGTCGGTCACGTTCTGCACATAGGCCACCGGGTGGCCGGCGTCCCGCCACAGCCGGTTGACCAGGTCGAAGGCGATCATCGTGGCGGCATGGCCGAGGTGGGTGGCGTCGTACGGCGTGATGCCGCACACGTACATCGACGCGGTCTCGCCGGGAGTGACCGGATGCGCCGACCGGCGCGCCGAGTCGAACAGCTTCAGCGTGGGGGCGTCCCCCGGCAGAGTCGGCACGTCATGCCCGGTCCAAGCGTCCATGAGCGGAGCCTATCCAGCCCCCGGTCAGCGACGCCGCAGGGCGTGACCTAAACCTCTAGATCGGCGGCCAGGGAATAGCCGGCCAGTCGGTCGGCGGTTTCGGGAACCGGCCGGCACGCAGCAACCGTTTCACCCGGAGGCCGAGGTGCTGCACCTCGGAGACGGTCAGATGCTCCTCCAGCGCCGCACCGAGCGACCCGGACAGCTCGGCGCCGAGCCGGGTGAGGACCGCGGTCGCCTCGTCGAAGAGCGGTTGCCCGGTCCAGCCCCAGAGGACCGTGCGCAATTTGTTCTCCACGTGGAAGCTGACGCCGTGGTCGACGCCGTGGACCGCGCCGGAGGACGGGTAGAGCACGTGGCCGCCCTTGCGGTCGGCATTGTTGATCACCGCGTCGAAGACCGCGAGCCGGGCCAGGCGCGGGTCGTCGGCGTGCGCCAGGGCGTAGGCGTCACCGTCGTCGTCGCGGGCCGCGGCCACCGGGAACCAGCCCTGCGGCACGTCGTAGGCCGGGACGAAGCCGATCAGCCCCTCGGCCGCCTCCGGCTCGTCGATCCACAGCTGCAGCGCGCCCGGCCCGAGCGGCCCGTCCCGCAGGATGGTCGGCGGGACCAGGCCCCAGCCGGTCGCCCGGGACACCAGGTAGGCGGAGACCTCGCGGCCGGCCAGCGTGCCGTCCGGGAAGTCCCAGAGCGGGCGCTCGCCGCGCACCGGCTTGTAGACACAGCGGCGGGTCACCCCGGCCAGGCTGATCTCGGCGCGCAGCGTGGTGTTCGAGGCGTCGACCAGGCGACCCTCGATCTCGATCCGGCCGCGCCCCAGCAGCTCGAGGGCGTCGGCCTCGGCGAGCACCTCGGTCGGCTCGGCTGTCACCGGTGATAACCGTTGTGCCGGGGACAGAGGTGGCCGGACGGGTCGAGCGGCTGGCCGCAGAGCGGGCACGGCGGCCGGCCGGCGGCCACCACCCGGCGGGCCCGGTCGATGAACGCGCGGGTCGCCTCCGGGGTCAGCCGGACCCGGAGCCGGTCCAGGTCGTCGTCCGGCTCCTCGTCGTCGTCCTCGTCGTCGGCGGGGTCGTCCTCGTCGTCGTCGGCGAGCGGGTCGCCGGTCAGCTCGACCTCGGGCTCACCGGCCTCGATCGCCTCGATCACCACGGTGGCGGTGTCCACGTCGAAGGCCAGGCCCAGCGTGCCGACCCGGAACTCCTCGTCGACCGGGGAGTCCAGCGGCTCGTTGTCGTGCACGGCCAGCAGCGGGGTCTCCGGCAGCGTGACCCCGAACCGCTTGTTCGCCTCCAGCAGCAGCTCTTCCAGCTTCTCGGCGAGCAGCGACACCTGGACCTTCTCCAGAGCGACGCTGATCACCCGGCCGCCACCGCGTGCCTGGAGGTAGAACGTCCGGTCCCCGGGCTCGCCCACCGTCCCGGCGACGAACCGCTCCGGCGGCTCGAAGGCATGCACTTGGTGGGTCATACCGCAACCCTATCCATCCCGCGCCGCAACCGCGCGGCCCGCGGACCCGGGTTCGCCGAGGGCGCAATAGGGCACACGCTGCGACTATGGCCCGATCACGGAGGGTCGTCAGACGCCGCCTCCGGCGCCTCCGCCGACGGCCGCGTCGCTCTGCTCGGCCGACCTTTCCCCATCGGATTTCTTCGGTACGAGCGACGCCAGCTCACCGGTGTCGTTGACCCGGACCAGGAACGGGCGGGTCGGCGTGTACCGGATCACGGTGATCGATGCCGGATCGGCCACGATCCGCTGGAACTGGTCGAGGTGCAGTCCCATCGCGTCGGCCACGATGGCCTTGATCACATCACCGTGGCTGCACGCCAGCCAGACCGCCTCCGGGCCGTGCTCGCTGGTCACCCGGTCGTCCCAGGCCCGGATGCTGGCGATGGCCCGCGCCGACATCCCGGCCATCGACTCGCCGGCAGGGAAGGTGACCGCGCTCGGGTGCTGCTGCACCACCGGCCAGAGCGGCTCCTTGGCCAGCTCCTTGAGCGGGCGGCCCTCCCAGTCGCCGTAGCCGCACTCGGTCAGGCCCTCGTCGACCACCGGCGTGACGCCGGGCAGGGCCAGCTCGACGGTCTGCCGGCAGCGGATCAGCGGGCTGGACACCACCGCGGCCAGGGGCAGGCCGAGCAGCCGCCCGGCGACCCGGGCGGCCTGGGCGCGCCCGGTCTCGTCGAGCTCCACCGGGCGCCGCCCGGCCAGCTCGCCGGTGGCGTTCGCGGTGGTCCGGCCGTGCCGCAGGAGCAGGACGGTGGCCACTAGCGGGCCACGCCGGCGTCTTCGTACGCCTCGGCCACCACGCGCAGCGTGTCGATGCCGGACTGCAGGTCGCCGACGTACGGGCTGATCGACAGGGTGCCGACGCCGGCCGCCGCGTACTCCCGGATCCGTTTGGTGATCTGCTTCTTGGTGCCGATGATCGAGGTGCGCTCGATGAACTCCTGCGGCACCGCCTCGGCCGCCTCGGCCACCTGCTTGTTCAGGTAGAGGTCCTGCACCTTGGCGGCTGCCTCGGCGTACCCCATCCGGACCGCGAGCTGGTTGTAGAAGTTCTGCTCGCGGCTGCCCATCCCGCCGATGTAGAGCGCCGCGTACCACCGGACCACGTCGGCGCAGGCGGCGACGTCGTCGCCGACCACCACCGGGACACTGGGCGCGATGTCGAACCCGGCCAGCCCCTGGCCGTGCTTGGCCCGGCCGGCCGCGATGTGCCGCAGCTGGTCGTCGGCGGCGTCCGGGGCGAAGAAGATGGCCAGCCAGCCGTCCGCGATCTCGCCGGCCAGCTCCAGGTTCTTCGGCCCGACCGCGGCCAGGTAGATCGGGATCTCGGTGCGCGGCGGGTGGAAGCCCAGCTTGATCGCCTTGCCGGCGCCGCCGGGCAGCGGCAGCTGGTAGTGCTCGCCGTCGTACTGCACCCGGTCGCGGCGCAGCGCCATCGTGACGATGTCGACGTACTCCCTGGTCCGGGCGAGCGGCTTGGCGAATTTCACGCCGTGCCAGCCCTCCGACACCTGCGGGCCGGAGACGCCCAGGCCGAGCCGGAACCGGCTGCCGGAGAGGGTGTCCAGGGTGGCCGCGGTCATCGCGGTCATCGCCGGGGTACGGGCCGGGATCTGCAGCACCGCCGAGCCGATGTCGATCCGCTCCGTCTGGCCGGCGATCCAGGCCAGCATGCTGACCGTGTCCGAGCCGTACGCCTCGGCGGCCCAGACCACCGAGTATCCGAGCCGGTCGGCCTCCTGTGCCATGGCGAGATGATCGGCGGGTGTGCTCCACGCCGTCTGGTACCCGAGGCTGAGTCCGAGCCGCATGCCTGCCCTTTCGACGACGGGATCATGGAGGTCCGCCCGCAAGCCTACTGACTGCAAGCCGTCAAGTTTCCGTCCGGTAACCGACGCACCGTGACGTGCTGGAGGATTTCTTTGCCGACGGATGCTGAATAAGGTTCACTCATGCATCAGCGACCGCTCGGCCGAAGCGGGCTAGCGGTCTCGCGGCTCGCGCTCGGCACCATGACCTGGGGACGGGACACCGACCCCGACGACGCGGCCGAGCAGATGAAGCTCTTCCTGGAGGCCGGCGGCACCCTGCTGGACACCGCCGACGTCTACGGCAACGGCGACGCCGAGGCGGTGATCGGCTCGCTGCTCGACCATCTGGTCCCGCGCGACGAGGTGGTGATCGCCACCAAGGCCGGGCTGACCCCGCACGGCTGGCGTCCCCGGGACGGGTCCCGGGGCAACCTGCTGCGCTCGCTGGACGCGTCGCTGCGCCGGCTCGGCACCGACTACGTCGACCTGTGGCAGGTGCACGGCTACGACGGGCACACCCCGTTCGAGGAGACGCTGTCCGCCCTGGACCACGCGGTGAGCAGCGGCCGGGTCCGCTACGTCGGGGTGTCGAACTTCGCCGCCTGGCAGACCACCCGGGCCGCCACCTGGCAGTCGGCCTACCCCACCCGGGCCCCGATCGTCGCCGCCCAGATGGAGTACTCGCTGGTCGAGCGCGGGATCGAGCGGGAGCTGCTGCCGGCCGCGGCGGCGCTCGGCTTCGGCGTGCTGGCCTGGTCGCCGCTCGGCCGCGGGGTGCTCACCGGCAAGTACCGCAACGGCCGCCCGCTCGACTCGCGGGCCGCCTCCGAGCACTACGCGCCGTTCGTCCAGACCTATCTGGAGCCGCGCAGCTCCAGCATCGTCGAGGCGGTGGTCACCGCGGCCGGCGGGCTCGGCGTGTCGCCGCTGGAGGTGGCGCTGGCCTGGATCCGGGACCGGCCCGGGGTGGCCGCCCCGATCCTCGGCGCCCGCACCGCCGGCCAGTTGCAGGGCGCCCTGCGCAGCGAGGACCTGACGCTGCCGGCCGAGATCGCCCGCGCGCTGGACGACGTCTCGGCGATCGACGTCGGCTATCCGGAGCGCGAGGGCACCGGCGACCCGCACGGGTTCAGCTAGCCGATGCTGCGCCCGCTGATCAGTGCCGCCACCTATCGGCGCGCGGTGTTCCTGCTGCTCGGCGCGGTGCTGGCGCTGCCCTACACGCTGGGCACCGGGCTGATCGTCCGGGCCGTCCTGGACGCCCCCGGGTCGCGGTTCGGCAACGTGCTGGTGGCGCTGGCCGCCGCGGTGATCGCGCTGATCCCGCCGTTCCTGGGCGGCACCCGGGAGCTGGAGATCGCGGCCGCCCGCTCGCTGCTCGACGTCGACCTGCCCGGCCACGACCGGGGCCACCGGATGGAGCGGGACACCCGGCTGCGGGCCGCGCTCTGGTTCGGGCTGCACCTGCTCACCGGGGTGGCGATCGGCGCGGTGCTGCTGGTCGTCGTGCCGGTCGGGGTTCTCGCCCTGGTCGGCGGCGAGTCGCTGACCCCGGGCAACGGCGGCTGGTGGTGGCTGCTCGCCGCGCCGCTGATCCTGGCCGGCGCGATCTACGCGATCGCCGGGCTGGGGTCGCTGGCCGCCACGATGGCCCCGGTGCTGCTCGGGCCGTCGCAGCGGGAACGGGAGCGGCTGCTGGCCGAGCGCAACCGGCTGGCCCGGGAGCTGCACGACTCGGTCGGGCACGCGCTGACCGCGATGACCCTGCAGGCCGGCGCGGCGCGGGCGGTGTTCGACAGCGACCCGGCGTTCGCGCTGCGGGCGCTGGCCGCGATCGAGGAGACCGGCCGGTCCGCGGCCGGCGAGCTGGACGCGGTGCTCGGCATCCTGCGCGACGAGGCCGCCGACCACCACGCCACGCCGACCCTGGCCGACCTGGACCGGCTGCTCACCGACCAGGTCGAGGCGGACCTGGCCGAGGTGGACGTGTCGCCGCGGGTGTCCCGGGAGGCGTACCGGATCGTGCAGGAGTCGCTCACCAACGCCGCCCGGCACGGAGCCGGGCCGGTCACCCTGCGGATCCGTCAGGAGGAGGACTTGTTGATCGAGGTGAGCAACCGGCGGGTCGCCGCGCCCCGGCGCCGCGCCGGCGGCGGGCACGGGATCGAGGGCATGCGGGAGCGCGTGCAGCTGCTCGGCGGGTCGCTGCGGGCCGGCCCGGACGGCGACGACTGGCGGCTCGTGGCAAGGCTCCCCCGATGATCAGCGTGCTGATCGTCGACGACGACGAACTGGTCCGGGCCGGGCTGCGCGCGATCCTCGGCGCCCAGCCCGACCTCACCGTCGCCGGCGAGGTCGGGGACGGCAGCGAGGTGGTCCAGGCCGCGCTCCGCCTGCGGCCCGACGTCATTCTCATGGACGTACGCATGCCGCGCCTCGACGGGATTCAGGCCACCCGGCTGGTGCTGGCGAAGTTCCCGGCGGACGCCCCGAAGGTGCTGGTGGTGACCACCTTCGCCAACGACGAGTACGTCTACGAGGCGCTCCAGGCCGGGGCCAGCGGCTTCCTGCTCAAACGGGCCCGCCCGGAGCAGATCGTGGAGGCCGTCCGGGTGGTCGCCCGGGGTGACTCGCTGCTGTTCCCGGCCGCGATCAAGAACCTGGCCGCCGCCTACGCCAAGCCGGACGGGCACCTGGACGGCGCCGGGCTGACCGCGCGGGAGGCCGAGGTGCTGGCCCTGATGGCGGACGGGCTGTCGAACGCGGAGATCGCCGAACGGCTCGTGCTCGGCGTCGAGACGATCAAGACGCATGTCGGGAACGTGCTGGGCAAACTCGGGGTGCGGGATCGTACGCAAGCGGTGGTCGTGGCCTACAAGTCCGGCTTCATCTCCCCCTGACGAGGGAGCCGGACCCCTCGCCGCGGGGATCCTTGCGCGGGTCGCGGCAGCGACCGTGGAGACATGACGAACACGGCACTGAAGGTGGCGGCCGGCTGGGCCGCCGGATCCGGCACGCTGGCGCTGAGCTGGGCGGTCAGCGGGCACGGGTTCCCGTTCGGGCCGGGCGACCCGCGCAACTCGTCCAGCCCGCTGCGCGCCCTGGACGCCGACGTGGGCGCGCCGCTGTTCGCCGGGGTGCTGATCCTCGCGGCTGTCGCCCTGCTCGCGATGGCCGGAACCGATCGGCCGAGCCGGTTCGCCCGGACCGCGCTGGCCGGCTACCTGTGGCTGGTCGTGGCGGCGCTGCTGTTCGTCGTGGTGGACGTGCGGGCGCTGACCTTCGCCGGGTACCTGCCGATGATGATCGGCGGGTTCCCGTTCGGGTGGCCACCGGTCGACTACAGCGTGATCTTCACGTGGGCGCTGGCCAACGAGGTGAACGCGATCGTCGGCGGGGTGCTCGTCACCCGGGCGGTGGTGCGCTGGCTGCGGCGTACCCGCAACGCTTGTGAATCCTGTGGCCGGACCGCCGTGAGCGGCGGCTGGACCGAGCCGGAAGCGGCCCGGCGGTGGGGCAGGGTGGCGGCCTATGTCGCGGCGGTCATCCCGGCCCTGTACGCCGCCGTCCGGATCGCCTGGGGCCTGGGCATCCCACTCGGCATCGACCCCGGCTTCCTCGCCGACATGCACCGCACCGGACTGGTCTGGGCGGGCGTCGGACTGGCGTCGTTCGCCCTGGTCGGCTCGGTGCTGACGATCGGCCTGACCCGGCCGTGGGGCGAGCGCCTCTTCGGCCGCCGGGTGCCGATCCGCCTCGCCACCATCCCGGCGAGCCTGGTCGCGATGGTCGTGATGTCCGCGTCGGTGTCACTGTTCACAGGGGACGGCTCGGAGAAGCTGTTCACCGGCGAGGACCGGGCCGCGGTGCTGCCGATGCTGCTCTGGCCGCTGTGGTCGGTCGCGCTCGGCCTCGCCGCCTACGGCTACCACCTGCGGCGGCGCCCGCCCTGCGAGGTTTGTGACCAGGGAGTCGATTCGGCCGCGGGGCTGGTGCCGGGCTCGCGGGCGGGAGCATATTAGATCGCATGGACTACGAATACGCGCCGCTGCGGTTGCCTTCGAATGTCGATCGTCTGACCGCGGCGGCGCAGCTCGCCATCCAGGCCGAGTTCTCCGGCTGGGAGCTGGCCAGGGTCCAGCTCTTCGCGGACGGCACCCGCAAGGTGATGCTCCGCCGCCGGCTCCAGCCCACCCCGCAGCCCGGCCTGAGTTACTGAGAAAGCCCGCCCGACCACAATCGGGCGGGCTTTCGGTGCCCTCGACAACGACTCACCGGGGCGCGATGCCGCCGAGCGGAGCGAGGCCATCAAGCATGGTTGTGCCCGGCGTGGTCTTCCTCGTCGTCGGGGAGGAACGGGTGCTCGTCGAGCCTGCCCACCAGCTGGTCGCTCTCCACCGGGGCGAACGGGCCGGACCCGTCCGCGTCGTCGAAGGCCTCCAGGTCCAGCGGCTCCTCCACCTCGGTGACCGTGAGCAGGCCGTCGAGCGGCTCCAGCTCCGGCACGTCGAGCGACGCGAGCGAGCCGTCGCCGGCCTGGAGCAGCTCCAGCACCGCCTCGCCGACCGACTCGACCGGGCCGACCTCCTCGTCGTCCGGCACCGAGCTGCGGCGCGCGGTCTCGGCGACCCGCAGCAGGGCGGAGACGCTCGGCACCCGGTAGTCACGACGCTGCCGGACCGAGATCACCTGCGGGTACGCGTCGCCCGCCGCCCCGCTGTCGCCCGCCTCACCGGCGAGGAAGCGCTGGTCCGCCTCGTCCGGGTCGATCGACTCGACGTCCCACGGGGTGACCTCGCCGTACGCGTCGAGAAGTTTCTCGTCGTAGGCGAACGACGCGTTGTTCAGGTCGACGTAGGCCTGCCAGACGTCGTCGTCGTCGATGCGCCCGGCCGCCGCCTTGACGGCCGCCAGGTGCGCCCGCGCCGCCTCCACGACCCGCTCCAGTGCGGCGTCGAGTTCAGCGTTCTGGTCGCTCATCTTGTTTGGGGGTCCTTCCGGAATCAGCTGTTTCGGAGCAATCGGTCGAGCACACGCACGCCGAACTTTAGCCCTTCCACCGGCACTCGCTCGTCGATGCCGTGGAACAGGGCGGCGAAGTTCAGGTCGGGCGGAAGTTGCAACGGGGCGAACCCGAAGCATCGGATGCCCAGGGTGCTGAACGCCTTGGCGTCCGTTCCCCCGGACATCAAGTAGGGCACGGTACGCGCACCCGGGTCCTCGGCACGCAGCGCCGCCCCCATCGCCTCCACCAGCGGCCCGCCGAACTCGGTCTCCACGGCCGGCTGCCGGTGCACGTGCTCGATCTCCACGTCCGGGCCGATCAGGTCGCGCAGCTCGGCCAGGAACGACTCGGCCTGCCCGGGCAGGGTCCGGCAGTCGATCGTGGCGGACGCCTTCCCCGGGATCACATTGTCCTTGTACCCGGCCTCGAGGCGGGTCGGGTTCGCGGTGTTCCGGATGGTCGCGCCGATCAGGTTGGCGATCGGGCCCAGCTTGGCGATGGCCAGCTCCGGGTCGTCCGGGTTCAGGTCGATCCCGAGCGCCTCGCTGACCTGCTCCAGGAACGCCCGCACGGTCGGCGTGACGACCACCGGGAAGCGGTGCCGGCCGACCGCCGAGACCGCCTCGGCCAGCGCGGTCACCGCGTTGTCGTCGTGGATGAACGAGCCGTGCCCGGGCCGCCCGTGCGCGTGCAGCCGCAGCCAGTCGAGCCCCTTCTCGGCGGTCTGCACCAGGTAGAGCCGCAGGTCGTCGTTGACCGTGTAGGAGTAGCCGCCGACCTCGCCGATCGCCTCGGTGCAGCCTTCGAACAGGTCCGCGTGGTTCTGCACCAGCCACTGCGAGCCGTACTCCATCCCGGCTTCCTCGTCGGCGGTGTACGCCAGCACGATGTCCCGGGGCGGGGTGTAGCCGGTCCGCTGCCACTCGCGCACCACGGCCAGCACCATGGCGTCGAAATCCTTCATGTCGACCGCGCCGCGGCCCCACAGGTAGCCGTCCTTGACCTCGCCGGAGAACGGGCCGACCGACCACTCGCTCGCGTCCGCGGGAACCACGTCGAGGTGGCCGTGGACCAGCAGGGCGCCGCGCGACCGGTCGGCGCCGGGGATCCGGGCGACCAGGTTGGCGCGCTTCGGGGCCGACTCCAGGAGGCGGGACTCGATGCCGGCGTCGGCGAGTTTCTCCGCGACGTACTCGGCGGCGGCCCGCTCGCCCACGGTGGTCCGCGGGTCCCCGGTGTTGGTGGTGTCGATGCGCAGCAGATCCTGGCAGAGGCCGGTGACCTCGTCCACGGCGGTGGTGTTCATCCGCCCTTCTTACCAGCAAGGTTTGCTGGGCGGGCCGCGGCGGGTAACCGCGGGCCCATGGCTGACGTGAATCTTCCCCCTCTACCGCCGGTGGGTGGCACCATCTCCGGGCGGAGCGTCGTCGATGTCCTGAACCAGCAGCACCGGGTGATCCTCGACCTGGCCTCCGGTGACATCTCGGATAAGTCGCATTCTGTGCTGATCGCCACCCTCTCCCGGCATCTCTCCGCTGAGGAGCAGTACCTCTACCCGGCGATCCGCGAAGCGGTCCCGGACGGCGACCGGATCGCCGACCGCGAGCTGGCCGAGGACCGCGCGCTGCTGGAGCTGATGCGGGACGACACCGCTCGGGACGAGCTGACCCGGGCCATCCACCGCCACGTCGAGGCCGACGAGACCGAGCTGTTCCCCCTGCTGGAGCAGATGGTCCCGGCCGATGACATGATCCGGCTGGGCAACCGGGTGGAGACCGCCGAGGAGGCCGCCCCGACCCGCCCGCACCCGCACACCCCGGCCACCCCGCCGTGGAACAAGGTGGTCGACCCGCTGCTCGGCGCGATCGACAAGCTGCGCGACGTGGCCACCGGCCGGACCACATATACGCGCGATCTGTAAACTGGCGTTTACTTAGTTACCGTTTGGTAGAAAACGTCCCGCTACTTAACCTTCTTGTCACAAACTGACGATCTTTCCACGGCCCACAGGTCTAGCCTTCGATCCCTTTCTAGTCCTAACGTCACGCTATGAACCTGGAGCTGCGGCATCTGAAGGTGGTCTGCGCCATCGCGGAGACCGGCAGCGTCACCAAGGCCGCGTCACAACTCGGCCTGGCCCAACCCGCGCTCACCGCCCAACTGCAGCGGATCGAGCGGACGCTGGGCGGACCGCTGTTCGACCGGGACCGGCGCGGCGCCCGCCCCACCGCGCTCGGCGAGCTGGTGCTGTCCCGGGCCCGGGTGCTGCTGCCGGCGATGAAGGGTCTGCAGGACGAGGCGGCCCGGCTCGCGGCCGGCGGCAGCCAGCAGCTCAGCCGCTACCGGATGGGCGCGATCGGCGGCCCGGTCTTCGCCCACCTGCTGCACCGGCTCTCCGCCGACCAGCCCGAGGCGCAGATCTCCACCTACGCGTCCTACTACGTCGACGAGCTGGCCACCATGGTGCTCAACGGCAAGCTGGACTTCGCCCAGGTCGGGGTCTGCGGCGACGCGCTGCCCTCGGCCGACTACGGCCTGGTCTGGGACACCATCGCGGTGGACGCGGTCTGCGTGCTGATGCGCGAGGACCATCCGCAGGCCAAGGGCACCGAGGTCGACCTGGCCGAGATGGCCTCCGAGCAGTGGTCCGCGGCGGCCGGCGACGGCTGCTTCGAGACCTGCTTCGCGGCCGCCTGCGCCCGGTCCGGCTTCACCCCGCGCCGCGTCCTCGAGACCGACGCCCGGGCCTGCATCGACATGGTCGAGCTGGGCGTGGCGATCGGGCTGTGCCAGCCGACCTTCCGCCCACCGGCGGGCCTCACCACCCGCCCGCTCAAGGGGGCGCCGCTGCGCTGGCGGCTGCTGCTCGGCTGGCACCCGGAGTCACCGGCCGCCCGGTTCGCGCCGAAGGTGCTGGAGCTGGCCCGCGAGGCGTACCAGGACGTCATCGCCCGCAACGAGGGCTATGTCGAATGGACCCGCGAGCAAGCAGCGGCGTGACCGTCGCACCCTCCGGAAAATCAAGATCAAGTTCATCATTGACGCAGGTCCGCTCGGGTGCGGATCGCATGCTCCCGCGCGGGACGGGCGGGCTGATCTGGCCGCTGCGCGTCCAGGGCGATCAGCCCGCCCTTCATTGCCCGTGGGTGGTCACGGAAAAGCAGAAGGGCACCGGACCGCGTCCGGTGCCCTTCTCGAACTCGCTCAGCCCGTGACTTGGTCAGCGCATGCTCGTCCAGCGCACGCTCGTCCAGCCCTCGGCTCGCGCCATGCTCAGCGGTTGCTCAGGGTCGGGGACTCCACGTCGAAGGTCAGCGCGCCGTCGCGGGCGTCCACCCGGACCGTCTGGCCGGGAGCCAGGTCGGCGGCGAGCAGCATCGTCGACAGCCGGTTGTCCAGCTCGCGCTGGATGGTCCGGCGCAGCGGCCGGGCCCCGAACTCGGGCTGGTAACCCTTGTCGGCCAGCCAGTCCACCGCGGCCGTGGTGATCTCCAGCCGCACGTCCTGGGCGTGCAGCCGGCGCCGGGTCGACTCCAGCAGCATCTCGGTGATCTTGCGCAGCTGATCGGTCTCCAGCTGCCGGAAGATGATGATCTCGTCGATCCGGTTGATGAACTCCGGCCGCAACTGCTCCTTGAGCCGCCGGTCCAGCCGGTCCCGCAGCTCGTCCTCGGGCGACCGGCCGTTCTCCGCCGCGCCGAACCCGACGCTGCGGGTGGTCCCGCTGATCAGGTCCGACCCCAGGTTGCTCGTCATGATCAGCACGACGTTCTTGAAGCTGACCGTGCGGCCCTGGCTGTCGGTCAGCCGGCCGTCGTCGAGCACCTGGAGCAGGATGTTGAACACGTCCGGGTGCGCCTTCTCGATCTCGTCGAGCAGCACCACGCTGTACGGCCGGCGCCGCACCGCCTCGGTCAGCTGCCCGGCCTCGTCGTACCCGACGTATCCGGGCGGCGCCCCGACCAGCCGGGACACCGTGTGCCGCTCCTGGAACTCGCTCATGTCCAGCCGGATCATCCGGTCCTGGTCGCCGAAGAGCGCCTCGGCCAGCGAGCGGGCCAGCTCGGTCTTGCCGACGCCGGTCGGGCCGAGGAACAGGAAGCTGCCCACCGGCCGGTCCGGGTCACCCAGCCCGGCGCGTGAGCGGCGGACCGCCTCGGCGACCGCGACCACCGCGTCCTCCTGCCCGATCACGTGCTCGTGCAGGTGCTGCTCCAGCCGGAGCAGACGGTCCCGCTCCGCCTCGGTGAGCTGCGCGACCGGGACCCCGGTCGCCCGGGAGACCACCTCGGCGATGTCCGCGTCGGTCACCCGCGGCACCCCGTCGGCGCCCGCGCCGGACCCGGCGATCAGTGCCTTCAGCTCGTTGATCTGGTCCCGCAGCTGCGACGCCACCTCGTAGTTCTCGGCGTGCACCGCCTGGTCCCGGTCCCGGGACAGCTGCTCCAGCTGCCGCTCCCGCTCGCGCAGGTCGGCGTCCGGCATCTTGGTGCGCAGCCGGACCCGGGCGCCGGCCTGGTCGATCAGGTCGATCGCCTTGTCCGGCAGGAACCGGTCGGTGATGTACCGGTCGGAGAGCACCGCCGCGGCGTCCAGCGCCTCGTCGGTGATCCGTACCTGGTGGTGCGCCTCGTAGTTGTCCCGCAGCCCGCGCAGGATCGCCACGGACTCCTCCACCGAGGGCTCGCCGACCAGCACCGGCTGGAACCGCCGGGCCAGCGCCGCGTCCTTCTCGATGTTCTTCCGGTACTCGTCCAGCGTGGTCGCGCCGATCACCCGCAGCTGGCCGCGGGCCAGGGCCGGCTTGAGCATGTTGCCGGCGTCCATCCCGCCGCCCTCACCACCGCCGCCGCCGGCGCCGACCAGGGTGTGGATCTCGTCCATGAAGACGATCAGCTCGTCCCCGGAGGACTGGATCTCGTCGATCACCTTGCGCAGCCGCTCCTCGAAGTCGCCGCGGTAGCGCGTGCCGGCCACCAGACCGGCCAGGTCCAGCTGGATCACCCGCTTGTCCTGCAGGGTGAGCGGCACCTCGCCGTCCACGATCCGCTGGGCCAGGCCCTCGACGATCGCGGTCTTGCCGACGCCGGCCTCACCGATCAGGACCGGGTTGTTCTTGGTGCGCCGGGACAGGATCTCCACGGCCTGCTCGATCTCCTCGGCCCGGCCGATCACCGGGTCGATCTCGCCGCGCCGGGCCACCTCGGTCAGGTCCACGCCGAACTGCTCCAGCGTCGGGGTCTGCCCGCCGCCGCGCGACCCGCCACGGGAGCCGCCCTGGCCGCCGCCGACCGGACCGGCCGGGGCCTCCTGGTTCGGGATGGCGCGGGGGTCGAGCCGGCCGGCCAGCAGCCGCCCGGCGACCGAGTCGGTGTTCAGGCCGAGCGCCATCAGGATGTGCTCCGGCCCGATGTAGGAGGCGCCCACCGCCCGGGAGATCTGCAGGCTGTCCAGCAGCGCCCGCTTGGCCGCCGGGGTCAGCGCGACCTGCTCCGGCCCATTGTCCCGGCCGGCCGCGCCCATCTCGGCGCGCCGGTTGGCCGCGGCGGTGCGGCTGGCGTCGTCACCCAGCTTGGCCTCCAGCTCCGTGAGCAGGGCCTGCGGGTCGGCGCCGGCCCGGCGCACGGTCTGCTTCATCGGCTCCTGCTGCAGAACGGCCCAGAGCAGGTGGTCGGTGTCCAGGTCGGCCAGGCCACCGTCGTGCGCGCCGAGGTCGGCGGCCCGCCGGGCGGCATCCGCCAGCACCTGCCGGGCGTCGTTGCTCATGTAGCGCGCGATGTCGATCCGCTGCGCCGCCCGGCGCGGCTCCGCCGCACCGAAGAAGCGCGCGAACAGGTCGTCCCACTGACCGGGTCCACCCGGCCCCAACGGTCCGATGCTCATCAGTCTCTCTTCTCCTGGTACTTCCACCAGCGGCGACATCCGGCCTACCCGGGGTCGGGAGCCGCAAACGCCCGCCGCCGCTTGTTAGAAGCGCGTGAGGCGGTGCGGCGATTCCCGATTTCCGCGAAAAGTTGATACGGGTAGGCTCAACTTATGTCCGCACCCCAGGAACCCGCCTCCGGCTCCCTGGCGCCGGTCTTCCGGGAACCCGCCTTCCCCGAACCCCCGCCCGTGTCTCCGGAGTCCCCGTTTCAGGGAGCCACATCACCCCTGCCCGTGTCCGGCGAACCGGAGTCTCCCCCGACATCCGCACCCTCCCCGGATCCGGAATCCGCCACTCCCGGCCCAGCAGCCGCCCCCGCTTCCCGACCCGCCTCTTCCCGCGCCTCCTCCTCGCAAGCGGCTTCCTCGCGCGCGGGCTCTTCCCCCACGCCCGCCCGCGCCGCTTCCTCGGGTGCGGACCCCTCCCCCACGCCTTCCCGCGCCGCTTCTTCCTGCGCAGACTCTCCCGCCACGTCCTCTCGCGCCGCTTCTTCCGGCGCAGACTCTCCCGCCACCTCTTCCCGCGCCGCTTCCTCTCCGGCAGACACTTCCCCCACGCCCTCCCGGGCAGGGTCCCCCGCCGCACGCCCCTCCTCGGCCGGCGGCTTTGACGCCCGCTCCTCCCGCGCCGGCTCGGAGGCTGCGTCCGAGCCGGAGGCGGCGCCCGCTCCGGAGCCGGTGTCCGGGGGCTCCCCGATCCCGCTGGTGATCGTCGACGGCGCGAACGTGGTCGGTTCCGTCCCGGACGGCTGGTGGCGCGACCGCGCCGGCGCCGCCATCCGGCTCCGGGACAGCCTCGCGCCGCTCCCCACCACCGGCCTGCCGGGGCTCCCCGCGCCGATCGAGGTGGTCCTGGTGGTCGAGGGCAAAGCCCGGGACATCCCGCAGGCGCCGTCCGGCATCCGGATCGAACGTGCCTCCGGCTCGGGCGACGACAAAATCATCGACCTGGTCCGCGCCGAAGCGGCCAGCCGCCCCATCGTGGTGGTGACCGCCGACCGTGGCCTGCGCTCCCGGGCGATCGACCTCGGCGCCGAGATCCGCGGCCCGTCCTCGGTCCCCCGCTAGCCACACGACGCCGCAACCAGCGCCGACCGCCACTGCCGAGCCCACGCCACCTCGCGCCGACGCCAGCGTCCCTTCCGCGCCCAGCCCCGCTCGGTCCACACCCCTCGTCCAGCGCCGCACGGCCAACAACCCTCGCGCCCATACGCCGCACCCAGCACCGCTCGCTGCGCCACGCGTCCAGCGCCGCTCGCTCAGCGCCCCTCGCTCAACATCCCTCGCCCATGCCGCTCGTCCAACACCCCCCGGCGCCGCACCACTCTGTCCGGTCCGGCGGCCAGGCAGCGCCCTGGGGCATTGGGGCCCCTGGGCAGCGCCGTGGCTCGGCGTCGGCGTCGCGCAAGGGTTGGCTACGGCGCGGGACGGGCCGGGACAGCACCCGTGCCCGAAGCCAGCGCCGCGGCCCGGCGTGGGTCGTCGGACCGGGGCGTGGCAGGCGCCGCGGCCCGAGGCAGCACCGTGACCGCCGGAAGCACCGTGGCCCGGCGTGGCTTGTCGCGCCAGGAAGCGGCAGGCGCCGTGGGCCGAGGCAGCGTGGCCAACGCAGCACCACGGCCGGCGTGGGGTTGGCGCGCGGGGACGGGACGGGCAGCCCCGGGCCGGCGTAGGCCAGCGCAGTGCCGCGGTAGAAGCAGTGCAGCGCCGCGGCCCAGGGCAGCGCCGCGGCCCAGGGCAGCGGCGTGGCCCGAAGGCAGCGGCGTGACCCGAGGGCAGCGGCGTGGCCAGAGGGGAGATTGTCGAGCGAGGCTGGGCGGCGTGAGGGGTGCGGCGCGGGGCTGCGGGGCAGGGTGGTCAGGCGTTCGGGTGGGGGTGGCGGCTGCCGGGAAGTCGGCATGATCCACAATGGACGGGGTAAGAAACAGGGTGTCACCAGGGCGATCATTGGTGTCGATCGTCGGACTGGTGGTGCGTCTTTTGTGTCAGTGATGGGCAAAAGGGCGCGGCCCGGGCGGGCGGGTCCCGAGCTGGGCGTTAGGCTGTGTCGCAAGTGGGTTGAGTTACAGGAGGCCGAACGGGTGGCCAGTGTCGCCGAGGTCAGAGCGGCTGTGGACGCCGCGCTCCAGCAGGTGAACGAGGGGCAGGCGGCGATACAGGCGGCTCGTGAGAAGCTCGGCGAGGCCCAGCAGAGCCTGGCCGCGGCGCTCGACGGCAGCGCGCACGACGCCGTGGACACGGCCAAGGCGTCGCTGTCGCAGGCCGATCAGCAGCTCGAGGAATGCCTGACCGCCACGCTGGTCGCGGTCGAGGCCGCCCAGACCTACACGGCGACGCTCTGACGCGATGTCGCTGCTGCAGGAACTCGGCGCCCGGCTCCGGGCCGCCTCCGACGAGCTACCCGACGGTCTGGTCGTCGCCGCGCTGGAGAAACTGCGCAGCGCCACCGAGATCCTGAACTGGGTGCGCGAGGCGTCGGAGCACAAGATGGGCGTGCCCGAGCTCGGCAATGCCACCGAGCACGCGGAGCGCGCCGCCGCCGCGCTGCGTCTCGCGGAGGACGCGATCGAGAGCTATCTGGCCGCGCTCGGGCTGGGCGGCGACCCGGGGCGCCCGCAGGGTCAGGACTGGCGCGCCGCGCTGCGACCGGACCCGGAGCCGGAGCGTCCCGCCGAGCCCGGCGGCCAGCCGCCGGTGGAGCGGCTCGGCCCGTGGTGGCAGGAGCGGGTCGCCCAGCTGACCGGCGAGCCCGTGCCCAAAGATCAGAAGGAGTCCGGGCCGGACCGGGCGACCACCGCCGAGCTGCTGCGCCGGGTCGCCGCCGGGGTGCGGGCCGGGGACCGCGCCCGGCTCGGCCGGGAGCTGCACGCGGTGACCGCGTCGACCGGGCTCGGCCTGTCCGCGGTCACCCCGCCGGTGCTGCACCGGCTAGCCGGCGACCTGCTCGGGCACGAGCCCCGGCCGGAGGACGTGCCCCGGTTGCGGACCGCCGCCGAGAGCCGGGTCCGGGCGCTGCTGCCGGGCACCTCACCGGCCGTGCTGGAGACGCTGATCGACCGGATCTGCCGGGTTCCGGCGCCGCAGCAGGGTCACCGGCCGGCCGGGCATCCGGCGGACAACGCGGTGACCGCGAGCGTGCTGACCGGGGTGTTGCTGGCCCGGCTGGGCCGGGACGCGGAGGCGCTCGACCCGGACGCGCCGGAGCCGGTCCGCCCGCCCCGCGCCGAGGCCGGTGAGCAGCGCCGATGATGCCACGGGGTTGGACAACTGCGACGATGCCGGCGGGTCATGGCTGATTCCACCAAACAGCAGGTCATGGAGATCCGGGCCGGGCTGTCACACGCGCTCGGGGCCGCGGAGACCGCTCTCGCCCGCGCCCAGCGGGAGGCGGACGCGGCGCTCGCGCGCCTCGACCGGATCACCGCGGCGGCCGGCAGCCGGCGGCGCAAGCTGGCCGAGGCGCGGGACAAGCGGCTGCGGTCGATCACCGAGTGGCACGACACCGAGCTGAGCGCGTTGTCCGGGGCGGCGGCCGGGGCCGCTGACCGGGCGGCGCCGGGCGCGGCCGGCGAGCCGTGGCACTCGTTCGAGGCGACGCCGTTGCCGCGGGCCGCGGAGCTGCGGGTCGGGCGGTTGCTGCTGCCCACCGCGCCGGGTCCGGCCGATCAGCCGGCCGAGCCGGGGCGGCCCTGGCAGTGGGACGCCTCGTCGGCCCCGCCGGAGTCGCCGGAGGTGCCGGCGCTGGTGGAGCTGCTCGACCACGGGCACGTCGTGGTGCACGGCGACCGGAGACTCGGCGACGACGTGGTGGCCGGGCTGCTGCTGCGCGCGCTGGGCACCAGCGCGCCGGGCACCGTGCAGGTGATCGGCTACGACCCGGAGCACCTGGGGGGCGGGCTGGCCGGGTTCGCCGCGCTGGCCCCGGTCCGGGTGCTCACCTTCGTCCCGCCGAACGGGCTGGGCAGTCTCCTCGACGAGCTGGTCGAGCACGTCCGGCGGATCAACGAGACGGTCCTGGCCGGGGAGTTCTCGTCGCTGCGGGAGCTGCACGCGGCCACCAAGCGGCGGCCCGAGCCGTGGCGGGTGGCGGTGCTGCTCGGCGCCGGCGAGCTGAACCGGCACGAGCGCGTCCAGCTGGACCGGCTGCTGCGTACCGGCGCGGCCTGCGGCGTGCACCTGATCGTGCACGGGCTGGCCGTGGAGCCGGGTCCGGGGATCGAGTTCGTCACCGCGGCGCCCGGGGAGGAGGCGCGGATCGGCAGTGCCGGGGACCTTCCGGTCCGGCTGGATCCGGGCCCGCCGCCGGCGATCCTGACCGCCACCTGCCGGCAGATCGCCGAGGCGGTGGCCGCCGGCCCGGCCCCGGTGGCGCTGGACAGCCTGCTGCCGGATCCGGCGCAGGAGTGGCGGGAGAGTTCGGCGACCGGGTTGACCGCGCCGCTCGGCGACAGCCCGCAGGGCACCCGGGTGCAGGTGACGCTCAGCGACTACCCGCCGCACGCGCTGATCGCCGGCCCGTCCGGCACCGGCAAGACCAACCTGATCTATGCCTGGATGGGCGCCCTGGCCGCCCGCTACTCCCCCGCCGAGCTGGCGTTCTACCTGCTCGACTTCAAGGAGGGGGTGTCCTTCGCCCGGTTCGCGCCGGGCCGCCGGGACCAGAGCTGGTTGCCGCACGTCCGGCTGGTCGGGGTGAACGTGAACACCGACCGGGAGTTCGGCCTGGCCCTGCTCCGGTTCCTCGGGGCCGAGCTGCGCCGCCGGGCGGACGCGGCGAAGCAGCACGAGGTGACCAACCTGGCCGAGCTGCGCGCCGAGGACCCGACCGGGGTGTGGCCGCGGATCGTCGCGGTGGTCGACGAGTTCCAGGTGCTGCTGGCCGGCCGGGACGCGGTCACCACCGAGGCCGTCGACCTGCTCGAGGACCTGGCCCGGCGGGGCCGGTCGCAGGGCATCCATCTGATCCTGGCCAGCCAGGACATCTCCGGCATCGAGGCGCTGTGGGGCCGGCCGGCGCTGGTCGCCCAGTTCACCCTGCGGATCGCGCTGCCCCGGGCCCGCCGGGTGCTGGCCGAGCAGAACTCGGCGGCCGACTCGCTGCAGCGCTACCACGCGGTGGTCAACTCGGATTCCGGCGCGGCCGAGGCCAACCAGATCGTCCGGGTGCCGGCTGCCGGTGACCGGGAGCAGTGGAGCGCGTTGCAGCATCGGCTGTGGCGCAAGTTGCCGCCCGGCGAGCTGCCGCCCCGGCTGTTCGACGGTGACGTGCAGCCCAAGCTGGAGAACAGCCCGGACTTCCGGGCGCTGGTGGCGGAGGACTCGCCGGCCCCGGTGGCGCTGCTCGGCGAGACGATCGACGTGATGTCCCGGTCGGCGCGGACCGTGCTGCGCCGCGCGCCGGGGCGCAACCTGGCGGTGCTCGGCACCCGGGTGGAGGAGGCGTGCGCGGTGCTGGCCACCGCCGGCCGGTCGCTCGCGGCGCAGTTCCAGCGGGACGGGGCGCGGTTCTCGATCGCCTGCTTCGATCAGGACGCCCAGTCGTACGCCGAAGCTCTGCACGCCCGGATCCCGGACTGCGGCTGGTACGACGCGTCGAACGTCGACTGGCTGCTGGAGGACGCCGCCGCCGAGTCGACCGCGGCCTGGCCCGCCGACCGCCCGCATTTCCTCCTGCTCTACGCGGCGGACGCGCTGCCCGGCGGCAAGGCGGCGCTGGACCAGCTGCGGACGGTGCTGCGCCAGGGCCCGGAGCGGCGGCTGCACGTGCTGGGCTGGTGGCGCGGGGCCGGGCTGCTGCGGGACACGCTCGGCGGGCAGGGTTCCCGGACCGACCCGATCGGCGCCTGGGTGGCGCTCGACGTGCACGGCAGCGAGCTGGCGCCGTACTATCCCGGGGCCGGCGCGCCGAACTGGTACCCGCGGCCGTGGCGGGCGCTGCATTTCGACCGCTCGGTGCACCGCGGCGCCGAGGTGATGATCCCCTACGGTGCCTCATGAGCGAACTGCAACCGGCCGACTTCGAGCGGGCCGACTACCGGACCGTCCTGCGCCGGCTGACCACGCTCGACCAGCGGGCCGCCGACCTGCGAGCCGAGGCGGTCGAGTGGCACGCCGAGCAGCGGGCGGCCGCCGACGAGCAGGTGGCGGCCGCCGAGGAGCAGGCCCGCGCGGCCCAGCGGGCGGTCCGCGCGGCGCAGCGTGACCTGGAGGAGGTCGACGCGCGGGCGGCCGGCCTGTGGGCGGAGTACGTGCACCGGGTCGGCCCGGTCGCCGAGCGGTTCGGCAAGCTGCCGCCGGCCAGCATCCCCCGGCAGCGGTCCGAGCTGGAGGCCGAGGACTACCTGGCCGAGGTGGAGAAAAAGGTGAAGTGGACGCCGCCGGCCCGGCCGATCACCTTCGGCGTCAAGGTGCTCTTCTGGATCTTCGGGCTGGCCGGGGGCATCGTCGGCGCCCTGCTGAACCAGGTGCTGCGGGACACCGGGGCGGTCTCCACCGGCGACTGGCACCAGGCGGCGCCGGTGGTGGCGCTGCTGGTGCTGCTGGCCTGCCCGGTGCTCGCCGTGGTCGGCGCGAAACTGGTGGCCGACCGGCGCAAGGTCGGCCTGGACACCGCGACCGTGGTCACCATCCTGGTGACCGGTCTGGTCACGGCGATGCTGCTGTTCACCGCCACGCAGTACGCGTCGGGCGGCCGCTAGCGGGGTTTGGCCAGGCTGCGGCGGCGCTCGGCCTCCTCGACCAGGCCGGGCGGCACGTCCAGGTGGTCACCGGCGCCGTGCGCCTCGTCGTACTCCAGGTCGCCGCCGGATTCCCACTCGGGGCCGGCCTGCTCGCCCGGCGGGGCCAGGCGGGTGTCCGGCTCGTCGTTCGCGTCGGTCATGTCTTCGTTCTACCCCTGCCCCGGGCACAAAACCAGCGTTCCTGGGTATCCGGACAGAGTGCTGTGGATAGGAACGTCCGGATGGCAGTACAAGGACTGGCGTGGTGGCCTCTACCCGGAGAAGCTGCCGCAGCGGCTCTGGCTGGAGCACTACGCGGGCCGGTACGCCACCGTCGAGGTGAACAACGCGTTCTACCGGTTGCCCGAACGCACGACCTTCGAGCAGTGGCGGCAGCGTACCCCGGAGGGTTTCGTCGTGGCGGTGAAGATGAGCCGCTACCTGACCCACATCAAGCGGCTGCGCGAGCCGGCCGAGCCGGTGGCCCGGTTCCTGGACCGGGCGGCCGGGCTGGGCGACAAGCTCGGCCCGGTGCTGCTGCAGCTGCCGCCGAACCTTCGGGCTGACCTGGGCGCGCTGGACGAGACGCTGAGCCTGTTCCCCGGCGAGGTGCGGGTGGCGGTGGAGCCGCGGCATCCCAGCTGGTTCACGGCGGACTGCGAGAAGCTGCTGCGCCGCCACGGTGCGGCGCTGTGCTGGGCGGACCGGAAGGGCCGGCCGGTCACCCCGCTGTGGCGGACCGCCGATTTCGGCTATCTGCGGTTCCACGAGGGCGCTGCCCAGCCGTGGCCGCGTTACGGGCGGTCGGCGCTGCGGTCCTGGCTGGACCGGCTGGGCCCGGACGGTTACGTCTACTTCAACAACGACCCGGGCGGGGCCGCGGTGATCGACGCGGACGCCTTCATCCGGCTGGCCGAACGCCGCGGGACGGCGGTCAGTCATCCCCCAGCAGTTCCATGAAGGTTGAAGCATTCCGCTGCGCATAATCGGAGTAGCAATTGTTCATCAACACATGTGTGGTCTTGGCCTCATCGGCGAGCGTGCGCAGTTTCGGCACCCACTCTGCAAGTTCCTCGGTGGAATAGCGATAGAGGAACTTCTCGTGGATGTCGTGACTCGTCCACTTGTCGCTATGCCCGTGGAAACGCACCACTGCCAGATCGGCGGTCGCGGTCACCACCGGCGGCACCGACGACTTGTGCCCCTGCGGCATGTCGACCGCGACGAACGGCAGCCGGTGGTTGCGCAGGAAGTCGAGCGTCTCGTCCTGGTTGCCACCGTCGAACCAGGAGGCGTTGCGGAACTCGAAGACCGGCCGCAGCGGCTTGCACCGGGCGGCCACCTCCAGCAGGTACTCCTTGTTGGACTTGCGGATGCCGAACCAGGGCGGGAACTGGAAGAGCAGCGCCCCGAGCTTACCGGCCTCGGCGAGCGGGTCCAGCGCGGTCAGGAACCGGCTCCAGACCTCCTCGTACGTCTGCGGCGGCAGATCCTGCGGGTAGACGTTCTTCTTCGTGGTCTCCGGCCGCAGGTCCTTGTAGAGCGCGGACACCTTGGTCGGATGCCCGGTCAACAGGCTGAACGCCTTGATGTTGAAGGTGAAGTCGTCCGGCGTGCGCTGCGCCCACAACCTCGTGGTCTGCTCGTTGGGCGGGCCGTAGTAGGTGGCGTCCACCTCGACCAGCGGGAACTGCCGGGCGTAGTACGCCAGGCGTTTCTCCGGGTTGTCCGCGGTCGACGGGTACCACCCCGACGCGATCAGCGTCTTGTCGGTCCAGCCACAGGTCCCGATCCGGATGTTCGCCATGGGTTACCGGTGCCCGCCACCGCCCGCACGGAAACGGGCACCGGAAACGGCTCAGCTCGCCCGGCGCTCCCGGACCTGCTTGCAGTTCACACACGTGGTGGCCGATGGGAACACCTCGAGCCGCTCCACCGGGATCGGGTTGGAGCACCCCTCACAGTTCCCGTACGTCCCGTCCTCGAGGCGCTGCATCGCGTACTCCGCCTGGGTGCGACGGTCGAGGAGGGTGCGCAGCAGCGACCCGGCGGCGTCCCGCTCCGCCGTCTTGGACCCGCTGTCGGCCTGGTCGTCGCCGGCCGAGTCGCCGATCTCGACCAGCCGCAGCCGGTGGCTCTGGGCGACCGCCTCTTCATACTCCGCGTCGAGCTCCTCGAACCTGGTCCGCAGGAGCACCCGGATCTGCTCGAGCTCCTCGGTCGAGCGTCCCTTCGCCGCGCTGGCGCCCTTACCGGCTACAACAGCACCGTTGACGAGCATGTAGTCCCCCTGCCCTTCCCTAAGCCCCAGCCGGTGGGCGACTGGCTCAGCCTGTGGAGCCGCCTGATACCCACCGCCGGGGGTCCCAAACCGGGGCCCCCGCGAAAAAGTAACCGGAGCATAACTGTCAGTGGTCAGTTCCGCCACGGACTCAGCGAGCGGTTCTTGTGCCGACGATCACCCGATCGCTGTGACCAGGGCCGGATGCCGGGGATCATCGACCCGGACGACCACGTCGGCGAAGGTTTGCGGGGCCACCTCGTCCGCATACCGGGCGAAGGCGGGCAGCGTCCAGCGGTCCGCCGGCGCGGTCCGCCGGTCCAGCGCGGCGGCCGAGACCGCAAGGTGGACGGTGAAGTCGAAGGGCAGCCCGGAGCCCAGCAGCAGCGGGCCGCTGACCAGCACGATCGCGGTGTCCGGCAGGTCGCGGTAGGGCTCCCGGGCGGCCCGGTCCACGGTCGCGTCCCAGAGACGGGTGACGATCCGGCCGGAGCCGCCCGGGCCGGCCGGGTCGAGCACCTCGCGGATCAGGCCGGCCTCGTCGAACCAGCCGGCGTAGAACGAGTCCGGATTGGTCCGCCCGAACTCCAGGCGCAGCGAGGCGGGCCGCAGGAAGTCCCTGGTGTCGATGCGGACCGCCGGGCGGCCGCGGACCCGCAGCGGGTCGATCAGGGCGTCCGCGAGCCGGGCCGGATCGGCCGCGTCGGCGCCGTCCACGGCCACCCGGACCCTACTGTCGGATTCCCGACCGACCAGCCGATCGGCGAGATCCTCGACGAGCACGGGGAACGAGACGGGGGTGGCGCGCATGCCTCAATCGTGCGGCATGACCGTGATCCGGGCCTCGTCGGCCAGCCGATAGCCCACTCCGTAGACGGTGGTCACCGCGGGCACGCTGGCGCCCAGCTTGAGCCGCAGCCGCCGGACGTGCACGTCGACCGTGCGCTCCCCAGCCCGCTCGTAACCCCACACCCCGGCCAGCAGCTGGGCCCGGCTGAACACCCGGCGCGGCCGCTCGGCCAGGTAGAGCAGCAGGTCGAACTCGAGCCGGGTGAGCGGCACCGGCTCGCCGTCCAGCAGCACCTGGCGGGAGCCGGTGAGCAGCCGCACCTCGGGACCACTGGGGATCGGCTCGGGATCCGGCTCGACCGGCGCCGCGGCCGACTCGACGGTCACCGTGCCGCGGCTGAGCTCGACCAGCTCACGGACGGCGGCCAGCAGCCGGTGCGCCTGTGGGGACACCGCGTCCCCGGTGAGCGGGATGGCGAGCGTCACGGTCAGCGCCGGCTCGGGACGCCGGCTGGTCGAGCCACGGCCCGGACCCGCTGAACGACGATCGGCACGCGGCGACAATGCGCTGACCGGCATTGATTGATCCCCCAAGAATTTGCAGCGGCAAGCGAATATGCTCGATCGCTGAGGAACTTCACGACCCCCCATGATCCCCATCGCCGTGAATACCTCACCGTAGGCAAAGCGGGCCTGATATTTCCGGTCGTCCGCTTTGCGGGTCAAGCCGCGATCCACAGTGTGAGAAAGATGTTCCATATTGTTCCCGGTAACACGAATGCATTCCGGGAACGTTTTCTGTCAGCCGCATTAAGCATTGCCGAACGCCATGCGGCTGACCTGGGCCGGAGCACAGCGAAGGGGCGCCGCGAAATCCGCGGCGCCCCTTAGTCGTACAAACTCAGGTGAAATCAGCCACCCGCGGTGAGCCGGCGGCCCACCGCGGCGATCAACCGGTCCAGCTCGGAGCCGAACGGGTTGTCGTGCACCAGATAGGTCCAGGTCGCACTCGGCCGGACGATCTCCGCCCGGTCCGGCTGCCAGCCGTCGCTGAGGTCGACCTCCTCGAACGTCTCGATGGTCCGCTCCTCGACCTTGGTCAGCAGGTCCTGGAAGGCCGGCACCGCGGACCGGTGGAACTCGTCCAGCGGGTCCAGCTTGCCCAGCGCCCGCAGGTGCACGCCCTCCCGCACCTCGGACAGGTACGCCAGGTGGTCGGCCCAGAGCCGGTCCAGGTGGTAGAGCGCGATCGCCCGGGCCGAGTCGGAGAGCACGTCCTCGTCGGTCTCCTTGGCCTTCTCCGACGACTTCTCCAGCAGCATGATCGCGGCCACCTCGGAGGTGAGCAGCCGCTCCCGGCGCTCGGCCAGCAGCAGCCGCTGCTGCTCGATCACCACGCTGTACCGCCAGGTGTTGCGGTGGATCTCGTGGTTGACGCCCTCGGCGACCCGCTGGGCGTGCTCGACCGCGTAGTCCACCTGCGGGTCGTGCACCACGCCGTCCATGTCCATCCGCGGCGAGGCCGGCAGGATGTCGCCGGCGTGCCGGGTGACCAGCTCGTCCTCCAGGCTGACGAAGAACACCGAGGCGCCCGGGTCGCCCTGCCGGCCGGCCCGGCCACGCAGCTGGTCGTCGACCCGGCGGCTGTCGTGCCGGCCGGCGCCGATCACGTAGAGCCCGCCCAGCTCGACCACCCGGTCCCGGTCGGCCTCGTCGCTGCCGCCCAGCCGGATGTCGACACCGCGGCCGGCCATCTGGGTGGAGACGGTGACCGCGCCGATCGCGCCGGCCTCCGCGATGATCGCCGCCTCCTCGGCGTCGTTCTTCGCGTTCAGCACGTTGCACGGCACGCCGGCCTTGGCCAGCTGCGCGGCGAGCGTCTCGGAGGCCTGCACGTCCAGGGTCCCGATCAGCACCGGGCGACCCTTGTCGTGCGCGATCTTGATCTCCTCGACCAGCGCCTCGTCGCGGGTCTCGTGCGCCGAGTAGATCCGGTCCGGGTCGTCCTCGCGGATGTTCGGCGTGTTCGAGGGCACCACCGCGACCTCGAGCTTGAAGTACTCCCGGAGCTGCTCGCCGACGTGCACCGCGGTCGCGGTCATCCCGCAGACGGTGGCGTAGAGCGCGATGTACGCCTGCACCGTGATGGTGTTCAGCACCTCGCCCTCGGCGGTCGCGGACAGCCCCTCCT
This sequence comes from Actinoplanes octamycinicus, assembly GCF_014205225.1. Classification (NCBI taxonomy): domain Bacteria; kingdom Bacillati; phylum Actinomycetota; class Actinomycetes; order Micromonosporales; family Micromonosporaceae; genus Actinoplanes; species Actinoplanes octamycinicus. The sequence continues at coordinate 8,775,219 of NZ_JACHNB010000001.1, forward strand.
TGGCCTCCACGGCCGCCTGCAGGCCGTCCGGCCAGCGACGGCGCTGGGCCACCCGGCCGCGCATCTCGTCGATCAGCTCGACGCCGCCGTTGCGGACGATGTAGTCCACGTCGCGGCGCAGCAGGGCGTGCGCGTGCAGCGCCACGTTCACCGCGGACAGGTGCTCGACCTGGTCGTCCGCGTACAGGTCGACGCCGCCGAGCTGCTCCTCGACGTTCTTCAGGCCGGCCTCGGTGAAGGCCACGCTGCGGCCGTCCTCGGCCACCTCGTAGTCCTTGCCCTTGCGCAGCGTCTTGACCAGCGCGGCGGCCTCGTGCACCGGGTCGCTCTCGGTCGACGTCGAACCGGCCAGCACCATCGGCACCCGGGCCTCGTCGATCAGGATCGAGTCGGCCTCGTCGACGATCGCGGTGGCCAGGTCGCGCTGCACCCGGTCGGCCACGTCGGTGACCAGCTGGTCGCGCAGGTAGTCGAAACCGGCCTCGGAGACCGACACGTAGGTGACGTCGGCGGCGTACGCCTCGCGCCGCTCCTCCGGGGTCATCGACTCGGTCACCGAGCCGACGGTCAGGCCGAGCAGCGTGTAGATCGGCTCCATCCACTCGGCGTCGCGCTTGGCCAGGTAGTCGTTGACGGTCAGCACGTGCACCGGGCCGTTGCCCAGGCGGGTGTGGCCGTACGCGGCGATCGTGGCGGTGAGCGTCTTGCCCTCACCGGTGGCCATCTCGGCGACCCGGCCGTCGAGCAGGGCCATCGCGCCGAGCAGCTGGACGTCGTACGGCCGCTGGCCGATCGCGCGGAACGCCGCCTCCCGGCCGATCGCGCAGATCTCGGTATAGTCGGAGGCCTCGCGGGCGGCGTCGGTCAGCGCCGCGTCGTCCAGCTCCTTCAGCGCCTCCTCGCGGGCCTCGATCGGCTCCAGGCGCTTCGACAGCGGGCCGAGGTCCACAGTCGTGCCCGGGCGCTGCAAAAACTTGCGGAATCGGTTCTTGAATCGCTGCGACACACCCATGGCGCGCAACGGTACTTTATTTCGCTGACGGCCATCGGCCGGACTCCCACGTGCCGCCCCCACGAGATTCCGCCCGGCCCGGTGGTTTGCCCCCCGGTGACGCCGGGCACCTGCTGTGACGACAGCCCACCGTCAGGGGAGGGGGACCGATGCCCAGCCAGCTGGTCTGCCGGCCGGAACGGGACCTCCCGGTGGCGGTGCTGACCGTCAGCGGCACCCTGGACCGGCTCACCGGCGACGCACTCGGCGTCGCGGTCCGCCGTAGCCTGGCCGGACAACCGGTGAAACTGCTGCTCGACGTGACCCGATTAAGGGTGGCCGACCCGATCGCCTTCGGCACGTTCGGCTCAGTGGTCTGCCAGACCGCCGAGTTCCCGAACGTGCCGATCGTCGTCTGCGGCGCCGACCCGGGCACGTCCGCCGCGCTCGCCGCCACCCCGGACTGCGCCGGCGTCGAGATGGCGGTGGACTGCGAGGCCGCCCTGGCCGAGGCGACCACCGAGCCGGCGCCGGACACCATCCGGGTCCGCCTGCGCCCGGTCCCGGAAGCCTGCCGCCAGGTCCGCAACCTGGTCGACCAGGCCTGCGCCCGCTGGCAGCGCACCGAGTTCGCCGCGACCGCCACGCTGATCGCCACCGAGCTGGTCGCCAACGTGGTCCGGCACGCCCACACCACCATGGAGTTCACCCTGGCCGTCCGCGACGGCCGCCTCACCATGGCGGTCCGCGACGGCAGCCGCACCATGCCCCGCCAGCTCGACCCGGGCCTCACCGACTCCGGCGGCCGCGGCCTCCGCCTGGTCCGCGAACTCTCCGCCGCCTGGGGCGTCCTCCCGATCACCGACGGCAAAATCGTCTGGACCCACCTGATCCCCGCCCTGACCTGACCCCCGGCCTGACCTGCCCCCCGGCCTGACCTGGCCGCCTGCCTGACCTGATCCCCGCGAAACTCAACCGCCGCCACCGGGGATCCGCCTGCACCCGCCGTTTCCCGCACGGCCGCCCCTCGCTGCCGCTTCGCTCAAAACCGCCAGCGCTGCCGCAACGTTCCTGGTCCACTCACGGCCGCCCCTCGCTGCCGCAACGATCCCTGGTCCGCTCACGGCCGCCCCTCGCTGCCGCAACGATCCCTTGTTCGCTCACGGCCGCCCCTCGCTGCCGCGATGTTGCCGGTTTGCTCACGGATGCCTTTTTTGTACGGCCTCGGGCCCGGACAGGCGCAGCTGCCCCTCCCGTGGCTGCCCGCGACCGCCGCCGGACACCGGACCGCCCGGCGACCGCCGGGCGGAGCAGGTGCGCACGGTCCCGAGTGACCCTCCACCGGCAGACTCCACCTCAGGTGACCACCGGCGCCATCACCCCCGATTACGCCGGGACCGGAACGCCCGAGGCACTACTGGCGACGCGGCAGGCCGCTCGGGGCGCTGGCCGGGTCTTCCGGACCGTCCTCGGACGGCAGGGACGCCGGGCGGGCGGCCAGCGAAGGCGCTCCCCGGCCCGGGAGGCCGGAGGGTGCGTTCGATTCGTCCATCGGCGCACCGGACGACTCCGCGACCGGAGCGGCCGGGCTGTGCTGGCCCATGTCCGGCGGCTGCAGCCCGGAACGCACGATGCCCGGCCCGGGCGTGGGCGGGTTGTGCTGCCCCATGTCCGGCGCTTGCAGCCCGGAACGAGGCGCAGCTGCCCCCGACGACGGCGGGTTGTGCTGCCCCATGTCGGGCGGCTGCAGCCCGGAACGCACGATGCCCGGCCCGGGCGTGGGCGGGTTGTGCTGCCCCATGTCCGGCGCCTGCAGCCCGGAACGAGGCGCCCCCGGACTCTGCTGCCCCATGTCCGGAGCCTGCAGTCCTGGCCGCGCCTGCCCCATGTCCGGAGCCTGCAGTCCCGACCCGGCCAGCCCGCTGCCCGGAGCCTGAAGTCCCGGCCCCGCCAGCCCGCTGCCCGGAGCCTGAAGTCCCGGCCCCGCCAGCCCGCTGCCCGCAGCCTGAAGTCCCGGCCCCGCCAGCCCGCTGCCCGCAGCCTGAAGTCCGGGCCGCGCCTGCCCCATGTCCGGAGCTTGCAGCCCCGGGCGCGCCTGGCCCATGTCCGGCGGCTGCAGGCCGGGATGGGCCGCCCCCGCCGGGACGGGAGCCAACGGCGGGTTCTGCTGCCCCGCAGCCGGCATCTGCCCGGTCATCACCGCCGCGGACGGCAGGAAGTCCCCACCGGCTCCACCCGGCCCCGCCGCAGCGCCTGGCGAGCCCGGATGGCCCATCGAGCCCGTTCCCTGGCCGCCGGCGACACCCGGCCCACCGGCCTGCCCGATCGGCATCGCCGGAGCACCCGGCTGCCCGGCCGGAGCGCCCTGTCCGCCCAGCTGCCCGGCCGACATCCCGGCGCCGGGCTGCCCCATCGGAGAACCTTGCCCGCTCGGCGTTCCTGAAGCACCAGGCTGCCCCAACGGCGCCACCTGACCACCGGCCGAACCCATCGGCGCGCCCGAAACGCCCGCCTGCCCCAACGGCGCGCCCGGGAGGCCCGCCTGCCCCAACGGCGCACCAGGGATACCCGGCTGGCCCATCGGCGCATTCGGAACGCCCGGCTGGCCCGTGGGGGTGCCTTGCGCACCCGGCTGGCCCATCGCAGCCATGTCCTGGGCGCCGGGCTGCGGCATCGGCGGCTGTCCCGCTCCCGGCGTCATCGGCTGACCGGGCGGCATCATCGGCGCTGGTCCACCGGCCATCGGCATACCGGCCGGACGTGCCGAGCGGGTGAACCGTGGCGCGTCCAGCGGACTGTTCTGCTGGCTGTAGCCGGACGCCGCGGCCGGCGCCCCGCCCCCGACAGGCTGCCCCATCGGAGCCGCCCACGGCGCCGGCGCCCCGTCACCCGGAGCCCCCTCAGCGGGAGCGCCCGCCATCAGCCCATCCGGCCCCCCGGGCATCAGCCCACCCGGAGCGCCCGCCGCCGATCCACCCGGAGAGCCTGACATCGATCCGCCCGGAACGCCCGGCATCGGTCCGCCCGGAGCACCGGCCATTGACCCACCCGGAGTCCCCGCCAACGCCCCACCCGGAACGCCGGGCATCGAGCCACCCGGAGCGTCGGACATCGGTGCCGGTCCCGGCGAGGGAACCGCGTCGGCTCCCGGAGCCGGCCAAGCGGGGTTCGCCGGAGATTCGGTCGGTGCAGAGGTAGCCCACGGCGGCACACCCGAGACCGGACCGACCGCCTGCGCCGGACTCGCCAGCTCAGCCGGCGGCCACGGAAGCGCCCCAGTCCCCGCACCGCCGGCAGGCCCGCCCTGCTCCTGCACCCCCGCGAGCCCACCGAGTCCGCCCAACCCGCCAGGACCGCCAGGCCCACCGGTCCCGATGGAACCGGTAGACCCAGTGGGACCGCCGAGCCCGGCGGCACCGGCCAGCCCGGAAGGACCGCCCAGCCCACCGGGACCGGCATCCTCCGACGCCGCGGCAAGCCCGCCCAGCATGCCCATCCCCAACCGGCCGAGCGACCCGGCATCACTGGAAGCGTCATCAGACCCGGCCGAGCCGCCGCCCAGCCGGGCGCCACCCAACCCCATCGGCGCCTCAGCGCCGCCGGACACGGCTGCTCCCGGACCTTCCTCCGCCGGAGGCCAGGGCCGCAGCCCACCGGAGGCCGTCTCGGTCCGCTCAGCCGGCGGCCACGATCGAACGGGAGCCGCACCGGCCTCCTCGGAAGCCGGCGGCCACGGCCGCAATCCCGCACCAGAACTGTCCCCGCCAGCCGCCCCGGAAGCCGAACCCACACCGCCCTGCGGCGCCGATCCGGACGGCCCAGCCTCGGCACCACCCTCAGCGGGCGGCCAAGCCTTCAGCCCACCCCCGGACCCCAGCCCGGAAAGCCCCGATCCCAGCCCTGCGGACAGCCCCGAACCGGACCCGGCCGACGGCCCGGAGCCCGGCCCGGCCGACGGCCCGGAGCCCGGCCCAGCCGACGGCCCCGAACTCAGCCCGGCCGACGGCCAGTCCCGCCCTTCGTCCGGCCGCCCGGAAGCATCGGGCGAGGCCGGCGCCGCATGCGCCCCCTCGCTCCGTTTCCCACTGCCCAGCCCGCCACCGGTGGCCACCGGCTCGTCCCCTGGCGGCCAGGCGCGCAGCTCACCGGCTTCCGTCCCCGACTCGCCGGAACTCCCGTGCCGCCCGGCCCGCGCCGTCAGCCCACCGGCTCCGGGCGCCCCGTTGACCCCGCCGCCGACCGGCGGAAAGCCCGGCCCAGCATTGTTCCCGGCGGCTGGGGCCGGCGCGGCGTTCGCCCGCGGCAACCCGCCCAGCCGGGACTCCGTCCACGACTCCCCCGCCACCCAGGGCCGCGTCCCGGTCGGCTCGGTGGCCCAGCTCGGCAACTCCGAGGAGAGCGGCCCCTTCTCCGGCTCGCTCTCTCGCGCCGCCCCACCGCCGCGAGCCTGCGAAGATCCGGGCGCGACGTGCGACAACCCCGGCCCCGGCCCGAGCGGATGATGTTCCGCCGCCGACCGCGCCGCCGCCCCCGGCAACGGACTGGTCAACGGGTCGCCGGCCCACGGCGGCGCGCCCCCGGTCGTACCCTCAATCGGTGATCCCGCGGGCGGACTGCCCGGACCTTCCCCCGGGCCCGGTGGCCAGGCGGATCCGATGCCGGGCGGCGCGAAAGCCGGTCGGGTCGCGGCGATCAGCCCGGAGGCTTCGGCGAGGCCGGCGGCGGCGAGCACCTCGGCGGCCGCCTGACCGGAGCGGCAGGGCAGTTCCTCGCCGCAGACCGGGCAGTGGCTGAGGCCTTCGCGCGGGCCCTCGCCCCCGGCGTGCGCCTCGAGCATCTCCCGTGCGGTGCGCGCCAGCACGCTTTCCGGTTTGACGTAGTTCGTCGGTGCCACTGGTCTCCGCCCCCTGTCCGCGCGAGATTTCGCACGACCCGTCGTCCAGTTCACCCCGCCGGGTACCCCTAAAGGGCGGGTTTCCGCAGATCGGTGGGTTGCCGGCGGGAATTGCCCGGTATCGGGCGCGGGCTGCGTCACCGGTTGGTAAGGAGAAGAAGATCAGGATTTCACGATTCACTCACGGTGCATGGCCGAGTTCTCTCCGTAACATTGAAGAACATCCAGGAGGTGATCCCCCATGGACGACACCGAGCTGCACCGCGAGCGGATCCTCCGGCACGTCAGTCCGATCATCACCGGCCGGTTCGTCGGCTACCAGGCGTCCTACACGCGGGAGGTGAGCGTCGGGAGACCCCTGGCGATCTTCGTCTTCCTCACCGCCGGGATCGCCCAGCTGGTCGCCTCGCTGCTCCGGATGAGACCGGCCCGGCGCAGCCTCAAGGATCTGCGCAAGGGCCCGGAGTTCCTGGTCACCCCGGTCCGGCTGCGCGACGATCTGGGGCAGACCTACGAGATCGAGATGCACGGCCAGCTGCCGCAGTCGGCGCTGCACCGCGGCGACCTGGTGCAGGTGCGCACCGAGCCGCAGCGGGACCGGACCCTGCCGGTCAGGCTGACCCAGGTGGTGAACCTGACCACCATGCAGCCGCTCACCCCGCGGATCCCGACCCGCTGGTCGCATCTGGGCCCGGCGATGCTGCTCCAGGCCGCGGCGGGCCTGGTGGTGGCCGGGGTGGTGCTGGCCGCACTGCTGCGCTGAGCCGGCGCGTAAAGATCGGGAGGAACGGGTACCGGGGCGTCCATGTTCGACGCACCGTTCGCCATCACCCGCCAATGCTGCCCCGTCGAGTCGAGAACAGGCATAGACAGCGGTAATCATGGGTCCGGGGGGACCGCTGCGACGATGCCCGTTCCCCCTCCGCGCTGACAGCTGGCGAAGGTGGTGCCTGGTGGGCGAGAAGGTCGAACAGACACAGTTTTCCCGGGAGGACCGGAGCCGGTACCGGCAGAAGGTCCGCCGCAGTCTCGACGTGTTCGCGACGATGTTGCGCGAGTCGCGCTTCGAGTTCGAGCGGCCGATGACCGGCATGGAGATCGAGCTCAACCTGATCGACGGCAATGCCGACCCGGCGATGTGCAACGCCGAGGTGCTCGGCGCGATCGCCGATCCGGACTTCCAGACCGAGCTCGGCCAGTTCAACATCGAGATCAACCTGCCGCCCCGGCGGCTGGCCGGTGACGACTACGCCGACCTGGAGAAAGGCCTGCGGGCCAGCCTGAACCACGCCGAGCACAAGGCCCGGACGGTCGGCGTGCACATGGTCACCGTGGGCATCCTGCCGACCCTGCGCCGCGAGCACCTGACCGGCGCGGCGCTCTCCGCGAACCCCCGGTACGCGCTGCTCAACGAGCAGATCTTCGCGGCCCGCGGTGAGGACCTCGACATCCGCATCGACGGCGTGGACCGGCTCGCGGTCACCACCGACAGCATCGCGCCCGAGGCGGCCTGCACCAGCACCCAGTTCCACCTGCAGGTCAGCCCGGCGCAGTTCGCGGCGTACTGGAACGCCTCCCAGGTGATCTCCGGGATCCAGGTGGCGCTGGGCGCGAACTCGCCGCTGCTGTTCGGCCGGGAGCTGTGGCGGGAGACCCGGATCCCGCTGTTCGAGCAGGCCACCGACACCCGCTCGGAGGAGATCCGGGCGCAGGGCGTGCGGCCCCGGGTGTGGTTCGGCGAGCGCTGGATCACCAGCGTCTTCGACCTGTTCGAGGAGAACGTCCGCTACTTCCCGGCGCTGCTGCCGATCTGCGAGGACGACGACCCGGCGGACATGCTGGAGCGCGGCGACATCCCGCCGCTCAGCGAGCTGCGCCTGCACAACGGGACGATCTACCGGTGGAACCGGCCGATCTACGCGGTGGTCAGCGGCCGCCCGCACCTGCGCGTGGAGAACCGCGTGATGCCGGCCGGCCCGACGGTCGCCGACACCATCGCGAACGCGGCGTTCTACTACGGCCTGGTCCGCAGCCTGGCCGAGGCGGACCGCCCGATCTGGACCCAGCTGAGCTTCCGCGCCGCCGAGGAGAACTTCCACACCTGCGCCCGGCACGGCATCGACGCCAGCGTCTTCTGGCCCGGCGTCGGCACGGTGCCGGTCACCGAGCTGGTGCTGCGCCGCCTGCTGCCCCAGGCGGCCGACGGCCTCGACCAGTGGGGCGTCTCACCGGCCCAGCGGGACCGCCTGCTCGGCATCATCGAGCAGCGCTGCCTGCGCCAGCAGAACGGCGCCTCCTGGCAGGTCGACACCCTGCACGAGCTGGAGAAGAAGGGGATGGACCGGCAGCGCGCGCTGCACGAGATGATGCGCCGCTACCTCCCGCTGATGCACGAGAACGTCCCGGTCCACGAATGGGAAGTTTCTTAAAAGACCCACATTTTGTACGCCTGGGCGGCCTCCCGTGGCTCCACGCGGGCGATGCGCGGCTCGAGACCGCCCGGCGACCGCCGGGCGGGCTCCGCTGCTCACCGTCACCCCCACCCCGGAGCAGGACCAAGGCCGTCCCGTGCTTCCCGGGGGCGGCCGGGCCCCTCGTTCCGAGGCGGCCCCGCTCACCCCCGCGCGATCGCCACCGTCACGCCGCCGTACACCCGCTTGGGCAGCACCAGCTCCCCGCCCGCACCCGCCGCGAGCAGCGCCGCCGCCTCCGCCACACTCGGCGTCCCGACCGCCGCGGCCACCACGTCGCTGGGCGCTCCGGGGACCGGCTGTGCCGCGAGTTCCGCCGCCGTGAAGGCGACCAGCCGCCACCCCCGCTCCCGCGCGAGCTCCTGCACCCCCGGCTCGGCCGCCCGCCGGTCCAGGGTCGCCAGCACGGTCCCGTCCAGCACCTCGACCCCGGCCTCGGCCAGCGCCCCCTGCACCGCCGTCGCCAGGTCACCCGCCGAGGTCCCGGCGCGGGCCCCGACCCCGACCGCAAGCACCCCGGCCACCATCACGCCGCCGCCGCGCGCACCAGCCGCTCCGCCATCCCCCGCCGCCCCGCCCAGTGCAGATGCAGGTAGGACGCGTGCACCCCGGGACCCGCGAACCCCTCCGGATCCGCGCCCCGCCACGCCCACGCCGCTCCCCCGGCCGGCGACAGCAGCAGCCCGGACCGGGGATGCACGGTGGTCCGGTGGAACTCGTGCCCGGTCACCCGGGTGCCGGCCGCCGCGAGCGGGCTGTCGGTCAGCGCGACCGCGTCCCGGTAGCCCAGGGTCAGCGACGGGGTCATCGCCGCCTCCGCGTCCAGCACCCCGCACATCGGGGCGCCGTCCAGGGTGCGGCACAGCCAGAGCAGGCCGGCGCACTCGGCGGCGATCGGGCGGCCGGCCACGGCCAGCTCCCGGACCGCCTCGCGCAGCGGCTCGTTGGCGGACAGCTCGGCGGCGTACACCTCGGGGAAGCCGCCACCCACCACCAGCGCACGGGCGCCGGCCGGCAGGGTGGTGTCGCGCAGCGGGTCCACCACGGCCACCTCGGCGCCGGCGCCGGTCAGCAGCTCGGCGGTTTCCGCGTACGCGAAGGAGAATGCCGGACCACCGGCGAGCGCGACGACCGGGCGGCCCGCAACCGGGGTCTCCGCCTCCGGGGTCCACGGCGTCGCCGCCAGCGGCGGCGCCGATCGGGCCACCGCCGCCACCGCGTCCAGGTCGACCGCGCCGGCGATCAGCGTGGCCAGCGCGTCCACCGAGGCGAGCGCCTCGGCCCGGCGTTCCGCGGCGGGCACCAGCCCGAGGTGCCGGGACGGCGCGGACACCGCGTCGGCCCGGCGCAGCGCGCCCAGCACCGGGGTGCCGACCTCCTCGCAGGCGTCCCGCAGGATCTGCTCGTGCCGGTCGGAGCCGACCCGGTTCAGGATCACCCCGGCCAGCCGCACCGTCCCGAAGCTGCGGAACCCGTGCACCACCGCGGCGATCGACCGGCCCTGCGCGGCGGCGTCGACGACCAGGATCACCGGTGCCTGCAGCAGCTCGGCGACCTGCGCGGTGGAGCCGGTCTCGCCGGCCCCGGTCCGCCCGTCGTAAAGGCCCATCACGCCCTCGACGATCGCCAGTTCGGCGCCTTGTGAGCCGTGTGCGAAGAGCGGCCCGATCAGCTGCTCGCCGACCAGCACCGGGTCCAGGTTGCGGCCCGGCCGGCCGGCGGCCAGCGCGTGATAGCCCGGGTCGATGTAGTCCGGGCCGACCTTGAACGGCGCCACCGGCAGCCCGCGCCGGGCGAACGCGGCCAGCAGCCCGGTGGCCACGGTGGTCTTGCCGTGCCCGGACGCCGGCGCGGCGATCACCACCCGGGGAATCGTCACCATTCGATGCCCTGCTGCCCCTTGCGCCCGGCGTCCATCGGGTGCTTGACCTTGGTCATCTCGGTGACCAGGTCGGCCGCCGCGATCAGGTCCGGGTGCGCGTCCCGCCCGGTGATCACCACGTGCTGGGTGCCCGGTCGCTCGGCGAGCGTCCCGATCACGTCCGCGACGTCCACCCAGCCCCACTTCATCGGGTAGGTGAACTCGTCCAGCACGTAGAACTTGTAGGTCTCGGCGGCCAGGTCCCGCTTGATCTGCGCCCACCCCTCGGCCGCCTCGGCGGCGTGGTCCCGCTCGGTCCCGGCGCGCTGGATCCAGGACCAGCCCTCACCCATCTTGTGCCAGGTGACCGGCGTCCCGTTGACCCCGTCCAGGGCTTTCAGCGCGGTCTCCTCGCCGACCTTCCACTTCTGCGACTTGACGAACTGGAACACCCCGATCGGCCACCCCGCGCTCCACGCCCGCAACGCCATCCCGAACGCGGCCGTCGACTTCCCCTTCCCCGGCCCGGTGTGCACGGCGAACACCGCCTGCCGCCGCCGCTGCCGCGTCGTCAGCCCGTCGTCGGGCACGGTGGTCACTTTCCCTTGCGGCATCTGGTCGCTCTCCCCTGCACATCAAAGATCCATTTTCGGTACGCGGTCCGCACCCGGCCGGCCGCGTCTCTCCGCGAGCACCGCCGTGCCCTCCCCGAGCCCTTGCCGTACCAAGCCCGGCCGCCCGTCCCCCTCCGCGAGCACCGCCGTGCCCGAGGCCCAGCCGCGGTCCCGCCCCCGGCTGGTTGTCATGGGTGTCTCCGGGGCCCGGAGACACCCATGACAACCAGCCGGACAACCGCGACGCGCGTCCCGGACCGTCCGGTCAGGCGGCTCGGCGGTAGGCGCGGTCGGCAGAGGCCGGGGCGGGCGCCGGACGCGCGTGGCCGGTGGCGGCTTCCAGCTGGTCCAGCGGCATCACGTCGGCCCGGAGGGCGGCGGCGAGCTTGCCGGCCAGGCCCAGGCGGATCGGGCCGGACTCGCAGTCGACGACGACCGTGGCCACGCCGGACAGGGCCGGGGCCAGCAGCAGCGGGTCCGGGCCGCTGGTGGCGCGGCCGTCGGTGACCACGATCAGCAGTGGGCGGCGCCGGGGGTCGCGGCGGCGTTCGGTGGCGATGGTGCGGGCGGCGGCGCGCAGGCCGGCGGCGAGCGGGGTCCGGCCACCGGTGCGCAGGGCGGCCAGCCGCATCACGCCGACCTCGTGGCTGGACGTCGGCGGCAGCACCACCTCGGCGTCCGCGCCCCGGAAGGTGATCATCCCGATCCGGTCGCGGCGCTGGTAGGCGTCCCGCAGCAGGGACAACACCGCGGTCTTGACCAGCGTCATCCGCTTGCGGGCGGCCATCGAGCCGGACGCGTCGACGACGAAGAGCACCAGGTTCGCCTCGCGGCCGACGTGGATCGCCTCGCGCAGGTCCCGCGGCTCGACCCGGAACGCTCCTCGCGCCGACACGAGCTCACGGCCCCGCGCCACCTCCCCGGTCCCCGGGACAGCACGGTCGCCACGGACAGTAGCTCGGCCGGCGTCCAGGGCGCCGCGGTGCAGGGCGGCTCGGAGGGTGGCGGGCAGGTGCGGGGCGCCGGCGAGTTTGCCGAGCGGCTTGCGGGCGCCGACGACCCGGCCGCGGCGGGCGTAGGCCGGGGAACGTTTGCCGGTGTGGCCGCCGTCGCCGCGCGCGGTGATCCGGAGCGTGCGCGGGCGGAAGGCGGCGCCGGCCTGGGCGGGCGCGGCGGCCTGGCCACCGCCGCGCGGCGCGTCACCCGCCGGCGGCGGGTCGGCGGGCGTGGACGGCGAGGTGTCGGCGGGCGTCGCGTCGGCCTGCGGACTGCCGCCCGGGCCACCGGGCGGAGGACCACCGGCCGGGCCACCGGGGCCGCCGTCGGGACCACCGTCCGGCCCGCGATCCGGGCCGCCGGGACCGCCGTCCGGGTCGTCGTCCGGGTGCCGGTCGTCCGGCCCCTCGCCCGCGGCGTCGTCCCGGGACTGACCGGCGAGGTCCTCCCGGGCCTGGCGCTCGGCCTCCTCGAGGGCCTGGTCCAGCTTCTCCTCGTCGGTGCCGGGCGGGTCGAGCGGATCGGTGCGGCGCCGGTGCGGCAGGGCCAGCCGGGCCGCGTCGCGGACGTCGTCGGCGGTGACCCGGTCGCGGCCGTGCCAGGCGGCCAGCGCGACCGCGCAGCGGGCCACCACGATGTCGGCGCGCATGCCGTCGACCCCGTAGGCCAGGCAGACCCGGGCGATCCGGTCCAGCTCGGCGTCCGGCAGCACGACCGTGGGCAGGATGGCGCGGGCGGCCGCGATCCGGGCGGCGTACTCGCGCTCGTCGGCGACGAACCGGGCGGCGAAAGCGGCCGGATCCAGCTCGTAGGCGAGCCGGCGGCGGACCACCTCGGCGCGCTGGGTGGCGTCGCGCGGGGCGGCCACCGTGACCACCAGGCCGAACCGGTCGACCAGCTGCGGGCGGGGCTCGCCCTCCTCCGGGTTCATCGTGCCGACCAGCAGGAACCGGGCCGCGTGCTTGACCGAGACACCGTCGCGCTCGACGTGGGCGCGGCCCATCGCGGCGGCGTCCAGGAGCAGGTCGACCAGGTGGTCCGGGAGCAGGTTGACCTCGTCGACGTAGAGCACGCCGCGGTGCGCGGCGGCGAGCAGGCCGGGCTCGTAGGCCTTGACGCCGTCGGCCAGGGCCCGCTGGATGTCGAGGGTCCCGACCACCCGGTCCTCGGTGGCGCCGACCGGCAGCTCGACCAGGGTGGCCGGGCGGTGCGCGGCGGGGGTGTCGGCGGCGTGCGGGCCGTCCGGGCAGTCCGGGTCCGGGGCGGCCGGGTCGCAGGCGAAGCGGCACCCGCGGACCACCGTGACCGGCGGGAGCAGGGCGGCCAGGGCGCGGACCACGGTGCTCTTGGCGGTGCCCTTCTCGCCGCGGACCAGCACCCCGCCCACGGCCGGCGAGACCGAGGTCAGCAGGAGCGCGAGGCGCAGGTCGTCCAGGCCGACCACGGCCGAGAACGGGTACGGAGTTGTCACAGGGTGTTCCCTCCCGGCGGGTGTCCACGCCCGCGCGTCGGTCGTCACGAGCGGCCGGAGTCTCCTGACTCCCGGATCGCCGTTCCCCGCTCGCCTTCCGGCCTGCCGGCCGTGGCGTGCTGTCTCGTCAGCGGGTCGCTCCCCGGTCACAGTGGCGGGACCGTCCCGGATTCACACCGGGTTCCTCCGCAACCGCTCGGGCCCCATCCTTCCGACCGACAAGCCGCCCCGTCAAACAACCCCCACGAGATCACACCCCGCGGCCGAGCAACGCCACGAGATCACACCCCGCGGTCAGATCGAGACCAGGCAGAACACGTGCCCGTCCGGATCGGTGAGCACCGCCTGCCGCTCGCCCCACGGCTGGTCCTCCGGCGCGTCGATCACGGCGGCTCCCGCCTTTTCGGCCGCCGCGGTCACCGCGTCGACGTCGTCCACCCGGAAACTGATCGCCACCCCGGCCAGCCCCGCGGTCGGCGGCCGCTGGTGCAACATGATCTCGGTGGTGGTGCCGGGAACGGTCAGCGTCGAGAAATCCCCGAACGCGGACTTCTCGGTGAGACCGAGCACATCCCGGTACAACGCCCGGCTCCGGTCCAGGTCCGCTACCGACACGATAAGGCGCTGAAGTCCGATTACGGTCATGCTCGCGACCCTACTACCGGGTTTTCGGTGACCACCCGCGGGCATTGAAGGGGGTCGGTGATCGCTCGGGACGCGCCAGCGTCCTGATCACCGACCTCCGCCCCGCGCGGGAGCATGCGATCCGCACCCCAGCGGACGCGCGAATACAAAGATCTTGATCTTCAGATTTTGTCCGTAGACGATGCGAAGACAGCCGCATAGTGGTCGCGCAAGTCTTTCCAGCCGTGGTCCATGGCGGCCTTGCCGCGGATCGCCGTCACCGGCTCGCCGGCCAGCAGCCGCCCGAGCACGTCGGCGCACAGGTGCCACCCGGCCGCGACCATCGCGTCCATGTCACGATCGGCCAGCGTGTGCCGCAGCGTCAGCCGCGTGCCGTCCCCGGCCGGCTCCAGCTCCCAGCGCAGCAGATCCTCGCCCCAGGTGTATTCGAGCAGCTGGGTCGCCTCCACCCGATGAACGAAGGCGGGCAGCGCGGTCCGCTCGTCGCCGTCCACCATGGTGAGGGTGGCCGGACCGGTTTCGGTCAGCGGCCGGGAGGCGGTGAAGGGCGCCCAGCGGTCCAGCCGCTCCGGGTCGACCAGGGCGGCCCAGACCCGCTCGGGCGGCTGGGGCAGCTCGCGGATGAAGATCAGGGTCCAGCGGTCGCCGTCGGCGACCACCGCGGCCTCGGTGTGCGGTCCGGTCACGGTTCCTCCTCCGATGAGGTCGACGCGAGATGTCTTCCCAGGGCGTCCAGGTGGCCGTCCCACAAGGTCCGGTACGGCCGGAGCCATGCGTCGAGGGCCCGGAACGGCCCCGCCTCGAGCCGGTAGATCCGCTGCTGGGCCTGGGCCCGCACGCTGACCACACCGGCCTCGCGCAGCACCCGCAGGTGCTTGGAGACCGCGGGCTGGCTCATCCCGAGCGCCTGGACCAGGTCACCCACGCTCGCCTCGCGGGTCAGCAGCGCGTCGACGATGCGCCGGCGGGCCGGTTCGGCGAGCACTTCCAGGACGTCCACCCCACCAACATGCCCCAGCAGGAATATAACTGTCAAGGCATACTGGGTGCCGAGAAACGCCCCACCGGAATTCCGGTGGGGCGCCGTTCGACGATCCGGTTCGGGCTCCGCCTCCGAGTCCGAGACGGATTTCTCAGCGCTGCGACATCGGGACGAAGTCGCGCACCGGGGAACCGGTGTAGATCTGCCGCGGGCGACCGATCTTGTTGGCCGGGTCGTTCATCATCTCGCGCCACTGGGCGATCCAGCCGGGCAGACGACCGATAGCGAACAGCACCGTGAACATCTTCGTCGGGAAACCCATGGCCTTGTAGATCAGGCCGGTGTAGAAGTCGACGTTCGGGTACAGCTTGCGGGAGACGAAGTAGTCGTCGTTGAGCGCGATCTCCTCGAGCTGGAAGGCGATGTCCAGCAGCGGGTCCGGCGTGTCCAGGGTGGAGAGCATCTCCTGGGCGGCCTTCTTGACGATGGCGGCGCGCGGGTCGTAATTCTTGTAGACCCGGTGGCCGAAGCCCATCAGCTTGACGCCCTTTTCCTTGTTCTTCACCCGGGTGACGAACGAGTTGACGTCTCCGCCGTCCTTGCGGATCTGCTCGAGCATCTCGAGCACCGCCGCGTTGGCGCCGCCGTGCAGCGGGCCGGACAGCGCGTTGATGCCGGCCGAGACCGAGGCGAACAGGTTCGCCTGGGCCGAGCCGACCAGCCGCACCGACGACGTGGAGCAGTTCTGCTCGTGGTCGGCGTGCAGGATGAAGAGCATGTCCAGGATCTTGGCGACCTTGGGGTCCACGTCGTAGTTGACGGTCGGCAGGCCGAACGTCAGACGCAGGAAGTTCTCCACGTAGTCGAGCGAGTTGTCCGGGTACGGCAGCGGGTGGCCGATCGACTTCTTGTACGCATACGCCGCGATGGTCGGAAGTTTCGCCATCAGCCGGATTGCGGAGATATCCACCTGCTCGTCGTCCAGCGGGTCGAGCGCGTCCTGGTAGAAGGTGGACAGCGCGGTCACCGCCGAGGAGAGCACCGCCATCGGGTGCGCGTCGCGGGGGAAGCCGGAGAAGAAGGTCCGCATCTCCTCCTGCAGCAGCGTGTGCACCCGGATCTTGTCGCCGAAGTCGCGCAGCTGCTGGGCGGTCGGCAGCTCGCCGTTCATCAGCAGGTACGAGACCTCGAGGAACGTCGACTTCTCGGCCAGCTGCTCGATCGGGTACCCGCGGTACCGCAGGATGCCGGCGTCACCGTCGATGTAAGTGATCGCCGACGTGGTCGACGCGGTGTTCACGAAACCCTGGTCCAGGGTGACGTAGCCGGTCTCCTTCAGCAGCGCACTGACGTCGATGCCGCCCGGCCCGTCGACGGCCTCGCGAACACCCATCGACAATTGGCCACCGGGGTGGTCGAGCTTGACATCCGTCATGTATTTCCCTCACTTCACCGGCAGATGTCCCAAAGATTTTGCCGTTCACCGTAAACCCTCAACCTGAATGGGTCATCAGGTGGCCACCCGGTGAGGCATTGGTCACCAGTCCGTATAGACCGTTGCGCCATAGATAATGATCGGTATATTGCGAGAACGTAACGGGAAGCGGAGGTCGGACCGATGCAGATCCCGAGTCGGCCCCCCGTCGTGGTCGGGGTGAACGGGACCGCGGCCGGCCTGGCCGCCGTGCGCCTGGCCGCCCGGGAGGCGGTCTCCCGCGGCACACTCCTGACGGTGCTGCACGCTTTCAGCTGGGACGAGGCGGAATCCCGCCGCACCGCCTCACGCGTCGTCGAGGAGGCGGTCACCACCGCCCAGCGTTCCACACCCGGCCTCGACGTGCGGGGTCAACTCGTGGATGGACCCGCCGCCCGGGTGCTGCGCAAGGCCAGCCGGACCGCCGGGCTGCTGGTCCTGGGCGCCGACGACCTGGCCGCGACCGGCCGGCTGCCGGCCACGTCGCCGCTGCTCGAGGCGGTCACCCAGGCCTGGTGCCCGGTGCTGGTGGCCCGCGGGCCACGCCCGCCGTCCGGCCGGGTGGTGGCCGCCGTGGACGGCTCCGCCCCGTCCGTCCTGGCCCTGCGCCACGCCGCCGAGGACGCCCGCCGCCGCCGGCTGCGGCTGGACGTGGCGCACGCCGGCGACGAGGAGACCGGGCAGCGGGTGCTGGACCGGGTGCTCGCCCTGGTGCCGGACCTGCCACCGCTGCGCCGCCGGCTGCTGACCGGCCCGCCGGCCGCCGCCCTGGTGCGGCTCTCCCGCGGCGCCGGGCTGATCGTGCTGGGCCCGCGCGGCTCCGGGGGCGCCGGCCGATTCGGATCGGTGGCCGACGAGTTGTTGCGGCACGGCGGCTGCCCGACCGTTTTCGTCCACGGCCGCCGGGAACCCGCCGGAAAGTCGAAACCGGGCCACTCAACTGACCAATTCCGGCCGGTGACGACGCGTCCGTTGCTACGGTGAGGAAACATTAGTCTTAGGGCAAAACGGGAGGAATGCCCGGTGCGCTCCGTGCTCCCGCCCGCCATCGCCCGCCGCCAATGGCAGTTCATGGCCGTCATCGGGGTCCTCGCGACCGCGTTGTACGCGGCCTACTCGTCCTCGAACCTCGCCGCGGTGAGCCTGGTGGTGCTCTGCGTGCTCACCGTGGCGGCCTGCTTCGTCGGGCCGCGCCGGTGGGGTGCCGAGCCGCCGGTGGCCTGGCTACTGATGGCGCTCGCGGCGCTGCTCTTCCTGGTCGGGCTGCTGATCCGGCCGACGGTCACCAACCAGCCGATGCCGCTGCCGCTGCTCGCCGACGTGGCCACCTTCAGCGGTTACCTGCTGCTCGGCACGTTCCTGTTCATGCTGCTGCGCCGCCGGCAGAGCCTGGAGCGGCACGCCGTGCTGGACGGCCTGATCGTCTGCCTGGCCGCCGGGCTGACCAGCACGCTGCTGCTGGCCGCGCCGGCCGCCGCGATCCCCGGCCGGCCCGCGCTGCTCTCCATCATCCAGGGCACCTACCCGCTCTTCGACATCGTGCTGGCGCTCCTGGTGATCAACCTGGCGTTCACCACCAAGACCTGGCCGGTCAGCATGATCGCGCTGCTGGTGATGATGGTCGGGCTGTTCGTCGGCGACACCGCGTACGCGATCGTCGGGGTGAACGGCCAGATCTACGCCTCGCCGCTGCTCAACGTCCCGTACGTGCCGGCCTTCGCGGCGCTCGGGGTGGCCGCCCTGCACCCGTCGGTGACCGAGATGAGCCGCGCCGACCGGCTGCCCGTACAGGCCTGGTCCTGGCAGCGGCTGGCGGTGCTGCTGCCCGCGCTGTTCCTGCCGTTCGCGCTGCTGCTGACCACCGGCACCAGCGCCGCCTCGCACCGGATGCTGATCGCGGTGGCCGGCGCCCTGATGATCCTGCTGCTGCTGGCCCGGGCGATCTCCGCGGTGCAGGCCCAGGTCGCCGCCCAGCTGCACTCCGAGCACCAGGCCACGCACGACCCGCTCACCTCGCTGCCCAACCGGCAGTCCATCTCCGGCGAGATCGAGCGGCTGGTCACCGCGGTCGACTCGCACGGCCCGCAGCGGGTCTGGGTCTACATGCTCGACCTGGACGGCTTCAAGTGGGTGAACGACTCGTGGGGTCACGACACCGGCGACCAGCTGGTGATCGAGGTCGGCCGCCGGTTGCGGGCCCAGGTCCCGGAGACGGTGCCGGTGGCCCGGGTCGGCGGCGACGAGTTCCTGCTCGCCTTCGTCGGCGACAAGGCCGGCGCGCTCCGGCTGGTGGACGACATCCGGGGCTGCTTCGCCCGCCCGTTCACGGTCCGCGACACCGAGGTGGTGATCAGCGCGTCGATCGGCATCGCGCACTCCAGCGGCGACGCGATGCGCTCCGCGGTCACCGCCGAGGCGCTGATGCGCGACGCGGACACCGCGATGTACCGGGCCAAGGCCGAGGGGCCGGGCCGGTCCACCATCTTCGACACCTCGATGCACGACCAGGCCCGGGAGCGCATCGAGCTGGAGGTGGCGCTCCGCCAGGCGCTCAGCGACGACCAGCTCTACGTGGTCTACCAGCCGATCGTGCGGCTGGAGACCGGGATGCCGGTGGGCGCCGAGGCGCTGGTCCGCTGGGAGCACCCGACCCGCGGCCAGATCCCGCCGATGCTGTTCATCCCGATCGCCGAGGACTCCGGCCTGATCTCGCAGATCGGCACGTTCGTCCGCAACGAGGCGCTGCGCCAGCTCGGCGTGTGGCGCTCGCAGGGCGTCGTCTCGGAGAGCTTCTACCTGTCGATCAACGTGTCGCCGCGCCAGCTCAGCGAGCCGGACCTGCCGCTGGTCTTCTCCGGCGAGCTGTTCAAGTACGGCGTCCCGGCGCAGTGCGTGGCACTGGAGATGACCGAGTCGGTGATGGTGGACGGCTCCAGCGTGACCGGCCGGGTCCTCCACGAGCTGCGCCAGCTCGGCGCGAAACTGCTGGTCGACGACTTCGGCACGGGCTTCTCCGCGCTCGGCTACCTGCGCCGGTTCCCGGTCACCGGGGTCAAGATCGACCGGTCCTTCGTGATCGGGCTGGGCAAGAACGTCGAGGACGACGAGATCGTCCGCGCGGTGGTCGCGATGAGCCACGCGCTGGGCCTGAGCGTGATCGCCGAGGGCGTCGAGACGGTGCTGCAGCGCGAGGCGCTCTACCACGTCGGCGTGGTGAACGGGCAGGGCTGGCTGTGGGGCAAGGCGGTGTCGGCGGTGGAGTTCGCCGAGCGCTGGCACCTGTCGGCGGCGCTGCCGGAGATCCCGCTGCCGGTCGCCGCGGTGACCAGCTCCGGGCGGCACCGCCGCCCGGAGGAGTAGGACTCGGGTCAGGGCTTCTCGTTGTTGGGGAACTCGTAGAGCCAGAACGACTGGGCGTCCATCCGGGTCGGCACCGCCTTGCCGGAGATCCGGGTGAGGATCACCCCGATCATCCGGGGCAGCCGCAGCTGCTCCTCGTTGTAGGTGCAGATGTCCACGAACACCTTGCCGTTGGCCGCGCCGATCGGCCGGTACAGCGCGGTGAGCAGTTCGACGAAGACACCGCTCCCGCTGCCGCCCTTCTTGGCGCCGACGAAGAGCACGTAGAAGATCCGCTTCTCGGCGTACAGCTCCGGCCAGTGGTGCCGGAAGTAGTCCGGCGAGATCAGCGAGACGGCCTCCAGGTTCGTGGTCATCGCGGCCATCCCGACCACCGTGCCGTCGTCGTCCAGGACGAGGTACTTCTCCGCCCGGTCGTCCTCCATCAGCTCGTCGAACTCGTGCCGGTAGAGCAGATGCCGGTTCACCGCGAGCACGGCCAGGTCGCCGAACGACTCCGTGTAGAAGTCCCAGGCCGGGTCGAGCAGTTCGGCCGGTACCACCGGCATGACTTCCACACGCATGTTCGCCCCCGTGAAGTTGCCTCGCTTCCTGACAAACCTCTCAGCCCCACTGGTGCGGCGCGGGCAATTCCGGCATCATTCGCTCACAGATTTGCCGACGTGAGCTGCCTCACGTCGGCCCGGGAGGGCGCGGAGGCGACATGGCGAACCACATCGGCACCGAGGTGTTGGTCGCTGTCCTGGTGATGCTGGCCGCCGGGCTGGGCCTGGCGCTGCTCGCCGCGACACGGGGCGGGTTGCCGCCCCGCCGCTGACGCCATGCGGCAGGCTGGACGGATGCGCTTCGCCACCTGGAACGTCAATTCGGTCAAGGCCCGCCTGCCCCGCCTGCTCGACTGGCTGGAGCACACCGCCCCGGACGTGGTCTGCCTGCAGGAGACCAAGGTCGGCGAGGACGCCTTCCCGGCCGCCGAGGTGGCCGAGCTGGGCTATGCGACGGCCGCCCACGGCCAGGGCCGGTGGAACGGGGTGGCGCTGCTGTCCCGGGTCGGCGTCGAGGAGGTCCGCCGCGGGTTCCCGGGCGAGCCCGGCTACCCCGATCCGGAGGCCCGGGCGATCAGCGCGGTCTGCGACGGCATCCGGTTCATGTCGGTCTACGTGCCGAACGGCCGCACCCCGGACGACCCGCACTACCTCTACAAGCTGGAGTGGCTGCGGGTGCTGCGCGACGTGCTCGCCGCCGACCTGGCCACCGGCCCGCTGGTGGTGGCCGGCGACTTCAACGTGGCGCCGACCGACGCGGACGTCTGGGACCCGGCCCTGTTCGCCGGCTCCACCCACGTCACGCCGCCGGAGCGGGCGGCGATCGCCGCGCTGCGCGATCTCGGGCTCACCGACGTGCCGGCCCGCGCCATGAAGGGCGACCACCCGTTCACCTATTGGGATTACCGCGCCGGGATGTTCCACCAGAACAAGGGGATGCGGATCGACCACGTCTACGCCAGCGCCGACGTGGCCGCCGCGGTCACGGACGCGGTGGTGGATCGCGAAGCGCGCAAGGGCAAAGGTCCGTCCGATCACGCCCCGGTGGTGGTCGACATCCGGCGCTGACCGTGCCGGTCCGGGACCGCGCGATGCCCGATTCCCGGCCAACCCCGTAGGCTGAGGTTGGTTCTGCACGACTCGGCGGGGAGACGGGAGGAACGATGGCTTCGCGAACGCCGGCCGCTCGCGGCGAGGCGGCGACGCCACCGGTCCAGGTGGCCACGCCGCAGTTACTCCGGGCGGCGCTCGACGCCGCCACCGAGGCGATGCTGCTGTGCGCCGCCGCGGACGACACCATCCTGCTGGCCAACGCGGCTGCCCAGGCCCTGGTGCCCGGCCTGCGGCCCGGCGAGACCCTGACCGCGGCGCCGCTCCCGGAGCTGGCCGCGGCCGCGGCGGACGGCGCCGACAGCTTCCGGTCCGAGCACCAGGACCATTTTCTGTACGGGTTGCGCCGCCGCCTCGACGACGACCACTACGCGTGGTACCTGCGGGACCGCACCGACGAGCACGAGCGCACCGCGGCGCTGGAGGCCGAGCGGGCCCGGGCCGCGTTCCTGGCCGACGCCGGCCGGCACCTGTCCGCCTCGCTGCACCTGCGCCGGGTCCGGCGCACCGTCGCCGAGCTGGCCGCCGCCCACCTGGCCGACGCCGCGGTGGTGATCCTGCCCCCGATCAAGCGGCAGAGCTCCTGGACCAGGCTGCTGCCCGGCCACCCGGTGGAGGAGGGCACCCTGCCCGAGCGCAGCCTCACCGAGGTGCCCGGCCTGCGCGAGGTGATCGACGGCTTCCCGCCGATCCCGAGCCGCTGGCTCGACCCGGGCCAGGCGCCCGGCTGGCTCTTCCCGGCCGCGCTCGGTCCGATCGGCGCGCTGCTGGTCACCCCGCTGCCCGGCAACGCCGAGCCGGCCGGCGCGCTGATCCTGGCCCGCACCGGCGCACGCGCCGCGTTCAGCGAGCAGGACGAGGCCCTGGTCCGGGTGTTCGCGATCCGGGCCGGCGCCGCCCTGGCCGCGGCCGGCCTCTACCGCGCCCAGGTGGACACCACCGCGGTGCTGCAGGCCGACCTGCTGCCCCCGGAGCTGCCCCCGACCGAGGGATTCGAGCTGGCCGGCTCCTACCAGGCGGCGTTCGAGGCGCTGCAGGTCGGCGGCGACTTCTACGAGGTGTTCGGCCCGTCCGCGGCCGGCTCGGACACGTTGGTCGCGCTCGGCGACGTGTGCGGCACCGGCCCGGAGGCGGCGGTGCTGACCGGCAAGGTGCGCCAGACGCTGCGCGCGCTGCGCCTGGTGCGGGCCGGGCCGGAGACCATGCTGCGGGTGCTCAACCAGGCCATGCTGGAGTCCAGCCGCAAGCAGCGCTTCGTCACCCTGGTGGTCGGCTCGATCACCCGGGCCGAGCACGGCCGGGTGCGGATCGAGCTGGTCAGCGGCGGCCACCCGCCGCCGATGGTGCTGCGCGCCGACGGCACGGTCGAGGAGGTGCCGGTCAGCGGGACGCTGATCGGCGTGATGCCGGAGACGGTCGTGCATCCGGCCACCGTCGAGCTGGCCCCCGGCGAGCTGTGCCTGCTCTACAGCGACGGCCTGACCGAGGCGCGCGGCGGGCCGACCGGCCACGACCAGTTCGGCGAGGCCCGGCTCCGGCAGTCGCTGTCCTCGTGTGCCGGGCTGCCCGGCGCGGTCACCCTGGAGAGGCTGCGTCAGCTGGTCTCCGACTGGGTACATGGAGGCACCACAGACGACATCGCGATGCTGACGGTCCGGGCGCCGGCGCGACCACCGCTCAGCTTGCGCGGCGGCGGGGCGCCGAACCAGTCTCCTTACCTGGCCGCCACCCGCCGCGCCGACCGGAGGGCCCGCCCGCGCGTATGATCACCAGCCACTCGTCCCGCGCCCTCGACGACCCCGGCCTCTACCAGGAATACCTCGACCTGGTCGGGGACGGCGACGAGTTCGGCGCCACCGAGATCGCCCGGTCACTGCTCGACGACGGCGTCCCGGCCCAGCGGATCATGGTCGATCTGATCGGCGGCACCCAGGCCCGGGTCGGCGAGCTGTGGGCGGCGAACGAGTGGTCGGTGGCCCGCGAGCACGCCGCGACGGCGGTCAACGAGCGGGTGCTGGCCGCGCTCACCGTCGGCCGGAACACCCCGCCCCGGCGCGGCCGGATCACCCTGGCCTGCGTGGACGGCGAGTGGCACGGGCTGCCCGCACGGATCCTGGCCGAGCTGCTGCGGATGGACGGCTGGCGGGTCGACTTCCTCGGCGCCAGCGTCCCCGGCCCGCACCTGATCACCCACCTGCACCAGACCGGCCCGGACGCGGTCGCGCTGAGCTGCATGATCCCGACCCGGCTGCCGCGCGCCCACGCCGCGATCACCGCCTGCCGGGCGGCCGGCGTCCCGGTCATCGCCGGTGGCCGGGGCATGGGTCCCGGCGGCCGCTACGCCGAGCGGCTCGGCGCCGACGCCTGGGCCGGCACCGCCGAGGAGGCGGTGATCCGGCTGGCCACCGACTGGCCGCCGCCGCTGCCCCCGGAGTTCCCCACCGAGTTCCTGGGCGACGAGGAGTACACCCACCTGGTCCGCTCCCGGCCCCAGCTGATCGAGACCGCGATGCAGCGGCTGGCCGCGGCCTACCCGGCGGTGCACCACTACAACGAGCAGCAGCGCGAGGCCACCCTGGAGGACTTCGGCCACATCGCCGACTTCCTGGCCGCCTCGCTCTACATCAACGAGCCCCAGGTCTTCCGCGACTTCACCACGTGGACCGCGGGCGTCCTGACCGCCCGCAAGGTCCCGGTCGCCGCCCTCCGCACCGGCCTGCGCCTGGTCCGCGACCAGCTGATCGACTTCCCCACCGCCATCGCCACCCTGGACCTGGCGATCGCCGACCTCCCCCAGTCCTGACCCGGTCACGTCCAGCGCCAGCCGCGACGCCCGTCACTGCCCACCGTCCCACCCGCGGCCCCCGTCCCCGGCTGGCCCTCCCGGGTGTCTCAACCTCCCTGAAACACCCATGAGAAGCAGCCGGCCCACGGTCCCGGCTGGCCCTCACGGGTGTCTCAACCTCCCTGAAACACCCGCGAGAGGCAGCCGGCCCACGGTCCCGGCTGGCCCTCACGGGTGTCTCAACCTCCCTGAAACACCCATGAGAAGCAGCCGGCCCCCGGTCCCGGCTGGCCCTCACGGGTGTCTCAACCTCCCTGAAACACCCATGAGAAGCAGCCGGCCCCCGGTCCCGGCTGGCCCTCACGGGTGTCTCAACCTCCCTGAAACACCCGTGAGAGGCAGCCGGGACCGTGGGCGGCGGCCGCGGCCGGGACCAGCCGCGGCGTGGGCTGGTTCGCCACCGTGGATCATCGCCATTCGGATGATCCAGGATGTGTCCCGCGGCCCCCTGTGCTGGGCGCGCTTGCCGGCGTACCGTGCTGAGGCCACGCGGCCACCGGGCGGGCCCCCGGTGGCCGCGTGTTCACCAGACGCACCTCACGGAATCCGCCGTGGACCCGCACGGTGCGGATCGCCGCGACGCGAGGCGGGCGGCGCGGGACCACCCGGCTCGCGGCCGCTTGTGCCGCGGCCGGGGCCGCGGCGGGGTCGGTCAGCTGCGGCGGAAGACGTAGCTGCGTCCGCCGGAGGCGCCGGCGGCGCGGCTGGCTCGGGCGCGGTCGGACCGCTCCCGGGCTGCCTGCCGGGTGTCACGGGCGCCGTGGTGGGCCACCTCGGCGCTGCCGCCCTGATCGTCGCTGGTGCCGGTCTTCGGCACGCGGCCGAGAGCCGCGGCGAGGTCCCGGCGGGCGAGGTCGTCCTGGTCGAGATGCACCGAGAAAGATTGCGCAGGCATATCGCTACCTCCTGGAAGGTCGAGTCCGGTGCCCGGTTCGGGGGCGGGCGGGAAGGCCGGCGATCGATGCCGCGGGGAGGTTGCCGGGATCGGAGACGCCACCGGAGCCATACCGGAGGAAGTCGCATCCGAGCGCGGAACCCGATCGGCGATCGAAGGTCAGCGCGGAAGGCGACCTGCGCGGGCTCGACCGAGCGCATTCACCATCGGACACGGAGACCGGGGATGCTAGGGAGCCGGTGGCGCGGGCGCCTGGGATGCGATCACAGCATGCGGCCAACCTATGCGGCATGCTCGGGTGACGCCACCGATTATTCGGCGACTCCGGTATGAGGTGGTCGCGGCGGTTCTGGGCGTACCGAAAATGGGAAACCGCGCCATAAAGCGGACCGCGACCGCGACAGCGGACCGACCGCGACAGCGGACCGTGACCGCAACAGCGAACCGACCGAAACAGCGGACCGCGACCGGGACGGAGCAGCGAACAGGGCCACGGGGACGGCGAAGCGGGCCGGCTGCACCGCCGGCCCGCTTCCAGGGACGAGAGACCTCAGCCGAGCTGGATGTAAACGTCGTCGAGCTGGCCGTGGTACATGTCGCTGGAGGCGCCGAAGTTCGGGCCGCCGATGCGCAGCGGCATGGCGTTGTCGACCGACAGGGTGGCCGGGATCGTGGCGCGGGTGCCGGGGACGCCGTCGACCGAGATCGACAGGTTGGTGCCGTTGCGCTCACAGACGATCTTGTGCCAGTTGCCGTCGGCGATCGGGCGGGCCGAGGTCGCGGCGAAGGACTCGGTGCTGCCCTTGCCGGTCATCGCGCACTGGGCGCGGCCGATCTTGCCGGTCAGCTGCAGCTTCCAGACGCTGTCCGCGCCGGCCAGGCCCTTCTGCATGATGTTGGCCTTGCCGCGCAGCTGGGCCGCGGTCACCCGGACGCTGGCCGCCCACCGGAAGGTGCGGGTTCCGGGGTTCAGGTCGACGTCGTTCGGGGCTTCCAGCAGGGCGCGCCCGCAGGTGCCGGTGGTCGGGCACACGGCCGGGAAGGCGGCGTAGCGGCCGGCGCCCTCCGTGTTGATCGCGACGGTGCCGTTGTCGGCGCCGCGGACGGTGAGGCTGGAGCCTCGGCCGGACAGGTCGGAGATCTTGCCGGCGGTCGCGCCGCCGTCGAAGTTGTAGCGTGCCACCAGGGTCGGCGGCGGGTCCACCACGGGCGCGGCGGCCGCGGGGGCGGCCATGGCCGGGACCGTCAGGAGAACCAGGGTGGAGAGCTTGAACATCTTCATGCCCCAGAAGATGCCCGATAATGCCGGTTTGGGGGGTAATAAACCCGACTATGTAGATCGTACGGGGTCAGAGAAGTCCCGCGGACTCCGCGATCAGGCAGACCCCGACCAGGCGCAGCAGCGGCCAGCCGGCGGTGGCCCAGCCCGCGACCGTGGTCGGCGCGAAGCCCGGCTCGGGCAGCGGGCGGCCGGTCCGGACCGCGGCGGCGGCGATGCTGCGCGCGTACGCCGCCAGCCCCTCCGCGTCGATCGCCCGGCCGGCGCCGAGCAGCGCCTCCCGGACGGCGGCGGCGTGCTGGTCGACGCGGGCCAGCAGACCCGGCTCGGCGAACGCGGCGGCCAGGCCGTCGACCCCCACGCGGGCCATCATCTCGTCGAGGTAGGAGTCGGCGGTAACGGCGGCGAAGGCGATGCTCTCGTTCGTCATGCAGGAGAATCTGCCAGGTGCCGCCCGGTCCCGACAGGGGCGTGACCGAACGGCACCAGAGCCGCACCAAGCTGCAACCGGGCTACAGCGGCAGCGCGTCCATCGCCTTGAATATCCGCTTGTCAGAGACCGGGTAGGCGGTGCCCAGGGTCTGCGCGAAGAAGTTGATCCGCAGCTCCTCGATCATCCAGCGGATCTCCCGCAGCCCGTCCGCGGCCGGGCTGTCCGGAGGCGCCTCCGCTGTCAGCTCGCGGTACTCCGCCTCGATCTCCTGAATCTGGGTGATCAGCTGGCGGTCCCGCCCGGCCGAGCCGCCCAGCCGGTCCAGCCGGTAGCTGATCCCGCGCAGGTAACGCGGCATGTGGTGCAGCTGCTTCCACCCGGTCTCGGTCACGAAACCCGGGTAGATCAGGCCCTTGAGCTGCTGCCGGATGTCGGTGAGCGCGGGCAGCAGCATCGGGTCCTTGAACTGGCGCACCCGCTGGTCCACGTCGTACGCCGTGGCCAGCACCGCCTGCACCTGGGTGACCACGTTGGCCACCGCGTCGACCAGGTCCTCGCGGACCGTGTCGCGCAGCGAGGCGAACTCCACCGACGACCAGACCGGCCCGCCCGCGTCGGCGACCAGCTTGTCCACCGCCGCGCCCGCGCAGTCGTCGAGCAGCTCGGCGACCGACCGGTACGGGTTGGCCCGGGACAGCTCCAGCTTCGCCCGGTTGTCCAGCCGCCCCTGCAGGAACCGGGCGGCCGGCGGCAGCGTGAGCAGCAGCAGCCGCCGGGTCCCGGCCCGCATCGCGATCCGCTGCTCGGCCTCGGTCTCGAACACCTTCACGCCGACGCTGGCGCCCTCGTCGACCAGGGCCGGCCAGACGTTGACCTGGTAGCCGCCGCGGACCTGGGCGACCCGGTGCGGGATCGCCCCGAAGTCGTTCGTGGTGATCCCGGTGCGCTCCAGGTCGCCGGCCGCCCGGGAGATGGTGGCCTGCACCTTGGGCTGCAACTCGCGGCGCAGCACCTCCAGGTCACGCCCCTCGGCGACCACCTCGCCGGCCTCGTTGACGATCCGGAAGTTCATCCGCAGGTGGTCCGGCACCTGGTCGGGCCGCCAGGCGTCGCGCGGCACGATGGTGCCGGTGAGCCGGCGCAGCTCGTTGCCGATCGCGTCGGGCAGCGGGCCGCGGCGGGCCGGGACCCGGTCGAGGACCGCCTCGGCCCAGTCCGGGACCGGGACGAAGCTGGTGCGCATCGCCTTGGGCAGGGCGCGGATCAGGGCGATCACCACGTCCTTGCGGAAGCCGGGCACCGACCAGCCGAAGTCCTCCGCGTCCACCTTGTTGATCAGGTCGAGCGGGAGCTGGACGGTGACGCCGTCGGCGTGCTTGCCGGGCTCGAATTCGTACCGCAGCGGAAGCTTCACCCCGGCCGCCAGCCAGGCGTCGGGGAAGGCGTTCGGATCGACGGAGTCCCGGCCGGCGTTGACCAGCTCATCCCGGGTAAACGTCAATAAATCCGGATTCGTCCGGCGCTCGTGCTTCCACCAGCCGTCGAAATGCCGCGACGAGACGACCTCCGCCGGAATCTTCGCGTCATAGAGCGAGAAGACCGTCTCGTCGTCAACCGCGATGTCCCGCCGTCGTGCCCGGTTCTCCAGATCGGTGATCTGGCGCAACAGCCGCCGGTTCGCCTCGAAGAACTTGTGGTGCGTCTCCCAGTCCCCCTCCACCAGGGCGTGCCTGATGAACAGCTCCCGGGACACCTCCGGATCGACCTTGCTGTAGCCCACCCGGCGCCGCGGCACGATCGGCAACCCGTAGAGGGTGACTTTCTCGAAGGCCATCACGGCGCCCAGCTTGCGATCCCAGTGCGGCTCGCTGTAGGAGCGTTTCACCAGGTGCGGAGCGAGTTTCTCGGCCCACTCGGGCTCGATCCGGGCGTTCACCCGGGCCCACAGCCGGCTCGTCTCGACCAGCTCGGCGGACATCACCCAGCGCGGCTGCCGCTTGAACAGCGCCGAGCCCGGGAAGATCGCGAACTTGGCGCCGCGCGCCCCCAGATATTCGCGCTTGTCGGTGTCCTTGAGCCCGATGTGGCTGAGCAGACCGGCCAGGAGGGCGGTGTGCACCGGTTGCGGCGCGACGCCGGCTTCCCAGTCCTCCTTCAAAGTCAGCTTGAGGGTACGGACGACCTGCTTCAGCTGCGTGTAGATGTCCTGCCACTCCCGCACCCGCAGGTAGTTCAGGAACTCCGAGCGGCACAGCCGACGGAACTGGTTGCCGGACAGCTCGTGCTGTTTCTCCCGCAGGTAGCGCCACAGGTTGAGGTAGGTGAAGAAGTCCGATTCCTTGTCGACGAACCGGGCGTGTTTCTCGTCGGCCTGCTGCTGCTTGTCGGCCGGCCGCTCGCGCGGGTCCTGGATCGACAGCGCGGCGGCGATCACCATCACCTCGGCGAGGCAGTCCTGCTTGTCCGCCTCGATCACCATCCGGGCCAGCCGCGGGTCGACCGGCAGCTGGGCGAGCTGGCGGCCGAGCGGGGTGAGCTTGCCCTGGTCCAGCGCGCCGAGCTCCTCGAGGAGCTTGATGCCGTCGGTGATGTTGCGCCGGTCCGGCGGGTCGATGAACGGGAACTTGGGCAGGTCGCCGAGCCCCAGGTTGGTCATCTGCAGGATGACCGAGGCGAGGTTGGTCCGCAGGATCTCCGGCTCGGTGAACTCCGGCCGGCCGTCGAAGTCCTCCTCCGAGTAGAGCCGGATGCAGATGCCGTCCGAGGTGCGGCCGCAGCGGCCCTTGCGCTGGTTCGCGCTGGCCTGGGAGACCGGCTCGATGGGCAGCCGCTGCACCTTGAGCCGATGCGAGTACCGGCTGATCCGGGCGGTGCCCGGGTCGATCACGTAGCGGATGCCGGGCACGGTCAGCGAGGTCTCGGCGACGTTGGTGGCCAGCACGATCCGCCGGCCGGCGTGCCGCTCGAAGACCTTGTGCTGCTCGGCGGCGCTCAGCCGGCCGTAGAGCGGGACCACCTCGGTGTTCCGCAGATCCTTCTTGACCAGCGCGTCGGCGGTGTCCCGGATCTCCCGCTCGCCGGACATGAAGACCAGGATGTCGCCGTCGGCCGGCAGCTCGTCGACCGCCGCCGCGATGCCCTCGATCTGGTCGATCGGCTCCTCGCGGACCGTGTCGTCGTCCTCCTCGTCGTCGAGGAGCGTGGTGGTCACCAGCGGGCGGTAGCGGACCTCGACCGGATAGGTCCGGCCGGACACCTCGATCACCGGGGCCGGCTTGCCGGCGGCGTCCGCGAAGTGCTCGGCGAACCGCTGCGTCTCGATCGTCGCGGAGGTGATCACCAGCTTCAGGTCGGGGCGTTTCGGCAGCAGGTCGCGCAGGTAGCCGAGGATGAAGTCGATGTTGAGGCTGCGCTCGTGCGCCTCGTCGATGATCAGCGTGTCGTACCGCCGGAGCATCCGGTCGGTCTGGATCTCGGCCAGCAGGATGCCGTCGGTCATCACCTTGACCAGGGTGTCCTCGCCGACGTGGTCGGTGAACCGGACCTTGTACCCGACCGTCGAGCCGAGCGGCCGGTCCAGCTCCTCGGCGATCCGCTCGGCGACGGTGCGGGCCGCGATCCGCCGCGGCTGGGTGTGCCCGATCTGCCCGCGCACGCCGCGGCCCAGCTCCAGGCAGATCTTCGGGATCTGGGTGGTCTTGCCGGAACCGGTCTCGCCGGCCACCACGACGACCTGGTGGTCGCGGATCGCCGCGGCGATGTCGTCCTTGCGGGCGCTGACCGGCAGCGCCTCCGGATAGGTGATCGGCGGGACCGCGGCGAGCCGGGTCTCCAGACGCAGGCGCGCCCGGTCGACCTCCTCGGCGATCTCGTCGAGGGCGGTGGACCGGGCGGCGTCGTCACGGATGCGCCGGGTGCCGTCGAGGCGGCGCCGCAGCCGGTGCTCGTCGCGGGGCAGGAGCTCGGAGATCCGGCTGCGTAGTTCAGATACAGACATGGCGGGCCAAGAATAGGCGCAAGCGCTCGAGAACGCCTGGTGATTAACGCCGCCCTGTCACTCCCCCTCCTCGTCCTCGTCCTCCACCGTGCCGTCCGGGTGCTCGGCCAGCCACTGGTCGATGGTGTCGTTCCGCACCGCGGCGAACATCTCGGCGGCGGCCTTCGTGTCGAGCTGGACCGCGCTGCCGGCCGGGGTCCTCAGGTCGGCCCGGGTGTACGGCACGGTGGCGAACGTGATCGCCGACGGCCGGATGTCGCGCACCGCGAAGACCAGGTCCCGCAGGTCGAGCTTCTGGTCCACGGTCAGCGAGTCGGCCGCGATGCCGAGCAGCTCGTCCATCTGCAGCGGCTTGAACAGCAGCTTGTCCTTGGCCACCTTGGCGATCACCGCCTTGACCACCAGCTGCTGGTTGCGGATCCGGCCGAAGTCGCCGCCGGGCACGTTGTAGCGCTGGCGCATGAACTCCTCGGCGACCGCGCCGTCCATGTCGTGGCAGCCCTGCTTCCACTCCCGGTCGGAGAAGGTGCTCTTCACGTCGTACGGGACGCAGACGTTCACCCCGTTCACCGCGTCGACCAGGTCGTGGATGCTGGTGAAGTTGGCGATCATGGCGCCGTCCAGCGGCACCCCGGTCAGCTGGCGCACGGTGGACGCGGTCAGCGCCGCCCCGCCGAACGCGAACGCCGCGTTGATCTTGTTCTTGCCGCCCTTCCAGCTGCCGCCGGCCGGCACCTCGACGTAGCTGTCCCGCGGGATCGAGATGATCGTGGCGCGGTTCCGCTCCTTGGCGATGTGCACCAGCATGATGGTGTCCGAGCGCTCGCCGATCGGGCTGGTCCCGCCCGGCTCGGCGGCCCGCGAGTCGGAGCCGAGCAGCAGCAGGTTGAGCGCCCCGGACTCCCAGTTCTCCCGGCTCTGCGCGGCCTCCTCGGCGGGCGCCGAGGGCAGCAACGACGCCCGGTCCACCTTGTCCTCGTAGCGGTTGACCAGCACGTAACCACCGGCGGTCACCCCGCCGATCAGGAACACCAGCAGCACCGAGAGCACGATCAGGGCCTTCTGCCAGCCCGCTCGCCGCCGGAACCACCCGCGTCGCTGCGGCGGCGCGGTGTCGGTCGCCGGCTCGGCCCCGGCATCCTGAAGATCTGCATTCACGCGCCTCACTGTGCGGACGGCACGCCCACCGGTCAAGGTGGAGAGATCGTCCGTTCAGCCTCTTTTCCCTGCCGGCCACTCCGATCAGCCGCTGATCGGCACCCCGGGGAGCAACGGGATCACCGCGGCCACCGGAACAGCGGCGGTGGCGGGGCCGGGCCGGGGTTGGCCCGCCGTGGGGGACGGCGGACCCGCATGAGACGCGCGGCGGTCGGGTGGTGAAGCGGGCCTCGCGTGCCGACTGCCACGGGAGTCGGCGTCGTACCGGAAAAGAGCAACCGCGACCGTGCGGGCGGCATCGCGGCAGCGGGGATGGTCCTGGAACGCCGGGCGGGATCCCGTGTCCCCGGACGGCCCTGGCTCGATATCCCGGATGACGGGATCGGACAATCGAATCGAGGCCGAGGGTGATCGTTGTCGCTGAGGACCACGAGGACATCCGCTACGTGCTGAAACGCTCGCTGGAGCGGGCCGGCCACCGGGTCGTGGTGGCCGAGGACGGGGCGGCCGCGCTGGCCGCGGTCCGCGAGCACCGGCCGGACCTGGTGGTGACCGACGTCGACATGCCGCGGATGACCGGGCTGGACCTGTGCCGGGCGATCCGCGCGGACGACGACCTGCGGCACATCCCGGTGGTGGTGGCCAGCGGGTCGCTGATGCCCGGGGACGCGCAGGCCAGCGATGCCGGGGCGTCCGCGACGCTGCTCAAGCCGTTCGTCCCGGCGCAGCTGCTGGCCCTGGTCGCGGCCCTGCTCCCGCAGACCACCCCGGACAACGCCTGACTCTCCTTTTCGGTACGGCCGGAGCGCCCGGTCAGTCCTGGTGCTGGTGGTCCGGCACCGGCGCGCGCAACCGGGCGGCCGCCGGGTCGTGCGCCGACGGGTCGGCCGCGGGCAGCGCCGACAGCCCGGGCAACCGGCTGTCCAGCATCGCCGCCCGCTCGGCCAGCGCCCGGTCCAGGGCGGCGCGCACCTGGGCGTCGTCCTCCTCGGCGGGCTCCTTCGGGATGTGCCTCATCGCTACCTCCTCGATACCGGCCAGCGGCAGGGTGAAGAAGAACCGCGTCCCCCCGCCGGCGTTGTCCTCGACCCCGATCACGCCGCCGTGCCGCTCCACGATCCGCCGGCAGATCGCCAGCCCGAGCCCGGTGCCGGCGTACCCGGTGGCCCCCTCGGCCCGGTGGAACGACTCGAAGACGCGGGGCTTCTCCTGCTCCGGGATGCCGATCCCGGCGTCGGTGACGACGATCCGGGTCCAGCCCGCGCCGGCCGGCTCGGCGGTCACCTCGGCGCGTGGCACGGCGCCCGGCCGGATGTACTTGAAGGCGTTGCCGACCAGGTTGTCCAGCACGTGCCGGAGCAGCGCCGGGTCGGCCCGGACCGCGGGCAGCTCGCCCACCGACCACTCCGGCGCCGGCCCGCCGGCCGACCGCAGGCTCCCGGCCCGCTCCTGCAGCACCTCCCGGACCAGCGGCGCCAGCTCCATGTCGGTGATCCGCAGCGGCGCGTCCCGCGCGGTGCTGTACGCCAGCAGCGTCTCGATCAGCGCGTCCATCCGGTCCACGGCCAGCATGATCCGCTGGAGGGAGCCGCGCACCGCGTCCTCGTCGCCGAGGTCGTCGACGGCCAGCTCGCAGTGCCCGCGGGCGATCGCGAGCGGCGCCTTCAGGTCGTGCGCCACCACACCCGCGAAGATCGCCAGGTCGGTCTCGTGCCGCCGCAGGTCGGTGATGTCCCGGAAGACCGCGACCGCGCCGCGCTGCCCGGCGCTCGGGTCCAGCGGCCGGGCGTCGATCCCGAGCAGCACCCCGTCCGGCCGGCCGGCGTTGCGGATGATCACCTCGGAGCCGTCGATCGGCTCCCCGCGCAGCGCCCGGATCAGCGGCATCTCGTCCAGCGGCAGCGGGGTGACCCCGTCCGGCCGGAACGCGCCGTAGTGCTCCTGCCAGTCCGCCGGGTTGTCGCTGGGCTCGGTGACGCCCATCAGCTGCTGGGCCGCCGGGTTCTCCAGCAGCACCCGGCCACGGTCGTCGACGACGCTGACCCCGTCCCCGATGGTCGTCATGATCGCGCCGAGCAGCCCGGCCTGCTTGCGGCTCTCCGCCTCGGCGGTGCGCAGGTCCGCGATCGCCTCCTCGACCCGGTCCCGGGCCCGGCTCCGGCCGGTGGCCAGCACGTGGACCAGCCAGGCGAGCAGCGCGGTGAGGCCCAGGCCGCAGGCCAGCACGGTGGCCGGCAGGTGGCCGCCGGCGCCGGGCAGCCGGGTCGAGTCGGCCCGCAGGCCGAGCACCCAGGTGTGGTCGCCGACCGGGACCGGCCGTTCCCGGTGCAGGTCCGGCTCGCCGCCCACCGCCAGCTCGGCGACCGGGACCCGGCTGCCGTCGCTGTTCACCGCGACCAGGCTGCCGTTGAGCTGGCCCTGGCTGACCGTGCTGAGCACGCCCTGCAGGAAGTCGCCGCCGCGCAGGCCGAGCACCACCCAGCCACGGAAGACCGGATCGTTGGCCCGGGTCCAGACCGGCGCGGCGAAGACGAACGACTGCTGCCGCTGCCCGGCCGGCAGGCCCCGGTCGCGCAGCAGCACGTAGGTGTCCGAGACGGTGCCGTGCATGGTCTGCCGGGCGGTGTCCAGGGCGGCGGCCGGCTGGGCCACCGCGCCCAGGTCGGCACCCTGGACCCGGGAGCCGGCCTCGTCCCCGGCCAGCGCCCGGGTGAAGATCGGGAAGTAGTGCTCGTCCCGGCCGGTGGCCGGGTGCAGGGTCAGCCCGCTCGCGCCGTGCGCCCGCCAGTACGCCTGGGCGGCCGGGACCTCGGCGGTGCGCACCGGCACGACGTAGGCGACCGCGGCCACCCCGAGCAGCCCGGCGGCGTCCAGCGGCGCGCTGGCCTGGTCGAAGTCCTCCCAGGTCAGGTTCTCGTCGGTGGCCAGGCCGGCGGCGACGGTCTCGAGCAGGGTGCGGTAGCGGTCGGTCTCGGCGCGGACCGCGGCGACCGCCATCTGGGCGCGCTGGTCCATCACCCGGCGGGTGTTCTCCCGCTGGGCGGCGCGCAGCCCGGCCACCGTCAGCAGCGTGACCAGGAGTCCGGCGAGCACGACCGCGGCGGCCAGCGCCGGGCCGGTATAGCGGCTCCGTCCCTCCACCATTCCGAGCGTAAGCCGCAAAACGCCCCCGTCGGCCGGAGTTCGGCCAACGGGGGCGCTGTCGGAGCGAATTACTTCCAGGTGTCGTACTGGTAGAGCCGGTAGGCCGCCATGATCCCGGTGACCTTGGTGTAGTAGTTCGGGTCGGTGGCGTAACCGGCCTTCCACACCTGCCAGATGAAGTTGTTGGCGTCCCTGGTGTAGGCGAACGCCGGCGTGTACCGCTGGTTGACCTTCAGGAAGTACCCGTGGTCCCGGAACGAGTGCGCCATCGTGGCGTAGGTCCGGAAGGCGTCCGAGGTGGCGAAGCACTTGCCGGCCTTGTCGCACTCGGTGGTCTGGTAGACGTGGCAGCCGCTGGCGATGGTGCCGAACTTGCCGCTCTGGCACTTGATCCCGAAGTAGTTCCTGTCCACCGCGGCCAGCCCGCTCTTGCCCCAGCCGGACTCCAGGATCGCCTGGGCGATGGTCACCGACGGCGGCACGCCGTACTGCCGCCAGCCCTGCTGGGCGCCGGACACCGCGGCCGCGATGAACTGGGCCTGGGTCATCGACGGGGTGGCCGGCGTGGCCGGTGACGACGGCGCGCAGGCGGCCAGCGTGGCGGCGACCACGTAGGCGTGCGACAGGTACCGCCCGTCGGTGGTCCGGTCCCACTGGGTGGTGGTGCGCACGGTGCCCCGGACGTTCGACCCGGGCACCGCGCAGACCAGCTGCACGGTGGCGCCGTTGGCCACCTTGCGTACCGAGGCGCCCTGGGTGGACGGCGCGGTCCGGACGTTCACCGCCCCGTCCGCGGTCCGCACCTTGGCGGTCACGTACGCCGTCTTCCCGCTCTGCGCCGGCTTCGCCTTCACCTTGTCGGCGGCCGGCGTCCCCCCGCACGCCGGCACCTTCGCGGTCGCCTTGACGTACGAGTGCGACACGTAGTACCCGCTGGTCAGCCGGTCCCACACGGCGGTGGTCCGGAGCTTGCCGCGCACGCTCTGCCCGGTCACCTGGCAGGCCACGGCGATCCGCTGCCCGTCGTGCAGGGTCCCCTTGATCGCGGCCGCCAGCGACGGCTGGGCGCGGACCTTGAGCTGGCTGTTCACGTCGACGACGGCGGTCACGCCGGCCGCGCTGGCGGCGGTCGGCGCCATCCCCAGCCCGGCCCCGGCGGCAAGCACCAGCGCGGCGCCGGTGAGCAGTCGTCGGGAGCTGTGCCTCATGAAAACGTCCCCTTCGTTCCGGTCGGCTCCGTACGAAGGTCCGTTGCGCCCGTTGCGCCCGGAGTGCGCATCCGGGTGCGGCCGGGTTGCTTGGAAATCAGTGAGACGGGGAAAGGCGTGACCACACTTCGGCGTCGACTTACCAGGAGAGGCGATGACGGCGGTCGCACAACCGGCACGCAGCGAGACCACCCCGGCCCCCAGTCGATGGCACGCCATATCGC
This sequence comes from Actinoplanes octamycinicus, assembly GCF_014205225.1. Classification (NCBI taxonomy): domain Bacteria; kingdom Bacillati; phylum Actinomycetota; class Actinomycetes; order Micromonosporales; family Micromonosporaceae; genus Actinoplanes; species Actinoplanes octamycinicus. Next base: position 8,811,816 of record NZ_JACHNB010000001.1, read on the forward strand.
CGCTGCTGGTCGCGGTGCTGGCGGCGGCCGGCGCCGTCCTGGTCTACGCGGTCTTCATCCGCACCGGGCTCGGCCAGACCGTGGACACCGCGTCGATGCGCGGCGGCGACGTGCGGCACGAGCAGGTCACCCAGGTGCTCAGCCGGACCCTGCAGGCCACCCAGCTGGCCGCGCTGGCGATCGTCTGCCTGGTCGCGGTCGGGGTCGGCATCCTGCGCCGGCGGCTCGACCTGTCGATCGGCGCGGCGCTGCTGGTGCTCGCCGCGAACGTCGCGGTCCAGCAGCTCAAGGCCCACCTGGACCGGCCCGACCTGGACGGCACCGGGATGCCGAACTCGTTCCCCAGCGGGCACACCGCGGCCGCCGCGTCGGTCGCCTTCGTGCTGATCCTGGTCTTCCCGCGGGCGCTGCGCGGCGCGATGGGCCTGCTCGGCGCGGCCTACGTCACGGTGGTCGCGGTGGCCACCGTGTGGGCCGAGTGGCACCGGCCCAGCGACACGGTCGCCGCCCTGCTGATCGTGCTGACCTGCGGCGCGCTGATCGCCTGGGTGATCCGGCTGCGCCGGGCCGGCGGCGAGCGCCCGTCGATCACCCCGGCCCGGGTGGCCACCCTGCCGCTCGGCCTGGTCGGCGCGATCTCCACCGCCGCGTGCCTGTTCGGCCTGGCCACCGTGGCCGTGTCCGAGCGGGTGCTGCCGGACCTGGTGTCCGGCCGGTTCGCGTTCCTCACCGGGGTCGCGGGCATCCTGTCCGCCGTCGCCGGGACGTTCTATTTCTGGGTCCGGCTCACCGCCGGTGATCCGCTGGCACCCGCTCAGGGAGGCACCAAATGACCACGCCCGACGACCACCACGCCAACCTCACCCCCGCCCCGGCGACGTCCCCGGTCACCGGCACTCCCCCAGCCGTCCCCACCGACCCCGCCCCGCCCGCGCCCACCGGTCCCGCGGCACCCGCTGCGAGCGACTCGGCGGCGGGCGGATCGGTGCCCGCCGACGATCCCGCTGCTGCCGCGCCGCAGGCCACCGGGCACATCCCACCCGGTCCGGCCGGCGTCCCGCAGCTGCCCGCGCAGAACCTCGGGCAGACCGCGGCCACCGGCCCGGCCGTGGTGGTCGGCAGCTATCCGGAATACGCCCAGGCGCAGAAGGCCGTCGACTACCTGTCCGACAACAAGTTCCCGGTCGAGCGCACCTCGATCGTCGGCACCGACCTGCGCCTCGTCGAGACCGTGCTGGGCCGCCTCACCACGGCCCGCGCGGCAGCCGCCGGAGCCGCCAGCGGCGCCTGGTTCGGTCTCTTCATCGGCGTGCTGTTCGGCCTGTTCAGCGACTCGAACTGGTTCTCGGTCATCCTCACCACGGTGATCATCGGCGCGATCTGGGGCGCGATCTTCGGCGCCATCGCCCACGCGGCCACCGGCGGCCGCCGCGACTTCACGTCCCGCAGCTCACTGCAGGCCGCCCAGTATGCCGTTCTCGCCGACGCCGAGGTCGCCGACGAAGCCCGCACCCTCCTGGTCCGCCTCAACTGGCAGGCGAGCGGCGCCCAATGACCCTCCGGAGATCCGCTCGCCCTCCGGCGATCAACTTCACGATCAAGAGCTTGCTGACTCGGGTCCGCGCTGATCACCGATCGTCGCTCCCGCCAGGGACCCTTCCGGTCTGAGCTGGCCGCTGGCGCGTCCAGAACGCTCAGCCCGCAAGGGCGACGTCCGCGGGTGGTCGCGACGCCACAAGAAAAGACCGAGCGGCACGGGACGGGTCCCGTGCCGCTCGGTCCTTGATCTCGATCGGGGTCCAGCGGATCGCGACCACCCGGCGGTGACGGCGATCAGTTGTCAGCGCGGACCCACGACATCTGCTCGACGAATTCGGCCTTGATCTCCTGTCGGCTACAGGTCGTTGGCGAGCTGGGTGCGAAGCTTGCCGAGGGCCTTGGTGAGCAGGCGGGAGACGTGCATCTGGCTGATCCCGATCTGGTCGGCGATCTGCGACTGGGTCAGGTTGCCGTAGAAGCGCAGCGTCAGGATCCGCTGCTCGCGCTCGTCCAGGGTGGCGAGCGCCGGCCCGAGGGCGACCCGGGTCTCGGCCAGCTCGTATTCATGATCCTCGCCGCCCAGGGTGTCGCCGAGCTCGGTGGTGCCGTCGGCGCTGATCGGGGTGGAGAGCGAGGTGGCGTTGTAGGCGCGGGCGCCCTCCAGGCCCTCCAGCACGTCCTCCTCGCTGATGCCGAGGTGGGCGGCGATGTCCGGGACCGTGGGCGAGCGGCCGAGGGAGTGGGTGAGCGTGCTGTTCGCCTCGGTGATCGCCAGGCGCAGCTCCTGCAGGCGGCGCGGGACGCGGACCGACCAGGTGCGGTCGCGGAAGTGCCGCTTGATCTCGCCGATGATGGTGGGGATCGCGTAGCCGGCGAAGTCGACGCCGCGCTCCGGATCGAACTTGTCGACCGCCTTGATCAGACCGACCGTCGCGGTCTGCACCAGGTCGTCGGTGGGCTCGCCACGCCCGGAATAGCGGTGGGCGAGGTGCCGGGCCAGCGGCAGCCAGGCCTCGATCGCCCGGTCCCGCAACCGGGAACGATCCCGCCCGGCCGGCGCGCCGGCCATCGCGTCCAGCAGCTCGGTGGCGGTCGCCTCGGGTGCGGCGTGTGCCCGGTCGCTGTGAACCTCTGTTGCCTGAACCTCGATCGTTGCCATGGGTGGTCCTCCATCAGACGGGCAGAGAGCCGTGCCCGCTCGCGGCGACCGTTCTGAGAAGCAACGCTAGCCGAGAAGACTAGCGGTGCCTAGCTGAAAGTATGAGTGACGTTACGTGAATGCGGGAACTACCCAACGGGTTCATCCTATGGAGTCCGGCGCGGTCCCGCAGGGGCGCGCGGGATTTGCTGTCGGACCCTCGTGATAGACAGCACGGCAGAGTGAGCAGCAGGAAGAAGACGGGAAGGCATCGGATGACCATCCTCGGCATCGACATCGGCGGCTCGGGCGTCAAGGGAGCGCCGGTCGACACCGCGCGCGGCGAGCTGCTCGACGAGCGGTTCCGCGTGCCCACCCCGCAGCCCGCCGACGTGGACAGCGTGGTGGACGCGGTCGCCGAGGTGGCGGCCAAGTTCGACGGGTTCGACAGCGTCGGCGTCACCTTCCCGGGCGTGGTCGTCGACGGCGTCACCCGCACCGCGGCGAATGTGCACAAGTCCTGGATCGACGCCCCGGCCGCCCGGCTGTTCAGCGAGCGGCTCGGCAAGCCGGTCACCGTGCTCAACGACGCGGACGCGGCCGGCGCGGCCGAGGTGGCCTTCGGCGCCGGGCACGACCAGTCCGGCCTGATCATGATGGTGACCCTGGGCACCGGCATCGGCACCGCGCTGTTCCTCGACGGCGTCCTCCTGCCGAACACGGAGCTGGGCCACCTGGAGATCGACGGCAAGGACGCCGAGCTGATCGCCTCCGACCGGGTCCGCGAGGCGAAGGACCTGAGCTGGGAGGAGTTCGCCAGCCGGGTCAGCAAGTACCTGCGGCACGTCGAGATGCTGCTCTCCCCGCGGCTGTTCATCATCGGCGGCGGCGTCAGCAAGAAATCCGACAAGTACTTCCCGCTGCTCGAGGTGAACACCCCGGTCGTCGCCGCCACCCTGCTGAACAACGCCGGCATCATCGGCGCCGCGGTCTCCGCGCAGCAGGCCACCACCGGGCACGGCCAGCACCCGGGCTCGATCCCGGTGGACGCCACCGCGCCCGGTTCGCCGGTCGCCGCCGCGGCGCACACCGTGAACTCCGGGGAGGCCCGCTGATGGCCCGCACCATCGCCACCACCACCAAGGTCAGCCGTGCCGAGCTGGTCGAGTTCCTCCGGCCGCGGCACCACGCGATCCTGATGACGGTGCGCAAGGACGGCCGCCCCCAGTCCTCACCGAACACGTGCGGCGTCGACACCGAGGGCCGGATCGTCATCTCCAGCTACCCGGAGCGGGCCAAGGTGGCCAACATCCGGCGCAACCCGCAGGTCACCCTCTGCGTGCTCTCCGACGAGTGGAACGGCCCGTGGGTCCAGGTCGACGGTACCGCCGAGGTGATCGACCTGCCCGACGCCGTCGAGCCCCTGGCGGAGTATTTCCGCTGCATCTCCGGCGAGCACCCGAACTGGGACGAGTACCGGCAGGCCATGCGCGACCAGGGCAAGTGCCTGATCCGGGTGACCATCGAGTCGTGGGGGCCGCTGGCCACCGGCGGCTTCCCGCCCCGCCTCGCCGACAGCTGACCCGACCCGCCGCGGTCTGAGCTTCCGACTCCCAGCCCGTAAGCCGAGCGGTCTTGCCGCCGTGCCCGCAAGCCGAGCGGTCTTCCGGCCGTGCCCGCAAGCCGAGCGGTCTTCCGGCCGTGCCCGCAAGCCGAGCGGTCTTGCGGCTCGGCCCATAAGCCGAGCGGTCTTGCGGCTCGGCCCATAAGCCGCGTCTTGCGGCTCGGCCCCTCAGGAACGGAAAGGCCGCACGGCCGGCACCCCCAGGAGGACAAATGGGGTGCCGGCCGTGCGGTTTCCGCCCTCTCCGCGAGGGGTCAGGCGTGCTGTCCGGCGGGCGCGAGGAACGCCCCAGCACGCCGAGCGGAGAGGGTTGGGTGAGAAGTCTTCGTTCCGCCGGCGCAAGGCGCGCAGCAGCCCAGGCCACGTCGCGCGTCACGGCCCGGCGGGCTGGGCCTCAAAGGTGCCTCAAGAGTGGTGAGACACCCCTGAGCGCCAGCCGGACCGGCGCAAGGCGCGCAGCGGTCCGGGCCACGTCGCGCGTCGCGGGTTGGCGGGCTGGGCCCCAAGGGTGCCTCAAGGGCGGTGAAACACCCTTGAGAGCCAGCCGGACCGGCGCGAGGCGCGCAGCGGTCCGGGCCACGACGCGCGTCGCGGGTTGGCGGGCTGGGCCCCAAAGGTGCCTCAACGGTGGTGAGACACCCCTGAGCGCCAGCCGGACCGGCGCAAGGCGCGCAGCGGTCCGGGCCACGACGCGCGTCGCGGGTTGACGGCTGGGTGCTACGCGTGGGCTGACGGTGAGATGCTCCTATGGATGTCAAGCGGCGAGTTCAAGATCGTTCATTCTGATGAGTTGGTAGAGCTCGCGGGCGACATATCGCTTAAGGCATCGAATGATTTCTTTCTTCGACATGCCTTCCTTGGTGCGTCGTTGCATGTAGTCGCGGGTGCGGGGATCCCAGCGCAGGCGGCAGAGCACGACGCGGTAGAGGGCGGCGTTGGCCTGTCGGTCGCCGCCACGGTTGAGCCGGTGCCGGGTCGTCTTGCCGGACGAGGCCGGGATCGGCGCAACGCCGCAGAGCATGGCGAACGCCGCCTCGGAGGCGAGCCGGTCGTGGTTCTCCCCGGCACTGACCAGCAACTGCCCGGCGATCTCGGCGCCGACACCGTTAGCGGCCAGCAAGCCAGGGTTGATCGCGGCGACGACCGGCTCGAGCAGCTCGTCGAGGTCGGTGATCTCGGCGGACAGCTGCTGATGGCGGCGGGCCAGACTGCGCAGGGCGAGCTTGACGGCGGTGAGCGGGGTCGCGGCGTCAGCCCGCTCGGGGCGCAGGTTCGCGCAGGTGACGACCAGCTGTTTGACGCTCAGGCCGCGTAGCCGGGCACGCAGCTCGTCGGGAGCGGTGACGATCAGGGTCTTCATCTGGCGCTGGGTGTCGGCGCGCTGTTCGACCGCGCTGCGCCGGGCCACGCGCAGGTTACGTAACGCTTCGACGCGCCCGTCGCGCTGTTTGGGGGTGCCGGTGCGTTCACCAGCCAGCGCGGCCCGGGCGGCTTGGATCGCGTCGATCGGGTCGGATTTTCCCTGGAAGCGGCGGGTCTTACGGTCTGGCCGGTCGACCTCGATCACGTCGGCGTGCTCGTCGCGGAGCAGGCGAGCCAGGCCCGCGCCGTAGGCGCCGGTGCCCTCGACCCCGACCCGGCTCAGCCGGCCGTGCCCGCGTATCCAGGCCAGCAGATCGGCGTAGCCGGCCGCGGTGGCGGGGAACTCATGCGTGCCGAGAACCCGGCCGACCTGGTCGATCACGGCGGCGGTGTGGGTGTCCTGGTGAGTGTCGACGCCACCGAAGACCTCGATCACAGTGTCATCAGGTGTAATGGAAGGCATCGTCGTCCTGTCGTTCGTGACTGGGTGCAGGGCGGCACGCACCAGCCGGGCAACGCGGACAAGACAGAGATGGGGCCTCTAGCCAGGCTCCTATGAAGTCACAACGCCACGCCTGATGAGTGCATGAGCACCTCCCGGCCAGGGTCGACAAATCCCGTTAAGGACCCGAAGTCAGTCAGGCGGAGGGTCAGACCCCGGCGGGAGGTGCTCACCAACATCATCTCTGTCAGGCGGCGAGGGGCTCGCGGGACTGCTCGGCGTCGAGCAAGTAGAGCAGGGTGTCGCGGTGCATGGCGGCGATCGGCTCGAGCAGGTCCGGGTGGCGGAGCAGGGTGGCGGCCTCGCGGTCGCGGGCGTCCGGCTGCAGCAGGCGGCGGAACTCGCTGGGCAGACCACTGGTGCGGCGGGTGTGCGGGCGCGGGCGGGGCTCCGGGATCGGCACGGCGGCGATCACCGCGTCGACGCCGCGGCGGGCCAGCATCGGGTCGGCGAGCAGGCAGGCGGCCCAGCTGACGACGACCTCGTCGACCCAGGTGCGCCAGCCTTCGCCCTCGGCGAACTCGTCCTCCGGCTCGCTGCCGGCCTTCCAGTCCAGGACCGCGGAGCCGCCCGGGCCGGCGATGGCGACCAGCGCTGCGTCGATCTCGGTCGGGTAGCGCAGCCAGGCGGCGACCGTGACGGCCTGCCGGGCCTGCAGCTCGGAGAGGGTGTGCGCGACCGTGTTCGACTCACCGCCGGGGTAGGCCCGGGCCAGCCAGTGGGTGCTGGCGGCGATCACCGGGGACAGTGCGGTCGACGGTCCGGCCACGACGTGCTCCTTACCTCAGGCGCTGCCGGGTTCGGCGGCGTCACGGGTATTGCTCGGTCGCGGCACCCCCGGTCTTGAGTAAGGTTCCTCGATGGCAACGCACGGCAACCGACGCACTCCCGAGCGCTCCGGGAAGGGGCGCCCGGGGCGAGGCAGCGGCGGGACCGCTCGCGACGAGGAAGCCGCCGGCAAGGGGCGAGACGCCACCGAGCGGCGAGCGGCGCCGACAAAAGACGGCGAGCGGCGTGCGGCGCCGACAAAAGACCGCGAGCGGCGAGCGGCGCCGACAAAAGACCGCGAGCAGCGAGCGGCGCCGACAAAAGACCGCGAGCAGCGAGCGGCGCCGACTAAAGACCGCGAGCAGCGAGCGGCGCCGGCAAAAGACCGCGAGCAGCGAGCGGCGCCGGTAAGAGGCGGCGAGCGGCGAGCGGTCGTGGCCGGGCGGGTGGAGCTGGTGCCGGACCCGGGGCGGGCGGACGGGTGGACGCTGCTGGCGGACGGGGTGCCGCAGTCGTATGTCGACCTGGCCGACCCGGAGCATCTGGAGTTCGGCTACGTCCGGCAGATCGCCCGGGTGCTGCGTTCGCACGCGCGCGGCGGCGTACCGGAAAGCGTCCTGCATCTCGGTGGGGGCGGGCTGACCGTGCCGCGCCTGGTGGCCCGGTGGTGGCCGGGCGCCGCGCAGGTCGTGGTGGAGCTGGACGCGGACCTGGTGGCGATGGTGCTGCGGGAGATCCCGCCGGAGCGGCCGGTGGAGATCGTGGTCGGCGACGCGCGGGAGGCGGTGGAGCGGGCCGCGACCGGCGGGTACGACGTGGTCGTGGCCGACGTGTTCGCCGGCGCGGCGACGCCGGCGCATCTGGGGACGGTGGAGTTCGCCCGCGAGGTGCGCCGCGTGCTGCGCCCGGACGGGTTACTGATCATGAACGTGACGGACGTCCCACCGATGGCGTTCACCCGGATCCGGGTGGCCACCGTGGCGGCCGCGTTCGCCGAGGTCGGTCTGCTCGGTGACCAGGCGGTGGTCCGCGGGCGGCGGGCCGGCAACGTGATCGTGCTGGCCGGCCGGGTTCCGCCGCTGCGGATGAGCCGGGATGAGCGCCTGTTGCGAGAAGGTGAACTTGTCGTGTTTTCCGGCGGCGCGCGGCCGTGGATGGATGCGAAACGGTAGGGGGACTCCGGTAGGTTTGGCGGCATCGGCGATCGGCCGTTTCGCGGAACCCTCCTGTTGTTTCAAAGTCTCCACTCCGGGGAGTCATAGGACGGCCGCGGTGGTTTTTCCGGTCGCCGGGTCCTGCTGAGCCCCTCTGACTACGGTGGAGATCATGACCGGTCGCTTCCCCATCGAAGACGTGACGCCGGCCGTTGCCGGTGGCCGCTACCCCGCGAAGGCGGTGGTCGGTGAACTGGTGCCGGTTTCCGCGGTGTCCTATCGCGAAGGACACCACGCGCTCGGAGTGAATGTGGTATGGCGTGGCCCGGACGGGCAGACCAAGCCGTTCACCCGGATGACCCCCGGCACGCCGGGGCTGGACCAGTGGCACGCGACGATCCGGCCGGACGAGGTCGGCCGGTGGACGTTCACGGTGGAGGCGTTCGACGATCCGTACCGGACGTGGCGGGACGCCGTGGTGAAGAAGATCGGCGCCGGGCAGGGCGCCGAGGATCTCGCCAACGACCTCGCCGAGGGCTCCGACATCCTGGACCTGGCCACCAAGGTCGTGCCGGCCGAGCACGAGGAGAAGGTGCGCGCCGCGGCCGCCGCGCTGCGTGACCACCAGCGGTCGCTGTTCGCCCGGGTCACCCCGGCGCTCGACCTGGAGGAGCTGCTCTGGCACAACCCGGTGCGGCACCTGGTCACCACGACCCGGTCGTTCGCCATCTGGGTGGACCGCAAGCGGGCGCTGTACTCGGCGTGGTACGAGTTCTTCCCGCGGTCCGAGGGCGCCGAGATCGGGCCGGAGGCGACGCCGATCAAGCACGGCACGTTCCGCACGGCCGCGGAGCGACTGCCGGCCATCGCGGAGATGGGCTTCAACGTCGTCTACCTGCCGCCGATCCACCCGATCGGCAAGATCAACCGCAAGGGGCGGAACAACACGCTGGTCGCCCGCCCGGAGGACGTCGGCTCGCCGTGGGCGATCGGCTCCGACGAGGGCGGGCACGACGCGATCCACCCGCAGCTCGGCACGATGGAGGACTTCATCGCGTTCCGGGAGCGGACCGAGGAGCTCGGCATGGAGGTGGCGCTCGACCTCGCGCTGCAAGCCGCGCCGGACCACCCGTGGGTCAAGGAGCACCCGGAGTTCTTCACCACCAAGCCGGACGGCACCATCGCGTACGCCGAGAACCCGCCCAAGAAGTACCAGGACATCTACCCGATCAACTGGGACAACGACTACCGCACGCTGCGCGACGAGGTCTACCGCGTGGTGATGCACTGGGTGAACGCCGGGGTGCGGATCTTCCGGGTCGACAACCCGCACACCAAGGCGGTCAACTTCTGGCAGTGGCTGATCCCCAAGGTCAAGGAGACCCACCCGGACGTGCTGTTCCTGGCCGAGGCGTTCACCCGCCCGGCGATGATGAACGGGCTCGGCAAGATCGGCTTCACCCAGTCGTACACGTACTTCACCTGGCGCACCAGCGCGCCGGAGATGCGCGAGTACATGGAGCAGCTGCTCACCTCGATCGACTGGATGCGGCCGAACTTCTGGCCCAACACCCCGGACATCCTGCACGAGTCGCTGCAGCACGGCGGCCCGCCGATGTTCAAGATCCGCGCGGTGCTGGCGTCGATGCTCACCCCGTCCTGGGGCATGTACTCCGGGTACGAGCTGTTCGAGCACGTGGCCCGGCCCGGCTCGGAGGAGTACATCGACAACGAGAAGTTCGAGCTGAAGCCGCGCGACTACGCCGCCGCCGAGCGGGCCGGCCGGTCGCTGGCGCCGTACCTGACCAAGCTGAACCGGATCCGGGAGCAGAACCCCGCCCTGCACTGGCTCCGCAACCTGCGCTTCCACGACATCGACAACGGCGCGCTGCTGTGCTTCTCCAAGCGCGACGCCGACACCGGCAACACGGTGCTGGTGATCGTCTCGTTCGACGCTGCCAACGTGCAGTGGGGCAACACCACTCTGGACATGCCCGCCCTGGGGCTGGACTGGCACGACACGTTCAAGGTCGTCGACCAGATCAGCGGCGCGGCGTACGAGTGGGGGCAGTACAACGCGGTCCGGATCGATCCGTACGTCGAACCGGCGCACATCTTCGTGGTGCAGGCGGGGTAGGGGGACACCTGATGGACTTGACGAGTGAGCGGGATCCGGCAGAGGGAAGTCACACCGAGGACGGGGTGGTCGAGCACCCGGACTCGGCGGACTTCGGCCATGCCCGGGTGCTCCCGGCGGACCGGACCTGGTTCCAGCGCGCGGTCTTCTACGAGGTGCTGGTCCGGGCGTTCTACGACTCCGGTTCGGACGGTGGCGGCGACCTGCGCGGCCTGATCGAGCGGCTCGACTATCTGCAGTGGCTCGGCGTGGACTGCCTGTGGCTGCCGCCGTTCTACGACTCGCCGCTGCGCGACGGCGGCTACGACATCCGCGACTTCTACAAGGTGCTGCCCGAGTTCGGCACGGTCGAGGACTTCGTGGCGCTGCTCGACGCGGCCCACAAGCGCGGCATCCGGGTGATCACCGACCTGGTCATGAACCACACGTCCGACTCGCACCCGTGGTTCCAGGCGTCCCGGCACGACCCGGACGGGCCGTACGGCGACTTCTACGTCTGGAACGACACCAGCGAGAAGTACCAGGACGCGCGGATCATCTTCGTCGACACCGAGGAGTCGAACTGGACGTTCGACCCGGTGCGGCGGCAGTTCTACTGGCACCGGTTCTTCTCCCACCAGCCGGATCTCAACTACGAGAACCCGAAGGTGCAGGAGGCCATGCTGGACGTGCTCCGGTTCTGGCTGGACCTGGGCATCGACGGGTTCCGGCTGGACGCGGTGCCGTACCTCTTCGAGGAGGAGGGCACCAACTGCGAGAACCTGCCGGCCACCCACGCGTTCCTGAAGCACTGCCGGAAGGTGATCGACGACGAGTTCCCCGGCCGGGTGCTGCTGGCCGAGGCGAACCAGTGGCCGGCCGACGTGGTGGAGTACTTCGGCGACCCGAAGTCCGGCGGCGACGAGTGCCACATGGCGTTCCACTTCCCGCTGATGCCGCGCATCTTCATGGCGGTCCGGCGCGAGTCGCGCTTCCCGATCTCGGAGATCCTGGCCCAGACGCCGGCCATCCCGGAGAACTGTCAGTGGGGCATCTTCCTGCGCAACCACGACGAGCTGACGCTCGAGATGGTCACCGACGAAGAGCGCGACTACATGTACACCGAGTACGCCAAGGATCCGCGGATGAAGGCGAACGTCGGCATCCGCCGCCGGCTCGCCCCGCTGCTGGAGAACGACCGGAACCAGATCGAGCTGTTCACCGCCCTGCTGCTGTCGCTGCCCGGCTCGCCGGTGCTCTACTACGGCGACGAGATCGGGATGGGCGACAACATCTGGCTCGGTGACCGGGACGGCGTGCGGACCCCGATGCAGTGGACACCGGACCGGAACGCCGGCTTCTCCACCGCCACCCCCGGGCGGCTCTACCTGCCGGTCAACCAGGATCCGGTGTACGGCTATCAAGCGGTCAACGTGGAAGCCCAGCGGGACAGTGCGACGTCCCTGCTGAACTGGACCCGGACGATGCTGGCGGTGCGCCGCCGGCACGAGGCGTTCGCCGTCGGGACGTTCCGCGAGCTGGGCGGCTCCAACCCCTCGGTGCTGGCGTACCTGCGGGAGTACGGCGACGACGTGGTGCTCTGCGTGAACAACCTGTCACGCTTCCCGCAGCCGATCGAACTCAACCTGCAGCACTGGAACGGGTACACCCCGGTGGAATTGACCGGCCACGTGAACTTCCCGCGGATCGGTCAGCTGCCGTACCTTCTGACCCTTCCGGGACACGGCTTCTACTGGTTCCAGTTGTGCGGGTCTGAGGAGAAGCAATGACGCTGCCTTATGCCGAGTGGTTACCGAAACAACGCTGGTACGCGGGGCGCAGCCGGGTGCTCGCCTCGATCAAGGAGGCCTCGGCCACGCCGCTGGGCGAGGACCTCGAGCTGGTCCTGATCGACGTCGAGTACACCGACGGCAGCTCCGAGCGCTACCAGGTGATCGTCGCCCGGGGCTCCGAGCTGCTGCCGGAGTACGCCGCGGTGGCCACCATCGGGGTCGACGAGCAGGGGCGGACGGCGTACGACGCCCTCTACTCCACCGAGGCGGCGCGCCACCTGCTCCGCCTCGTCGACCGCTCGGAGCCGGTGGGCGACCTCACCTTCGAGAAGGAACCCGGGGTCGAGCTGCCCCTGGAGTCCTGGCCGCGGGTGTTCGACGCGGAGCAGAGCAACACCAGCGTGATCTTCGAGCAGGACGCGATCCTCAAGGTGTTCCGCCGGGTCACCTGCGGGATCAACCCGGACATCGAGCTGAACCGGGTGCTCGGCCGGGCGGAGAACCCGCACGTGGCGCGGCTGCTCGGCTCGTTCGAGACGGCCGACGACGCGGGACAGTGCTCGCTCGGGATGGTCACCGCGTACGCGGCGAACTCGGCCGAGGGCTGGGCGATGGCGACCGCGTCGGCCCGGGACCTGTTCGCCGACGCGGAGTTCCACGCCGACGAGGCCGGCGGGGACTTCCAGGGCGAGTCGTACCGGCTCGGCGAGGCGGTCGCGTCGGTGCACCTGACCCTCGCGGAGGAGCTGGGCGCCGGCCCGTCGCCGTTCCCGGTCGACGCGGTGCTGGCCCGGTTGCGCACCAACGCCAACGCGGTCCCCGAGCTGCAGCAGTACGTGCCGGCGATCACCGAGCGGTTCGAGTCGCTGACCGGCGAGCAGGTGACCGTCCAGCGGGTGCACGGCGACCTGCACCTCGGGCAGGTGCTGCGGACCCCGGAGGCCTGGCTGCTGATCGACTTCGAGGGCGAGCCGGGCCAGCCGCTGGACGAGCGGCGGCTGCCCGACTCGCCGCTGCGCGACGTCGCCGGGGTGCTGCGCTCCTACGAGTACGCCGCCTACCAGCTGCTGGTGGACCAGGACGACGACGAGCACCTGGCGGCCCGCGCCCGGGAGTGGGTGGACCGCAACCGGGCCGCGTTCTGCGACGGGTACGCGCACGCCGCCGGGACCGACCCGCGGGCCCAGCAGGCGCTGCTGGCCGCGTACGAACTCGACAAGGCGGTCTACGAGGCCGCCTACGAAGCCCGACACCGTCCCGGATGGCTGCGGATCCCCCTGCGGTCCATCGCGCGGCTGGTCGGCTGACCCCTTTTCTCTCCAGAGGAAGCGAAGATGATCGGGCACACCACCTCCAGGCTCGCCGCCGACCAGCGGGCCATGCACGCCGTGATCTCCGGCGACACCCACGACCCGCACGCCGTCCTGGGGGCCCACCCCAGCGGCGGGCACACCGTGATCCGGACCCTGCGCAAGGGCGCTTCCGCGGTGGCCGTCCTGCACGAGGGCGAACGCTACGAGATGACGCAGGTCCACCCGGACGGGATCTTCGCGGCCGAGCTGCCCGGGACGGTGCTCGACTACCGGCTGGACGTGGACGGCACGCCGTGCGACGACCCGTACCGTCATCTGCCCACCCTGGGCGAGCTGGACCTGCACCTGATCGGCGAGGGCCGGCACGAGAAGCTCTGGAAGGTGCTCGGCGCGCAGCCGCGCGGCGCGGGCGTGGCCTTCGCGGTGTGGGCGCCCAGCGCCCGCGGTGTCCAGGTGATCGGCGACTTCGCCGGCTGGGGACCGTACGACGGGTGGCCGATGCGGTCGCTCGGCTCCAGCGGCGTCTGGGAGCTGTACGTGCCGGCCGCGCACGTCGGCACCAAGTACAAGTTCAAGATCCTCGGGCGGGACGGGGTCTGGCGGGAGCACGCCGACCCGCTCGCCCAGCACACCGAGGTGCCGCCGGCCACCGCGTCGGTGGTCTACCAGTCCTCCTACCAGTGGCACGACGAGCAGTGGATGCGCTCGCGGGCCGGCAAGGCCTGGCACCAGGAGCCGGTCAGCTGCTACGAGGTGCACCTGGGCTCGTGGCGGCCGGGGCTGAACTATCTCGAACTGGCGGAGCAACTCGTCGACTACGTCGTCGAGACGGGCTTCACCCACGTCGAGCTGATGCCGGTGATGGAGCACCCGTTCGGCGGCTCCTGGGGTTACCAGGTCACCGGGTACTTCGCGCCGACGTCTCGCTTCGGAAACCCGGACGAGTTCCGGCATCTGGTGGACAAACTGCACCAGGCCGGGATCGGCGTGATCCTGGACTGGGTGCCGGCCCACTTCCCCAAGGACGAGTGGGCGCTGGCCCGATTCGACGGCACCCCGCTCTACGAGCACGGCGACTGGCGGCGCGGCGAGCACCCGGACTGGGGCACCTACGTCTTCGACTTCGGGCGCAAGGAGGTCCGCAACTTCCTGGTCGCCAACGCGCTCTACTGGTGCGAGGAGTTCCACGCCGACGGGCTCCGGGTCGACGCCGTCGCGTCGATGCTCTACCTGGACTACTCCCGCAAGGACGGCGAGTGGACGCCGAACCAGTACGGCGGCCGGGAGAACCTGGACGCGATCAGCTTCCTGCAGGAGATGAACGCGACCGTCTACAAGAACCACCCCGGCGTGGTCACCATCGCCGAGGAGTCCACCGCGTGGCCCGGCGTCACCCGGCCCACCCATCTCGGCGGGCTCGGCTTCGGCTTCAAATGGAACATGGGCTGGATGAACGACACCCTGGCCTACATGGTCAAGGAGCCGATCCACCGGCAGTGGCACCACCACCAGATGACCTTCGCGACCGTCTACGCGTGGAGCGAGAACTACGTCCTGCCGATCAGCCACGACGAGGTGGTGCACGGCAAGGGCTCGCTGACCGGCAAGATGCCCGGCGACCTGTGGCAGAAACTCGCCAACACCCGGGCGCTGCTCGGCTTCATGTGGGCCTTCACCGGCAAGCAGCTGCTCTTCATGGGCGCCGAGATGGGCGACCTGCGGGAGTGGAGCGAGGAACGCGGGCTGGACTGGGCGCTGCTCGACGACCCGCAGTTCGGCGGGATCAAGAGCCTGGTCACCGACCTGAACCGGGTCTACAAGGAGACCCCGGCGATCTGGACGCAGGACACCAACGCGTCCGGCTTCCGCTGGATCACCAGTGACGACTCGCAGCACAACACGTTCTCGTTCGTCCGCTTCGCGCCGAACGGCGACACCCTCGCGTGCATCGTCAACTTCGCCGCGGTCCCGCACGAGAACTACCGGATCGGCCTGCCCAAACCGGGCCGCTGGTTGGAGGTCGTCAACACCGACAGCGAACTCTACGGCGGGTCCGGCGTCGGCAACATGGGCGCTGTCCAGGCCGAGGACCTGCCCTGGCACGGCTTCGACCACTCGGCCGCGCTCCGGGTGCCGCCGCTCGGCGCCCTCTGGCTCAAACTGGAGAGCTGAGCCCTCGCGGGGGACGGGCTGCCGCCCGTCCCCCATCATTGATCGGGTGCGATTGTCCCCGGTCCAGCGCCGCTTGCTGTCCTTCGGCGTACGCGAATGGGCCGCCACGCCCACTCACCCCGGCGCCCACCTCGTCGCCGCCCCGGCGCCGTCTCCCGGAGCCCCGACGCCCCCGGCGCTGTCTCCCGGGTCCGCGCCGGGCCCGGCACTGTCCCTCGGATCCACGGCGGGCCCGGCACCATCCCTCGGACCCGCGGCGGTCCCGCCACTGTCCCTCGACGAGCTCCCGGCCTGGTGCCGGCGGGTCGCCGACGCGCTCGACGCCGACGCCGCCCTGAGCCGGGCAGACCTGGAGCGCGCCCTGCTCGCCACGGAGCTGGCCTTCGCGAGCAGCACCCTCGGCCACGCCGCCCGGTGGCCACACACCACCGGATTCCCGGACCGCGACGCCATCACCGTCCTCCGCGCGATCCAGGAGCAGTTCCGGCACGACACTCCCCCGGCCGTCTACGAACCGGCCTGGACCCCGATGCTCGACGCTGAGGACCGAGCGATCTGGGACCGGCTCGACACCCGGTTCGGGGTGCGCCTCAGCACGAGCCCTCGCCGATGGCCCGGCAGCACCGAGCCGGACCCCTCGGTCACCTTCGACCTGTCCTCGATCATCGCCGCGCCGGCCTGGTCGCAGCAGCCGGGGCCGCCCCCGGCCGCCGTCCCGACCCCTGTCCCGCCCCCAGCCGCCACCACCGCCCGAACCGCCGCCACGGTGCCGGCCGCTGTCCCGCCCCCAGCCGCCGCCACGGCCCCGACCGCGGCCTCGCCCCCGACCGCTCTCCCGGCCCCGACCGCTGTCGCGGCCGCTGTCCCGGTCCCGGCCGCTGCGGCGCTGAGTGCGCGGATCGACGCGCTCAACGCGATGGCCCTGCTCGCCTTCGCCGAGGCGGTCCCGGACGGCGGCCGGCTGGCCGTCCTCGACTGGCAGCACCAGAGCTACTGGTTCCGGCCCGACCTGCAGGTGCGCCGAGGCGACCCGTGGCCGCTGAGCGTCTTCCCGGACGGCGACTACTACATCTTCCTCACCGAGGACCTCACCGCCGGCACCTTCGGCCACCCGTGGGAACAGACCCTCTGCGTTTTCGGCGAGCCGCTGATGACCACCCTGGTCCCGCTCCTGACCGGCTGGCTCCCGATCATCCGGGACCACCGCTGACCCGCCCGAACAACCCGGCCAGCCGTGGGTAGCTGCGTGGCCGGCTCCAGTCCGGCGTCCGCGGGTCGCACCGGATCCAGAAGCCCCGTCTCTCGAGCGCCTCGTCGAACACCTCGTCGTCGCCCGGATAGGCCGCCCGCGCGACGTAGGCGAGCGCCTCCCACCACGGCCACTCCTCGTCGGCCCAGTCGCGCCTCGGCCTGGTCAGGCGGTGCACCGAGGGCAGCGTGGCCAG
The DNA here is from genome assembly GCF_014205225.1 of Actinoplanes octamycinicus. Taxonomy (NCBI): domain Bacteria; kingdom Bacillati; phylum Actinomycetota; class Actinomycetes; order Micromonosporales; family Micromonosporaceae; genus Actinoplanes; species Actinoplanes octamycinicus. Next base: position 8,828,742 of record NZ_JACHNB010000001.1, read on the forward strand.
CGCGTCCGGATCGGCGGCCACCCGCTCGAACGCCTCGCGGCCCTGACCGATCAGCCAACACTGGAAATACCAGAAGCCGTCGGTCGAGCAGCCGTCCAGGAGCACGTCGGCGGCGCCCCACACCGCGGCGTTGTCGATCCGGTCGCGGCACTCCTGCAGGCGCATCTCGAAGTCCTCGATGTGCGTGCGGTCGAGCCTGCTCAGCACGCTGACCAGCCAGTCCTCCCGCCCGGCGAGGGTGTCCCGGGCACGGCCGCTGCGCTCGACCAGCCGCCAGAATCCGTCGATGTCCACGCCGCAGATCCCACCACCGGGGTACGACACTTTCCCGCCCCCGCCGCCCGACCGCGGAAACTCGCGGGAGAATCGCCGGTCAGCCCGGGTCGCGGGCCAGCCACTCCGGGGCGAGGATGCCGAAGAGGAGGTCGTCGGTCCACTCGCCCTTGATGAAGGTCTGCTGCCGCAGCAGGCCCTCCCGGGTGAAGCCGAGCCGCTCCATCAGCGCCGCCGACGGGGCGTTGCGCGCGTCGCACTCGCCCATCACGCGGTGCAGCCCCTGCAGGCGGAACAAGCGGTCCAGCACGGCGCTCACGGCCTCGGTCGCCAGACCCATCTTCTGGTACGCCGGAGCGAGCGTGAACCCGATCTCGGCCTGCCGCAGATTGTCGTGCAGCCGCACCGCCACGTCTCCGATCAGGACGCGGTCGGCGGTGTGCTCGATCGCGTACTGGAACCAGCCCGGCTGGTCGGGTGAGCTGGCCGCGAAGTTGCGCACCGCGGTCTCCGCCTTGTCCAGCGGGAACGGCGCGTCCCACGACTGATAGCGCGCGACCTCCGGATCCGACCGGTACTCCGCCAGCGTCGCCGCGTCCGTCGCCCGGAACCTCCGCAGGATCAACCGCTCCGTCGCCATCAGCATCCGACGAGAATATGTCAGACGCCCGGAGCACAATCCCGGATATGAGCGAGCGGGTGCGCGAGGTCTGTCTGGCCCTGCCGGAGGTCGAGGAGCGGCTCAGTCATGGGGCGCCGGGCTTCTTCGTGCGGGGCCGGAGACAGTTCGTCATGCTGTGGCCGGAGGGTCACCACGACAACCAGTTCCCCCATCTCTGGTGCGCCGCGCCACCGGGCGCGCAGGAGGAGCTGGTCGCCGAGGACCCGGCCCGGTTCTTCCGACCACCCTATGTGGGCCACCGCGGCTGGCTCGGCGTCCGCCTCGACCGGGATCCGGACTGGTCGGAGGTCGCCGAGCTGTGCACCGACGCCTACCGCGTGATCGCGCCGAAGACGCTGGTCGCCCGCCTCGACTCCGGCGACGGGGAGGCGCCCGGCTGATCCGATGACTCCGGTGGGCCGAGCGTCAGGCGGCGCGGGCCGACGGTGCGCTGAGCCGCCCGCCGCTGGGCAGCGCGGGCCGTGCGATGGGCAGCGCGGGCCGTGCGATGGGCAGCGCGAGAGGGGGTGTTGGCCGCCGGCGGACCCGCACGACACGCGCAGCGGTCGTGAGCGGGCCGGGACATCGCGTGCCGGCTGCCACGGGGCTGCCAGTCGTACCGGAAAAGATCCGGAAGGCGCGGGAGGCATCGCGGCAGCGAGGATGGTTGTCGCCCGCCGGGCGGAAAGGCAACGGCGGGCGGTGATCGGTGAGGTTGAGGCGGACCGTCGCGGTCCGGCGCGAGGTGAGGCCGGGGCCGACAGCGCTTCCCGGTACGACGAGCCTCGCGACCCGTCGTGCCGAAAAGGCTCGTCGTGCCGAGAAGACTCGTCGTGCCGAGAAGACTCGTCGTGCCGAGAAGACTCGTCGTGCCGAGAAGACTCGTCGTGCCGAGAAGACTCGTCGTGCCGAGAAGACTCGTCGTGCCGAGAAGACTCGTCGTGCCGAGAAAGGGGCTAGATCTCGATCACGTCGGCGATGATGACCGTGACGTTGTCCGGGGCGCCGTTCTCCAGCGTCCGATTGACCAGCTCGGCGGCACACGTCCGGCGATCCGGGTTGTCGCGCAGGGTCTGGGCGATCACCGCGTCCTCCACGTAATCGGACAGGCCGTCGCTGCAGAGCAGGTAACGGTCGCCGACGCGGGCCGGGATCATCCGGCCGGCCGGGCGGAACGGGCCGCCCTGCACCGCCTGGGTGACCAGCGCCCGCTGCGGGTGCCGGCGGGCGTCGTCCGGGGTCAGCACACCCTGGTCGACCAGCGCCTGGACGTAGGTGTCATCCCGGGTGAGCTGCTGGAACTCGCCGTCGCGGAGCAGGTAGCAGCGGGAGTCGCCGACGTTGAGCGCGGCCAGCCGGTCGCCGGAGAGCAGCAGCGCGGTCACCGTGGTGCCCATGCCGTCGCGGGCGTCGTCGTCGGCGACGGCCTTCTCGATCTGCTTGTTCGCCAGCTGCAGCGCCTCGATCAGATCCTGCAGCGGCTCCCCCGTGTCGGGTTTGTGGTCCACCTCGCCGAGCGTCTGCACCAGAATGTCGCTCGCGAGCTCTCCGGCGGGCAACCCGCCCATGCCATCCGCGACCACGAAGAGGCGATTGCCGACGAAAACCGCGTCCTCGTTGTTGGACCGGACCAGGCCCTGATCAGTGGCGGCGACCGCCCGGACAGCAAGCGTCATGTAGCAAGAGTGCCAAAGGCCAGTTGGGTTGTCTCTAGTACCCCCATACCTACCTTTCGTGGCGCCCGACCGGTCCGACCTTTTCGCAGCTCAGCACGGCTGTCGCGGGCGTACCGCAGGCGGTGGCCGGGCGAGGCGGTTACTGGCCGGATTCGGCCAGCCAGGTGACACCTGGCGGTGGTACCGCTGGTGATCATGACGGCGTATCCCTGCGGGGCGACGCGACAAGCGCCGGTGGCCTCGGTAACAATCGTCGGCGTGACGACAGCGATCCATCAACGCATTGCCTCCGAGTTGGGGGTACGGGAAGGCCAGGTGTCGGCGGCCGTCGAGCTGCTCGACGGCGGCGCGACCGTGCCGTTCATCGCCCGCTACCGCAAGGAGGTGACCGGCACCCTCGACGACGCGCAGCTGCGCACCCTGGAGGAGCGCCTGGGCTACCTGCGGGAGCTGGAGGACCGGCGCACGGCGGTGCTGGAGTCGATCCGCTCCCAGGGCAAGCTGGACGAGGCGCTGGAGCAGCAGATCCTCGAGGCCGACACGAAGGCCCGGCTGGAGGACATCTACCTCCCGTTCAAGCCGAAGCGGCGGACGAAGGCGCAGATCGCCCGGGAGGCCGGCCTGGAGCCGCTGGCCGACGGCCTGCTCAACGATCCGTCCGTCGACCCGAAGGCAGCGGCCGCGGCCTTCGTCGACGCCGAGAAGGGCGTCGCCGACCCGCAGGCCGCGCTGGACGGCGCCCGGGCCATCCTGATCGAGCGGTTCGCCGAGGACGCCGACCTGATCGGTGACCTGCGCGAGCAGATGTGGACCCGGGGCCGGCTGGTCGCCAAGGTGCGGGACGGCAAGCAGACCGACGGGGCGAAGTTCTCCGACTACTTCGACTTCGCCGAGCCGTACTCGAAACTGCCCTCGCACCGGATCCTGGCCATGCTCCGCGGCGAGAAGGAGGAGGTCCTCGACCTCACCATGGAGCCGCACCCGGAGGAGGACGAGGGCTACTTCGAGGGCCGGATCGCCGGGCGCAACGGGATCGCCGACCACGGCCGGCCGGGCGACAAGTGGCTGATCGACACGGTGCGCTGGGCGTGGCGGACCCGGATCCTCATCCACCTCGGGGCCGATCTGCGGGTCCGGCTGCGCGAGGCGGCCGAGGACGAGGCCGTCCGGGTCTTCGCGGCGAACCTGCGGGACCTGCTGCTGGCCGCCCCGGCCGGCACCCGCGCCACGATGGGCCTGGACCCGGGTTTCCGGACCGGCGTCAAGGTGGCCGTGGTCGACGCGACCGGCAAGGTGGTCGCCACCGACACGATCTACCCGCACGTGCCGCAGAACAAGTGGGACGAGTCGATCCACCGGCTCGCCGCGCTGGCCAGCAAGCACAACGTCGAGCTGATCGCGATCGGCAACGGCACCGCGTCCCGGGAGACCGACAAGCTCGCCACCGAGCTGATCAAGAAGCACCCGGAGGCGAAGCTGACCAAGGTGGTGGTCTCCGAGGCGGGCGCGTCGGTCTACTCCGCCTCGGCGTACGCCTCGCAGGAGCTGCCCGGCCTGGACGTCTCGCTGCGCGGCGCGGTCTCCATCGCCCGCCGCCTGCAGGACCCGCTCGCCGAGCTCGTCAAGATCGACCCGAAGTCGATCGGCGTCGGCCAGTACCAGCACGACCTGTCCGAGGTGAAGCTGGCCCGTTCGCTGGACGCGGTGGTCGAGGACTGCGTGAACGGCGTCGGCGTGGACGTCAACACCGCCTCGGCGCCGCTGCTCACCCGGGTCTCCGGGATCACCGCCGGGCTGGCCGAGAACATCGTGCTGCACCGCGACCAGAACGGCCCGTTCAAGAACCGCAACGAGATCAAGAAGGTGGCCCGGCTCGGCCCGAAGGCGTTCGAGCAGTGCGCCGGCTTCCTGCGGATCCGCGACGGTGAGGACCCGCTGGACTTCTCCAGCGTGCACCCGGAGTCGTACCCGGTGGTCCGGACCATCGCGGCCGACGCGGGCGCCGACGTCAAGACGCTGATCGGCAACAGCCCGATCCTGAAGGCGATCCGGCCGGAGAAGTTCGTGACCGACACGGTCGGCCTGCCGACCATCACCGACATCCTCAAGGAGCTGGAGAAACCCGGCCGCGACCCGCGCCCGGCGTTCACCACCGCGACCTTCGCCGAGGGCGTCGAGAAGATCTCCGACCTGAAGCCGGGCATGGTGCTGGAGGGGCAGGTCACCAACGTGGCCGCGTTCGGCGCGTTCGTCGACATCGGCGTGCACCAGGACGGGCTGGTGCACGTGTCGGCGCTGTCCGAGAAGTTCGTCCAGGACCCGCGCGAGGTGGTCAAGTCCGGCGACGTGGTCAAGGTCCGCGTCCTGGAGGTCGACCCGGTCCGCAAGCGGATCTCGCTGACCATGCGGCTCTCCGACGAGCCGAACAAGGGCCGGCAGCCGCGCGAGGACCGCGGCGGTCAGGGTGGCCCGCGTGGTGGCCAGGGTGGTCAGGGCGGCCAGCGTGGTGGCCAGGGCGGCCAGCGTGGCGGCCAGGGTGGTCAGCGGGGCGGTCAGAGCGGTCAGCGGGGCGGTCAGCCGCGGCAGGGCGGCGGCCAGCGCGGCGGCGGCGGCAACAGCTTCGGCAACAGCGCGATGGCCGACGCGCTGCGCCGCGCCGGGCTGACCAAGGACTGACGGGTCAGAGCGATTTCCGGTACGGGGTGCGGCGCATCCCGTACCGGAAAGGGCTCGCCGCGGGCGTCAGGCCCAGATCCGGACGTCGCTGTAGGAGACCTGGAACGGGCCGGTCTTCGGCGCCGTCCGCTCGTTGAAGACACCGAGGAACATCCGGCCGGCGCCGTACCCCGCCTCGGTCAGCCTGGCCGAGCCGAGGTCGGTGCCGTCCCGGCTCACGGTGACCGTGTCGGCGGTGACACCCAGCCGGAACCGGTACGCCGTGCCCCGGTCGAGCGGCTCCTTCAGGACGAAGGTCCGGATCGTGCTGACGTCGCCTTTCCCGTCCCGGTTGTGCACCCCGATGTAGACGTTCCGCTCGCAGATCCGGGCCTGATAGCCGTGGCTGTCGTCGAACCGGAACCAGATCGCGGCGCAGCTGTCCGGCGTGTCCAGCCGCAGCGTGGTCTCGATGGTCAGGTTGGCCGGCAGCTCGTCGGCCGGGCCACGGCACTTGTAGAGGCCGTTGGTCTCCCGGCGGGCCACCAGCATCGCGTCGGCGAAGTCGCACCGCCCCTCACCGGGCTGGTCGCTGGCCGACCAGAAGCCCGGGCCGGTCAGCGCGTCGGAGATCCGCGGCTCGCCGAGCACCGGATCGGCGACCGTCCCCCCGGGGTCCCCGGACGGCTGCCCGGACCGGTCGGCGCGGTCGCGGACCATCACCGCGACGATCGCCGCGCCGGCCACCAGCACCGCGGTCAGCAGGACCAGCACCAGCGGCAGCAGCCACCGGCGGCGCGGCGCGGGCGGCGGGTCGCCGGTGATCACGGTGTCCGCCGGCGGGGACGAGATCGGGACCGTGACGATCGAGTTCTCGTCGTAGCCGACCAGGCCGGGCGGGATGTTCAGGGTGGGGGCCGTGGTGGTGGCGCCGGCCATCGCCTTGGCCGGGATCGCGAACCCGGTCACCGCCTGCGCCTCGGCCGCGGCGGCGCGCAGGTCCGGCTGGTCGGCCAGGGCGGCCGCGGTGGCCGCCGGCCGATCCCCGGAGATCAGCAGGTCGAGCAGCTCGCGGGCGCTGGGCCGGTTGGCCGGGTCCTTCTCCAGGGCGTGCGCGACCAGGCCGCGCAGCGGGCGGGCCAGCTCGTGCAGGCGGGGCGGCTGGGTCAGGATGCGGGCCGCGGTGGCGGCCGGCGAGTCGGCGTAGAACGGGGTCTTGCCGGTGCCGGCGTAGGTCACCACGCTGCCCCAGGCGAACACGTCGGCGGCCGGGGTGATCGGGGTGCCGGCGTCGGTGTCGAACCGCTCCGGCGCCATGTAGGCCACCGTGCCGACCATCTGGTCCGGCCGGGTGTTGCCGCTGGTCGCGGTCATCGCCCGGGCGATCCCGAAGTCGATCACCTTGGGGCTGCCCGGGGCGAGCAGCACGTTGCGCGGCTTGAGGTCGCGGTGGATCACGCCGGCGCCGTGGATCGCGGTCAGCGCGGTGGCCACGCCGATCGCCACACTGTGCAGGTTCGCCGAGGTCAGCGGGCCGCGCTGCTCGACCACCTCGGCCAGGGTGGGCCCGTCGACGAACTCCACCACCAGGTAGGGCTGGTCGTGCTCGGGGTCGGCGTCGAGCACCTCGGCGGTGCAGAACGGCGGCACCTGCCGGGCCCGCTCCACCTCGCTGCGGAACCGGCGGCGGAACTCGTCGTCGTCGGCCAGATCGAGCCGGACCACTTTGACGGCGACCAGCGCCGTGCCGTTTCTCGGCCGGGCCAGATAGACCGTGCCCATGCCGCCCTCGCCGAGCCGCCCGAGCAACTCGTAGTCGCCGAGCATGCGCGGATCGTGCGGACGCAACTGTTGCGTCCGATCGCCCGGCACCGTGCTGTCGACCATGTTTCTCGCGCCCCCCAGTGTTCGCTCGCACTGTATCGGGCGTGTCGGCGACCGGAGTAGACCCGGTGGCCCGGTTGCCGCCGAACCGACACACCGGGGGTCAACCCTGAGGACGGGTCTCCGGGACCGATCCGGGCATCGCCGGATGGAAAGTGTCGTACCCGGGTAGCACTCTTGAAGCATCACTTCCCCACCCGGGGAGGCCAACCAAGGAAAGAGAGCGATCCGCCATGAACGCCGTGCACGACACGATGGCCCGCCAGGGTCTGGTCCGCCCGCGTGACGGCCGCATGCTCGGTGGCGTCTGTGCCGGCCTGGGCCGCCGCTTCGGGATCGACCCGTGGATCGCCCGCCTGCTGTTCGTCCTGATCCTCTTCCTGATCCCAGGCAGCCAGATCCTGATCTACCCGGTGCTCTGGATCGTGATGCCGTCCGAGCAGACCTCCTACGAGCCGACCGTCCCGCCGGCCACCTGGTGATCGCATGACCATCGTCGGCACGCTCATCGTCGAGGGACCGCCCCGGTCCCTGCTGGCCTTCGCCCGGGCCGTCCCGATCCTGGTGGACGGGGTGGCCAAGGGCGAGGTCAAGGCCGGCAAGCGGCTCACCCTGGCGCTCGCCCCCGGGTCGCACTCGGTGCAGGCCCAGCGGCACGGGACGCCGCTGCCGGTCCGGCTCGGCCCCGGCCTGGTCACCCGGGTGCGGGTGGAGCGGGACGGCGCGGGCAAGGCGCACCTGGTCGAGGTTGACCACGCGTGACCGCACGGCCACGATGGGCAGTGGTGCTCACGACGGCGTGCGGAGGCGACGATGGCCAAGATCCTGCTCCTGACCGGTGACGCGGCCGAGGACCTGGAGGTGATGTATCCCTACCAGCGGCTGCTGGAGGAGGGCTACCAGGTCGACATCGCCGCCCCGACCGCCAAGAAGCTGCAGTTCGTGGTGCACGACTTCGTGGACGGCTTCGACACCTACACCGAGAAGCCGGGCCACACCTGGCCGGCCGATCTGAGCTTCGCCGAGGTGGACCCGTCGGGCTACGCCGCGCTGGTGCTGCCCGGCGGACGCGCCCCCGAGTACATCCGCAACGACCTGGACTGCCTGCGGATCGTCCGGCACTTCTTCGAGGCGGACAAGCCGGTCGCCGCGCTCTGCCACGGCCCGCTGGTGCTGGCCGCGGCCGGGGTGCTGGACGGGCGTACCAGCAGTGCGTACCCGGCCTGCGCGCCGGACGTCCGGGCCGGCGGCGGCACCTGGATCGACAGCGCCGCCCACGTCGACGGCGTGGTGGTCACCGGCCGTGCCTGGCCGGACCACCCGTCCTGGATGCGGGAGTTCCTGACCGTCCTGCGCGCCAAGGCGCCGGTCAGCTGACCGGGACCGGCCGGGCCGGCCCGGCGGTGGCCGGTCGCGCGGGTGCCGCCGCGCAACCGGCCGCCGCCAGGATCACCGGTAAGGTCCGCGGACGGCGCCGGGCCGGCGTCAGTGTGCCGACGTGGCCGGGTCGATCAGCCGCAGCGCCAGCGCCGGGCAGACGTTGACCGCCTTGCGGGCCCCGTCCTCCAGCCACGGCGGCAGCGGCGTCTGCGGGAAGGCCGGGAAGCCGTTGTGGTCCAGCCGGATGATCTCCGGGGCGACCGCCGAGCAGAGCCCGTGCCCGTCGCACCGCGACCAGTCCAGCGCCAGCTTCCGGGCACCCTTCTCGGCGGTGTACGGCAGCGGCAGGATGCCCCGCACCTGCTTCCCGCAGCCCTCCCCGTTGGCGTGCGCCTCGACGTCCTTGGCGAACACCTCCAGCGCGGAGAGCGCGAACCGCGACGTGCCGTCCGGGTGGCTGCACGCGCCCCGCCCCTTGACCAGACCGGCCGCCTGCCGCACCTGCTCCAGCGCGGAGCCGCCGAGCGACACCAGGGTGACCGCCCGGGCCAGGTCGGGCAGGCCCAGGCGGCACGGGCCGCACTGACCCGCCGACTCGCCGGCCAGGTACTGCACGACCTGGGCGACCTCGCCGAGCGCGCAGGTCTTCGAGCCGATCGGGATCAGCATGCCGGCGCCGAGCGTGCCGCCGACCTTGGCGAATCCCTTGCGCGAGATGGTCACCGTCTCGGCCTGCTCGGCGCTGATCCACTTGCCGTGGTAGCCGCCGACCAGCAGGCCCGGGCCGATGTCCGCGCCGCACATGGCGAGCACGTCCATCAGCGGGGTGCCGCTGGGCGCCTCGACGACGGCCGGGTTGGTGGCCGAGCCGCCGACGGTGAGCATCACCGTGCCCGGCTCCTCCGGGATGCCGACCGAGTTGTACTCCCACGGCCCGAGCCGGGCCGCGATCGCCAGCTGCGAGTACGTCTCGGCGTTGGAGAGCAGGGTGGGCAGCCCCATCACGCCGTTGTCGCTGGACCGGACCTTGCGGCCGGGCGGGATGTGCGCCTCGCCGTTGATCCCGCGGACCAGCGCGCCACCCTCGCCGGAGATGAACCGGTGCGGGACCGTGACGATCCGGGTCGGGCAGGGCATCTTGCGCTCGGCCAGCGCGGCGGTCAGCGAGTTCTGCCCGATGCCGTCGTCGGCGATGCCGATGACGATCTCCTCGGCGTCCAGGGCGGCGGCCGCCAGCGCGGCGCCGTCCAGGATCAGGTGCGGGCCACGGGTCAGGATCGCCTTGTCCTTCCAGGACGGGGGCTCACCCTCGGTGGCGTTCACCACGATCACCGGGGGCAGATCCTGACGCTTGCAGGAGTCGATCACGGCGCGCACCTTGCGGGCGAACGGGAAGCCGGCGCCACCACGTCCGCGCAGCTCGATGCGGTCGGCGAGACCGATCAGCTCACCCGACGAGAGGGCCGCGAACCCGCCGTGCACCTCCTGGTGCGCCTGCAGGTCGAGACGGCCGTACTCGTCGTAGCCCGCGGTGATCCGCGGGATGCCGATCGAGGTGACCGGGGGAACCTGTGCGGTGCTCAATTCACGTCACCGCGCAGCTGCGAGAAGTACGCCTCGTCGTCGTCACGGCCGCCGCGGGTGCGGCGGGCCGGGACGCCACCGCCGCGGACCACGTCGGCGGACGGGCGGCGGGACCGGCGGGACGTGGTGTCGACCAGGGTGTCGTCGTCGGCGAACCGGTCGTCGGCCAGGTCGACGAACTCGCTGCGGCTGTGCCGGCCGTCGTCGGCGCGGCGGCGGCCGCCACGGGACTCGTCCTCCTCCTCGTAGCGCGGGGCGCGCTGGCGGGGCACCTCCTCGTACCGGTCGTCGTCGGCGCGACGCCGGCCGCCGCGCGGGCGCTCCTCGTAGTAGTAGTCGTCGTCGGCGTAGCGGGGCAGCCGGGTGCCGGTGTCGGTCATCTCGTCCCGGCGCAGACGGGTGCCGGTGTCGTCCATGCGGAGCCGGGTGCCGGTGTCGTCCATCCGGAGTCGGGTCCCGGTGTCCTCCATCCGCAGGCGGGTGCCGGTGTCGTCCATCCGCAGGCGGGTGCCGGTGTCCTCGGCCGAGCGGCGGCCGCGGGGCTCGTCGTCCTCGTAACGGCGGCTGCGCGGGCGGGGGCCGTCGTCGTAGTAGTCGTCGTCGCGGCGGCGCGGGCGCGGGGCCGGCTCGTCGTACCGCTCCTCCTCGAAGTCACGGCGCGACATCGCCCGGGTCGGCTCGTCGTACCGCTCGTCGTCGACCGCGCGGCGCTGGCGCGGGGCCGGCTCCAGCTCGCGGCGGTCGGCGATCGGCGCCGGGCTGATCGGGGCCACGGCCGGGCTGACCGGGGCGACCGGGGGCGCCATCGGCGGGGCCGAGGGGGCGGCCGGCACCCAGCTGTTCACGCTCGGGGCGGCCTGGACCAGGTCGCCGGTCGGCTCGCGGTCCCGGGGGCCACTGCCCCAGCGGTTGCGCGGCGCGCTGGAGGTGGGCACCACGCCGCCGCCGGACGTCGGCCGGGCGGCGCCGACCCCGGCCGCGGACGAGAAGTCCTTGCGCCGGTTGAGGCTGACCGAGAGGCGGACGGCGAGCCCGATCAGCACCAGCAGGACGCAGATGACATAGCTGACGATCACCCAGGTCGCCGCGGCACGGCCGGCGCCGAGACCGTGCATCAGGGCGATCGGCCACATCAGGTAGGAGATCGAGTGGATCGCCCGCCACATCCACGGCTTGCCCCGGCCGATGAACTTGGCCCGGATCAGGCCGCTCCAGGTGACCAGCACCATGACGTACCCGGAGATCTGCCCCAGCCCGATCCAGAGCGTGTTGGTCGGGGTGAGGAACGGGACGAAGATGTCGATCACGCGGATGTGCGACTCGACGGTCTTGGTCCACAGGTGGAAGACCAGCGAGGAGATCGCCATCACGCCGGTGGTCCGGTGGGCGGACTGGAGGAGGACACGCTGCCTGATGGAGAGGACCAGGCGGTCGGTGGAGACCAGGCCGACCATGATGGTGATCGAGAGTGACACAAGGGTGAGGACACCCATGTAGTACTCCGCGTACGTGAAGAAGTAGACATATCCCACGCGGCCGGGCTTGGTCATCATCGCGACCGACCAGACCGCCGCCAGGACACACACCACCAGCAGGATGACCGCGCCCATGGGCACGGAGCGAGTACCGGTGGAGCCGATGTCGACCGCGACCCTACTCGCGGTGCCTTCTTTGTTCTTCGACCGGGCCATTGACTCCTCGTTTTCCGCAACGGTCACGTCCCGTGGGCGGTGGGACGCCGGCGTTCGTGGGGAACGCCCCGTGCTCAAGTTGTTCCGGACCCGTCCGTGGCGGTGCTTTCCCCTGCGAAGCCCCGGCCGTGTCCTCCCCGGATTACGTGCCGGGCGGGGCTTCGGATGAACGCGTGCGAAATTTCTGGGCGACTCTTTTCCGTGATCAGCCGGCTACGTCCCGCACATGGCCGCTGAGCTGCTTTAACGACCGTTTTACGGATCCGCTAAGGAGAATTTAAGGTGCGCCATGGAGTGACTCGGACCACCGGATGAACCAAACGGCCCCGCGCGGCGAACTTACTGATAACGCCAGACGTCAACGAAGGGGGATCGACGTGCGGCATTCCACCGCGCTGCTCTGGGCCGTCCTGGCCGGGTCCGCTCTGGGCGCGGCCGGCACCACGGCGCCGGCCGCCGCTGACGTGCCGGGCTTCGGCGTACGCCTGACCGCGCCCGCCACGTTCAAGTCCGGTGGCAACACCAAGACCCTCACCGCGGTGGTCACCTCCGACCAGCGCGCCTGCCGCAAGGTGCGGTTCTCGCTGGTCGTGCGCGCCGGATCGGTCCCGCTCGACCGGATCCGGGTGACCCGGTTCGAGGACTCCGGCGAGTTCCCCACCCAGCTCCGGGTGGACGGCGACACCGCCACCCTGGTCGACGAGCGGCTCGACCCGGGCACGCTGTGCCGCAACCGGACGGTCACCGGGCGCTGGCAGGTCGGGTTCAGCGGGCGGGACGGCGGCGAGGTGCGCTTCGAGGTGCAGGCCTTCGACGAGCGGGACACGCTGCTCTCGGCCGGCGGGGCGGGCACCGAGGTGACCGGGCAGGTGGCCACCTCCTCGCCGACCCCGTCGAAGACCAGCGCGTCGCCGGAGCCGACCGAGACCGGGGAGGAGACCGAGGCGCCGGCCGACAGCGAACCGACCGGTGACCCCACGCCGACCAGGACGGCGGGCGCGCTCGCGCCGGCCTCCGAGGACAGCAACCTGCTCGGGCCGGGGCTGATCGTCGGTGGGGTGTTCTTCTTCCTCGGGCTGTTGCTGCTGCTGCGGTTGCGGGCGCGGACCCGGGCGGCGCGGCAGCGGGCGGAGACTCTGCCGACCGGGTTCTACACCATGCCGTAATCAGTCCGGTTATTCCGGCTTGTACCGCGCGCTTCCACCCCTTCAATGGACATTTCGGTCTACGGTGCCACTACCGTGATCCACAGCGTCACCGTCCATCGGGGAGGACTCCGTGACCCGTACCGTCAAGATCGCGGGCGCCGTCGGCGCCCTCGCCCTGGCCTCCATCGCCGTGCCCGCCGGCGTGTCCTACGCCGGCACACCGTTCGCCGCGCCCGTCGCGCGCTCAGCCACCGGGGCGAACATTGGAGCGGACACCGGCTCGGCCGCTCGATCCGCCGGATTCGCCGGATCGGTCACCGGGCCGGCTTCGCGGTCGGCCGCCGGCTCAGCTCCCGGCGCGACCAGCGGCCTCGCCTCCGGACCGGGCGCCGAGTCAGCGTCCGGCGCCACCAGCGGCCTCGCCACCGGGCCGGGCGCCGAGTCAGCCTCCGGCGCAGCCAGCGGCCTCGCCACCGGACCGGGCGCCGGTTCAGCGAACGGCCCGGCTACCGGGCTGGCCGCGGGCTCAGCAAACGGCCTCGCCACCGGACTGGCCGCGGGCTCAGCCACCGGATCGGCCACCGGTTCCACAACCGGGTCGGCCGGCGGCTCGGCGACGACCCAGGAGGAGAGTTTCCTGGGCGGCGAGCCGCTGGTCCCGGACGCCGTCGAGCCGCCCGCCGGCAACGTCGTGCACGCCGTGCTCAAGGCCCGCGGCGTACAGATCTACGAGTGCAAACGCAGCATGTGGCAGCCGCTCGAACCGGCCGCCTCCCTGACCGGCGTGACCATGAGCCCGGTCAAGAAGGTGACCGCGGTCCACTTCCGCGGCCCCGCCTGGGTGTCCGACCAGGACGGCTCGATGGTCCAGGGCGCCGCCCCGGTCACCGCCCAGCCCGCGGAGCCCGGCAGCCTCCCGCCGATGCTGCTCAAGGCCACCGGCAACCGCGGCGGCGGCATCTTCGGCCCGGTCACCTACATCCAGCGCCTCGACGCTCACGGCGGCGCCGCCCCGTCCACCTCCTGCGGCGGCGACCAGCCGGTAGCCGTCCCCTACCGCGCCGTCTACCGCTTCTTCACCACAAAATAGGATCTGCCCGCTCCCAGCAGCCGCCGAACACCACCCCACCCTTGACGATCACAATCTTCATATACGCAGGTCCGCCGTGGTACGGACCGCATGCTCCCGGCACCCCTCTGTCAAGGGGTTGGTGTGGGGGATGTTTTAGGGTGGTGGTTGGCGGGTCCGGGTTGTGACTTTTCCGAAGTGTCGATCTTGGGGTTTGGGTCGGCCGCGCTGGAGTTTCGAGTCGCCCCCGTGTGTCCTCCCGGATCCGTCGCCGGGGTTGTTGCGGCTGCCGCGTCTTTGATCATTTGTCGGTAGACGGTGTCGGACAGGCGTCGTTTCAACGCTCGCATGGCTTCCATCGCGGTTTTGCCTTCGGCGCGTTTGTGCTGGTAATAGGCGCGTGCGGGGGTGTCGTAGCGGAGCTGGGTGATGACCATGATGTGCAGGACCCGGTTGATGCGCCGGTTCCCGGCCCGGTTGAGCCGGTGATGGTGATGGTCGCCGGAGGACACGTCGATGGGGGCGGTGCCGTTCCAGGTGGCGAAGTGTCCGCGGGTCGGGAAGCGGTGGATGTCGCCGATGTCGCCGAGCAGGCGGGCGGCGCCGGAGGGGCCGATGCCGTTGAGGCTGGTCAGCTGGGTGCCGGTGGCGGCCAGCACGGTCGTCAGCTGCCGGTTGGCTGCTTTGATCTTGGTGTCCAGGGTGGTGAGCTCGTCGACCAGGTCGCCGGCCAGCTGATAGCGGGTGGCGGTGACGATGTCGCCGGCCGGGACGCTGACGCGTTCGAGCAGGGTGCGGGCCTGGTCGGTGGTCAGGTTCTTCTTCGCGCCGCCGGGGATCAGTTCGAGCAGTAGCTGGTGCAGCCGGTTGATGGTCTCGGTGCGGGTGGCGCCGAGCTGGTCGCGGCGGTCGGCCAGCAGCCGCAGCGCGACGGTGGCGCCGTCGGCACGAACCTGGTGCAGGCCCGGGGTGCGTAGCGCTGTCACGGCGATGTGGTGGGCGTCGTGACCGTCGGTTTTGCGGCCGTGGCCGGTGTCGAAGTTGCGGGCTTTCGCGGCGAGTTTCGCCGGGACGTCCAGCACGGTTTCGCCGTCGGCGACCAGCCGCTGGGCCAGGTGCCGGCCGATGCCGTTACAGCCCTCGACCGCCCACACCCGGCCGGCGTGACGGCGGCCGGCAGCGAGCAGCTGCTGGTAGCCGCCGGTGTCGGTGCCGTACCTACCGCGGGCCAGTACCTGTTCACGCTCGTTGATGATCTCGATCGTCGCGGACCGCTTGTGCGGATCGACCCCAATGATCAGCTGACCCATCGTCGGTAACCTTCCCGTCGTCGCAGCACACAACGCCGGCGGGAGGGCATCGCTACTTACAGCTGGGCAAACCCCTCTCAAGCCACTCCGCGCCACGGTGACCGGCAGGGTTCAAGCCGGGAGAAAGCCACACCCCGCCATCTGAGTGGGCAGCGCGGGCCTGAGAATCCCTACCGATCACCTCGACCAAGCCTGGCCGGGCCGCGGTCGTACATCAATTCTCTTTAAGTAGCGCGGGCCGGGCCCGGCGATCTGGCCGCTGCGCGTCCATAACAATCGCCGCCCCCTTCAAGGCCCGTGGGTGGTCCCACAAACCCCCAACCCGCGACGCCCGCCCGTACCACGGCCCGAATCGCGCCCAACGGCCTCGGCTGGCTTCCAGGGGTGCCTCAAGACACTTGAGGCACCCCTGGAAGCCAGCCGACAACCGCACGACACGCCACCCCCGACCGCCTTGCGAGTCCAGCTGGTCGACACGGGTGTCTCAAGACGCTTGAAGCACCCCTGGAAGCCAGCCGACAACCGCGCGACGCGCCACCGCCACCACCCCCGACCGCCCTGCGAGTCCGGCTGGTCGACACGGGTGTCTCAAGACGCCTGAAGCACCCCTGGAAACCAGCCGACAATCGCACGACGCGCCACCGCCACCACCCCCGACCGCCTTGCGGGTTGAGCTGGTCGGCAGGGGTGTGTGCGAGGCCTCAAGGCACGTGGCACCGGGCCGGAACACGGTCTCCGTGGAGCAGGCCGCCCCTTGCTGACCAGCCGCGACCTGGTAGCGCGCTGCGGAGCGCGGGAGCGGCGTCATCG
Organism: Actinoplanes octamycinicus; assembly: GCF_014205225.1. NCBI lineage: Bacteria > Bacillati > Actinomycetota > Actinomycetes > Micromonosporales > Micromonosporaceae > Actinoplanes > Actinoplanes octamycinicus. Next base: position 8,844,883 of record NZ_JACHNB010000001.1, read on the forward strand.
CGGGTGGGACGGTGAGCCCGGGTCAGCGCGGGAGCGGCGTCATCGCGGGTAGGACGGTGAGCCCGGGTCAGCGCGGGAGCGGCGCCATCGCGGGTGGGACGGTGAGCCCGGGTCAGCGCGGGAGCGACGTCATTACGGGTGGGACCGTGAGCCCGAGGTAGCGCGGTAGCGGGTCAGTCCGGGGCGAGCAGGACGGCGGGTCAGGTGACGGTCAGGGCGACGGCGGTGGCGTTGTCGTGGCCGCCGGCCTGGAGGGTGGCGTCCAGCAGGGACTGGACGACGGTGCGGGGTGGGACGGCGGCCATGACATGGGCGAGCTGCTGGTAGGAGAGCTGGCCGGAGACGCCGTCGGTGCAGAGCAGCAGGCGGTCGCCGGGGTGCAGGGGGACGTCGAGGATGTCCGGGTCCGGCTGGTCGGGGTGGCCCGTGTAGCGGGTCAGGCGGTACCCGTCGGCTTCGGCTCGGGGGTCGGTGGCGGCGTACCAGCCGTGGGTGAGGCCGAGCCAGGCGATCGTGTGGTCGACGGTGAGCAGTTCGAGCAGGCCGGCGCGGAGGCGGTAGGCGCGGGAGTCGCCGAGCTGCACGATCCGGGCGGCGGCGTCGTCGCCCGGGACGCCGGCCAGCGCGGTCAGCGTGCAACCGGTGAGGTCGCGGAGGGTGCGGGCCTTCTGCCGTACGCGGGAATGGGCCTCCTGGACAGCGGCCCGCAGCGCGGCCGGGTCCGGACCGGCGAACCGGGTCGCGAAGGTCTCCACCGCGATGCGGCCGGCGGCCGCGCTCCCCTCCCCCGCGCCCATCCCGTCGGCGACGATCGCCAGCGGCCGGTCGGCGTCCAGGTGCAGCACGTCGTAGTTGCGGTCGTAGCGATGCCCGGTCACGCTGCCGGCCGCCGCGGTCACGACCCGGCCGCCGAACCGCCACACCGCCTCGCCGATCACCTCAGCACCGCCGTGCCGACCAGGGACGCACCGGCGACAGACGGCGGGGCGGTAACGCCGGCCCGGACAGACTGCCCACCGGAAATGCCCGGAATGCCGCGCCGGGCAGACTGCGCAAGGGAAAGGGCCGGAACGCCGACCTCGGCAAACTGCGCAAGAGAAAGGGCTGGAACGCCGACCCCGGCAGACTGCGCAAGGGAAAGGGCCGGAACGCCGACCCCGGCAGACTGCGCGAGAGAAAGGGCGGGAAGGCTGGGCCGGGCAGGCTGCGCGAGGGTAGCGGCGGGAACGTAAGGCCGGGCAGGCGGCGGCGGGGTCACGGGACTGCGGGGCTGGGGAGGTGGGGGGCGGGCGGCGGCGACCAGGGCCTCCGGCTCGTCGGCGTGGAAGCGGATCTGGCTGACCGACTCGCCGCGGGTCTTGCGGACCGGGACGGTGAGCGGCTCGGTGAGGCGGATGTCGACGCTGGTCTGGCTGGCCATGCCGAGGGACAGCACCCCGTCCTCCAGCTGGGTCTGGCCGCCCGGCGGCATCGAGCGGCGGCGCACGTCGATCGCCGCGATCTGATCCCAGCGCAGCGGCAGGTCGAGGGTGAGGCTGTTGCGGATCCGCAGGCCGGACGGGCCGACCAGGTGCTGGTGCACGTGCATGGTGGCGAGCAGGCCGACCATCCAGACCAGGCCGTAGACGCCGATGGCGAGCGCGGCGAGCCGGACCGGCTCCCAGGGCACGATCAGGTGCAGGATCGGCACCTCGATGGCGGAGACAACGAGCAGGACGCCGAGGATCAGGTTGACCGCGCGATGGTAGGTGAAGCGCTGCGCGCCGGGCTCGATCGGGACCGGGCGCCGGAAGACCCAGCGGTAGAGCGCGGCCCACAGCCGCAGCTCGTAGACGACCACGAAGCGGATCAGCTTGATCATGAGGTCACCCCCGGTTGATGGGTCAGGCCGAGGCCGTGCAGCGTGTGCAGGACGTCGTCGAGGCCGGCGACCAGCCCGTCGAAGCGCTCGGCCGGCATGTGCGCGAACAGCTGCCTGCCGAACTCGCGCTGCTGGGCGGCCGTCTCGTCGAGCAGCGCGGCGCCCCGGTCGGTGCAGGTCACTAGTGCGGCGCGGCGGTCGGTGGGGTGCGGCTCGCGGGTGACCAGGCCGCCGGCGACCAGCCCGTCGACCAGCCCGGTGACCGCCCGCGGGGTCACCCGGAGCGCCTCGGCGAGGACGTGCTGCGGGCTGGGGCCGAGCGAGCGCAGCGTCCAGAGCAGCGTCATCCGGGAGACCGAGAGGCCCTGCGCGGCGAGGCTTTTCGTCATGTCCTCGTGGAGCAGCACGACCAGCTCCAGGATCCGGTCGAGCGCCCCGGCGTACCGCTGGTCCTGGTCCATGCCCTTACCCTACTTCATCGTGTAGGGCCTTCACAATCTAAGGAAAAAGGAACCCCCACCCCGGGCATGATCGGGGTGGGGGTCCGGTCTAGCTCAGCGGCGTCACAGCGCCGGGTAGGCGTTCGCCATCAGCTGCTGGAACTGGGCGGAGAACCAGGCGCCGGAGATCGGCGCGTTCGGCAGGGCACCGCTCATGCTGTTGCCGTTGCGGGCGTTACCGGTGTAGGTCGGGTCGCACATCCGGTCGAAGCCCTTGCCCTCGTCGTTCGGGATCAGCGAGGACGAGCCGTCCGACTCACCCGGGGGCTTCACCCAGACGTAGGCGTCGATACCGGAGGCCGGGGCGGCCTTCGGACGCTCACCGAGACCGGCACCGGCCTGGTTGCACCAGTTGCCGGCGTGGAGCCGGCGGTCGATGCGCGACTCGTTGACGTAGGTGTTGACGTCGGTCGAGCTGCTCGCCTTGGTGGGCCGGGCCGAGCCGCCCCAGCCGTTGCGCGAGGTGTCGATCAGCATGCCGATGTTGCTGTTGAAGCCGATCGAGACCAGCTTCTGCCGGAACGCCTGGGCGAACGTCAGCTCATCGGAGTACTGGTTCCAGTCGAGCCACTTGGACTGCCGGATGTTCTGGCCACCGACCGTGACGGTCGGCTGGATGTACGGCTCCTGCAGCGCCGAGTAGTTCGCCGTGTTGGTGATGAACCCGGTGACGTTGTTGACGCTGCCGGAGGCCTTGGCGGCCTGCAGCATGATGTCCGCGACCGGGCCGAAGTTCGAGTCCCAGCCGATCCAGCCGTGGTGAGCGGCGTCCACGTAGTTGTAGACGTTGCCGATCGCGCCCAGCTTGTTCAGGGCGTAACCGACACCCTGCACGTACCCGCCGTTGGCCTTCATCGTGTCGCACATCGCCGTGCCGCCGGCGTTGCCGGAGGTGTTGGTGACGATGTTCGGCAGCGAGTCGATCTCGACGACGTTGATGATGCGCAGGTTCTTGTACTTCGCGTCGCCCTCGATCGCCGCGATCGGGTCGATGTACTCCGACTTGTAACGCGGCAGGTCGTCCGGACCGAGCTCACCGTTGGAGGCGAGCGCGGAACAGTCCCGGCCGGGCAGGTTGTAGATCACGAACTGGATGTAGCCGGCACCCTGGGCGAGGGCCGCGTCCAGGTGGTCACGGACGCCCATCGAGCCGTTCGAGCTGCTGTTGTCGGTGCCCTCGATGGCGGCGATCCGGTCCAGCCAGACCGCGGTCGGGTTGCTCGACACCCGGCTGCCACCGGGCTCGGCGTCGGCCTTCGCCTTCCACTCCGGGTTGACGTAGCCCTTGACCCCCGCGTACGGGTTGTCCACCTTGACGCCCGGGTCGGTGGGGGTCGACACGCTGGCAGACGGGCTGGGCGGCGTCGACACCGAGGGCGAGCCGGGGTTCGACGGCGACGGCGAGTTCGGGACCGAGCCGGTGCAGGCGACGCCGTTGAGCTTGAACGTCGACGGCGCCGTGTTGGTGCCCGAGTAGTTCGCGTTGAAGCCGAAGTTCGCCGTGGCGTTGGTGCCGAGCGAGGCGGACCACGACGGGTTCACCGCGGTGACGTTCTGCCCGGACTGGGTGATCGTGGCGCTCCAGCCCTGGGTGATCGTCTGGTTCCCGGGGAAGGCCCAGGTGAGGTTCCAGCCGCCGGAGATCGGGTCACCGAGGTTGGTGACCGTCACGTTGCCGGTGAAACCAGTGCTCCACTGGTTCACCGAGTAGTCGACGCGACAACCGGCGGCGGCACTGGCGTCGGTCGCGACCGCGACCGCACCGGCGCCGGCCACGACACTCACGGCGGCGGCTGCCGTGAGGGCGCGGGCCCGGGGGGAAATGGGTCTCATCAGGACTCCTCGAGACGTACGGCGGACGCCAATGATCAGCGCCGATGGGAGCGACGGCCGACATATCGGTGGGGATCGTTGGCCGACGCGGACAGCATTACATGGGAGCGCTCCCAGCGCAATGATCCGGAAACACTTGGGCAACTGCCTGTTCACCGCGCCCGGACGTGGTGCAACAGCCGCCGTCCCGGCGGCCACAACCGGATGTGACGATGCGGAGCATGACCAGCGGACCGGGCGGCGACGAGGACGTCGGGGACCTCTTCGACCGGCACGCGCGGGCCGTCTACAACCACGCCTTCCGGCTCACCGGCTCCTGGTCGCTGGCCGAGGAGATCACCCAGCGGACCTTCCTCACCGCCTGGCAGCGGCGCGCCGACATCCGCCTGGTCGACGGCTCGCCGCTGCCCTGGCTGCTGGTCACCGCCGGCCACCACGCCCGCACCGAGCAGCGCACGCTGACCCGCTGGCGCAACCGGCTGCTGCGCTCCCCCACCGCCGGCACCGAGGCCGACCCGGCCGACGACGTGGCCGGGCGGCTCGACGACGAACGCCGGATGCGCGCCGTGCTGGCCGCGGTCGGCAGGCTGCCGCGGGCCGAGCGGGAGGCGGTCGCGCTCTGCCTCTGGTCCGGCGTCGGCTATCCGGAGGCGGCCGCGGTCCTCGGCGTCACCGAGACCGCCGTCCGCAGCCGGGTCAGCCGCGCCCGCGCCCGCCTCACCCGCCTGCTCACCGAGTCCCCCGAGCCCACCACCGGCCCTCCCGTCGCCGGCCCTTCCACCACCGGCCCCACCGAGCCCTCACCCGGCTCCGCCACCGCCGGTCCCGCCCGACCGCCGACCAGCCCTGCCGTCGCCGGCTCCGTCCCGCCCGCCGACGCCCGCACGGGCCCGCTGGCCCCTGGCCGGTCCCGAGCCGCCGGAACCGCCGGCCGGCCCCGACCCGCCCGGACCACGCTCACCGAGACCCCGGAGGCAAGCCGATGATCACCGACCTGGAACCGCCGGCCGAGCGTGACCTGCCGCCGGCCCGGGCCGCCCAGCTGCGCGCGTCGCTGCTACGTCGGACCCAGACCCGGACTCCGATCCGGCACCGGCGCGGGCTCCGGCTCGCGGTCGCCGCGACCCTCACGGTCGCTGCCGCCTTCGGCGTTCTTTGGGTACGCCCACAGCCCCTCCCCACCACCCTGGCGATGGGCCCCGGCGAGCTGAGCGGCTCCCTGCGCACCGTGGTCGACGGCTGCCTGGCCAGCCGGGCGACGTTCGGCCGGACCGCGGACGAGTACCGGGCGAGCGCCGGACTGCCGCCGGAACCGGACTTCCCGGTCGCCGCGCGGGACGTGGCGGTCGCCGCCGAGGCCGACGGTCGCGCGCTGGCCCTGTTCCTCACCGGCCGGGGCTACCTCGCGTGCGGTTCGGAACAGCACCGCAACCCGATCACCGGCCTGCGCAGCGAACCCAGCGGCGGCCTCGCCGGCGACGAGTGGGGCGCGTCGCGGGACTGGCTGCCCGGCCCGGTGCAGGTGCTCTTCCTCAGCTCCTCGGACGAGGAAGCCGGCCAGGTCACCGCGGCCGGCCGGGTGAGCCCGCGGGTGGCGCGGCTGATCGTCGACGACGGTTCCGGCCGCACCTTCCGGGCCCGGCTCGCCGACGGCGCCTTCGGCCTGCTGATCACCGAGCCGCTCGACCCCGGCGCCCGCCTGATCGGCTACGACGCGGCCGGCGAGGTCGTCTTCGAGGGCCCGCTCTTCGAAGGCGCCTTCGCCCGCGTCAAGACCTGCTACACCGACGACACCGGCCGGATCGTCTACCGCCCCGACGACCCCGGCGAGCCCACCGGCAAGTGCCTCCCCGCCGAACCCTGGCGGCACTGAGCGAGCCGGCACCCGCGTCGCCTCCGCGAGCGGCGACCTGTCGGCCCGGCCACGACGATGACCTCGGGGACGGTCACGGTGCCGCGGGACCGGGGTTCGATCTCCGGAACCACCCGCGGACAGTGCAGGGAGTGGCGATCGCTCTGGACGCGCCAGCGGCCAGATCGCCACTCCCGGCTCGCGCGGGAGCATGCGGTCCGCACCACGGCGGACGCGCGCCTATGAAATTTTGAGGGTGTTCTCAGCGATCCTGAAGTTGATCTTCGGAGCGATCCGGCGATCGGCTCGGGATGCGCTCGATCCGGGACAGGACCTCGCTCAGGATCGTCGTGGCGGCGCTGGGGAGCAGCACGTCCGCGTGCGCGTAGCGCCCCTCCGGCGTGAACGGGTTGGGGATCGCGACGCACCGCAGCCCGGCGGCCTGCGCGGCGTCCACCCCGTGCGGGCTGTCCTCGAACGCCACCGCCCGGTCCGCGGACAACCCCAGCCGGTCCAGCGCCAACCGGTAGACCGCCGGGTCCGGCTTGTGCCCGGGGACCTCGTCGCCGCAGGCCAGCACCTCGAAGCGGGCCAGGTCGCCGGTGCGCTGCAGGTGGCTGCGCACCCAGGAGCCGGGCGAGCTGCTCGCCACCGCCAGCCGCAACCCGCGCCGCTCGGCCTCGCCGAGCCAGGACGCGATCCCGGAGGACAGGCCGAGGGTGGCATGCACTTCTTCCCGGTACGCCATCCGGCGCGCGTGGCTGGCCGCGCGGTCGTAGCCGGCCCCGACCGCGCGGGCCAGCTCCGCGTAGCGCAGCTCGCTCACGTCCCCGCCGTGCTCGGCGAAGAACCCGGACTCGTCCAGCTCCAGGCCGTGCTGCCGCCACTCCCAGCGCCAGCTGTCCAGCAGCGTCCTCTCGGTGTCCATCAGCAGGCCGTCGAAGTCGAAGATGAGCGCCTCGATCGTCACCGCCGGATTATCCGTCACCGGGGCGGGGCGAGCCGGAGCGGGACGCAGTGCCCGGCGCGGGCGGCGGCGCACCAGGCGGTCACCGCGGCCCGGTCGGCGAAGTCACCGACCGCGAGCGTGAGCCAGGCGTCACCCGGGGCGCCGGCGCGGGCCAGGTCGGCGCCCCGGAGCAGGACCACCGGGTGCTCGTCGCCGGCCAGTTCGCGGCGGATCCGCTGGTGCTCGGCGAGGACCTCGGCCGGGCCGGGCCCGCCACGCGACGCACCCGAGGCGGTGGTCGCGGCGAGCTCGGCGGCGAACTGGCCGCGCAGGTCCAGGCCGGCCAGGTCGTCACGGCGGGTGAACTCCAGCTCGGCCAGCGGGCCGGCGTCGGAGGGGGGCCACGACTCCGGGCTCGGACCGAAACCGATCTGCGGCCGGGCCGCCACCGGCGCCAGCCGGACCGGCTCGGGACGGCCGGACCGGGCGAGCACGGCGGCGGCCACGGCGGCCGAGGCGACCGCCACCACCGCGGCGGCCAGGACGGCTTTCCGGAACGTCTGCACGGCACCTCCGGCTCGGCGGGGTTGCCCCGACGCTAACCGCCCACCGGGGCGAGTACCAGGGCATACCCGCCGTTCAGCCGTCCGGGTGGGCAACGAACCGCAACTGAACTGCGACCTGGCGGCGCGCCCGTGCCGCTCATCCCCGCCCGGCCGGTGCCGACCACTAAGACCATGAGCGTGGGCAGCGGATTGCAAACAGCCGGTCCTCTCCTGGAGACTCCCGGCGCCACGGCCGCACCGCCGGATCGGCAGGCGCTGTTGTTGGCGGAACTGATCAGCTTCATGACCAAGGACACCCCGTCCGTCCAGCACGTGCTGGACCTGATGACTCCGCACCTCACGGAGATCGCCGGGTTGACTGCGGCAACCGTCTTCGAGCTGGACTCGGAGTCCGGCATGATGGCCGGCACCGCGCAGTTCGGCGAGCCGGGCCGGCGGGACCAGATGGTCGCCGGCAAGGTCTTCCGGGCCGCGGCCGGCGGTCCGCCGGTGGTCAGCGGCCAGCAGATGGCGATCCGGCTGCGGATCGGCGGGCAGACCGTCGGCGTGCTGCTGCTCACCGGCGACCGGCTGGCCGAGCTGCGCCCGGAGACCATCTCGACGGTCGCGCTGCACTTCGCCACCACCCTGCAGGGCCTCTTCGCGGAGAAGGCCCGGCAGTTCGTGGCGCACACCAGCGCCACCATCCAGGAGCTGTTCGAGAAGGGGATGACGGCCGGCAGCGTGGAGGAGGCGGCCGAGCTGCTCACCCACTCGTGCGCCACCGCGTTCCGCACCGAGCACGCCGGGCTGCACCTGATCGACAACGACGGGCGGATCCGGTACGTCTACAGCGTCGGCTGCCCGGACGAGATCCGGCAGCAGCTGGAGGGCCACCTGGTCGGCAAGTCGGCGATCGAGTCGCCGGTCTGGCGCAGCACGGTCGAGTCCGGCGAGCCGGTGCTGGTCAACAACGCGGCCACCACCAAGACCCGGCCCGGTGGGATGGCGCAGACGCTCGGCCTGGGCTCGTTCATCGCGATGCCGCTGATGTCCGGGTTCGGCCCGGTCGGCATGGTGCTCTGCGGCGACTCGTCGGGCACCCGGGACTGGAGCGCCCGGGACCGGATCCTGGCCCAGCAGCTCGCCGCCGAAGGCGCGCTGATCATGGACAGCGCCCGGATGCGGCAGGCCAACCAGATGCACGTCGAGGAACTCACCCGGCAGGCCTTCCACGACTCGCTGACCGGCCTGCCCAACCGCAAGCACCTGCTGGACCGCGGCGAGCAGGCGGTCGAGGTCGCGATGGCCACCGGCACCCGGCTGGCCCTGCTGCTCCTCGACCTGAACGGCTTCAAGCAGGTCAACGACACCATCGGCCACCACGCCGGGGACATCCTGCTGCAGCTGGTCGGCAAGCGCCTGGACGGCCTGATCCGCAAACCGGACCTGGTCGCCCGGCTCGGCGGCGACGAGTTCTCGGTGCTGGTCACCGGCGACCCGAGCGACGAGGCCGCGGTCGAGGTCGGCGAGCGGATCTGCGCCCGCCTGCGCGAGCCGTTCGAGATCGACGGCCGCCCGGTCCAGATCGGCGCCAGCGTCGGCGTCGCCCTGTTCCCCCGCCACGCCACCGAGTTCGCCGCCCTGATGAAGGACGCCGACGCCTCGATGTACGAGGCCAAACGCAGCGGCGGCGGCGTCCACCTGACTCCCTGAGACCTCGTCCGCGCCGCCGGACGTGTCCGGGGACTCGCCGGATGTGCGTGTTTACCGTCTGTGGAAGGGCGGGTCCTAGACTTCGGCGCATGCTCACCATGCAGGAAGCTCTGGCCCGCCTGACGGCGTACTGGACGGAGCAGGGATGCCTGATCGTCCAGCCGATGAACACCGAGGTCGGAGCCGGCACCTTGAACCCGGCCACGTTCCTGCGGGTGCTCGGTCCCGAGCCGTGGCGGGTGGTCTACGTCGAGCCGTCGGTGCGGCCGGACGACTCACGGTACGGCGAGAACCCGAACCGGCTGCAGACGCACACCCAGCTGCAGGTGATCCTGAAGCCGGACCCGGGCAACCCGCAGGAGCTCTACCTGGGCAGCCTGGCCGCGCTCGGGATCGACGTGGCGGCGCACGACGTGCGGTTCGTCGAGGACAACTGGGCCTCCCCCGCGCTCGGCGCCTGGGGGCTGGGCTGGGAGGTCTGGCTGGACGGGCTGGAGATCACCCAGTTCACCTACTTCCAGCAGGCCGGCGGGCTGAACCTGGACCCGGTGTCGGTGGAGATCACCTACGGCATCGAGCGGATCATCATGGCGCTGCAGGACAAGCAGCACTTCAAGGAGATCGAGTACGCGCCGGGCGTCAGCTACGGCGAGGTCTTCGGCCAGGCCGAGTACGAGATGTCCCGCTACTACCTGGACGACGCCGACATCGAGGCGAACCGGCGGCTGCTGGAGCTGTACGCCGGCGAGGCGCAGCGGATGATCGACGCCGGGCTGCCGGTGCCCGCGCACAGCTACGTGCTCAAGTGCTCGCAGGCGTTCAACGTGCTGGACTCGCGCGGCGCGGTCTCCACCGCCGAGCGGGCCGCCGAGTTCGCCCGGATGCGCCGGCTCGCCGGTGAGGTCGCCAAGCTCTGGGTGGCCCGGCGCGGCGAGCTGGAGCACCCGCTCGGCCTGGTCAGCGCGCTGGAGCCGGCCCGTACCCCGGCCACCGCGCAGACCGGCGACCGGCCGCGCACGCTGGTCTTCGAGATCGGCGCCGAGGAGCTGCCGCCGGCCGAGCTGCGCAATGCCCGGGAGCAGCTGCTGCGCCTGGTCACCGAGGGGCTGGCCGGCACCCGGCTGGAGCACGGCGAGATCCGGGTGTTCGGCACGCCGCGGCGGCTGATCGCGGTGGTGCAGGCGGTGGCCGCCCGCGAAGAGGATCACGTGCGGACCGTGCGGGGCCCGAAGACGCAGGCGCCGGAGAAGGCGGTCGAGGGCTTCGCCCGCGGGCACGGGGTCACCCGGGACGAGCTGCAGGTCGAGGAGTTCAACGGCGTACCCCACCTGGTCCTGCGGCGCAACGAACCGGGACGCGCGGCACCGCAGGTCCTCGCCGACGTCCTGGCGAAGGTGGTCAGCGGCCTGCGGGCCGCCAAGAACATGCGGTGGAACGACCCGAAGCTGGCCTTCAGCCGTCCGCTGCGCTGGCTGACCGCGCTCTGGGGCGACGACGTGGTGCCGGTGGCGGTCTCCACCCTGGCGGCCGGCCGGGAGACCCGGCTGCTGCGCACCGCGGTCCCGCCGGTCGCCGGGATCGCCTCGGCCGAGACGTTCCTGGAGACGCTCGGGGTCAACGGCATCGTCGCCGACCACGAGGACCGGCGCGAGCTGATCGTGGTCGGCGCGCAGGACCTGGTCTACCCGGACGGCCGGATCGACGTGCGGGGCGAGGCCGCGCTGATCGACCAGATCACCGACCTGGTGGAGCAGCCGCTGCCGCTGCTCGGCACGTTCGACGAGGGTTACCTGACGCTGCCGGACGCGGTGCTCACCACGGTGATGCGCAAGCACCAGCGCTACCTGCCGGTCCGCGACGAGGACGGCAAGCTGCTGCCGATGTTCGTCACGGTGGCGAACGGGCCGGTCGACGTGGACCTGGTCCGCACCGGCAACGAGGCGGTGCTGCGCGCCCGCTACGAGGACGCCCGGTTCTTCTACCGCGCCGACCTGGACACCCCGCTCGCCGACATGAAGGCGAAGCTGGGCCGGCTCACCTTCACCGACAAGCTGGGCTCGATGGCCGACCGGGCGGGCCGGATCGGCGCGCTGGCCCGGCAGCTGGGCGACCGGCTCGGCCTCGGGTCGGCGGCCCTGGACCGGGCCGCCGAGCTGGTCAAGTTCGACCTGGGCTCGCAGCTGGTCACCGAGATGACCAGCCTGGCCGGGGTGATGGCGAAGGACTACGCGCTGCACGCCGGCGAGTCCCGGGCGGTCGCCGAGGCGGTCTTCGAGGCGGAGCTGCCGCGCAACACCGGCGACGCGCTGCCCCGGACCATCCCGGGCGCGCTGCTGTCCCTCGCCGACCGGCTCGACCTGGTGGCCGGGCTGGCCGCGACGGTGGGTCTGCCGACCGGCTCCAGCGACCCGTTCGCGGTGCGCCGCGCGGTGCTCGGCCTGCTCGCCGTGCACCGGTCCACCCCGGAGTTCGCCGCGCTGTCGCTGACCGAGGCGCTGGAGCTGGCCGCGGCCGCGCAGCCGGTGCCGGTCGCATCGGAGGTGCGCGCGGCGGTGGCCGACTTCCTGGCGAAGCGGCTGGAGCAGGCACTGACCGAGGAAGGGCAGCCGATCGACCGGGTGCGGGCGGTGCTGCCGCACTTCGCCCGGCCGTCGGTCGCCGACTCGCTGCTGGCGCAGCTCGCCGCCGCGGCCGGGGACGCGACGTTCGCCTCGGTCGCGGCCGCGATCCTGCGGGCGCGGCGGATCGTTCCGGAGGGCACCCCTTCGGCGTACGACGTCAGCGTCCTCAAGGAGCCCGCCGAGCTCGCCCTGCACGAGGCGGTCAGCGCCGTCTCCCTCCCGCCCGCCCCGGACCTGCCGCGCTTCGTGGCCGCCACCACCGGGCTGGTCGGCCCGGTCAGCACGTTCTTCGACGACGTGCTGGTGATGGCCGAGGACCCGGACATCCGGGCCGCCCGGCTGGGCCTGCTGGCCAGGGTCCGCGACCTCGGCGACGGCCTGCTGGACTGGCCGCAGCTGCGCCTCTGACCCGCTTTTCCCCGACCGGCCGCCGCTCTCGTCCGATGAGCGGCGGCCGGCTTTCTCCACCCTTTTTCCGGACCGGCGCATTGTCAAGGACGGCGTTCGCGAGGTGAATTTCAGGTTAACTGCGACTTTACAGAAGATGATGTGATGGTGAACGTAAGGGTTGTTCTGCCAGGTCAGAGCACTCTTCCCGGTTTGCCGAAAAGGGTCTAGCCTGACCGGACCGCATTCCCGGGAGGACCCTTCAATGAGCACAACAATCATCAGGGCAATTCTTGGATCGACCACCGCTACGGCATTGGTGGCCGCCGTTCTCGCCGCGCCGGCCACGGCAGCCGCACCGGACACCGCGGGCGCGACCGTGTTCTTCCCCAACCCCGTGCAGCAGCTCGGCGACCAGTCCCTGACCGACCGGAAGGACGCCGACTACCCGGCGCTGGCCCCGGCGTACCGGCGGGTGACCCTCGCTCACCTGGACGGTTCCGGCACGCTGACCGGAACCTACGTCGCCGTGAAGAGCAAGACCGGCAAGCCGGCCCGCGCGGTGAACGGCGCCTTCCCGGACTGGCACCGGGACGTGGACCAGTTCGAGCAGGTGATGGGCTACTACTGGGTGGACACCGCCCAGGCGTACCTGCAGTCGCTGGGCTTCGGCAGCACGCTGCGGCCGGTCAACCAGCGGCAGATCGAGCTGCGCATCGATCAGTACGGCGGGGACAACTCGTTCTTCCGCGACGACAAGGCGAACATCACCCTCGGCAAGGGCGGCGTGGACGACGCCGAGGACGCCGAGGTGATCGTCCACGAGTACGGTCACTCGGTCCAGGACGGCCAGGTGCCCGGCTTCGGCACCACCCTGGAGTCCGGCTCGATCGGCGAGGGCTTCTCCGACTACCTGGCCGTCGCCGTGACGAGTTGGGCCACCGGCCGACCCACCCGGACACCGGAGGCGTGCGTCGCCGACTGGGACGCGGTCGCCTACACCGGCACGGCGCCGCACTGCCTGCGCCGGCTGGACGGCGCCAAGGTCTACCCCGCCGACGTCGCCGGTGAGGTGCACGCGGACGGCGAGATCTGGTCGGCCGCGCTGTGGGACATCCGCACCGCTCTGGGCGACCGGACGGCCACCACGCTGATCGTCGACGCCCAGTTCGGCTTCGCCCCGGACACCTCGTTCCACGACGCCGCGCTGGCCACCGTGGCCGCGGCCGACCGGCTCCACGGCCCGGCCGTGGCGGCGACGACCCGCGCCGCCTTCACCCGCCGCGGCATCCTCTGACGGCCACCGAAGCTGCCGACCGGCCGCTGGTCAGGCCGGGCGGAGGGCGCGCGGGCGCGGGCGGCCCCGGATGATCCACTCGGCGACGGCGATGTTGATCGCCCAGCCGGCGACCATGGCGATCGCGCGGCCGGTCATGCCGGGGGTCACGCCGGCGAGGGCGAACGGCAGGTGGGTGAGGACCTGCGTGCCGGCGCCCAGGGCGAGGGCGTAGGCGCGGATCATCCAGGCCCGGTGCGCCGCGATGTCCCGGCGGCGGACGGTGACCACGGCCAGGACCAGGGCGGTCAGCATCGCGGCGCCGACGATCAGCCGGGCCGCCTCGACGACCAGGCCGTCGACCGGCGGGACGTCGTAGCCCACCGCCATCCACATGCCGCTGACCGCGACGACCAGGCCGGCCGCGGCCAGGACCCGGCCGGCCCAGCGGTGCCAGCGAAGGTGCCGCCGCCGGAACGCCGGCGCGAACTGGAACGCGCCGGCCAGGCTGTAGAGGACGGCGGCGACGATGTGCGCCACCACCGGCACCGGCATGTCGAAGAAGCGCGCGTTCTCCGCGGTGACCGGCGCGCCGGTGGCCAGCTGGCCGAGCCGGGCGGCGCCGGCGATCGAGGGCACCAGGCCGAGCGCGATCAGCGCCGCCGGGATCCGCCACCCACCCCGTCGTCGCCTCCGCGCGATGTCGCGTGCCGGGCCGCGTGCCACGTTCGTCGTCATGCCTCGATCGTCGCGGCCGGGACCCTCCCGGATCGCCCGTCCCGAGGCCGCCGGTAGCCGTTCTCCGGACCGATCCGGAAACCGTACTTTCGGCCGTTACCGGCGCCCGGTCTCGTATGCCCACATCGCGATCTCCACCCGGTTCCGCGCCCCCAGCTTGGTCATCAGGCTGGCCACGTGGGTCTTCACCGTGCTCAGGCTGATGTGGAGCGCGGCGGCGATCTCACCGTTCGTCCGGCCGGCGGCGACCGCGGCCAGCACCTCCTCCTCGCGCTCGGTGAGCGGGTCCGCCGGCTGCCGCAGCTCGCCGCCGGCGCCGCCCCGGGCGAAGGCGTGCAGCAGCCGCGCGGTGACCGCGGGCGCGATCAGCGCGTCCCCGGCGGCGGCCGCCCGGACCGCCTGGGCCAGCATCTCCGCCCCGGCCTCCTTGAGCAGGAAGCCGCGGGCGCCGGCCCGCAACGCCCCGTAGACGTGCTCGTCCAGGTCGAACGTGGTGATCACGACGACCGGCAGTGGATCGGCGACGCCGGGACCGGCCAGCTCCCGGGTGGCCGCGATGCCGTCCACCCCCGGCATCCGGATGTCGAGCAGGCAGACGTCCGGGCGCAGCCGCCGGGCCAGCTCCACCGCCTGGTGACCGTTGGCCGCCTCGGCGATCACCTGGATGCCCGGCTGGGCGTTCAGGATCATGGTCAGTCCGGTCCGGACGATCTCCTGGTCGTCGGCGACCAGCACCCGCACGGTCACGCCGGCAGCACCGCCTCGACGTGCCAGCCGCGCTCCGGCCCGGGACCCGCCGTGCAGGTGCCGCCGAGCAGCTCGGCGCGCTCCCGCATGCCGCTCACGCCGTACCCCAGAAAGGTCTGGAGCGGACCGTGCGCCGCGCCGTCATCCTCGACCCGCAACCGCACCTGCGCCCCGTCCGCCGCGACCCGGACCGTGATCCGGGTCGCGCCCCGCGCGTGCCGCCGGGCGTTGGTGATCGCCTCCTGGGCGATCCGGTAGAGCGCCGCGCCGACCGCCGGCGCGACCGCCCCGAGCCCAGCGCCGACCTCGATCTCCACCCGCGGCCCGGCGCCCTCGGCCAGAGCGGACAGATCGGCCAGCCGCGGTACGTCCGGCTCGTCCGCCCGCAGCGCGTGGACCACGGTCCGCAGCTCGGCCAGCGCCTCCTTGGCCTCGCTCTCGATCAGCCGCAGCGCGTCGGTGGCCGCCTCCGGCCGGGTGCCGGCGGTGGCCAGCCCGGCCTGGGCGCGGATCGCCATCGCGGAGACGTGGTGCGCCACCGTGTCGTGCAGGTCCCGGGCCAGCCGCTCCCGCTCGCGCAGCCGCACCTGGTCCAGCTCCCGGGCCCGCGCCCCGGCTCGGTACCGCGCGGCGGCGCCCAGCGCGAGCACCGCCACGGCCAGCGCCGTCCCGCCCAGCGTGTCACCGGCGTCGACCTGCCCGAACCCGAACGACACCAGCTGCTTGACGACGATCACCGCGAGTCCCAGCGCGGCCTCCCGCCCGGACCCCCAGCGGAACAGCGCGTAGAGCACCAGCAGCAGGTAGACCAGCGCGTACTGCTCCGGTGGGTCGCCGCCGGTGAGGATCGGCGCGACCAGTGTGACGCCGAACACGACGGTCACCGCGAGCAGCGGCCGGCTGCGCCGGATCAGCAGCACCGGGGTGAGCCCGACCGCGAGCAGCACCGCGACCAGCCGGTGCGGCATATCAGGGCGAAAGACGCTTTCCAGTACGGCCGCGGCCGCACAGACGACGACCAGCACGCCGTCCCGCCGGCCCAGCGGAGGGCAGCCGGGCGGACGCGGTTCGGCCAGCAGCGAGCGAAGAAGGCCGGGCACGCCCCGATCGTACGGTCGGCGCCGCTTTCTGTCGGACCCTCGGTCTACGTTGGCCCCCATGGCAAAGCTGACGTGGGCGGTCGTCGACCGGCTGGCGCACGCGCGGGACACCGGCACGCTGGCCGGTGTGGTGCTGCGCGCGTCCGAGGCGGAGCGGCTGGCGTTCGGCCCCGAGCTGGAGTCGCGGGTCCGGGCGATGCGCGAGGACGACTGGTGGCGGGACAAGCATCCGGCCGGCGGGCTGGCCCTGGTCGCGATCGGCTGCCTGCCCACCGCGGCCCGGGTCGCCGCCCTGCTCGGGCGCGGCGAGATGCGCCAGTGGGAGGACATCCCGGCAGCCCGGTTCCTGGCAATCGCCCGGGCCCGCGGCCTGACCTGGCTCGGCGACCTCGGGGTCCGGCTGGCCGGGCGGCTCCCGCGGCGCGATCCCTGGGCGGAGCACTGGGCGTTCGTGGACGCGCTGCTGGCCGAGAGCGGCGCGGTCCCACCGGTCACCGAGGGTTTCGTGCGCGGCTGGCTGCGGACCGTGCACGACGGCCGGTGGGCCGGGCGGCCGACGCCGCTCGCCGACTGCTTCCGGCGGAGCCGTTGGCTCGACCTGCTGCTGCCCGCGGTCTTCGCCCTCGACGCGGTGGCCGACGAGCTGTCCCCGCCGTGGTTCGACGGCACCCGGTGGATCAGCACCCCGGCGTTCCCCGGAGCCGTCGCGCTGCTGATCGCCGAGGGCCGGCTGGACCGGCAGCCGATCCTGGCCGCCACGGTCGACCGGCTGGTCCGTGGGGGCCGGGCGGCTCAGCTGCGCCCGTTCGCGATGCTGCACGACGAGCTGGCGCCGACGGCCGGCGAGATGGCCGGCCGGGCGGCGGACTACGCACGGCTGGCCGCCGAGGCGCCGGCCGCGGTGGCCGCGCTGGGCCAGCGGGCGCTGCGGATCCTCGCCGACGCCCGGCGGCTGGAGCCGGACATCCCGCTCGAGTGGAGTCCGGCGGTGCTGGCCCGGCCGGAGAGAGCGCTGGTCCGCGCCGAGCTGGCGGCCCTGACCCGGGTGGCGGAGCGCCTGCCGCCGGGGTCCGGCACACGCGGTGAGGTGCTGCTGGTGATGGCCGAGGCGTTCCGCCATCACCGGCTCGACCTGCAGGAGCTGGCGGTGACCTCGATCGGCCGGCTCTGCCCGGAGGTGGCCCCGGCGGACCGGGCGCGGCTCGCCACCGCCGCCGAGGTCCTCGTCGGCGAGCCGGGCAGGCGGGCGAAAGCGCTCTTCGCCGCCGGCGGCGAGCCGGGCACGCGGGCGCGGGCGCTCTCCGCCGCCGCGGTGCCCGCTGGCGAGCCGGACACTCAACCGCGGTTGCTCGCGGCCACCGAGGTCCCCGCCTGCGAGCCGGACACTCAACCGCTGTTGCTCTCGGCCACCGGGGACCCCGCCGGCGAGCCGGACACTCAACCACGGTTGCTCTCGGCCACCCAGGACCCCGCCGGCGAGCCGGACACTCAACCACGGTTGCTCTCGGCCACCCAGGACCCCGCCGGCGAGCCGCCTACCGGGGCGGGGGCGCTCTTCACCGCCCCGAGTTCCGCTGATCAGGTGCTTGACGAGCCGGGCGCCAGACGAGCGAGCGTCGCGGGGCCGGGCGCGTCTGCGGATGGCGCGGCGCCAGGCGCGTTTGCGGGTGGCGCGGGGCCGGGCGCGTTTGCGGGTGGCGCGGTCCAGCGGGCAGCGCCGATGCCGCCGCTGATCGGCAGCGCCGCCGAGCTGGCCGAGGAGGCCGCGGCGCTGTTCCACGCCGAGACGTCGATCGGCTGGGAGCGGGTGCTCGCCGGGCTCGTCGCACTGCACGCCTCGGGAGCCGCTCTCGGCGAGGCGCTGCCGCCGGTCCTGCGCCGGCACGCCGGTGAGCTGGCCGGTCGCCGGTGGGGGCGCCCGGCTCTGCTCGGCGCGGCGATCCGGGCGGCCGTCGGCGACGCTGCGGACCCGGCCGTGCAGCGGGCCATCCACGACGGCATGGATCCGGCTCGGGTCGCCTTTCCCGGTGAGGTGCTGACCCTGCGGGTCGCCGAGGTCGCGGCCCGGCTGGCGGCCGGTCCGATGCCGCTGCTGCTGGCCACCCCGACCCGGGTCGACGGCAGCATCGACCCGGGCACCCTGATCGACCGGATGATCCGGGCCGAGGCCGAGGGCTGGCAGCCCTGGCCGCTCGACTTCGAGCAGGCCCTGCTCCGCGTCGACGCCCGCGACCGGACCGTGGTGGTTCCGGAGTTCCGCACACCGCGCGGGCGGCAACTCGGGGCCTGGCTGCGGGCCGGCGGTCTGCCCGACCCGGTGAGCACCCGCTTCGAGCAGTGCAGCCGCGACCGCGACGGCCGGCCGGTCAGCCGGCACGTGGTCGCCACCCTCGACCCGGCTCGCGCCGACGACGCCGGCCTGGTCGTGGAGGGCGCGCTGGTCACCCTCACCCGGCGGTCCCTTCCCCGTTTCGAAATTCAGCACGATTACCGCCCGGACCTGCTCACCGCCGTGCTCCCGCAGCACCGCGAGGTGGTCGCCGCCTGGGCGCTGCCCGGCCTCACCGGCTCGATCCTGCCGCTGCTCGCCGAGTGCTCCGGACCGCTCGGCCCGGCCATGACCCTCGCCGTCGCCTACGGTCTGGCCGCCGGCGACCACGCGACCCGGGTCGCGGCGGTCGACGCGTTCCTGATGCTGGCCGACGCGACACCAGCCAGCCCGGCGACACCGACGGCGACACCAGCCAGCCCGGCGACACCGACGGCGACACCAGCCAGCCCGGCGACACCGACGGCGACACCAGCCGGCCCGGCGACACCGACGGCGCCGCCAGCTAGCTTGGCGACCGCCGACACCACGCCGGACAACGGCGGGCTGGCAGAAGAGCCGGCAAGCGGACCGGCAGAGGAGCCGGCAAGCGGACCGGCAGAAGGGCCGACAAGCGGACCGGCAGAGGAGCCGGCAAGAGAACCGGCAGGCAAGCCGGCAAGCGGACCGGCAGAAGGGCCGACAAGCGGACCGGCAGAGGAGCCGGCAAGAGAACCGGCAGGCAAGCCGGCAAGCGGACCGACGGGCCGACCGCCGCAGCCGGGCTCCTTCGCCCATGCGGTGGGCCTTGAGCTGGGTGATCTGGGCGCCGACGGCACGATCAAAATCGGGCGGGTCGCGGACGCGCTGGCCGACGTCCATCGGGCCGGCGCCTCGCGCGCCGCCTGGACGGTGCTGGCCGCTGCCCTGCCGCCGCTGCTGTCCGCCACCCCGTCGCCGCGCCACCTCCCGGATCTGCTGGAGCTGGCCACGCACGTCGCCGATGCGCTGGCCGTCCGCGCTGAGGTGCCGCAGCTGGCCGGCGTCGCCGCGCGGAGGAGCGGGCCCCGCCTGGTCCGGGAGGCTCGCCGCCTCCTGGAGGTGGTGGGCGGGGACGGGAAGACAGCATCGGCCGGGCGTTAGCGGGGACGGGAAGACAGCATCGGCCGGGCGTTAGCGGGGACGGGAAGACAGCATTGGCCGGGCGTTAGCGGACACGCCACGAGATCGTCGCCTGGGGGACGAATCCGTCACCTGGACTGCCTGTCGGTGCGTCCGGCCAGCGCGGCCGGACTCCGGATCCCGTGGAGGACAACGTGGCAGATCGCCGTCAGGTGCTGCGCTTCGGCGCGGTGGCCGCCGCCGCCCCGGCGCTGGGCGGGGCCGTCGCAACCCCGGCGTTCGCCGGCCGGGCCCAGGCCCAGGACGCCGCGAGCCAGGCCCACACCCAGACCCAGGCTCAGGACGCAGCGCGCCACCCCGGCGCCGGCAAGCCGAAGACCACGCTCGTCGTCGGGCACCGGGGCGCCTCCGGTTACCGGCCGGAGCACACCCTGGCCTCCTACGAGCTGGCCGCCCGGATGGGCGCCGACTACATGGAGCCGGACCTGGTCAGCACCAAGGACGGCGTGCTGGTCTGCCGCCACGAGCCGGAGATCGGCGGCACCACCGACGTCGCCTCGCGCCCGGAGTTCGCCGGCCGCAAGCGGACCGTCGTGCTGGACGGGGTCAGCGTCACCGGCTGGTGGACCCAGGACTTCACGCTGGCCGAGCTGAAGACGCTGCGCGCCGTGGAGCGGATCCCGGGCACCCGTCAGCACAACACGCTGTTCGACGGCCGGTTCGAGGTGCCGACCTTCCAGGAGCTGCTCGACCTGCGCAAGCGCCTGAATCGGGAGCTGGGCCGGGACATCGGCGTCTTCCCGGAGACCAAGCACCCGACCTTCTTCCGGAGCATCGGCCTGGAGCTGGAGACTCCGCTGGTCCGGATCCTGCGCCGCAACGGCCTGGACCGCCGCGGTGCGAAGGTGTTCATCCAGTCGTTCGAGGCGGCGAACCTGCGCACGCTGGCCGACCGGCACCGGGTGGAGGTGCCGCTGGTCTTCCTGAGCAGCGCGTCCGGGACCCCGTTCGGTGACCCGCGCAGCTACGCCGACTACCTGTCGCCGACCGGCCTCAAGGAGCTGTCCGAGTTCGTCGACGGGCTCGGCCCGGACAAGAGCCAGATCATCCCGCGCAACGCCGACGGCACCCTGGGCACGCCGACCGCGCTGGTGACCGACGCGCACCGGGCCGGCCTCAAGGTGATCCCGTACACGTTCCGCGCGGAGAACAGCTTCCTGCCCACCGAGCTCAAGGTGGGCACCGACCCGGCCGGGTACGGCAAGGCGATCGACGAGCAGATCACCTTCTTGCGTACCGGGATCGACGGTCTCTTCACCGACCAGGCGGACATCGGCGTGCTGGCCCGCAGCCTGGCCTGACCGGCGACCGGACCGCGCAGCGGATCCGGCGCACCGGACCGGCGCAGCGAACCCGGCGCAGCGAACCCGGCGCAGCGAACCCGGCGCAGCGAACCCGGCGCAGCGAACGGCCCGGCGGTGAACCGCCGGGCCGCTCGGTCACGTCGAACGCGGAGCCCTACTTCGGGACGATCGTCGGGTAGATGTGCTCGAAGCTGAGCTTGTTCCCGAAGCCGGTGGCCACGATGAAGGTCAGCCCGAGCAGCACGCCGGCCACCACCACGGCGAACAGCAGGTATCCGAGGGCGGTGCCGACCGGCCGACGGCGGCCCGGGGTGACCCCGGTGGCGTCGACCGAGGCCTCCCCCGCACCCCAGGCGAGGGAGCGGATGCCGAGCGCGAAGAGCACCGGGAGCCCGGCGCCGAGCAGCAGGCCGGCGACCAGCACCTGCCACGCGCCGGTGAGCGCGAATCCGAGGTTGTTCGTCATGTCCGCTCCGCTCAGTTCGCCGCGACCATGGGCACGGCCGGGGTGGCCGCCGGGTCCGCCGCCGGGGCGGCCTCCCAGTCGTCGTTGACGTTCTCGTGGTCGACGTGCTGGCTGCGGGACCGCAGCCACATCGCGACCGAGGCGGCGACCAGCAGCAGCGCGACCACGATCGCGCCGGCCATGCCGCCGATGGTGTGCCCGATCCACCACATCGCGGCGCCGATCAGGCCGGCCGCCGGCAGGGTGATCAGCCAGGCCGCGACCATCCGGCCGGCGACCGCCCAGCGGACCGTGGCGCCGGGCCGGCCGATGCCGGAGCCGAGCACCGAGCCGGTGGCGACGTGCGTGGTGGAGAGCGCGAAGCCGAGCTGGCTGGAGGCCAGGATGACGGCGGCCGCGCCGGACTGCGCGGCGGTGCCCTGCGCCGGGCTGATGTCGGTGAGGCCCTTGCCGAGGGTGCGGATGATCCGCCAGCCGCCCAGGTAGGTGCCGAGGGCGATGGCGACCGCGCAGGCCACCTTGACCCAGAGCGGGATGTTCTTGGTGTCGCTCCAGTCGCCGCTGGCGATCAGGGCGAGCGTGATCACACCCATGGTCTTCTGCGCGTCGTTGGTGCCGTGTGCGAGCGAGACCAGCGAGGCGGAGCCGATCTGGCCCCACTTGAAGCCCTTGTCGGTGAACCGGGCCGCGATCCCGTTGGTGATCTTGAAGATCACCCAGCTGCCGGCGATCGCGATCAGCGCGGCGATGACCGGGGAGAGCACCGCGGGCATCAGCACCTTGCCGACCACGCCGTCGAGCTTCGACCCGTCGCCGTTCCAGTTGACGCCGGCCCAGCCGAGGCCGGCCACGGTGGCGCCGATCAGGCCGCCGAAGAGCGCGTGGGAGGAGCTGGACGGGAGCCCGACCAGCCAGGTCAGCAGATTCCAGACGATGCCGCCGACCAGACCGGCCAGGATGATCAGCAGAAGACCGTTGCCGCCGTCGGCGAGCAACTCGGCCTTCGGCGCCCCGCTCTTGTCCTGGATCTTCACGACCGCGTTCGTGACCGTCAGCGCGACCTCGACGGAGAGGAACGCGCCGATCAGATTCAGCACACCGGAGAGGGCTACGGCGGTTTTGGGCCGCAGGGCCTTGGTCGCGATGGAGGTGGCCATCGCGTTCGCCGTGTCGTGGAACCCGTTGGTGAAGTCGAAGGCGAGTGCCGTCACGACCACCAGCGCGAGGATCACGGATGTTTCAGTCACGCCGTGATCGTGAATGGTCAACAGGGGTTGCTGCCAGGGGGCGAACACAACATGTACAAGATTCCGCTCTCGTTAACCTGTTGTTTCCCTAAATCTCACTCTTGGTGTTGATCATATTACTCTGGGTGTCTGTCAACAAAGGAATGGTGAACATTTGCCTACTAATGGACCCGCCTCGATCTACACATAACGGACTCTGTTGCGCGCGGGTAAACCGCCGCCACCCGCCCGGAACAGGGCGTTATGCCGGTTTCGGGCGGCTAGTCGCGGCGCAGGCGCCGGGCCACCGCGGCCACCGCCGTGGTGGCGAACAGCAGCCCCGCCATGATCAGGAAGTAGGCGAACCAGGCGGTCCAGCCGACCGGCAGGTAAGCCGACTGCTGACCGAGATCGATCACCGGCAGGAGCAGATCGGCGGCGAACGCCGGAGCGTGGAACTCCGGCGCCTTGGGCGCCTCCGCGGCCCGCGGCGGGACCGCGTCGAAGACCAGCGTGCCGACCGCCAGCAGACCGGCCAGCCAGGCTGCCGCCCGGCCCGGCCGATAACCGTAGCCGACCGTCACGTCCTGCAGCCAGCCCCAGATCACCCCGGCCCGGGGCAGTCCGGACCGGCGGCGCCGCTCCCCGGCCAGCAGCACCGTCCGGGCCTCGTCGTCCCGGTCGGCGGCCCGGTAGAGCGCGGCGAGCCGGCGGTAGGTGAGCGGGCGGAACCCGCCGACGTCCCGGCCCAGCCAGTCGAGGCGCTCGGCGACCGGCAGCGGGCCGTCGATCGCCTCGTAGGCGAAACCGTTGAGGTCCAGCTCGGCCGGCCAGGTCTCCGGGTCGTCGCGGAGCAGCCCGATCCGGGCATAGCCCAGGTCCACCCGGCCGGGCAGCGGCGCCGCGGGGCGCAGGATCAGCTCGCCGGCCTCCAGCCGGCGCAGGTCCAGGGCCCGCGGGCCGGCGTCGGTCATGGTCGCCCGGCTCAGCGACACCACGGTGCCGACCACCGCGTTGCGCAGCCGGATCGACCCGGCGATCCGGGCGCCGCCGCTGAGGTCGAGGACGGCGCCCACCCGCAGGCCGGAGCCGTAGATCGCCCATCGGCCCGGGTTCTGCAGGGTCGCGCCGTTGAGCCGGAGCGAGCCGTTGATCTCGGCCCCGTCCAGCCGCAGCTCGCCGCCGGCCTGGAAACCGGCCCGGGCCAGCACGTTGCCGGCCACCCGCAGCTCGGTGCCGTTCAGCGCGACCGGCGCGCCGGTCAGCCGGGCGCCGTCCATCACCAGCGCGCCACCGATCTGGGCACCGGCCAGGGACAGCTCACCGGTCAGCACCGCCCCGTTCAGGCGCACGCCGCCGTCGATCTGGGCCATCCCGAGCACCAGGCCGGGCATCTCGCTGCCGGCCAGGGTGAGCCGCCGCACCCGGAGGCCGTACAGGTCGGGGCGCTCCTGGAGCACGCTGTCCCGGAGGCTGATCGACGCCGGGACCTCCGCGTAGGAGAGCGACAGCGGGCCGGTGACCACCGCGCCGACCAGCCGGAGCGCCGCCTGCTCACCGGCCACCGGCGGCCGGGCGCCGAGCAGCAGGGCGCGGAGCACCGTGGCCCGGACCTCCCGGTCGGGCAGCCCGCGCAGGTCGACCCGCTCACCGAGCGGGAACGCGTCCCACACCAGGCGTTCGGTCTTGGTCAGATCAGCGTCGTCCACACCGGACAAGATATCGACCGGTGGCATCCGCCGGCCGGGCCTCGGCGGCCCGGCCGGCGGGTGTCCCGGCGCCGGCCGGATCAGGTGGCCGGGGTCAGCACCACGGTCGCGGTGCCGGTCTGCGGCGGGGTGCCGGTGTCGGTGTACGACGCCACGAACACCGCCGTCAGGTTGTCCGCCCCGGCATGCCCGGCATCGACGAACGTGGTGATCGACCCGGTGCATCCGGACGACGTGGAGAGCGGGTGCCCGTGCTGGTCATGACCGAGGATGTAGGTCACCGTGACCCGGGCGCAGTCCACCGGCGCGTCGTCCGTGACGGTCACCTGGTAGGTCACCGTCTGGCCGAACTCGAACGGCTGCCCGGTCACCGGAGCCACGAAGGTGACCTGCGGCGCGAGCGTCCCGACCGGCAGGATCACCTCGGCCGAGGCGGATCGGCCGGTGCTGTCGGTGACCTTGAGAACCGGGCGGTAGTTCCCGTTCGCCGTGTACGTGTGGGTAGCGTTCGCCGCGGTCGAGTCCACCGTCCCGTCCGCGTCGAAGTCCCAGGCGTAGGTCAGCGCGTCCCCGTCCGGATCGGCGGTCCCCGCGCTGGAGAACGACACGGTCAGCGGCGCCTGCCCGTTGCCCGGATTGGCCGAGACGCGCGGGATCGGCGTGCGGTTGCCCCGCACATAGTCGATCCGGGCCAGCTGCGCCTCCGGGTTCTCGCTGAAGTACCCGTCGCCGTACTCGAGCACGTAGAGCGCCCCGTCCGGGCCGAACTCCAGGTCCATCGGATTGTCGAAGACGATCTCCGGCAGCACCGGGTCGATCCGCGTGACCTGGTGGCGCCGGTCGAGGTGGAACGCCTTCACGTAGTCCCGCGTCCACTCGGCGAACAGCGGCAGCCCGTCGAACTCCCGCGGCCACTTGACCTGGGATCGCGACCGGCCGTCGAAGGAGTACGCCGGCCCGCCCATCGGTCCGATGCCGCCCGTGCCCAGCTCGGGCCAGGCGGCGCTGGCGCCGTACGAATAAATGATCTCGGCCTTCTCCACCGGCGGCAGCTTGCGGAGGCCGGTGTTGTGCGGCGACTCGTTCACCGGAGCGGCGCAGTCGAACGGCGCACCGGACACCCCGGTGGCGAAGTCGTAGTCGACGTAGGGCAGGTCCGGCGCCACGCAGTACGGCCAGCCGTAGTTGGCCGGCTTGTCGATCGCCATCCAGCGCCCCTGCCCGGCCGGCCCGCGCGCCGGGTCGGCGGCCTGCGCGTCCGGCGAGTAATCGGCCAGGAAGACGGTGTCCGACTCCGGGTCGAGAGTGAACCGGAACGGGTTGCGCAGCCCCATCGCGTAGATCTCCGGGCGGGTCTTCGGCGTGCCCGGCCGGAACAGGTTGCCGCGCGGGATGGTGTACCCGCCGCCCGGCCCCACCTTGATCCGCAGCAGCTTGCCGCGCAGGTCGTTGGTGTTCGCCGCGGTCCGCTGGGCGTCGAAGGCCGGGTTCCGGTTCGCCCGCTCGTCGAGCGGCGCGAAGCCGCTGGAGAAGAACGGGTTGGTGTCGTCACCGGTGGACAGGTACAGGTTGCCGTGCCGGTCGAAATCGATCTTGCCGCCGACGTGGCAGCACATCCCGCGGTCGGTGGCCACCTGGAGGATCTTCTGCTCGGTGTCCAGCCGCAGCGTGTTCCCGGCGAGCTTGAACCGGGACAGCTGCATGTGGCCCTGGAACCGGGCGAAGTCGGCGGCGGTGCCCTCCGACGGCGCGTCGCCCTCGTTGACGGTCGGCGTCGACGGGTCGTCGACCGGCGTGTTCAGCACCGGCGAGTAGTAGACGTAGACCCATTTGTTGCGGCTGAAGTCCGGGTCGATCGCGACCCCCTGCACGCCCTCCTCGTCGTGCAGGTAGACCGGGATCTTGGCGGCCAGCACGTTGCGGCCGGTGGCCGGCTCGTGGATGCGCACCTCGCCGGAGCGGGCGGTGTGCAGCACCCGCCGGTCGGGCAGCACGGCGAGCGCGATCGGCTCGCCCGGGAAGTCGTCGAGGGTGACCTTCTGGAAGTCCGAGGACGGCGGCAACTCGTGGTCCGGATGGGCCACGGCCACGGCCGGCGCGGCCAGCACGGCCACCCCGACAGCGCTGACCAATGCCAGTCGTTTCCTCATCAGAAGCGCAGATTCTTGAGGTACGTGTATCCGCGCTGCGCCGTGACCAGGGCGTCCGCCGGGGTCCGCGGTGGCGTCCCGGCGTCGTCCCGCTCCACGATGTACTCGACCAGACCGGCCTCGCGGGCGTGCCGGAAGATCCGTCCGAAGTCGATCAGCCCATCGCCCGGATCGGCGAAGCTGCCCGCCACGTTCAAGTCCTTCACGTGCACCTGGCGGATCCGGCCGCGGTGCTCGGCGATCAGGTCGACCGGGTCGTGCGCCCCGCGGAACGCCCAGAACAGGTCCACCTCGAGGTGCACCAGCCGCGGGTCGGTCTCCCGGGTGAGGATGTCAAAACCGGTCAGGTCGGTCCCGTCCTGGCGGAGGAACTCGGCCTGGTGGTTGTGGTAGCCGAAGCTGAGCCCGGCCCGGCGGGCCAGCTCACCGGCTTTGTTCAGGTCGCGGGCGAAGGCCCGGTAGACGGCGGCGTCCCGGATCGGGCCGGCCGGGCCCTGCCCGAAGAACGGGTGGACGATGAACTTGTTGCCGACCACGGCGGCGTCGTCCAGCGCGCGCTGCCAGGTGGCGGCGTCGAACGGCTGCGGGATGCCGACATGCCCGGAGGTGGCGCGGATGCCGGCGGCGTCCAGCGCGGCGCGGAACTGCGCGGCGGTGCGCCCGACGAACCCGGCGTGCTCCACCCGGGTGTAGCCGATCTCGGCGAGCTCGGCGAGGCTCGCCTCCAGATCGATGGCGAGCTGGTCGCGCAGCGTGTAGAGCTGCACGCTGATCTGGTCGGTGGGCACCCGGTGGCGGGATCCACCCCCGTGCGCGGCGGCGGCGCCCGGAACGGCGACGGCGCCGGCGGCGCCCACCGCGGCGGCGGCACCGAGGACTTGGCGGCGGCTGAGTGACGGCGACATGGCGGCCCCCTCTATCGATAAATCGACATGCCTAGGGGACGTTACCGAGAGGTTTCGTCTGCGGTGAAGCCAAGTTTCTTCAGAACAAGCGAAAGTTCGCGAGCCGGAGACAAAACGAAAGCGCCCGGCAGTGCGCCGGGCGCCAGGTGGCGGCTGGTCCTCATGGGTGTCTCACGCGACGTGAGACACCCATGAGGACCAGCCGGAACCGTGCGGGTCAGACCACCCGGGACTCCGCGTCGGCCGCGGCGATCGCGTCGGTCAGGATCGCCAGTCCCTCCCGGGCCTCCTCCTCGGTCAGCGTCAGCGGCGGCCCGATCCGCAGCACGTTGCCGTAGAGCCCGCCCTTGCCGACCAGCAGGCCGCGCTCCCGGCACAGGTCGAAGACTCGCAGCGTGGCCGCCGGATCCGGCTCGGTGGTGCCGGGCCGGACGAACTCCACGCCGATCATCAGGCCGCGGCCGCGGACCTCGCCGACGATCTCCGACGCCCCCTCGCGCAAGCCGCCGAGCAGGATCGCGCCCACCCGCCGCGCGTTGCCCTGCAGGTCGTGGGAGAGCACGTAGTCGAGCACCGCGTTGCCGGCCGCGGCGCTGACCGGGTTGCCGCCGAAGGTGGAGAAGCTGATCGCCGGCACCGCGTTCATGATCTCGGCCCGGCCGACCACCCCGCCGAGCGCGAAGCCGTTCCCGATGCCCTTGGCGAAGGTGATCAGATCCGGCGTTACCCCGTGCGCCTGGTAGCCCCAGAAGTGCTCGCCGGTGCGCCCCCAGCCGGTCTGCACCTCGTCCGCGATCAGCAGGATCCCGTGCTCGGCCAGCACCTTCCGGTACGCCCCGAGCAGCCCGTCCGGCCCGGCCACGAACCCGCCCACGCCCTGCACCGGCTCGGCGATCAGCCCGGCCACGTCGCCGGCGCTGACCGTGGCGAGCACCTCGCGCAGGTCGTCGACGGCCGCGTCGATCAGATCACTGTCGGACATCCCGGCCATCCGCCCACGGAGCCGGTCGGCCGAGGCGAGCCAGTGCACGGTGAGCGGGCTGAGCGAGCTGGACGACCAGCTGCGGTGCCCGGTGATCGCCATGGTGGCGAAGGTCCGGCCGTGGTAGCTGTTCTTGATCGCCAGGATCTGGTTCGACTTCCGCGCGTTGGTGGCGAACAGCAGCGCCGACTCGTTGGCCTCGGTGCCGGAGTTGGTGAAGAACACCCGGGCGTCCGGAATCCCGGACAACCGGGCGATCTTCTCGGCCAGCTCGACCTGCTGCCGGATCAGGTAGAGCGTCGAGGTGTGCGCCACCCCGGTGGCCAGCTGGGCGCGCACCGCGTCGCTGATCTCGGCGATGTCGTAGCCGACCATGGTGGTCAGCACCCCGCCGAAGAAGTCCAGATAGGACCGCCCGGCGGCGTCGGTGACCCGGCGACCGGAGCCGGCGACGATCTCCAACGCGTCGTCGCCGTAATAGAGCGGCATCCACCCGGGCATGACCGCCCGGTGCCGGTCGAGAAGCGTCATGTGAAATTACCTTCCCGAAACAATCGGTTACCCGTCAGCAATTGATCATCGGAATGGCCGTGATTAGTGTCCTACGGCATCTGAGGGCGCCAGGCAAGGTCTAGCGCTGCGGCTACTACCCGGAGTAGACAGACGATCACAGGCGCATGTCTTCCGAAAAGATCAATGACGGAGGGGCCGCAATGACCAACGGAGTCGTTCGTGCCGCCCTGGTCCAGACGAATTGGACGGGCGACAAGGAATCGATGATCAAAGCGCACGAGGATTACGCCCGGGACGCCGCCGCGCAGGGCGCGAAAGTGATCTGCTTCCAGGAGTTGTTCTACGGGCCGTACTTCTGCCAGGTCCAGGACGCCCAGTTCTACGAGTACGCCGAGTCGGTCCCGGGCCCGACCACCGAGCGCTTCCAGGCCCTCGCCGCCGAGCTGGGCATGGTGATGATCCTGCCGATGTACGAGCAGGAGCAGGAGGGCGTCCTCTACAACACCGCCGCCGTGGTGGACGCCGACGGCAGCTACCTCGGCAAGTACCGGAAGAACCACATCCCGCAGGTCAAGGGCTTCTGGGAGAAGTTCTACTTCCGGCCCGGCAACCTCGGCTACCCGGTCTTCGACACCGCGGTCGGCCGGATCGGCGTCTACATCTGCTACGACCGGCACTTCCCGGAGGGCTGGCGGGCGCTCGGCCTGAACGGCGCGCAGATCGTCTTCAACCCGTCGGCGACCAGCCGCGGCCTGTCCAGCTATCTCTGGCAGCTGGAGCAGCCGGCCAGCGCGGTGGCCAACGAGTACTTCATCGGCGCGATCAACCGGGTCGGCGTCGAGGAGCTGGGCGACAACGACTTCTACGGGCAGACCTACTTCGTCGACCCGGAGGGGAAGTTCGTCGGCGAGGTGGGCGACACCCACCACCCCGAGCTGATCGTCCGCGACCTGGACCTCAGCCTGCTCAAGACGGTCCGGGACCGCTGGCAGTTCTTCCGCGACCGCCGGCCGGACAGCTACGACGAGCTGGTGCGGCCATGAGCATCCTGATCAAGGGCGGGACCGTGGTCGGGCCGACCGGGGCCAACCCGGCCGACGTGCTGATCGACGGGGAGGCCATCGTGGCGCTCTTCGCCCCGGGCAGCGCGCCCGAGGGCCCCGAGGTCATCGACGCCACCGGCAAGTACGTGATCCCGGGCGCGGTCGACGCGCACACGCACATGGAGCTGCCGTTCGGCGGGACGCACGCGAGCGACACCTTCGACACCGGCACCCGGGCCGCGGCGATCGGCGGCACCACCACGATCGTCGACTTCGCGGTGCAGCGCACCGGCGAGGTGGTGCAGGACGGGCTGGCCGCCTGGCACGGCAAGGCGGACGGCAACTGCCACATCGACTACGCGTTCCACATGATCCTCGGCGGCGTCGACGACGAGTCGCTCAAGGCGATGGACCACCTGGTCACCGCCGAGGGGATCAGCAGCTTCAAGCTGTTCATGGCGTACCCCGGCGTGTTCTATTCGGACGACGGGCAGATCCTGCGGGCGATGCAGAAGGCGCGCGACAACGGCGCCCTGATCATGATGCACGCGGAGAACGGACCGGCCATCGACGTGCTGGTCAAGCAGGCGCTGGAGCGCGGCGAGACGGATCCGATCCACCACGGCCTGACCCGGCCGCAGGAGCTGGAGGCGGAGGCCACCAGCCGGGCGATCTGGCTGGCGAGCGTGGCCGCCGACTGCCCGCTCTACATCGTGCACCTGAGCGCGTCGAAGGCCCTGGAGCAGGTTCGCAACGCCCGCGACCTGGGTCGCAACGTGTTCGCCGAGACCTGCCCGCAATACCTCTACCTGACCCTGGAGGACCAGCTCGGCGCGCCCGGCTTCGAGGGCGCCAAGTGGGTCTGCTCGACACCTTTGCGCAGCAAGCACGAGAGCCACCGCGCCGACCTATGGCAGGGCCTGCGGACCAACGACCTGTCGGTGGTCTCCACCGACCACTGCCCGTTCTGCTTCAAGGACCAGAAGGAGCTCGGGCTCGGCGACTTCTCCAAGATCCCGAACGGGATCGGCAGCGTGGAGCACCGGGTCGACCTGCTCTACCAGGGCGTGGTGGACGGCAAGCTGTCGCTGAGCCGCTGGGTGGAGACGATCGCCACCACGCCGGCCCGGATGTTCGGCCTCTACCCGCGCAAGGGCGTGATCCAGCCCGGCTCGGACGCGGACATCGTGCTCTACGACCCGGCCGGCCGGACCCGGATCAGCGTCGAGACGCACCACATGAACATGGACCACTCCGCCTGGGAGGGCTGGGAGATCGCCGGCAAGGTCGACACCGTCCTCTCCCGCGGCGAGGTCATCTCGTCCGGCGGCGAGTACACCGGGCGGGCCGGCCGCGGCCGGTACGTCAAGCGCGGCCTCAGCGACTACCTGCTCTAAAGGGGGCCGGCCATGGACATCGGAGTGGTACTCCAGAACGACCCACCCGCCCTGCGCGTGGTGGAGCTCGCCAAGCGGGCGGAGGCGGCCGGGTTCAGCCACGTCTGGACGTTCGACTCGCACGTGCTCTGGCAGGAGCCGTTCGTCATCTACTCGAAGATCCTCGACGAGACCGAGCGGGTGATCGTCGGCCCGATGGTGACCAACCCGGGCACCCGGGACTGGACGGTCACCGCGTCGCTGTTCGCCACCCTCAACGAGATGTACGGCAACCGGACGATCTGCGGGATCGGCCGCGGCGACTCGGCGCTGCGGGTGCTCGGCGCTCCCCCGCAGAGCCTGGCCCAGCTGCGCGAGTGCGTCCAGGTGATCCAGGCGCTCGGCAACGGCCGGTCCGCCACGCTGCGCGGCCAGCAGATCCGGTTCGCCTGGGCGCCGGACAGCCGCCTCGACGTCTGGGTCGCCGCCTACGGGCCGAAGGCGTTGCAACTGACCGGCGAGGTCGGCGACGGCTACATCCTGCAGCTCGCCGACCCGGACATCGCCGAGTGGATGATCACCGCGGTGCGGCGGGCGGCGGAGCGAGCCGGCCGCGACCCGACCCAGCTCAAATTCTGCGTGGCGGCGCCCGCCTACGTCGGTGACGACCTGGCCCACCAGCGGGACCAGACCCGCTGGTTCGGCGGCATGGTGGGCAACCACGTGGCGGACATCGTGGCCCGGTACGGCGGGGGCGGCGCGGTGCCGCAGGCGCTGACCGACTACATCAAGGCGCGGCAGGGCTACGACTACGCGGAGCACGGGCGGGCCGGCAACACGCACACCGCCTTCGTCCCGGACGAGGTGATCGACCGGTTCTGCGTGCTCGGCCCGGTCGCCGACCACGTCAAACGGCTGCAGCAGCTGCGCGAGCTGGGCGTCGACCAGTTCGCCGTCTACCTGCAGCACGACAACAAGGAGCAGACCCTCGCCGCGTACGGCGAGCACATCATCCCGGCGTTCGGATGAGACGGGTGCTCGCGGTGCCGGCCGGGCTGCTCGCCGTGGCGGTGCTCTGGGAGGGCTACAAGGCGGTCGGCAGTCCGGACGGGACGGTGCTGTTCGGCGTACGCGTGCTGCCCCGTGCCGACGACCTGTCCATGCCGCACCTGTGGACGGTCGGACAGCGCCTGGCCCGCCCGGAGCTGGCCGGCGGCGACCCGGTGTGGCAGGTGGTGCTGCGCGCCTGCCTGTTCACCCTCGGCATCACCGCGGCCGGCTTCCTGATCGGCGCCCTGGTCGGCCTGCTGCTCGCGGTGGCGATGCAGCGGTTCCGGATCGTCGAGCGCGGCCTGCTGCCCTACGTGATCCTCTCCCAGACCGTGCCGCTGGTGGCGCTCGCGCCGCTGGTGGCCGGCTGGGGCGGCACCCTGATGCCGGCCTGGGCGACGGTCGCGGTGATCGCCGCCTACCTGGCCTTCTTCCCGGTCGCGGTGGGCATGCTGCGCGGCCTGCAGTCGCCGTCCGAGAGCGGCGTCGAGCTGATGCACAGCTACGCGGCCGGCTGGTGGCGCACCCTGGTCACATTGCGCTTCCCGGCGGCGCTGCCCTACCTGTTCCCGGCGCTGCGGCTGGCCGGCGCGGCCGCGGTGGTCGGCGCGGTGGTCGGCGAGATCTCCACCGGCACCCGGGGCGGGATCGGCCGGCTGATCATCGAGTACTCCCGGGAGGCCACCTCGGATCCCGCCAAGGTCTACACGGCCATGCTCGGGGCGGCGCTGCTCGGCCTGCTCGTCGCGGGCGCGGTCAGCCTGCTGGAGGTGCCGCTGATGCGCCACCGCCGCCACGTGGAGGTGGTGACCCTGTGACCGCCGTCGAGATCGCCCAGGTGTCGAAGACCTTCGCCGACGGCACGCAAGCGCTGTCCGAGGTGGACCTCACCGTCGGCGACGGCGAGTTCGTCTCGCTGATCGGGCCGTCCGGCTGCGGCAAGAGCACCCTGCTCCGGCTGATCGCCGACCTGATCCCGCCGACCACCGGCACGGTCACGGTGGCCGGCAAGCCGGCCGGGCAGGCCCGGCGCGAGCAGGCGTACGGCCTCGCCTTCCAGCAGGCCGGTCTCTTCGAGTGGCGCACCGTGCGGCGCAACGTGGAACTTCCGCTGGAGCTGCGCGGCGCCGGCAAGGCCGAACGGCAGGCCCGCGCCGAGGAGATGCTCGCCCTGGTCGGGCTGGCCGAGTTCGGCGGGCACTATCCCGGGCAGCTCTCCGGCGGCATGCAGCAGCGGGTGGCGATCGCCCGGGCGCTCGCCGTGCAGCCGCCGCTGCTGCTGATGGACGAGCCGTTCGGCGCGCTCGACGAGATGACCCGGGAACGCCTGCAGGCCGAGCTGCTGTCGATCTGCGCCACCACCGGGACCAGCACGGTCTTCGTCACCCACTCGATCTCCGAGGCGGTGTTCCTCTCCGACCGCGTGGTGGTGATGTCCGCCCGGCCCGGCCGGATCACCGCGTCGATCGAGGTCGACCTGCCGTCCCGGGACGACGCCGGCCGGCAGTCCCCGGTCTACTTCGACAAGGTCACCGAGGTGCGGAAGGCGCTGCGCGGATGAGGCGCCTGCTGCCACCGCTGATCACCGGGCTGCTCGCCCTGGTCCTCTGGGAGCTGTTCGTCAGGCTCGGCCGGGTCGCCCCGTTCATCCTGCCGGCCCCGTCGGCGATCGGGACCGAGCTGACCGCGCAGCGCGCCAACGTCTGGGACGCCGCCCTGGCCAGCGGCGCCAACGCGCTGATCGGCCTGATCGGCGGCACCGTCGTCGCAGTGCTGGCCGCCCTCGCGGCCAGCCGGTTCCGCCCGCTCGGCGACCTCTCGGTGCCGATCGCCGCGCTGGTCAACGCGCTGCCGATCATCGCCCTGGCGCCGATTCTCAACAACATGTTCGAGTCGACCAGCAGCGTCCCGCGCCGGCTGGTCACCGGCATCGTGGTGTTCTTCCCGGTCTTCCTGAACACGCTGCGCGGGCTGCGCGAGGTGGACCCGGTGCACCAGGAGCTGATGCGGACGTACGCGGCGAGCGGCTGGACCTTCGCGACCAAGGTGCGGCTGCCCGGCGCCCTCGGCCATCTGTTCACCGGGCTGCGCCAGGCCTCCGCCCTCGCCGTGATCGCCGCGGTGGTCGCCGAGTACTTCGGCGGGCTGCAGGACGGGCTCGGCGCGCGGATCACCTCGGCGGCGGCCTTCACGGCGTACCCGAGGGCTTGGGCCTTCGTGGTCGGGGCCTGTCTGTTGGGTTTGACCTTTTACCTGGCCACGCTCCTGCTGGAGCGGCTGGCCATGCCTTGGAAGAGGGTTTCGTCGTGAAGTTCTCCCGGATGGTTATCGCCTCGGTCCTCGCCCTCGCCGCCTGCGGCACCGCCGACACGCCGACCACCCCGGCGCCCGGCGGCAGCGGCGCGCTCACCCCGATCAAGCTGCAGCTGCAGTGGTTCTACCAGGCCCAGTTCGGCGGCTACCTGGCCGCCGTCGACCAGGGCTTCTACCGGGAGCAGGGACTGGACGTGACGCTGCTCGAAGGCGGCGTCGACATCGTCCCGCAGACCGTGCTGGCCCAGGGCAAGGCGGACTACGCGGTCGCCTGGGTGCCCAAGGCGCTCGCCTCCCGGGAGCAGGGCGCCGGGATCACCGACGTCGGGCAGATCTTCGCCCGGTCCGGCACCTACCAGGTGGCCTGGGCGGACAGCGGGATCAGGACCGCCGCCGACCTCAAGGGCAAGAAGGTCGGCAACTGGGGCTTCGGCAACGAGTTCGAGCTGTTCGCCGGGATCACCAAGGCCGGGCTGAACCCGGGCAGTGACGTCACCCTGGTGCAGCAGCAGTTCGACATGCAGGCACTGCTGAAGAAGGAGATCGACGCCGCCCAGGCGATGAGCTACAACGAGTACGCCCAGCTGCTGGAGGCGAAGAACCCGGCGACCGGGAAGCTCTACACGCCGGCCGACTTCTCGATCATCGACTGGAAGACCGAGGGGACGTCGATGCTGCAGGACGCGGTGTGGGCGAACACGGCGAAACTGAGCGATCCGGCGTACCAGCAGCAGACCGTCAAGTTCCTGACCGCGACGATCAAGGGCTGGGCGTTCTGCCGGGACAACGCCGAGAAGTGTCGCGATCTGGTCGTCGCCAAGGGTTCCAAGCTCGGCAAGAGCCACCAGCTGTGGCAGATGAACGAGGTCAACAAGCTGATCTGGCCGTCGCCCGGCGGGATCGGGCTGGTCGACGAGACGGCTTGGAAGCAGACCGTGGACATCTCGATGACCACGAAGAACCAGACCGGCGACACCGTGCTGACCAAGGCGCCGGAGGGCCTGGCCTACACGAACGACTACATCAAGCAGGCGATCGAGCAGGCCAAGGCCGCCGGCGTGGACGTCAACGGCAGCGCCTTCCAACCGGCCACGGTCACCCTGACCGAGGGCGGCGCCTAGCAACCCGCAACACCCGCCGCATCCGGACCGCTGCGCCGCGCGGTCGCCGGCTGGGCGTCAGGGGTGTCTCGGAGTGGTTGAGGCACCCCTGAGAACCAGCCGGACCACCGCAACGCGCGCCGCCACCCGGACCGCTGCGCGCCTCGCGGACGTGGGCCGGGCGGCGCTAGATCGGAATCAGCCGGGCGGCGAGGGCGACCGTGGTCAGGTCGCCCTTGCGCAGTTTCTCGGCGGCGTGGGCCTCGCCGAGGCCCTCCAGCCGCACCGCGGAGGCGTCGATCAGGGCCTCCTCACCGTCGAGCAGGCGGCGGGCGATCCGGGCCTGGGCCGGGCTCAGCTCGGCGTAGGCGCAGCGGTCCAGGGCGGCGATCGTCTCGTCCTCCAGGGTGCCGGCCATCGCCCGCTCGGTGACCACCTTGAGCAGCCAGCTCGGCCACCAGGCGTATTTCCCGACGACCTGGCCGGAGTGCAGGGCGACGGCCGGGTCCTGGCCGTGGTCGAGCAGCTTGACCGCGAGGTCGGAGTCGAACCGCTCCAGCCGCAGCGCGCCGACGAACGCCTTCAGCACCAGCTGCGTCTTCACGAACTCCTGCGCCTCGTAGGCCGCCTCGCCGAACTTGCCCTCCAGCAGGTGGATCAGGGCGTGCACCTCGCGCAGCTCGAAGCCGTCGCCGGACCGCTCGCGCAGGCGCGCCACGGTGGCGATCAGGCGCTCCACGCTCTTGGCCGCCCGGTCGGCGAGCTCCTCGCTGACCGGCTTGTTCAGATGCCGGACCATCACCTCCAGCGCGATCTCGGCCTCCCGGCGCAGCAGCGGCGACGAGATCTTCGGCGTGATCTCGTCACCCAGATGCTCGGTGAGGTAGGCGAGGTCGAACTTCTCGGAGGCCTGCTGGAACTGATCCCACCACGATGCCGGGTGCCGCTGCTGTCGAATCACGTGACCAAGCGTGACGTGCCGATTACTGTCCGGCAAGTGATTCAACCATCAGGACCTAGGGGTTGCGCTCCGCCGCCGCCGCGGTCAGACCTTTCAGATCGAGCAGGCCAGCTGTGACCACGGCACGGCTCAGCGGGCGGGTCAACTCGGCCAGCCGCAGGCAGCCCCGGTCGCCCAGCACGCGGTAGGCCGGCTCGGCCAGCGCGTCGGTCTGCTCCTCGAGCCCGGCACGCAGCCGCCGGCCCTCGTCGGAGAGCTCCCCGGGCTCGCCGGGGTCGCCGGCGGTGAGCAGGCCGCGCTCGCGCAGGACCGCGGTGGCGGCCGCCCACTGGTCGCGGCTCCAGCCCCGGGTGATCCGCAGGAACCGGTCGTCGGCCTGGCCGCTGGCCACGTGCAGGACCACCGCCTCCAGGCCGCTGAGCCCGGCCGCGACCAGCAGCGCGATGTGCCCGTCGCCGCGGAACTCGCGGAGCAGCGTCTGGGCGTGGAAGAGCACCCGGTGCGGGGCCGTCGGCCAGGACAGCCCGGCGTGCGCGGCGAACAGCGGGCGGCCCTCCGGCCGGGACGCCGCGGCCAGCGCCGCGGCGCGGGCCAGCTCGGCGGCCTCGGCGATCTCCGGGCCGGCCAGGGTTTCGGCGCCCAGGGCCCGGGTAAGCGCGGCGTCGGCGATCTCCAGGCGGGCCTCGACCATCTGAGCGGGGGTGACCGTGTCCCAGGCGGCCGGCAGCGCCCGGGCCACCAGGTCCGGGTTGAAGTTGTAGAACGTCGCGGTCACCAGGCCCGGCCCGGTGGCGCCGAACGCGGCGCCGCGGCTGGCGAAGTAGCCGGTCATCGGGTCCAGGCCGAGCCGGGCGTGCACCTCGGCCGCCTCCGGCACCAGGTAGACCATGGCGTGCAGCGGCTCGGTGACCCGCCAGGCCAGGCGGGACGGGCGCTCGGTCACTGTTCCCACGGCAGCTCCTCGGCTTCGGCGACGACGGGCGCGGCCGTGGAGTGATCCGGGGCGGGCCGCTCGGACACCGTATGCCACTTGCCGCTGCGCCGGGCCGCGTGCCGGGTCACCAGGTGCACCGGGAGCGGCGGGGGCGGGAACGGGCCGGGTCCCCAGCGGACCCAGACCGCCAGCCGGCCGGCCGCCGCCTCGGCGAGCAGCTTGTCGACCGTGCGCTGCCGGTCGGTGCGGTCCACCTCGATCGCGATCGGGGCGGCGCCGCCGGGACGGGCGCAGGCCACGTCGAGCACCGAGTTGCCGCGCAGCGGTGGCGGCAGCGGCACCACGCTGGGCGCCCGCCGGTAGACCCGCCAGCCCTGCCAGTCGGCCCACTCGGCGATCGTGTCGATGATCCGGGCGGTGGCCTCGCCCTCGGTCAGGTCGGCGAAGGTCAGCCGGTCGAGCCAGGTGCTCAACGACTGTGCCGTGCTGGTGCCGTCGTCCGCCGTCTCCATCCCCGCCACCCTATCGACCCGCCGGGCGGGCGCGGCTCAGGCGGCGACCCGCTGTTCGGCGGCGAGCCGGGCGGTCAGCGCGGCGGCGCTCACCGGGCGGCCCAGGTGGTATCCCTGGCCGACCGTGTAACCGAGCCGGCGCAGGCGGTCGGCCTGCTCCTGGTTCTCGATGCCCTCCGCCACGGTGGCCAGGCCGAGCGCGTCGGCGAGCTGGACCACCGCCCGGGCCACCGCCTGCCGGGCGCCGGCCGCGGCGCTGCCCTCCTCGTCCAGCTCGATGTTGTCGACGAACGACTTGTCCAGCTTGACGACCGCGGCCGGGAAGGCGCGCAGCAGGCTGAGCGACGACTCGCCGGTGCCGAAGTCGTCCAGGGCCAGCCGCACCCCCATGTCGTGCAGTTCGTGCAGCACCTTGAGCACCTGGTGGCCGCGCAGCACCGCGGACTCGGTCAGCTCCAGGACCAGCCGGTCGGCGGGCAGGCCGCTGTCGGCGAGCGCGCCCCGTACGTCGGCGACGAAGTCCGGGTCGTGCAGCTGGCGGACCGAGACGTTGGGCCCCACCTTCTCCAGCACGTCCGGGCCGAACTCGGCGGTCCAGGCGGCCGCCTGCCGGCAGGTCTCGCGCAGCACCCAGCGGCCGAGCGGCACGATCAGGCCGGTGCGCTCGGCGGCCGGGATGAACTCGGCCGGCGACACCGTGCCGCGCTCCGGGTGGATCCACCGGACCAGCGCCTCCACGCCGATCGTCCGGCCGTCGACCAGGCTCACGATCGGCTGGTAGACCAGGGCGAACTCGCCGGCGTCCAGCGCCCGGCGCAGCTCGCCGCCGAGCTGGGCGTCCGCCTGGGCGGGCTTCTCCATGCCGGCCGCGTAACGCACCCAGTTGGCCTTGCCGCGCTGCTTGGCGGCGTACATCGCGGCGTCCGCGTCGCGCAGCAGGTGGCTGGCCGGGGTGCCGGCCGGCGCCGAGGCGATGCCGGCGCTGGCGTGCACCAGCAGCCGGTGCGCGCTGATCGGCGCACTGATCGCCGTCATGATCCGGTCGGCCACCGCGGTGTCCCGGCCGGGCGTGGTGACCAGCACGGCGAACTCGTCGCCGGCCAGCCGGGCCGGCACGCCGTCGTCGCCGGTCGCGGCCCGCAGCGCGTCCGCGAAGGCGACCAGCAGCTCGTCGCCGACGTCGTGGCCGAGCGAGTCGTTGACCGTGTTGAAGTCGTCCAGGTCGACCAGCAGCACGGTGGCGCCGGCGTCGGCCAGGGCGGCGTCCAGCCGCTCCCGGAGCAGGACCCGGTTGCCGAGGCCGGTCAGCGCGTCGTGGGTGGCCTCGTACTGGAAGCGGGCCTCCGAGGCGGCACGTTCGCGCAGCAGCCGGGCGTTGTCCCGGTTGACCACCCACTGGCGGACCGAGACCAGCGCGGTGACGGCGGCGGCCGCGCCGACCACCAGGCGGACCTCCCCGATCCCGTCGCCCAGGGCCGGCGCGCGGAACAGCACGTCGGCGAGCGGGATGTCGACCGCCGCCACGGCCAGGTAGGGCAGCCAGACGTTGCCGCGCCGCGGCTGCCGGCCGTCCGCGACCCGCTGCCGGTACGCCGCGACGGTGATCAGCAGCGGGATCAGCGGCAGGCAGATGGTCTGACCGGGCAGGATCCCGTCGTACCCGAACATGCCGTCGAGCAACGCCACCGCGCCGACCGCCAGGCCGGTCATCGCGACGACGCGGACCGCCAGCCGGTCGACCGGGCCGCCGACGATGTAGGACACCTTGGTGATCGCCCCGGCCGCGAACGCGAACGTCAGGATCAGGATCGCCAGCCCGGCGCCGGACCACTGCTGCTCCGCGGTGAACAACGGGAGCAGGCCGAAGTGCCAGAGGATCACGGCACAGCCGAGGAACGCGATGCTGCGGTCGAGCCACTGCCGGAACCGTCCGTAGCGGCTGGTCACGCCGACCGGGACCCGGCCCATCCCCCAGATCGAGACGAGCAGGCCGGCGCCGGCGAACACGGCGCCCAGCACCGGCATGGACGGCAGCTCCGGCGCCGAGACGAAGGCCTGCGCCGCGAGCACCCCGAATCCCACCGCCACCAGCAGGCAGCCGATCTCCAGCGCGGTCCAGAACCGCCGGCCGACCGGGGCCGGTGACGTCTCCCGGCGCAGGGCGCGCACGGCCAGGGCGGCGACGACCGAGCTGACCGGCATGGCCAGGTAGCCGAGGGCGACCGTGCCCCGGCCGGTCGCCATCCACCAGCCGTACCAGCCCGTGCTGAGCAGGGCGAGGGCGACGGTCACCCGAACATAGCGGGCCGGCCCGGTCATCGGGTGAACTCCCGGGAGCGCTGCTTGTCGGCGTACATCCGCAGGTCGGCGAGGTGCAGCAGGTTGTCCGGCTGGTCCGCCGGGCCGGCCGCGACGCCGACGCTGGCGCCCACCGTCAGGTTCTGCCCGCCGATCTCGGCGGGCACGGCGAGCGCGGCCCGCAGCCGGCCGGCGATCCGGTCGGCCTCGGCGGCGCCCGCCCCGACCAGCACGGCGAACTCGTCGCCGCCGAGCCGGGCGGCCAGGTCCCCGGCGCCGGTGCAGGCCAGCAGCAGCCCGGCCACGTGGCGCAGCACCGCGTCGCCGGTGGCGTGGCCGTACGTATCGTTGATCTGCTTGAAGCCGTTGAGGTCGACGAGCAGCACCGCGACCTCGGCGGTCCCGGCCGCGACCACCCGGTCGGTGAACAGCCGGCGGTTGGCCAGCCCGGTCAGCGCGTCGTGCCCGGCCTGGAAGCGCAGCCGCTCGCGCAGCTCCCGCTCCTCGGTGACGTCCCGGGCGTTGATCACGATGCCGCCGATCCCGGGCTCCTCGACCAGGTTGACCGCGACCGCGGAGAGCCAGCGCCAGCTGTCGTCCTCGTGCTGCACCCGCATCTCGATGTGCCGCTTCGCGCCCGGGGTGGCGAACACCTCGGCGAGCTCGGCCTCGATCCGCGGCGCGTCGCCGGGGTGCATCAGGTTCAGCAGGTGCTGCCCCACGTAGTCGTGCAGCGAGCCGCCGATGATCCGCTCCACCGCCGGATTGAGGTACTTGACCACGCCGTCGGTCCGGACGATCGCGGTGATCTCGGAGGCGTGCCGGAGCAGCGCCTCCTGCCGGCGCCCCCGGCGGCGGATCTCGGCCAGGCTCTCGTCGAGCCGGTCGAGCAGGCCGTTGTTCTCGGACAGCGCGAGCATCTGCCGGACCACGACCAGGGCGACGTTGACCAGCAGGCCGGCCAGCGCGCCCCAGGCGGACAGCCCGAGCCCCTGGGTGAGCAGCGCGACCACCAGACCGGCCGCGCAGAGCACGGTGCCGAGGTACGGCAGCGCGCTGTACCGCCGCCCGGTGCGCTCGTCCCGCCGGAGCCGGTCGCCCAGCCCGGCCCGGACGTGCAACACCTGGATGCGCGGTGCCACCACGGTCAGCAGGCACGGCACGAGCACCAGCAGCGACGGGTAGACGAGGCCGTCGATCCCGTCGGTGGGCAGCAGCGCGTTGCCGATCGCCTGGATCCCGGTGGAGACGATGATCGGTATCGCGGCCGGCATGCTGATCGGGCTGGACCCGCTCAGGCCGAGCTTGACCGCCAGGAAGCCGCCGCAGAGCAGCACGCCGCAGCCGAAGAACGCGGAGAGGTAGCCGGCCGGGCCGGCGTGCGCCATCCCGGACCGGGTCAGCAGGCACCAGATCAGCACGCCGACCGCGGTGTTCACGATCCCCGCGTCGAGCAGCAGCCGGATCCGGGTGCCGCGCGACCACATCTGGCTCGGATGGAACAGCGCGACCACGCCGACCAGGACCACTCCGAGCACGCCGAGCAGGCTCTGCAGCGGGAAGAAGACGAACTTGTCCTGCTCCGGGTGGGCCAGCACGTACACCAGCTGGCTGGTGTCACCGATCGCGAAGAACAGCCCGGCGGCGCCCAGCGCGATCCAGAACCGGCGGGCCGGCCGGGTCAGTCCGGGCAACCGCCACGCCTGCCGGGACAGCGCGATCAGCATCAGGTCGCTGAGCGGCGCGACCACCCAGCAGAGCACCATCTTCTGCCACGCGGTGCCCAGGTCGAGCGCGAAGAAGCTGAGCACGGCGGCGCAGACCATCGCGTACGGGACCAGCACCCGGTCACGCATGAGCATCCGCACCTCCCCGTGTCCGGCTCCGGATCCGTCCCTGCATCGATCGGCGGAGTGACCCACGCGATTAGTCTTTCCGCCCTCCGGTGTTCGCCCGGCGGACATTCATCACCACTGTGATTCACAGTCATGAATCTGATGACCAGGGGTGCGGTGGCCGGGCTGGTGCTGGCCGGGATGATGGTGACGCCGGCCCGGGCCGCGGTGAGCGACGCCGACCTGGCGCTGCGCTGGGCGCCGATCCACTACCAGGACGTGGACGCGACCGGGACGCACGCGCTCGCCGGCAAGGCCGACTACCTCGCCCGGTACGACTTCGACGGCGACCTGGACGGCCGGAACAACTGGGACCACGCCGGGCAGGACGTCACCGCGCACGTCTACTACTCGGTGGTCGAGACCTCGACGCACTGGTACCTGACGTACTTCTTCTTCCACCCGCGGGACTGGGTGGACCACCCGTTCTTCGAGACCGAGCACGAGAACGACGGGGAAGGGCTGCTGGAGGTGGTGGAGAAGGACGGTTCGGCGTACGGCAGACTGCGCGCCGCGGTGACCGTCGCGCACACCGACTTCTTCTCCTACACGCCGTCCGGCAGCACCTGGACCGGTGGCGGCGAGTCGGTGGACGGGACGCTGCAGCTGCAGACGTCGCCGCACGACGCGTTCCAGCACCCGGTGACCGCGCAGGAGGCGCAGGGGCACGGGCTGAAGGCGTATCCGCAGTACACGATCAACGGGGACGGGATCGTCTACTACCCGTCGACGGTGGCCGAGGCGCCGTCCTCGACCGACGACCGGGACGTCCGGTACCGACTGGTCGACATCTTCGCGTCCGGCGGATTGTGGGCGCAACGGAACAACGCCGAGTTGTTCGCCTCGCTCGGCACGTTCGCCGGGGACACCACCGGCGGGTGCGGGACCGGGACGTACAGCTGCGGCACCAACTCGGCGAACGCGCCGTGGGGCTGGGACGACGGCAACGACGTGCCGGCCCGCGGGGAGCTGGCCACCGACCCGGCGAAGCTGGCCGCGGCCTACTTCACCGTGCCGGGGTCACTGTCCCGGACGTACACCCGGAACGGATACGCGGTAGCGGCGGCCGCGCTGCGCGCGGCCGCCGCTGACCTTCCGCGGACGGTCGACTGATCAGGCCTCCGGCGCCGACGTCTCCTCCGGCGCGGACGGGGCCTCCGGCGCGGACGGGGCCTCCGGGGCCGAGGTCTCCTCCGGCGCGGAGGAGGCCTCCGGCGCCGGCGTCTCCGACGGGTCGCTCACCGACGGCGACGGCGACGCCGTGGGCGACGACGCCGACGGGGTGGGCGTGGGCGACACCGAGGTCGACGGGGCCGGGGCGGGCTTGACCGCCTTGCCCCGCGCCTCGACCTTGGTCGCGGTGTAGACCGCGTCTACCCGGGTGCCGGTCAGCGTGATCGAGTGGCCGGCGGCCAGCGCGGCGACCGTGACCTTCTTGCCGTTGAGCAGGACCCGGGCGGTGGCCGGCACCGCGATGGTGACGGTCTTGCCCTTGACGTCCTTGGTGCCGCCCTTGACGGCGACGGTGACCGACGTGGCGTCGGCCTTGGTGACCTTGCCGGAGGCCGTGAAGGCCACCTTGACCTTCTTGACCGGGGTCTTCTTGACCGGCGCCGGGCTCGGGGTCGGCTTGACCGGGGCCGGGCTGGGGGCCGGTCCCTTCGGGTCCGAGCCCTTCTTGTCCGAGTCGTCCTTGTCGGATCCGTGCTTGTCCGAGCCACCCTTGTCCGAGCCGTGCTTGTCCGAGGCGGGCGACGAGCCCGGCTTGGCGGCGTTCGCGGCCACGCCGGTGGACACGACGGGAAGCGTGACGGCCGCGGACATGGCGACGGCGACGGCGATACGGCGCATGCGCATTTCGGGGAGCTCCTCACCGGTGTTTCTTGGGGAGCTCTAGATTCGGCCGCCACGGTTACCGTCCGGGGTCGTCACCGGGTGCAGATGGGTTGCCGGTTGACACGCGGGCCCGGACTGGGCGAATGTTCCGGCATGCACGAAGTTTGGCCGGCGCCGGGTGCCCTGCTGGTCTCGCGGTACCGGCTTGTCTCCCTGCTGGAGACCGGCGGGATGGCGCAGGTCTGGCGGGCCACCGACGAGCTGCTCGATCGCCCGGTCGCGGTCAAATTGCCGGCCGGTGACATCCGCGCCGCGCACCTGGCCTGGCGGGAGGCCCGGCTGGCGGCGCGCCTGTCGCATCCCGGCATCGCCGCCGTGCACGACTACCGGGAGGCGGTCCGGCCGGACGGCTCGGTGGTGCCGTTCGTGGTGATGGAGCTGCTCGCCGGCGAGACCGTGGCGGCCCGGCTCTGCGACGGCCCGGTGCCGTGGCCGGCCGCCGCCGCGGTGGGCGCCGCGGTCGCCGGGGCGCTCGCCGCCGCGCACGCCGCCGGCGTGGTGCACCGGGACATCAAGCCGGGCAACGTGATGCTCTGCGAGGGCGGGGTGAAGCTGCTCGACTTCGGGATCAGCGCGACCGCCGGCGAGCCGGACGACGACGACACCGGGGCCACCTTCGGCACCCCGGCGTACGCCGCTCCGGAGCGGCTGGACGGCAAGCCCGCCGAGCCGGCCACCGACCTGTACGGGCTCGGCGTGCTGCTCTTCGAGATGGTCGCCGGCGAGCCG
Source organism: Actinoplanes octamycinicus (assembly GCF_014205225.1). Taxonomy (NCBI): domain Bacteria; kingdom Bacillati; phylum Actinomycetota; class Actinomycetes; order Micromonosporales; family Micromonosporaceae; genus Actinoplanes; species Actinoplanes octamycinicus. The sequence continues at coordinate 8,889,860 of NZ_JACHNB010000001.1, forward strand.
CCGTACAGTGTGGACACCTGGGAGGAGCTGGCGGTCGCCCGGCAGTCCGGCCCGGCCCGGCTGCCCGAGGGCCTGCCCGAGCCGCTGGTCGACCTGATCCGCCGCTGCCTGGACGACGACCCGGACCGCCGGCCGTCCGCCGCCGAGGCGTGGAAGGTGCTCGCCGAGCTGGCCCCGACCCAGGACAAGAAGGCGCCGACCATCCCGCTGCCCGGCGCCCGCCCCACCGGGCACGCCCGGGTGCCGACCGTCGGCCTGCACGGCCGGGTCACCCGGGGCCGCAAGATCGCCGTGGGCGCCGCGCTGGGCGCCACCGCGGTCGCCTTCCTGGCCCTGGTCCACGTGGTCTCCCAGTCCGGCGAGGACCTCGCCGAGCCGCCCGCGCCGATCCCGCCGTCGGTCGCCCCGTCGTCCACCGCGCCGGCCGCGCGCCCCTCCACGGCGCCGACGACCGAGCCGACGGAGGAACCCACCACCGAGGCCACCACGCTGACCGTGGACGACGCGCTGGGCCGGGTGACCGCCGCGGTCGAGCGGGGCGAGCGGGCCGGCGACATCCGGCCGGACGTGGCGCAGGACTTCCGGAACATCCTCGGGCAGCTGGCCACCCAGGACGACCCGGACATCCAGGGACAGGTGTCGCTGCTGCGCAAGAAGGTGCGGCAGCGGCTCGGCGAGGGCGGCCTCACCGCCGGCCAGGCCGCGGTGCTCCAGGACCGCCTGACCGATCTCGGCCGGGCGGGGGCCTAGGGCTGACTCAGGCGGAGCCGCGCAGGATCAGCCGGGTCGGCATCACCGTCTCGTGCTCGGTCGGCTCGTCGCCGTCCAGTTTCGCCAGCAGCAGCCGGACCATCTCCTGGCCCATCTGCTCGACCGGCTGGAAGACGCTGGTCAGCGGCGGGTCGGTGTGCCGGGCGATGACCGAGTCGTCGAAGCCGACCACCGCCACGTCCTCGGGCACCCGGCGACCGGCCCGGCGCAGCACCCGCAGCGCCCCGGCCGCCATCATGTCCGACGCCGCGAACACCGCGTCCAGCTGCGGATAGTTGGTGAGCAGCCACTCCATCGCCATCGCGCCGCTGATCTCGCCGAAGTCGCCGGCCGCGGCCGGGCCGTCCCCGACCACGTCGCGGTAGCCCTGGTACCGCGCCACGCCGGGCGCGGTGTCCATCGGGCCGGTGATCGTCGCGATGCAGCGCCGGCCCTGCTCCTGCAGGTAGCTGACCGCGGACCGGGCGCCGCCGCGGTTGTCCGCGTCGACGAAGCTGACCGGGCCCGGGTGCGCCGGCCGGCCGGCCCGGACCGTGGGCAGGCCGCGCTCCTCCAGGACCGCCGGCAGCGGGTCGTCGCCGTGCACCGAGAGCAGCAGCGCGCCGTCCACGTGCTGGCGGGTCAGGTAGCCCTCCAGCTGGCGGCGCTCCTCCGGGGCCTGCGCGATCATCAGCACCATCTGCAGGTTGCGCGCGACCAGCACGGACGACACCGACTGGACGATCCGGCCGAAGAACGGCTCGGCGAAGAAACGCTCCCCGGACTCGAAGACCACGAGCGCGATCGAATCGGTTCGCTGGGTGACCAGAGCCCGCGCGGCGCGGTTCGGCACGTACCCCAGCTCGTCGATCGCGTCCTGGACCGCTTTGCGGGCCTTCGGACTGACCTGTGCCGAACCGTTCACCACCCGGGACACCGTCCCCCGGCCGACACCGGCGCGGGACGCGACCTCCTCCAAGGTCGGCCGCCCGGCCGAGCGGTTGCTGTGATCCCTCATCGCCAGCCGTCCTTTCCACGAAACCGGCTGGAGACAAGGTACAACCGCTACACCGCCGGGCCGATGATTCTAGTGGTCGACTTTCGGACCACGGGAGCGCTCTCGGTCTCCGGTGGCGGAATCCTTGCGGTCGCGGTCGCGACCGCCACTTCCGGGTACGCCCCCGCGACCGGCACAGTGGTGGTCATGCGGGGACATACAGTGGCAATGCTTCTCCTTCCGCGGACCGCGCCCCTGGACGTCGGGATCCCGGCGCAGGTCTTCGCGCCCCGGCACGGGCTTAACTACCGCGCGGTCCCGTGCGCGGTGCAACCCGGCGTCCAGCCCGGGCGGGACGGCCTCAGCTTCCACGTCGAAGCCGGGCTGGAAGCCGTCGAGCAGGCGGACACCGTCATCGTGCCCGGCTTCACCGACCCGACCGGCCCGATCGACCCCCGGGTGCTCGAGGCGCTGCGCGACGCGGCCTTCCGCGGCGCCCGGGTGGTCTCCATCTGCACCGGCGCGTTCGCGCTGGCCGCGGCCGGTCTGCTGGACGGCAGACGGGCCACCACGCACTGGCTGCAGGCGGCCACCCTGGCCCGGATGTACCCGAAGGTGACCGTCGACGGGCGGGTGCTCTTCGTCGACGAGGGACAGATCCTGACCTCCGCCGGGGTGGCCGCCGGCATCGACGTCTGCCTGCACCTGATCCGGCGCGACCACGGCGTGCAGGCCTCCAACGCGATCGCCCGGGTGATGGTGGCCGCGCCGTACCGCAGCGGCGGCCAGTCGCAGTACGTGCCGCGCAGCATCCCGGAACCGCTCAGCGACGTCTTCGCGGCGACCCGGGAGTGGGCCTTGGCCCATCTGGAGGAGCCGCTCACCGTCGCCTCGATGGCCCGGCACGCCGGGGTGTCGGCGCGCACCTTCGGCCGCCGGTTCGTCGAGGACACCGGGTACACGCCGATGCAGTGGGTGCTGCGGGCCCGCGTCGACCTGGCCCGGGAGCTGCTGGAACGGACCGATCTCGGGGTCGACCAGATCGCCGCCCGGGTCGGGGTGGGCACCGGCGCCAACCTGCGCATGCACTTCCAGCGGATCCTCGGCACGTCGCCCAGCGAGTACCGGAAGACCTTTGGCGGCAACCTTGCGTAGCGTGGCGTTCCGCCACCTGATCATTCCCCGCTGAGAACGCGACGCTGGGGACATGACAACTCCAGTCGGTACCACACGAGTCGGCATCAACGGTTTCGGACGCATCGGCCGCAACGTCCTGCGGGCGGCCGCCGGGAGCGACGTGGAGATCGTCGCGATCAACGACCTCACCGACCCGGGCACGCTCGCCCACCTGCTGCGCTACGACAGCTCGCTGGGCCGCTTCGACGGCGTCGTCGAGGCGCACGCGGACCACCTGATCGTGGACGGCCGGCGGATCGAGGTGACCGGCGTGCGCACCCCGGCCGACCTGCCGTGGAAGGACCTCGGCGTGGACGTCGCGCTGGAGTCGACCGGTCGCTTCACCGCCGCCGCCGACGCCCGCGCGCACCTCGCCGCCGGCGCCCGCAAGGTGCTGGTCAGCGCCCCGTCCAAGGGGGCCGACCTGACCCTGGCGTACGGGCTCAACCACGGCGACTACGACCCGGCCGCGCACGACGTGGTCTCGAACGCCTCGTGCACCACCAACGGCCTGGCCCCGATCGCCTCGGTCCTGGACGACCTGGCCACCATCGAGACCGGCTCGATGACCACCATCCACGCCTACACCCAGGAGCAGAACCTCCAGGACGGCCCGCACCGCGACCTGCGCCGGGCCCGCGCCGCCGCGCTGAACATCGCGCCGACCACCACCGGCGCCGCCACCGCGATCGGCCTGGTGCTGCCCCGCCTGGCCGGCAAGCTCACCGGATACTCGGTCCGGGTCCCGGTCCCGGTCGGCTCGCTGGTCGAACTGAACGCCGTGGTCGAACGCCCGGTCACCGCCGAGGAGATCAACAGCGCGTTCGAGGCGGCCGCGGCCGGCCCGCTGCGCGGCGTCCTGGAGTACTCGACGGACCCGCTGGTCTCCACCGACATCACCGGCAACCCGGCGTCGTCGATCTTCGACTCGCTGCTGACCACGGCGAACGGGCGTCTGGTCAAGGTGGTCGCCTGGTACGACAACGAGTGGGGCTTCGCCAACCGCGTGGTCGACACGCTCACCCTGCTGGGCCGCTGACCGGTTCCGGCCGCGGCCGGCGCGTGTCCTGCGTCTCCCCGAGCGGACCCGCACGACACGCGCCACGGTCGTGCGCGGGCCGCGACCTCGCGGGCCGGCTCGCACAGCGCCCCCGGTCGTACCGGAAAAGGATCCGCACCGGTCTCAGCGGCATCGCGGCAGCGAGCGGGTCCTCGACGAGGGCAGCTGGGACCGGGGCGTGACGCGGGGCGGGTTTTCTCTATGCTGTGCGGATGGCGGTCACCCTGGCAGATGTCGCCCGGCTGGCCCGGGTCTCCCCCGCCACCGTGTCGCGCGTGATCAACGACAGCGCCAAGAAGGTCGCTCCCGAGCTGCGCGAGCGGGTCCTGGCCGCGGTCGCCGAGCTGCACTACGTGCCGAACGCGCATGCGCAGAACGTCGCCCGCCCCCGCAAGTCCGCGGTCGGAGTGATCGTGCACGACGTGTCCGACCCGTACTTCGCCGAGATCACCCGGGGGCTGCAGCGGCAGGCCGCGGCGCACGACCGGCTGCTGGTGATCTGCAACAGCTACCGGGAGCCGGAGCGCGAGCTGGCGTACGTCGCGCTGCTGCGCGCCCAGCAGGTGCACGCGCTGATCCTGGCCGGGTCGGGCTACCACGACGACGAGTTCACCGCCCGGCTCAACGGCGAGCTGAACGCGTACCAGCAGGCCGGCGGCCGGGTCGCGGTGATCGGCCGGCACGAGCTGGTCGGCAGCGCGGTGCTGCCGGCCAACGAGTCCGGCGCCTACCAGCTGGCCTGCCGGGTGCTGAGCCTCGGCCACCGGCGGGTCGGGGTGATCGCCGGGCCGCGCACCCTGACCACCACCACCGACCGGCTCTCCGGGGTCCGCCGGGCCGCCGCCGAGCTGGGCGTGCCGCTGCCCGCCGAGCAGATCGTCCACGCCGACTTCACCCGGGACGGCGGCGCCGCGGCGGCCGCCGAGCTGCTCGACGCCAACCCTGGCCTGACCGCCGTCCTGGCGCTGAACGACTCGATGGCGGTGGGCACCCTGGCCACCCTGCGCGAGCGCGGCGTCGCGGTGCCGGAGCAGATCTCGGTGACCGGTTTCGACGACATGCCGATCGCCCGGGACGTGACCCCGGCGCTGACCACGGTCAAGCTGCCGCTGGTCGACATGGGCGACCGGGCGATGGCGCTGGCCCTCGGCGACGACCCCGGCCCGGTCTCCGAGCCCGCCCACGCCGAGGTCGTCTGGCGCTCCAGCTGCGCCGCCCCGTCCTAGGCCGGGCTGGGCCCCACGGGTGTCTCGACGCCCGTGAGACACCCGTGACGCCCAGCCGGGCAAGCTGTCAGTCGAGGAGCCAGCTGGTCAGCGCCTGGCCGTACGACGTGGCCGCCAGCAGGAGCAGCCCCAGCCAGATCGCGCTGAGCAGCGCGAGACCCACCGTGCTCCGCCGATCCCCGGAGCGGACCGCGGGCACCAGCGTCGCCAGACCGAAAAGGAGCATCGCGATCCCGAGCGGATAGATCAGCCAGGCGATCAGCCGGCACGCCCCGACGATCCAGACCAGCGGATTCCACAGCGAGTCCGGCCCGATCGCCATCGAGGCCTTCGGGTCGTCGAGCCGCTCCAGGCCGGGGTCCAGGACCGCCCCGAGGTCGTCCGCGCGCACGGCCGCCATGATCAAGATCCCGAAACTACCGATCAGGTACGCCACCAGCAGCCCCAGCTGCACCCCGACAACCGCCCGCCCGGTGGTGGAGACCCGGCGCTCCCGATCGACATCAGTCACCCCGGCAATCTACCCGCCGTCCGGCAACCTGGCTGGCTCCGCCAGCGGCACCCCGGGCAGCCCCGGCGCCCCGCCGAGACAGTCCAGCAGCTGATCCCGCCGCCGGGCCGCACCGGCGAAGTCGGCGAGAGCGGCGGCCGCGTCCGCCCGGTCCAGGAAGAGTGACCACTTCTCCGGGTCCCCGGCGATCGCCCGGGCCAGGTGACCCACCACAGTGGGACAGCACTCGGGCCAGGGCCAGATCGGCGGAGGCCGGCACGGCAGTCAGGCTGGTCGAGGGGCGATGGCCGTACCGCAAACGCCGAAGCGGCCCGGAGGGTGCCGGACCGCTTCGGTGGGGCGTGCCTCAGGCCGGGGTGGTCTCCGCGGCCTGGTCCTCGATGATCGCCTTGATCCGGTCGGCGCGGGCCGGGCTCTTGACACCGGTCACCGCGGTCACCCGGTAGCGGGTCAGCTTGCCGGTGGTGCGCAGGTGCTCGTGCAGCTGGGCGCCGAACTGCTCGACGATCTCCTCGTCGCTCGGGCCGCGGCCGCCCTGCGGGCGGGGCAGCAGGTGCTGCCACGGCTGGTCGCCGCCGGTCGGCTGGCCGCCGAGCGCGGAGAGGTAGTCGTTGACGAACTCGCGGATCGTCTCGTCGTCGAGCCGCGGCACACTCGGCGCGAGCAGCACGGCCAGCTCGCGCGGGTCGGTGACGTCGCTGCTCTCCATCTCCTCGATCAGCGCGGCGCGCAGCTCCTCGATCGCCGCCATCCAGGCCGGCGAGCCGACCGGCGCGGTGACCGGCTCGGGGAGCAGGTCACGCCACGGGTAGGCGGCGTCGCCGGGCTCGCCGTTCATCTCCCGGACGTAGTCGTTGACGAACGAGCGGACCACGCCCTCGCCCAGGTCCGGCACCCGCGGCGCGAGCGAGCGGACCAGCTCGGCGACCCGGGTGTAGGTCATCTCGGACAGGTTGTCGGCGGTGATCTCGGCGGCGACCAGGCGGCTCAGGCGCTCGACGGCGAGCCGCCACCACGGGGAGCCGACGATGTTGACGGCGCGCTGGGCGCCGGTCGGGGTGGCCGCCCACGACGGCAGGTTGCCGCCACCGTTGGTGCCCGTGCCGTTGGTGCCGTTGGCCCCGTTGCCGTTGGTGCCGTTGCCGTTGGCTCCGGTGCCGTTCGTGGCCGTGGCCTGCGGGACCGGGGTCGTGGCGAGGAACGGACGCGGCGCGGCGACGGCCGGGATCGAGCCGAGCACCGCGGGCACCGCCCCGGGCACGGTGTCCTCGTCCGCCCGGCGCGGCGCCGGGACCGGAGCGGCCGCGACCGGGCCGCTCGCCGGGACTTCCGCCCGGTCGGACCCGGCCCGCTCGGCGGCCCGGGCCGGCGCCGGCATGCCGAGCATCTCCTCCGGGGTCACCGCCGCGGCCAGCCGCTCCCCCAGCGTCGCCGTCTCCGCGGTCGAGTTCACCAGCGCGGCCAGTTTCGCCACCGTGGGGCGGACCGGCGCGTCCTCGACGGCCTGCGACGGCGGCACGAACTGCACCGGCGGCGCGGTCCGGACCGGCGCCGTCACCGGCTCCTCGGCGGGAGCCGGCAGGACGGCCGTCACCGGCGCCGCGACCACCGGGGCCGCCGGGCGCGCGTCCGCCGGGATCAGCAGGTCCATCACCCGCTGGATCCGGGCCAGCTGCCCGATCACGTCGTCGACCACCGGCTCGCCGGCGGTCCGGGCGTCCTTGAGCAGCCGGTTGCGCCACCACGACTTCGGCCAGCGCGCCGAGCTGACCCGGTGGTGGTTCACCACCATCCGGCGCACCTGCCGCTCGGAGGCCATCCGGGCCAGGTCCGGGTCGTCGTCCGGGATCAGCCAGCCCCAGCGCTCGGCGAGCCGCCGCGGGCTGTAGGCGAACCGGCCGCGCCGGACCCGCTGCCCGGCCGCGGTCAGCGCCGCCCACCACATCAGGAAGATCACGCAGGGCACCGCGAGCCGGAGCAGTTTCTCGGTGCCGGTGACCGCGTTGCTGGCCACGATGATGCCGGAGACGGCCGCGATGAGCGCCGCGATCCACAGCATCGGACCGGGGTGACCGGGCGTCTCGATCTTGCCGTCCGGGCCGTAGACCGTGGTGTTCCGGTACTGCTCGGCTGCCAGGGAGGTGGCGGTCAGGAAGCAGATCTCGAAGACCGCGAAGACCAGGACGGCGAACACCTTGGGCAGGCGCAGCTGCTCGGTGGCGATCACCCACATGCCCTCGGCGTTGAGCAGCAGCGCCAGGTTCATGCTGAACGACAGCGCGATCGGGCGCAGCGGCTTGCCGGACCGTTTCGCCCAGATCGCGAAGCTGATCAGCAGGACCACGCCGAGCAGGCCGGCGACCAGGGAGACCAGGGCGGCGTAGTCCTGCCAGAGGTTGGCTAACTGATCGTTGAACTGCTTCATGCGGGGAGGCCCTTCATAGGTGCCGGAAGGTACGCGTCGAGTGCGGCCGCGATCAGCGCGGACCGGTTGCCGCCAGTGTGCCGGCCGGCCAGCCCGTCGATCACGGCGAGGTTCTCCGGGTTCGGCCGGATCGAGACCTGCACCTGGTCCTCGAGGTGCTGGCGGCGGCCGGAACGCTGGGCCACGAAAAGACCGTCCACAGGCGTCGGGGCGCCGGTGAGCTCGGCCAGGCGGGGGTGCGTGTCGTTCAACGCGTCGAACACGATCTGGGTGTGTGACCGCCCGGTCGCCGCCGCGTGCGCCCGCAGCCGCGACCGCAGGCTGACCGCGAGATAGACGACCACACTGCTGCCGCTGATCGTGCGCGCACTGCCCGGCACGGCGGTCCTCCTCGTCGTCGCGGCATTCTTACTGGCGCGGATTTCTACCACGTAACCGCCCCGCACACGAAAACGCTCGCGATCACGAGTGCTATCCGACAGCTACCGGTGAGCACCCGCCCGCGCTCCGTATCCCACAGCCAAGATCAACCCCATCTTCGCGTACGACCGGAGCGCGCCGGTCACCGCACAGCGCAGCCCCCGCCGTCCCGAGCCCCGCCGTCCCGAGCCCGCCATCCCCGCCATCCCCGCCATCCCAGCCATCCCAGCCCAGCGCCCACCCTCCCTTGGGGGTAGGCCCCCGCTGCCAGTGTGGCGAAAAAGCCCGCCCTAACGCCGACTGCCTGTGGACAGCCCTCGAATGTGGACAACTCAATCCGACGACGGCCTCCACTGACACCGGCTGCTGGGCGCCGTGCCCGCGGTCCGAGTGCACGCGAGCGGCGCGCGACCCGACGAAGGGCGAGCGACCGCCCGCGACCCCACGAAGGGCGAGCGACGCGCCCGCGACCCCAAGAAGGGCGAGCGACGCGCCGGATTCGAGGCCAAGGCGAGCGGCGAGCCCCCGGCCCGAGGGAAGCGAGCGGCGCGCCGCAGTCTGAAGAAGGACCGGGCGGCGCGGCAAAACCGACAGCAGGCCGCGAGCCGAAGAAGAACTAGACAGCAGGCCACGGCCCGAGGAGAAACCAGACGGCGCGCCACGGCCCGAGGAGAAACCAGACAGCACGCCACGGCCCGAGCAAGAACCAGACAGCACGCCACGGCCCGAGCAAGAACCAGACAGCACGCCACGGCCCGAGCAAGAACCAGACAGCACGCCACGGCCCGAGGAAGAGCCAGACCGCGCGCCGCAGTCCGACATAGAGCCGAGCGGCAAGCCACGACCCGAGCCGAACCAGGCGGCGCGCCGCCACCCCAGAGAAGCAACAGCCTCGCGCGGGGACCCGCACGCCAGCCAACGGAGGCGTACCGAAAACGGTCGAGCACAGCGGACCGCCAACAGTGACCCACCGCCCGCGAGGCGCGCACACCCGGCCGGCCGCACGAAGCCGAGCCAATCCCAGCACACCGAAAAGGGGCCCCGAAGGGCCCCTTCCGCACCTAGGTCGTCACTTGTTGAGCGAGCAGGGAGAAAGGCCCTCGGCGTTCAGATTCGGCTTCGCGGCGGCACGGCCGATCGCGGTCTCCATCCGGTTGATCGTCGCGAAGCGCTTGTCCTGCAGCGGGCCGAGGATCGCGTTCTGGATGAAGTTCGGGCCGCCCTGGCCGACGGTGCTGGCCAGCCGCTTGTTCGCCTCCTGGATCTGGGTCTGCAGCAGCGCCAGGTTCCGATCGATCTCGGCCTGCGCGGACGCCGGGATCGCGACGTTGATCTTCACGTCCGGGCAGTTCACGGTCGGCGCGTTGGCGGCCGCCTCGGCCGGGTCCTGGGCCTGCACCGAGGTCTGCTCGGGCGCCGGGTTGCCGCCGCCGTTCTGGTTGAGCGTGCACGGCGACAGACCTTCGGCGTTCAGGTCCGGCTTGGCCGCGGCCCGGCCGATCGCGGTCTCCATCCGGTTGATGGCCGCGAACCGCTTGCCCTGCAGCGGGCCGAGAATCGCATTCTGAATGAAGTTCGCGCCGCCCTGGCCGACCGTGTCGACGAGCCGCTTGTTGGCTTCCTGGATCTGCGTGTTGAGCAGCGCCAGATTGCGCTCGATCTCGGCCTTGGCGGAGGCCGGAACGGCCGGGAGTTTGTCACCGACAGTCGGGCAGTTCACCGTCGGAACCCCGTTCGCCGCGCCATTGCCATTTCCTGCCGGGGCGCCCGTCGCGGCGGCCACCGCGGTCGGTTCCGGCGCCGCGTTTCCGCCGCCGTTCTGGTTCAGCGCGCACGTGGCGAGCGAGTCGACCGGCAGATTCGGCTTGGCCGCGACGCGTCCGATGGAAATGGCGATCCGGTCGATCGTCGAGGCGCGTTTGTCCTTCAGCGGGCCGAGGATCGCGTTCTGGATGAAGTTGGGGCCGCCCTGCCCGACGCTGCTGGCGAGCCGCTTGTTGGCTTCCTGGATCTGCGTGTTGAGCAGCGCCAGGTTCCGCTCGACCTCGGCCTTGGCCTTGGCCGGGATGGCCGGCAGCTGCGGCGCGACCTGCGGGCAGTTGACCGTGGGCACGGCGTCCGAGGTGGCCGCGTTCGCCACACCGAGGCCCACACCGGCCAGGACCACCGCGACGCCCGCGATGCCGGCGACCCGCCAGCGCCGGACGTTGGATCCTCCCGCGTTACCCCGGTAGCTCCGGTATCGCTTCATCTGTGTTGCCCCTCCGCTCGGACCGTGTTTCTCAATCCGTCCTTACGGGAACGCTCCCAGCGCGGATCGAACTAAAGGAAAACTTAAGGAATCGACCGCTGCGTTCTTAAGGTGCCGCTTATCAAGATCGCCGTTGACCAGCAGCAATTCTCGCGCTTGCAGGACTCTTTCCAGAAAAACCCTTTCCGGTACGACCGGAAGCCGCCACAACCGCACGCGATGGCCCCGTCACTGCCGGTGTTCCCACCGTTTTTCCGGGCCTCGTTGTCCCGATGGTCGTGTGTCAGACTCGGCCACCATGAATCTGCCTCCCGAGGTCCGCGCGCTCACCCGCACCCGTCTCGACGCGAACTCCGCGGACTGGTATCTGGGTCAGGCCCGCCCGTCGATCGGCTACGAGGTGGCCGACGAGGGCTGGAGCGCGGTCGGCGGCGATCCGGCGGTGGCCGCCTTCGAGTGGCCCGCCTATCAGGGCGAGCCGATGCTGATGCTGGCCCAGATCGACTGCGAGGAGGCGGCCGACCTGCTCGGCGCCGACTGGCCGTTCCCGGACAGCGGCCGGCTGCTGTTCTTCCACGACGACGACTTCCGCGCTCCGTGGGGCGGCCCGGACGGCGACGACGGTTGCCGCGTCCTGCACGTCGCCGACACCCCGGTCGCGCCGCTCCCTGCCGGCCGCCGCACCATCGAGGTGCTGCCGCTCGATCCCGTCCCGCAGGCCACCCTGCCGAGCTGGGAGGACGGTATCAACCTGACGGCGCACGTGGCCGATCTCTCGGCGCTGCTCGACCTGCGGGAGGAACTGCGTCCGCTGCTCCCCACGCCGAGCCACCGCCTGCTCGGCCACCACGACAAGCTCGCCACCCCGGTCGACGGCCACCGCCCGCTGCTCCAGATCGAAGCCGTGGAGGGCACCGCCTGGGGCGAGGTGGTGGCCATCACCTTCTGGATCACCGACCCGGACCTGGCGAGCGGCAACCTCGCCAACGTCCGCCGCAGCTACGAGGTCGCCTGACCCGGGCCGGTCAGCGGCGCGCTGATGACGAAGTGGCGGTCGATCGCCGCGGCCAGGGCATCCGCGTGCCCGCCCTGGCCGTTGGCGCGAGCCCAGGCCCGTAGCACGTCCAGGAAGGCGACCAGGTCCCGCTGCAGGCCGAGCAGCAGACGGCGCAGCTCGGCGCCGGTGACGTCGACGTGGTCGCCACGTCCCGGGGCGTCCTGCCAGACCCGTAGGTGCCGGTCGAGGACCTGGACCCGGGGTTCCGGGGAGTGGCCGAGCCACGGGGACTCACCGGCCGCGACCTCTGCCCAGCAACGCCAGTCCTCCAGGCCGGCGCAGCAGCCCGGATGGACCGACATCCCGGTCACCGTGTCGTGCAGGGCGAGACCACCCTGAGCGATCAGCGTCTCGTCGGTCAGGATGGCATCGACTCGTTCGGCGATCGGGTCGTCCGGGTTGATCCCGGCCAGCGCGCCGACGAAGAGTCCGGCGCGGTCGGCCGGGCAGTCGCCGTCCAGGTGGAGCCAGGTGAGGTCGTCCAGCTCGACGACGGCCCGCAGGGTGATCACGCCATCAATCTAGGTCTGCCCCGCCGATCGAACGAGTGCGCGGCTGAGTCCGGGTGGTGGCCGGCGTCGGCGGGACAGAACCTGGGGCGGCCGTCAGTGGGAGTGGTGGGCGAGGGCGCCGAGAAGCAGGGCGGCCGCGGCGAAGGGCAGCGGGAGCAGCCACTCCACGGCGCCGGAGCCGCCGTCCGGGTCGAGCGAGGTGACCCCCTCGATCCAGGTGGGGAACAGGGCGGCCAGGAACATCAGGGCGGCGCCGGCCGCGGCGAGGATCAGCCGCAGGCGGGCCGGGTGCGGCCGGCCCGGCGGGGATGGCGGGGCCGGCCGGGCTGGCGGGTCGCCGGTCATGGGCGGTCGGTGAGCTTGACGACGCGGGCGGCCAGCTGGGGCCAGCGGCGCACCAGTTCCCGGACGGAGTCCCGGGGCGAGACGGGCGGGCGGAGCGGCGGCTGGTCGTCGGCGGTCGAGGTGACGTACGCGAGCGGCAGCGCGAACCGGCCGGCCGGGGCGGCGGACAGGTCCACGTCGATGGACGTGCCGCGCGGCAGGTGACCGCCGAGCGGCACCGCGAGCCGCCGGCTCACCGCCCGCCAGCCGCCGGGGACGGCCGGGGACGCCCCGGTCAGGTAGTCGGCGATGCCGGTGACCGGCAGCTCCATCAGCTCGTCCGGCGACCGGCCGCCGGCGCGCCAGAGCAGGGTGACCGCGGCCTCCCCGGCCGGCACCTCCCGGGCGTCGCGGTGGTGCGCCAGCACGTCGACGGTGCAGGGTTCCCGGTAGACCACCCAGATCCGGTCCGCGGTGATCGCGGGCGGGACGACCAACTCGGTCAGGTCGGGTTCGCACGGGGCGGCGTCCGGCGCCAGGGGTGTCTGCCACGGCGCGCGGAAGACCGCCGGGGTACCGGACGGGTCGGTGGTCGGGTCCCCGGCGGCGGTCAGCCGGGTCCGGACGACCGCGTCCCACAACCGCTTGTCGATGACCGGCTCGGCGGGCGAGCCCAGCGAGGCCCGGTGCAGCGCGACCATGGTGTCCATCGTGTACGTCCAGAGGCCGTTCGCCACCACCCCCGGGTAGAGCCAGCGGAAGGCGGTCTGGAAGGTCCAGAGCCGGTGGTCGGGGGTCCGGCGGAACCAGTCGTCGAAGTCGGCGTAGCCGTCGGTGTCGCTGGGGATCTCGCCGGCGAACCGCGGGGGCCGCCCGGTGGCCGTCCAGCGGGGCCGGACCACGATGTCCGGGCTGCCGGTGAACTCGTCGTCCGGGGCGGGCGACCGGTACTCGGCCAGGTCGGACGCGGGCCAGGGGTCGGCGGCGGCGGCCGTCGCCCGGCGCCGGTCGTCGTGCGCGGTGGCCCGGATCCAGGTGTGCCGGCGGGCCGGGTGGGCGAGGTCGATCTCCCAGACGCCGCGGGACTGGAGGGCGGCCCGCAGCAGCCGCGGCGCGTCGGCGGTGTCCTCTTCCTCCTCGTCCTCCGGCGCGGTCCAGACGCTCAGGTCCTGGACGACCGCCCGGGGCAGCCCGGCGGTGTACTCGGTCCAGACGTGGCCGTTGTCGTCTCCCCGGACGCCGCGCCACACGCCGGTGGCCGTGCCGGCGAAGACGACCGCCGGGTCGGCCGGGTCCAGGACCACCGCGAACACCGGGTCGCGCGGCAGCAGCTGGTCGCGCAGCCCGGTGGGGCGGAACTCCCCGTCCCGGTGGTGCCAGAGCGTCTCCACCCCGGTCCCGGCGACGCCGGTGGTCGCCAGGTAGAAGTCCCGGGTGCCGGGCACCGCGCCGACGTCGGTCAGGATCGCGTCGCTGGGCAGCGGCGGCACGCCCGCCCGGAGCACCTGCCCGGACCAGATGTCGTTCTCCGGATCCTCCTCGGTGTAGCGCACCAGCCCGCGCTCGTAGACCACCAGCAGCTCGGTCGTCGACGCCCACGACATGGTGACGACTCCGCGCAGCCCGGGGACCCCGAAGTCCGGGTCGTAGTGATGGCGGCCCTTCGGCGTCCAGCCGGCTCGCGGGTCCGCGGGCCGGCCGCGCTCCAGCGGCAGCACCCGCCAGGTGTTCGCACGCTCCTCGTCGAGGCCGATGTCGTCGGTCAGCCAGACCCGGTTGGTGCCGATCGCCAGCCGGGTGCGTAGCGGGCGGAAACCGGGGTCGGTGACGACGGCGGCGCTGGAGTAGAAGGCCGAGGCCTGGCACTCGGCGTCCTCGAACTCACCGTCCCGCTCCGGGAACGAGGGCCGGCGCGGGGCTCGCTGCAACGGGTCGACGACCTTCGCCAGCGCCGACGCCCAGACGGCGTTGTACACCTGCCGGATCAACACCTGCGGCGCGGTCGGTACGAAGACCACCCCGCCGCCGTCCCCCTCCTGGATCAGCTCCCAGGTCGTGTCCCCGGACCGGACCGGCGTCCCGTTGTCCTGCACGCCCATCGCCACGAGCTGGCTGGACCGCGGATGCCCGCGGACGAAGTTCGGTTCCAGCACGGCGATCCCGTTGTTCGCCGAGCGGAACGAGTACACCTGCCCGGCCCGGTCCGACACGAACACCCCGCCGTCGCAGCCGGTCCACACCTGCCGTCGCGCCGGCGGGCCGGCCAGCCGGATCACGTGCACGTCCGGGTGCAGCGTGTTGCCGATCAGCCCCTGATGGACGGCGCCCGCCCCGCCACCGGTCAGGCCGGTCCGGGAGATCCCGGCGACCGGCGCCAGCCTGCGGCCGGTCCGCGCGGGGACCTCGAAGCAGTACAGCGCCGCGCAGTGGTCGCCGTGCCGCAGCCCCGGATCCAGCCCCGAGCCGCCGAGGTAGACCCGGTCCAGGTCGCCGCGGCTCTCCACCACCAGAGCCTGGTCGAAGTCGCGCTGCCCGCCCCACAGCATCTTCGGCACCCCGGCGATCCGGGTCGCCCGCGGCTGCTGTCCGGGCCGGGCGTCGATCCGCCACAGCGCCGGCTTCTTGTCCTCCTCCCGGACGATCTCGCCCAGCAGGTAGAACCGGTCGGGTCCGGCCACCGCGAGGCTGCCGATCCCCTCGCGCCGGGCGTCCGCCGGCATCGGCAGCGTGATCTCCCCCGACTGGCCCGGCTCGATCAGCGCGCCGTCGACCAGGAGCACGAAGAGCCGGCCGTCCGGGAGCCACACCGCGTCGCAGGCGGGCCGGCCGACCAGGGGCCGCCAGGCGTAGCCGCCGTCGCGCTCGCCGAGGAACGCCCCGGCGGTGCTGCAGGCGAGCACCGTGTCGCCGTCCCCGCCGGGCGTCGCCGACGGGTCGCGGACCAGCCGGTACAGCGCCTGGCCAGCGAACACACCGCGGCCGCTGCGCGCCCAGGGCCGCCCGGTGACCGGGCCGGTCGCGGCGAGCACGCCGACGCCGCCCATGCTGCTGGCGAACGCGTTGTCGACCGGTATCTCCTCGCCGGTGCCGACCAGGACCACATCCGACTCGGCGCTCTCCCCGAACGCGACGAGCAGGCAGCCGCACACCTGGGCGTTGGTCGGGCCACCGGGCGCGCGGACGACGCCGCCGTCGACCGAGGCCCAGGTCGCTCCGCCGTCGCCGGTGTACCAGACGCCGCCCTTGGCGCTGGCCGCGTAGGCCCGACGGCCGGTCGGAGCGACGGCCAGGTCCCGGATCCGGCCGGTGACCCGGGGATGGTCGACGGCCTGGCCCTTGCGGACGACCGACGGGCCGATCGGGACCCAGCGGGCGCCGTCGTCGGCGGGTGGCTGGCGGGTGGCCATCGCCTCGTCCAGGGCAGCCTGATCGAGACCGGACTGCTGGCGGCCGACGTAGGCGGCGCGGCGCAGGGCTCGGCCCCGCTTCCCTCGCCGGCGCTGCTCACGGTCCATAACGGAACGGTTCGCGCCGGGCCGGGGGCGTGTCAATGGCCCGGCTGGGACGCGACACGAGGATCCCCCGCCCGCGCCGGAGACTTCGTGGTGCGGGCGGGTGCTCACCGCGTACGAAAAACGGGTGTTGATCTATGCGAGGGAGAGGCGGCCCGCGCCGGAGCGGGCGTTGACCACCGCGGGCACCTGCGCGGTCGGGGTGAGCGGGCCGGGCCGCAGAGCCGGCGTCCAGCCGGCGTCGGTGGCCAGGTCCGGGTCGTGGGTGGCGTTGTACTCGGCCAGCAGGTTCACCTCGGTGATCCCGCCGGTGCCGACCCGGGTGAGGGTGCCCTTCTCGGTCATCCCGGTGCCGCCCCAGTGGTAGACCACCGTGTCGAGCGGGATGTCGGCGCTGCGCAGGAAGAAGTTGTTCTCCGCGTAGATCGCCGAGTAGACGCCGACACCCCAGGAGTACTGGTAGGTGTCCTCGTCGGTGGCGTAGTAGTAGTTGTCGTAGACGTCGACCTGTCCGAACCGGACACGCGGGACCCGCTGGCCGGTGTTGGCGAACTTGTTGTGGTGGATCGTGACGCGGAGCTTGCCGACGTCCGCGCCGACCGTGTTGGTGGACCCGATCAGCATCGTCTTGTCGTGTTCCTGGAACACGTTGTAGGAGACGGTCACCAGGTCCGAGGCCCGGATCACGTCGAATGCGCCGTCGTGCACCTGGTAGGGCCGGCCGTAGTACAGCGGCTGGGCGGCGTCCACGTTGTCGCCGTCGCTGAACGTGTTGTGGTCCGCCCAGACATGGGTGGAACCGGTCAGCGTGACCAGGTCGTAGGCGGAGTTCCAGTTGCCGGCCGAGCCGTCGGTCGGATCCCAGAGCGGGAAGCAGTCGGCCGCGTCCTCCAGCCGCAGATTGCGGATGATCACGTTGTCCGCGCCGGACACCAGCAGGTTGAGCCCGACCAGCCGGGCGTTGGCCAGGCCGAAGATGGTGGTGTTGGACGGCACCTTGAGCTGGACGTCGGCCGCCTGGTTCTTGGCGGACCGGACCCGGGCGTCCTCGAGCGGACCGGCCGGCTTCGTGGTGACGCCCTGGTAGGCGGCCAGGAACGCGTCCAGCGAATAGTCCGGGTCGGCGTAGGAGGCGCAGTCGCCGTTCGGCCGGAGGGTGCCGGCGACCAGCACGATCCGGGGAGCGGTGTCGGCCGGGTTCAACGCGGCGGCGAGTTCGTCGCGGGTGCGCACCACGTGGACGTGGTCGTCCGCGGCGGCCGAGCCGCCGGTGGTGCCCGATCCCCAGCCGTCGTTCGCGGGGAGGACTTCCCGGGCGGCGGCGGGGACGGTGACGGCGGTGGCGGAG
This sequence comes from Actinoplanes octamycinicus, assembly GCF_014205225.1. Lineage (NCBI taxonomy): Bacteria > Bacillati > Actinomycetota > Actinomycetes > Micromonosporales > Micromonosporaceae > Actinoplanes > Actinoplanes octamycinicus. The sequence continues at coordinate 8,907,429 of NZ_JACHNB010000001.1, forward strand.
GCGGGGACGGTGGCGACGCCGGCGAGGAGGAGACCGGACGTCACCGCGAGAGCGGTTCTTCGCAGCATGAGCTCTCCGATTCAGGGAACGGGTTCCAGATGCATCCAGGTGAAGACCAGCGGATCGGCGCCCCGGCTGATCAGGTGATGGTCCTCGCCCGGTTCGAACACCACGACGTCACCGGCGGAGAACTGATCGACCTCGGCGCCCTCGATCTCGATGGCGCCGCTGCCCTGCACGATGACGAAGACCTCGGGAACGGTGTGCACGTGCCGGCCGGGCTCGTCGTGGGTGCGGAAGCCGGGCTGGGCATAGACCCGGAAACCGCCTTTCTGTACGACGTGACCGGGCAGGACGCTGGTGAAGGTGGCTCCCCGGTGGTGGTCCTCCAGGTCAGCCACGGTCAGCTTGCGCATGGGCGAGGGTTCCTTTCTGCGGCGGGACCGCCCAGGGGAGGTCCATCTCGGACGGCAGGAGGCCGGTGGCGGCGACCTGCCGGACGAGTGCGTCGGCGCCGGGCAGGATCCGGCCGCCGCCGTCGGGATGGGGTTCTGTCGCGCCGATCAGCGCCGGCGGCGGGGACGCCACGATCGCCTCGGCGACCGCGGTGAAGGTCCGGGTCCGGTCCAGCGGGACGATCAGCGGATCGCCGCTGAGCAGGTTGCCCAGGAGCCCGGCTCGTCCCGGTATTTCGCGAAATGCTGGGTCGTCGGCGAGCCGCACGCGATCCGTCGGGTATTCCAGGACGTTCTCGCCGGCCCGGATCTCGCCCGCGACGAACATCGCCGACGCGAGCGTCACCGCGATGGTGATCGTCCGGCCGTCGACCCCGCTCAGCCGCAGGAACGTGGTGTCGTCGGTCTGGATGTCCCGGGTCCGGTACCGCTCCAGCTCCATCGTCACCGGCTCGAACCCGTCCGCCACCGCCAGCGCCTGCATCAGCGCGTGCGCGAACGGGTTGACCAGCGCCCCGTCGAAGGCCGCCTGCCGGCCGGCCCACGGCGCCCGCCGGTAGTAGCTGTCCGGCCGCCACCAGGCGCCGGCCGCCGACACGTGTTCCGCATCGGACACCGCCGCCTGGAAGGTGGCGAGCGCCGCCGAACCCAGCGCCTGGAACCCCACCTGGCAGCGCCGCCCGCTGTCCCGGACCGCCGCCGCGAGGGTCTCGTGCTCGGCCAGGGAGACCACCGGCGGCTTCTCCAGGAGCAGGTCGGCCCCGGCGGCCAGGCAGTCCAGCGCGAGCGGGAGATGGGTGTGCGGCGGCGTACAGATGATCACCGCGTCCGGACCGGCCGCGGTGAGCATCGCCCGGTGGTCGTCGAAGAACGGCACCCCCGGTTCGGGTTCGACCGCGTTGCGGTCGCAGAGCGCCGCGATCTCCAGGAGGCCACGACCAGCAAGATCTTTCAGCGTACGACGGTGCGAGTGCCCGTGGCCGCCCGCGCCGATCAGCGCCACCCGGGGGGTCATCGGCCGGCCGCCGCGATGGTCGCCGCCGCCCCGTGCCGGTCCAGCTCGCCGACCCAGCGGATCAGCTCGGCCCGCAGGCCGGCGTCATGGGCCAACGCCGCCGGGAACACCTCGGTGACCCCGAGGAGCGCCTCGACCAGCCCCTCCGCCGTGTCCGGTCGCTCGGAGACAACCTGCCTCAGCCGGGCGGCGAGCGGGTCGTCGAGCGGCAGCGCGGACCCGTCGTCGGCACACCCGCGGGCGAAGCGCATCCAGCCGGCCAGCACCAGTGCCGCCCACACCGGCATCGCCCCGGCCCGGCGCCGGTCGGCGATGGTGCCGAGCAGCCGGTGCGGCAGCTTCTGCGTCCCGTCCATCGCCACCTGATGCGTCCGGTGGCCCAGCTCCCGGTTCGCGAAGCGCTCCAGCGCCGTCTCGCCGTACTGCAGAACGGTCACGCCGGGCGGCGGATCGATCGTCGGCGAGATGTCCTCGTCCAGGAAACGCCGCAGGAAGGTTCCCATCCCGGGCAGCTCCAGCGCGTCGGAGATCATCTCGCGGCCGGCGAGCGCCCCGAGGTACGCGCAGGCCGAGTGCACCGAGTTCAGCGCCCGCAGTTTGAGCAGCTCCCAGGACCCCACCTCGGTGGTCATGATCGCGCCGGCCGCGCCCCAGTCCGGCCGCCCGCCGGGGAACCGGTCCTCGATCACCCACTGGTGGAACGGCTCGGCCACGACCGGGACGCTGTCCTCGACGCCGAGCGCGGCGGCCGCCCGCCGGATGTGGTCCGCGCTGGTCGCCGGCACGATCCGGTCCACCATGGTGGCCGGGAACTCCACCCCGGCGGGCAGCTCCGCGCCGGCCACCTCGAGGGCCTGCTCCACCATCCCGCGGATCCGCGGCCCGTTGCCCTGCAGGTTGTCGCAGCACAGCACGGTCAGCGGGGCCTCGCGGACGAGCAGCGCCCGGGCCAGCAGCGCGGGCACGCTGACCGGCGGCCGCGCCCCGGTCAGCTCGGCCCGCAGCTCGTCGTCGAGCAGCAGTCTCCCGTCCGGTCCGAGCCGGTACGCCTTCTCCGTCACGGTCAGCGACACGATCCGGATCCCCGGGTCGGCGATCGCCGCGAGCACCCCGTGCGGGTCCCCGGCGACGTGCCCGAGCCCGGCCATGATCCCGACCGCGCGGGCGTGGTCCGGCCCGCCGCCGACGGTCAGCACGCTGTAGAGCCGGTCCTGCGCGCGCAGCTTGTCGAGGATTTCCCGGGAGCGCGGCGCGACGCCGACGATCCCCCAGTCGCCGCCGCTGGCCGCGACCGCCGCCTCGGTGTAGACGGCCTGGTGGGCCCGGTGGAACGCGCCGAGCCCGAGGTGCAGGATGCCGGCCCGGACGTCGCCGGGACGCACCGCGGGGCGGCACTCGGGCGCGAGCCCGGGCAGCGCGGCGGCGCCGAGTGTGGTGGTCACCGTCATGCCGCCGGCCCGTCCAGCCGGAAGACCTTCTTCGGCAGGTGGTAGGCCAGGTCGGCGATGGTCTCGGCGGCCTCGTCGAGCGGCAGCCGGCCCTCGGCGACCAGCCGGGCGAGGAACCCGGCGTCGACCCGGCGGGCCACGTCGTGCCGGGCCGGGATGGAGCAGAAGGCGCGGGTGTCGTCGACGAAGCCGGCGGTGTTGTAGAAGCCGGCCGTCTCGGTGACCGTCTCCCGGAACCGGCGCAGCCCCTCCGGGCTGTCCAGGAACCACCAGGGCGCGCCCAGGTAGAGGGCGGCGTAACCGCCGGCCAGCGGGGCGAGCTCCCGGGTGAACGCGGTCTCGTCCAGGGTGTAGAGCACGATCCGCAGGCGGGGGTCGTCGCCGTACCGGTCGAGCAGCGGGCGGAGCGCCTGGACGTACTCGGTCGCCGACGGGATGTCGCCGCCGACGTCCCGGCCGTGCCGGGCGTACAGGGCCGTGTTGTGGTTGCGCACCGAGCCCGGGTGCAGCTGCATGACCAAGCCGTCGTCCAGGGACATCCTGGCGAACTCGACCAGCATGTGCGCCCGGAACGTCTCGGCGTCCCGGGCGTCGGTCGCGCCGCCGAGGCCCTTGCGGTAGAGCACGGCCGCCTCGGCGTCGGTGAGATCGGCGGTGGCGGCGGTCGGGTGGCCGTGGTCGGAGCTGGTCGCGCCGGCCGCGATGAACAGCTCGCGGCGGGACCGCAGCGCGGCCAGGAAGCCGGGGTACGTCCCGACGTCCTGCCCGGTCAGCTCGCCGAGCGCCGCGACGCGTTCCGCCCAGCCGGCCCACTCCATGTCGACCAGGTTGTCCGGGCGGAACGTGGTGATCACCCGGCCGCCCGGCCCGCCCCAGCCGTCGGCGGCGAGCTTGGCGTGCGCGGAGAGGTCGTCGATCGGGCTCTCGGTGGTGGCCAGCACCTCGATGTTGAACCGGGTGAACAGCGCCCGGGGGCGGAACTCCGGCTCGGCGAGACGGTCGGACAACTCGTCGTAGATCTCGTCGGCGGTGGCCGTACCGAAAGCCTTCTTGATCGAGAAGACCTCGGCGAACACCTTCTCGATCCAGAGCCGGGACGGGGTGCCGCGGAAGAGGTGCCAGTTCGCGGCCAGCAGCCGCCAGATGGCTCGGCCGTCGGTCTCCACCTCGCTGCCGTCGATGCTCGGCACGCCCAGCCGGGCCGGTGGGATGCCCTGGCTAGCCAGCATCCGGGTGACGTAGTGGTCGGGCACCACGAACAGCCGGGCCGGGTCGGGGAACGGCTCGTCGTCGGCCAGCAGCGCCGGGTCGACGTGGCCGTGCGGGCTGATCAGCGGCAGGTCGCGGGCGTGGGCGTACAGCTCACGGGCGATCTCTCGCTGGGTTGCCTCGGCGGGGAACAGAGTCACCTGATCTCCTCAAGATCTAGGAGGTCGTGCACGTTGACGGCCTGTCCGGTTGCCAGGCTTTCGTTGGCGGCCAGGCCGGTGAGCAGGGCTCGGGCGCCGTCCACGGCGTTCGCGGTGCGCCCGAGCGGGTCGGGGGGCGCGTCCGGCCGGATCAGGTCGGCGAGCATGCGCACATCAGCCCCACCGTGCCCCTGCCGGGAGTACCCGTCCACAGTGATCTCACGCGGCGGCGCCCAGAACGGCCGGAGCAGCAGCCTGCGGCTTCCCTGCTCGGCGTCGGACAGCGAGCCGGGCTCGCCCTTGACCCCGGCGGCCGCGGCCGGCGCGACGTGGTCGGTCTCGACCACCTCCAGCTCCAGGCGGCCCCGGCTGCCGTTGAACATCACCCGGTAGCCCTCCCACGGGGCGTACGCGGTGAGGTGGTAGCTCATCGAGGCGCCCCGGGCGTAGCGGACCAGGACGGCCATGTCGTCCTCGATGGTCACGCCGGGCCCGAAGACGTTCCGGTCGCGGTGGTACCCGTCGTGCTGCTCGGCCTCCAGATACAGCTCGCGCATCGCCGGCTCGTCGGCCATCCGCAGGGCGAACGGGTCACCCTCCGCGGCGGCGGCGCCGTGCGCGCGGTCGTAGTCGCGGGCGTAACCGTGCCGGCGGCCCTGCTGGCCGTAGAAGAACAGCCGTCCCGCCGCGAAGACCTGCGAGGGGGCGTCGTCCAGCCACCAGTTGACCAGGTCGAAGTGGTGGCCAGCCTTGTGCACCAGCAGGCCGCCGGAGTTCGCCTTGTCGCGGTGCCAGCGGCGGAAGTAGTCGGCGCCGTGCCGGATGTCGAGCAGCCACTCGAAGTGCACCGAGCCGATCTCCCCGATCTGGTGGAGCTCCTTCTTGACCGCCTCGTGCAAAGGGTTGTAGCGGTAGTTGAAGGTGACCCGGACGTCGCGGCCGGTTCTTCGCTGGGTCTGCAGGATCCGGCGGCAGGACGCGGCGTCCACCGTCATCGGCTTCTCGGTGATCGCATCGCAGCCCGCCTCCATGGCCGCCACCAGATAGCGCTCGTGAAATCGATCGACGGTGGTGACTATCACCACGTCGACGCGTTCCCGCTTGAGCATCTCGGTGAAGTCCTCGACGGGATAAGTCGGTATGTCGAGGTCATGTCGCTTCTTGTACACGGCCGGCCGGGCCGGGTTGGTGTCGGCCAGGGCGACCAACTCCGCGACGTCGGCGTGGTCGGTGGTGAGCGCCCGGATGAACATCCCGGCCCGGGCGCCGGCCCCCACGAGGGCGTAGCGAGTCAAGGCGCCTCCATTCGGCAAACGTTTGCAACAGATTAGGGATCAGATGACGATCCAAGTCAATGGACGTACCATAAATGTCCGGTTTTATCACGCTTGAAGTGACTGACGGCAACACGATCGACATCGAAGGGCGTTGACACCGCCGCAACCGTTTGCATTAATGGCTGCACCAGAGAGAGCCGGATCACATTCCGCCGGGGAGGGCATCGTGGCCGTGACCATCCGGGACGTCGCCAAGGCGTCCGGAGTGCACATCTCCACGGTGTCGCGCACCTTCTCGGCGCCGCACCTGGTCAACCCCGAGACACGGACGCGGGTGCTGGCCACCGCGGAGGAACTGGGCTACCGCCCGAACCGGGCCGCCCGGGCGCTCATCACCGGACGGACCCACAACATCGGCCTGATCGTGGCCGACATCGCCAACCCCTTCTTCCCGCCCATGATCAAGGCGGCCGAGACCCACGCCCGGCGGCGCGACTACCACGTCTTCGTCGCCGACACCGACGAGGACCCGGTCGTCGAGACCGACCTCGTCCGGGCCTTGGCCAAGCAGGTCGACGGGATCCTGCTCTGCAGTCCCCGGATGAGCGACGACCAGATAGAGCTGATGCGCCGCGAGGTGCCGCTGGTCGTCGTGAACCGCTTGATCGACGGGCTTCCGGCGGTGGTGATGGACGTCGGCACGGGCGCACGCTCGGCCGTACGCCATCTCGTCGACCTGGGCCACCGCCACCTCGTCTACCTGTCCGGTCCGCGCGGGTCGTGGACCAACCGGGAGATCCGCCGAGCCGCCGGGGTCGCCGCCCGGGCCGGCGGAGCGGAACTCACCGTTCTCGGCCCGCACCAGCCGGTCTCCGCGGCCGGCGCGGACGCGGCCGAGGCGGTGCTCGCCACCGGCGCCACCGCAGTGCTCGCCTACAACGACCTGATGGCCATCGGCCTGCTCCAGTCGTTGCAGGACCGCGGCGTCGCCGTTCCCGACCGGATCAGCGTCGTCGGTTTCGACGACATCGCGACCAGCGCGCTGGTCCGGCCCACGCTCACCACCGTGGCGAACCCGACCGCGGCCGCCGGGCGCGCCGCCGTCGACATGCTGCTTCAACAGGGCGACGACGGCGCCACCGGACAGGTCACCCTCCGGACCGATCTGGTCATCCGCAACTCCACCGGGCCCGGGCCGTACGCCCCGGCCGGCGCGACCACCGCTCAGGTCGCCGCATACGCCAAGGAGTGACCCACCCCCATGACCGCACCCCGTTTGATGCGTGGCCTGATGGCCGCCGTGATCGCGCTCCCGCTCGCGCTGCTCGGCGCCTGTGGCGGCGACGACAATTCCAGCAGCGACGGCAAGACCGAACTCACCTTCTTCTGGTGGGGCGGCGAGGCCCGGGCCAAGCTCACCGAGCAGGCCCTGGCGCTGTACACGCAGAAGCACCCGGATGTCACGTTCAAGACGACCTGGCAGGCGAACCAGGGCTACTTCGACAAGCTGGCCACGCTGACCGCCGGCTCGGACGCCCCGGACATCTTCCAGATCGACGACAACTACCTGGCCGAGTACGCGACCCGCAACGTCACCTTGGACCTGACCTCGTACAAGGACTCCGGCAAGGTCGACGTGTCGAAGTTCCCCGAGGGCCTGTGGAAGTACGGGGTGGTCGACAACAAGCTGGCCGGCCTGGCGATGGGCGAGAACACCCAGGGCCTGGTCTTCAACAAGACCAAGCTGGAGGCGGCCAAGCAGGAGCTGCCGAAGACCGGCATCAGCTGGGCCGACTTCATCACCTGGGCGCAGAAGGCCGGCGCGGCCACCAAGATCCCCGGCACCCAGGACCCGAGCGCCGACTACAAGGCGTTCTGGGTGTGGCTGCGGCAGAACGGCAAGGACCTCTACAACGGCAACCAGCTCGCGTTCACCAAGGACGACGTGCAGAAGTGGTTCGAGCTGTGGAAGGGCGCCCGCGACACCAAGGCCACCCCGACCGCGGACGTGATCCACGAGGGCAACGCCACCGACATCACCAAGCAGCTGGTGGTGACCAACAAGGCGCTCACCTCGTGGGTGTGGGCCAACCAGATGCCGGACATCCAGAAGAACACCAAGGACGAGCTCGCCGTGGTGGCGTACCCGGGTGACCCGTCCGCGCAGTGGGCCCGCGCCTCGATGTACTTCTCCGTCTACCGCGGCAGCAAGGACAAGGACAAGGCGGTCGACGTGATCAACTTCCTGGCCAACGACCCGGAGGCCGCCAAGATCCTCGGCACCGACCGCGGCCTGCCGTCCAACCTGGACAACCGCACCGCGGTCGCCGCGACCGTCACCGACCCGGCGATGAAGGCCTCGATCGCCCTCGAGGACGAGCTGGTCAAGAAGTTCGGCCCGGCGCCGAGCGTGCCGCCGAAGGGCCACAGCACGGTCAAGAGCGAGCTGATCAAGGCCGCCGAGGCCGCCCAGTTCGGCACCGCCACCCCGGACAAGGCCGCCGAGCAGTTCTTCGCCGCCGCCCAGGCCGCGGTGGCCGGGTGAGCAACGTGGCAGTCAGCACCCGGCCGCCCGCCCACCGGCCGCAGTCCGGTCCCGCCGCTTCCCAGCGGCGGGGCCGGCCCGCCCGGCACCAGGACGACGGGCGCGCCGGATACGTCTTCCTCTCCCCCTGGCTGCTTGGGCTGGCCGCGGTCACCGCGATCCCGATGCTGCTGTCGCTCTACCTGAGCTTCACCAACTACGACGTGCTCAGCTCGTTCTCCGAGGCGGACTGGGTCGGCCTGGACAACTACCGGAAGATGTTCACCGACGACCCGGCCTTCTGGCACGCGGTCCGGGTGACGCTGGTCTTCGCGCTGATCGGCACCCCGCTCAAGCTGGGCGCGGCGCTCGGCGTGGCGATGCTGCTGAACCGGTCGTTCCGCGGCGCCGGGCTGTTCCGCGGCCTGTTCTACCTGCCGTCGCTGCTCGGCGGCAGCGTCGCGGTGGCGATGATCTGGCGCAGCATCTTCGACCGGTCCGGCGCCTTCAACGCGTTCCTGAGCTGGTTCGGCATCGAGGGCAAGGCCTGGGTGAACGACCCGTCCACCGCCCTCGGCACGCTGATCCTGCTGGCCGTCTGGCAGTTCGGCGCCCCGATGGTGATCTTCCTGGCCGGCCTGAAGCAGGTGCCGAACGAGCTCTACGAGGCCGCCGAGGTGGACGGCGCGAGCTCGGTGCGCAAGTTCCTCAGCGTCACCCTGCCGATGCTCTCCCCGGTGATCTTCTTCAACCTGGTGCTCGAGACGATCCACGGGTTCCAGGGCTTCACCTCGGCGTTCGTGCTCTCCGGCGGGACCGGCGGCCCGGTCGACTCGACCCTGATGTACACGCTCCAGCTGTACCTGAAGGGCTTCGCGAACTTCGAGATGGGCTACGCCTCGGCGATGGCCTGGGTCTTCCTCATCACCATCGGCCTGGTCACCGTGGTGCTGTTCCGCACCGGCCGGTTCTGGGTCCACTACTCGGACGGAGACGACTGATGGTCGCCGTGACTGCCGCCCGCCGGCCGTTCAACCCCCGCTCGCTGATCCGGCCGGCCGTCCTGCTCGTGCTCACCGCGATCGTGCTCTACCCGCTGGTGTGGATGCTCGGCACCTCGTTCAAGGCGCCGGAGGAGGTGCTGAACAACGTCTCGGTGCTGCCGGACGACCCGACGCCGGCCAACTATCCGGACGGGTGGACGCACTTTGACATCGGGTTCGGCCGGTTCTTCCTGAACAGCTTCATGGTGGCCACGCTGACCGTGGTGGCGAACTGCGTCTCCTGCCTGCTGGCCGCGTATGCCTTCGCCCGGCTGCGGTTCCGGCTGCGCGGCATGTGGTTCGCCGTCATGATCGGCACGCTGCTGCTGCCCAGCCACGTGCTGATCGTGCCGCAGTTCGTGATGTTCAAGTCGTTCGGCTGGGTGGGCGGGCCGTGGCCGTACCTGCCGCTGATCGTGCCGCACCTGCTGGCCACCGACGCGTTCTTCGTCTTCCTGATGGTGCAGTTCATGCGCGGCATTCCCCGCGAACTCGACGACGCCGCGAAAATCGACGGCTGCAGCGCGTACAGCGTCTTCCGCCACGTGATCCTGCCGCTGTCCCGCCCCGCTCTGGTATCGACCGCGATCTTCTCCTTCATCTGGACCTGGAACGACTTCTTCCGCCAGCTGGTCTACCTCTCCGACCTGGAGAAATACACCGCCCCGGTGGCGTTGACGCTGTTCATCGACTCGACCGGCCAGTCCGCGGTCGGCCCGATGTTCGCCATGTCGGTGCTGTCGCTCGCCCCGGTCTTCCTGTTCTTCGTCGCCTTCCAGCGCCTGCTCGTGGAAGGCATCAACACGACAGGCCTGAAGGGATGACCATCCCGCACCGGGAGCTTCCGCTCCCCACCACCGTCATCCCGGGCGGGCGGGCCACTTCCGGCCCGCCCGCCCCCGGGCCACACTCCTTTTCCGGTACGCCCGCCGCGTGCCTTTCTTCTCTTTCCAGCACGCCCAGCGCGGACGATCCGCCCCTTTCCGGAACGCCCAGCCCGGAGCCCTCGTCCCTTTCCCGGACGCCCAGCCCGGAGCCCTCATCCCTTTCCCGGACGCCCAGCCCGGAGCCCTCATCCCTTTCCCGGACGCCCAGCCCGGAGCCGTCGTCCCCTTCCGGCGTGCAGGAAGCTCGGCTGAACTGGCCGGTGGAGGAGTCGCCGCCGGCTCGGATCGACTGGCGGGACCGGCTGGCCCTGGCAACCGACCTGGCCCTGATCGGCCTCGCCGTGACCGCCCTGGCCCTGCCCGTGGTCACCGCCCCGGCCGCCCTGGCCACCGGCTCGGCGGCCGTGCACGGCCGCTGCCGCGACGGCCGGTTGCCGAGCTGGCGCCCGCTGCTTCGCCAGTACGTCCACGGCATCCTGCCCGGCCTCCCGGCCCTGCTCGCCGCCGTCGCACTGCTGATCGACCTGACCGCGATCCGCAACGGCTGGGTCCCCGGCGGCCCCGCGCTGCTCGCGGTCACCGTCCTAGCCGCGGTCTACCTGTCCGGCGTGGCCGCCCTCACCGTGGTCGCCCTCGGCCGCTCCCCGGAACTCCCCTGGCGCACCGCCGCCCGCTGGTCCTGGGAACGCCCGACATGCGCCACCGCCCTGGCCGCCACCGGCGTGATCGCGCTGGTCCTCACCCTGGCGGTCCCGGTCACCCTGCCCTTGGTGATCGGCTTCCACCTGTTCGCCCTGCACATGATCGCCAACCGTTTGGCCCGCTGACCGCCCCGGCCCCGCCCGACCTGAGGGATGAACCTGCTGGTCACCGCGGGTGTTGCCCGGGGCGGTGCCGCCACTATCCAGACCCCGCCCGCCCCGGCCCCCGCCCGACCTCAGAGATGAACCTGCTGGTCAACGCGGGTGTTGCCCCGGGCGGTCCCGCCACTCTCCAGACCCCGCCCGCCCAGGGGGAGCCGCCCGAAGACAGTGTGGCGCGGAAGCGGCACCTCACGCGGCGGGATTGTGGACAGCTGGCCAATGTGGATAGCGCTGAAGGAACTGTGCGCTCACAGAACTGTGCGCTCACAGAACTGCGCGCTGAAGCAGACGGCGCTGAACGGATATCTACCGCTGTGCCGACGGTGGCCGACCTAGGTGTGATGGCGGTCACCAGCGGCAACCTTGGAGGTGGGTCCGGCCACTTAGCGGATGACCCAACTCCGCCGAGCAACAGCGAAGACCGGTGCGCATTCCCTCAGCTCCCCGCCCACAACGGCCCTATCCACCCCGCCCGCCACGGCGGCCGTCTCCGTCCCGGCCCGCCGGCACCCGCTCCGCGCGGCGCGACGTGACGCGACGTGACGTGACGTGACGCGACGCGACGCGAGGCGACGAGACACGACGCGACGCGACGCGACGGGACACGACGCGACACGACGCGACACGACGGGACACGACACGACGCGACGCGACACGACACGACACGACACGACGCGACGCGACGCGAGGCGACGCGACGGGACACGACGCGACACGAGGTGACGGGACACGACGGAACGTGAGGCGACGTGATGTCGTACCGGAGGATCGCGGAGCGACGGACAGCCGTGAGCCGCCGGCGGACCGCGCGCGTCAGGCGCCGCGGCGGTGTTCGAAGATCAGGTAGGTTTCGGTGCCGGCTATCAGGCGGGTGCCGCTGAGGCGTTCGGTGATGACCGCGCGGAGGTCCTCGACATCGGCCGCGGCGACGTGCAGCAGGAAGTCGTAGTTGCCGGAGACGAAGTAGACGTCCCGGACGGCGGGGATGCCGGCCAGCGACTCGGCGAACTTGCCGATCGCGTCGCGGGCGTCGGAGCGGATCCGGACCGCGATCATCGCCTGGATCGGGCGGCCGATCCAGGCCGGGTCGACGTCGGCGTGGAAACCGCGGATGGCGCCGATCTCGCGCAGCCGGCGGATCCGGGTCAGGCAGGTGGACGGGGCGATGCCGACCCGGTCGGCGAGAGCGTTGTTCGGCATCCGGCCGTCGGCGCGCAGCAGGCTCAGCAGCTCCAGATCGATGTGATCCAGACCTCGAACATCCTTCGGCAGGTCGGTCACCACGCGCCGCCGAATCGAAGGAATTCCCCTCGGCTGCGGCGAACAGAATCTTCTTCGCTGCACTTGCCGTCTCACTGCACATCGTTCCACTCTAGCGGCATCGCGCGTCACCCCGGACGCCGAGCGAGAGGAAATACCCATGCACATCGGTGTGCCGAAAGAGGTCAAGAACCACGAGTACCGGGTGGCGATCACGCCCGCGGGTGTGGTGGAGGCCGTGCGTCACGGGCACGAGGTCGTCGTGCAGACCGGCGCCGGGGTGGGCTCGGCCATCAGTGACGACGACTACGTGGCGGCCGGCGCCCGGATCCTGCCGGACGCGGACGCGGTCTGGGACGCCGCCGACATGATCCTCAAGGTCAAGGAGCCGATCGCCGAGGAGTACCACCGGCTGCGCGCCGGCCAGGTGGTTTTCACCTACCTGCACCTCGCCGCCGACGCCGAGGGCACCAAGGCGCTGCTGAACAGCGGCACCACCGCGATCGCGTACGAGACCGTGCAGCTGGCCGACGGCTCGCTGCCGCTGCTCGCCCCGATGTCCGAGGTGGCCGGGCGGCTCGCCCCGCAGGTCGGCGCGTACAGCTTGATGCGCAACAGCGGCGGCCGCGGCGTGCTGCCGGGCGGCGTGCCGGGGGTCGCCCCGGCGAAGATCACGGTGATCGGCGGCGGCGTCTCCGGCGCGAACGCGGCGACCATCGCGCTCGGCCTGGGCGCCGAGGTGACCGTGCTGGACCTGAGCATCCCGCGCCTGCGGCAGTTGGACGCGCAGTTCGGCGGCCGGGTCAAGACGCTGGTCTCCAGCACCTACGCGATCGAGCAGTCGGTGCTCGAGGCGGACATGGTGATCGGCGCGGTGCTGGTCCCCGGCGCGAAGGCCCCGACGCTGGTCAGCAACGACCTGGTGAAGCGGATGAAGCCCGGCTCGGTGCTCGTCGACATCGCGATCGACCAGGGCGGCTGCTTCGAGGACTCGCGCCCGACCACTCACCAGGACCCGGTCTACCAGGTGCACGGCTCGGTCTTCTACTGCGTGGCGAACATGCCCGGCGCGGTCCCGAACACCTCGACCTACGCCCTGACCAACGCCACCCTTCCGTACGTGCTGCGCCTCGCCGACCTGGGCTGGCAGGAGGCGCTCCGCACCGACCCGGCTCTCGCGCAGGGCCTGAACACGCACGCCGGAATCCTCACCAACGACTCCGTCGGCTCAGCGCTCGGCCTCCCCACCGAGTCCGTCAGCTCGGTTCTCGCGGCCTGACCCGACGCACCCGCGCGCCCTCCGTCCTCGCCTTCAGCGACGGAGGGCGCGCTTCATCTCGCCGTGCGAAGTCCGGCGATCAGAACGCCGCGAGAACACTTCCCTGGTACTTGTCGGTGATGAACTTCTTCACCTCGGCGGAGTGGAGCAGCGTCTCCAGCTTGACGATGCGCGCGTCACTCTCGTCACCGGCGCGGACCACCACCAGGTTGGCGTAGGGGTTGTTGTCGCCGCTCTCCAGCGCCAGCGCGTCCGTCGACGGCTTCAGACCGGTCTCGATCGCGTAGTTGCCGTTGATCACCGAGAGCGCGGTGTCGTCCAGGCTGCGCGGCAGCTGGGCCGCCTCGAGGGTCTTGAACTGCAGGTTCTTCGGGTTGGTGGCGATGTCCTTCTGGGTCGCCTTGACGCCGGCGCCGTCCTTGAGGGTGATCAGGCCGTTCTTGGCGAGCAGGTTCAGCGCGCGGCCCGAGTTCGACGGGTCGTTCGGGATCGCGACCAGGCCGCCGCTGGGCACGTCGGCCAGGTTCTTCACCTTCTTGGAGTAGACGCCGAGCGGCTCGATGTGCACCGGCTTGAGCGCGGTGAACTTGTAGCCCTTCGACGCCTTCTCCTCGTCCAGGTACGGGATGTGCTGGAAGTAGTTGGCGTCGAGCTGCTTCTCCTGGAGGGCGACGTTCGGCTGGACGTAGTCGTTGAACGTGACGATCTCCAGCTTCAGGCCCTCCTTGGCGGCCAGGTTGTCCTTGACGTACTGGAGGATCTCCGCGTGCGGGACCGGGCTGACCCCGACCTTGAGGGTGTCCGACTTGGCATCGCTCGAGTCGTCGGAGCCGCACGCGGCCAGCCCGAGGGCGAGGGAGGCGGCGGCCAGGACGGCGGCGAGGGAACGGCGGCGCATCGAGTAATGCCTTTCTATCGGTGGGAGAGCCGGCGGGCGAGCAGATCGCCCGCCATCTGGATGAGCTGAACGAAGATCAGGAGGATGACGACCGCGGCGAGCATCGCCTTGCCCTCGAAGCGGTTGTAGCCGTAGTCGATGGCGAACGCGCCGATGCCGCCGCCGCCGACCGTGCCGGCCATCGCGGTGTACCCGGTGAGCGCGATGATCGTGATGGTGAAGCCGGAGATCAGCGCGGGCAGCGCCTCGCGGAGCAGCACCTTGCCGACGATCGCGCCGCGGCCGGCGCCGATCGCGGTGGCCGCGGCCACCACATCGCCGGGCACCTCGTGCAGCGCCGTCTCGACGATCCGGGCGAAGAACGGGATGGCGCCGACCACGAGCGGGACGATCGCCGCGTCGGTGCCGATGCTGACGCCCGCGACCAGCCGGGTGAACGGGGTGATCGAGACCATCAGGATCAGGAACGGGATCGAGCGGCCGAGGTTGACGATCAGGCCGAGCAGCGCGTTCACCGGGCGGGCCGGCAGCAGGCCGCCCGGCTCGGTGAGCACGAACAGCACGCCGATCAGCAGGCCGCCGATCGCGGTGAACAGCGCGGAGACCCCGACCATGTAGAGGGTCTCGGTGGTCGCCGGGCCGAGCAGCTCGAACACTTCGGACCAGGTCACGACGCCACCCCCACCTCTGCGCCGCGGCTGCGCAGGAATTCCAGGGCCGCGCTGTTCTGCTCCGGGCCGCCGGGCAGGGCGAGCCGCCAGCGACCCGCGCGGGTCGCGGCGAGCGTCTCCACCGAGCCGCTCAGGATGCGTACGTCGGTGTCGAACCGCCGGGCCAGCTCGGCGATGATCGGCGCGTCCGCGTCGGCGCCGCTGACCGTGACGTCGACGACCGTGACGCCGGGCAGCTCGGCCGGGGCGTCCAGCGGGAACAGGTCCCGGGCCAGCTCGGAGCCGGGCCGCTGGAGCAGCTCGGCGACCGTCCCGGACTCGACGAACCGGCCGTCCCGCATGATCGCGGCGGACGTGCAGATCCGTTTCACCACGGTCATCTCGTGGGTGATCAGCAGGATGGTCAGGCCGAGCCGCCGGTTCAGGTCGAGCAGCAGGCGCAGGATCGACTCGGTGGTCTCCGGGTCGAGCGCCGAGGTGGCCTCGTCGGAGAGCAGCACCTTGGGCCGGGCGGCGAGCGCGCGGGCGATGCCGACGCGCTGTTTCTGACCGCCGGAGAGCTGCGCCGGGTACGCCTCGGCGCGCTCGCTCAGCCCGACCAGGTCGAGCAGCTCGGCGACCCGGGCCCGGCGCTCGGCGCGCGGCGTCCCGGTCACCTCCAGCGCGAACGCCACGTTGCCGGCCACCGTGCGCGAGGAGAGCAGCGCGAAGTGCTGGTGGATCATCCCGATCCGGTGCCGGGCCAGGCGCAGGTCTCGGCGGCGCAGCGTGGTCAGCTCGACGCCGTCCACGGTGACCGTGCCGGCGTCCGGGCGCTCCAGCATGTTGACGCAGCGCAGCAGGGTGCTCTTGCCGGCCCCGCTGCGGCCCAGCACGCCGTAGACCTCGCCGGCGCCGACGGTCAGGTCGACCCCGTCGACCGCCGTCACGGACCCCGATCGGGAGCGGTACGTCTTTCGGAGTCCGCTGATTTCAATCACGTAAACACCCTGGTGAAGCAATGTGATCCGGATCGCAAAACCTATCGGAGCGATGGGTTTTGCCGTGCGGCCCACGTTAGCCGTGAAGATCCGGTGAGGCCACCAGGTGTAACGACCCTCACGGATCTTGTAACTTTCCTAGCCGGCGGCGTAGCGGAGCGCCTGCTCGTCCTCGTTCAGCGCCGGGGCCGGGCGGCCCTGGGCGCTGCGGGTCTCGGTCAGCTCGACCATCTCGTCCGGCCGGACGCGCGGCGGCAGCGCCCGGAAACGGGCAATCCGCTCCTGCTCGGCGTCGCTGGCGGTGAGCAGCGGGTCCGGCTCCATCCACCGATCCTCTCACTGCCGGGACTCGTGCACCAGGATCGCGACCTGCACCCGGTTGGCGCAGCCCAGCTTCTCCAGCAGCCGGGAGACGTAGGCCTTCACGGTCGGCACGCTCATGTGCAGCTCGGCGCCGATCTCCGCGTTCGAGCTGCCGGTGGCCACCGCCTCGGCCACCTCGCGCTCCCGCTCGCTGAGCCGGTCGAGCGCGGCCCGCGCCCGAGCGGCGCCCTCCCCCGGCCCGGCCTGCTCCGGCCGGCCCACCGCGTGGGTGATCAGGCGGGGCAGCACCGCGGGCGCGAGGATCGGCTCCCCGGCCGCCGCCCGGCGGACCGCGTCCAGGATCGCCTCCGGGGCGATGTCCTTGAGCAGGAACCCGTTCGCCCCGAGCCGGAGCGCACCGAGCAGGTGCTCGTCGGTGTCGAAGGTGGTCAGCACGATCACCGCGGGCTCCGGGCCGGCCCGGCGGATCTCCCCGGTCGCGGTCAGCCCGTCCATCCGCGGCATCCGGATGTCCATCAGCACCACGTCCGGCCGCAGCCGCCGGGCCAGCTCGACGGCCTCCGCGCCGTCCGCGGCCTCGCCGACGAGCTGCAGGTCCGGCCCGGCGCCGAGGACCATCGACAGACCCACCCGGACCAGCGGATCGTCGTCCGCGATCAACACCCGAATCACACCGGCCACGGTAGCCAGGCCTCCAGCCGGAAGGTCAGCGCCCCGTCCGGGTCGTGGTGGATGCCGTGCCGGAGGCGGCCGCCGAGCAGGTCGACCCGCTCGGCGAGGCCGATCAGCCCGGCTCCGGCACCCGGCGGCGCCGGCGCACGCCGTACCGGGATCGGGTTCTCGATCCGGACGTGCAGTTCCCCGGAGCGGCTGCCGGACAGCTCGACCCGGACGACCGCGTCCGGCGCGTGCTTGCCGGCGTTGGTCAGCCCCTCCTGGACCAGCCGGTAGACGGTCCGCCCGAGCGCCGGCCCGGCCGGACCGTCGTCCCGCCGATCGACGAGGTCGATCTTCATCCCGGCGGTCCGGGCGTCCGCGAGCAGCTCGTCCAGCTGGGCCAGCCCGGGCTGCGGCCGCAGCCCGTCCCCCGGCCCGGCGCGCAGCACCCCGAGGATCTCGCGCAGGTCCTCGAGGGCCTGGTGGGCGCTGTCCCGGATGGTCGTCGCCGCCTTCGCCACCTCGTCCGGGGTGAGGTCCGGCCGGATCTGCAGCGCCCCGGCGTGCAGGCTGACCATCGAGATCCGGTGCGCGAGCGCGTCGTGCATCTCCCGGGCGATCCGCTCCCGCTCCCGCGCGCGCAGCCGCTCGGCCCGTACCCGGGCCCCCTCCTCGGCCCGCGACGCCCGCTCGCGCAGCACCTCGATCAGGTCACGGCGGGCGCGCATGGCGACGCCGACCGCCAGGGTCGCGACCGAGAAGACCAGGGTGAAGACGAACTCGCCGGCCATCGACATGTCCGGGTCCGGCCGGAACCGGCTGTAGACCAGCGCGCCCGCCAGGGTGCCCGCCAGCACCACCCCGATCACCCGGCCACGCCGCAGGGTGACCAGCGTGTAGAAGGAGATCAGCCCGGCCACCCCGGCGAAGTCGGTGACCGCGCCGACCGGCACGAACAGAAGGGCGACCGCGACCGGGCAGCGGCGCCGCCACCACAGCGCCAGCGACGCCGCCATCGCCAGCAGCAGGCTGAAGAAGGTCGCCTCGCCGCTGATCCGCCCGCTGGCCTCCGCGGTCCCGGCGATCACCAGCGCGCCGAACCAGGAGGCCACGATCGCCGCCAGGTCGAAGACCCGCTCGGCGGCCCGCTCCGACACCCTCACGAGCGCACCAGCGGACGCCAGAACTGCTTGTCGCCCTCGTCGCGCACCGAGAAGCCGAGCTTCTCCAGGGTGGTCCGCAACTCGCCGGCCTCCTTGCCGGCCTTCTTCCGGACCGCGACCGCGCGGGCCGACAGCACCGCGTCCACCTCCGGCGGCAGGTCGTCGCCGGTCTGCCACGGGCGGTAGAGATCGGCGTACGGATCGGCGTCCCGCCACGGGTAGCCGAACTCCGGAAACGTCGCGGCCAGCGCCGAGCGCCGGGCCCGCGGCGTGCAGCGCACCGCCTGCCGCGACTCCCGGTCCAGCACGACCAGCGTGTCGCGGTCCAGGAAGAGCGCGGTGATCTCGGACCGGGACAGCGTCCGCTCGCCGAACCGCGCCTGGTCGAAGGTGACCGTGACCGGCGTCAGGTGCTCGACCAGCGCCGCGGTCACGAACAACCCGGCCACGACCAGGACGGCGCCCTGCACCGCCAGCTCCCACGGCGAGTCAATCTTGCCGATCAGCACCACGGCCGGCCGGAACGGCAGCGGCAGGTGCAAGCCGAGCGCCCACCGGGCGACGGCCGGCAGCGCCGCGGTGAGCAGCAGCCCGAGCGCCGCCGGGCCGCAGAGGATCAGCAGGCGGTCCAGCGGCGCGAAGCCGAGCTCGGCGGAGGTCCGGGTCATGCCCTGACGCTAGGCGGGCCGCCGGTCGTGAGCCAGTCGCCGAAAGTCGGCGGGCGCCGACTTTGGTCTATGCAGGCCGAGGCTGACCGGCAGCAGCAGCACCGCGCCGGCGACCGCCAGCATCCCGACCACGGTCAGCAGGTCCTGCCCCGCGGCGTGCAGGGCGTCCCCGACGGCCAGCGCCACCGAACCGCCGACCTGACGGAAGAACCCGAGGTTGCCGGTCGCCGCGCCGAGGAACTCGCGCGGCACCGCGCCCTGGATCACCACGGTCAGCCCGGACATGGTCGGCCCGAGCCCCAGCCCGATCAGCGCCAGCCCCACGAGCAGCACCCCGCCGAACCCGGCCAGCAGCGCACCGGCCGCGATCAGCACCGCGCCGGCGGCCAGGCAGACCCGGACATGCCGGATCAGCGCGCCGGTGAGCGCGCTGCCGGCCACCATGCCGAGCATCAGCGGGTACATCCGGACGCCCGAGCCGGTGGCGCTGACCTGCTCCACCTCCTGGAGGAACCGCGGCACCAGGACCAGCGAGGCGTAGAGCGCCCAGGCCCCGCCGAACGCCCCGGCACAGGCCAGCGCGTAGGACCGCACCCGGAACAGCCGCAGCGGCATGACCGGCTCCGGCGCCCATGTCTCGACCAGCAGGAACACCACGCCGAGCAGCACCGCCAGGCCGATCGAGCGCCAGTCCCGCTGGTTCAGCCCGATCAGCAGCGCGGCGACCGCCGCGGTGAAGACCGCGACGCCGGTGTAGTCCGGCCGGCCGGCCGCGGCCGGGTTGCCCGGCCGCCGGGGCAGCCGGGTGGCGATCAGCAGGATCACCACCAGCCCGATCGGCAGGTTGACCAGGAACACCCAGCGCCACCCGGCGTGATCGGTGAGGAACCCGCCGGCCAGCGGCCCGGCCACGTAGCTGAGCCCCATCACGCCGCCGAGCATGCCCTGCACCCGGCCGCTCTTCCCGGGCGGGAACATCTCCGCGGCGAGCGCCAGGCAGAGCGGCAGCAGCGCACCCGCGCCCAGGCCCTGGACCGCGCGGAACGCGATGAGCTGGCCCATCGAGCCTGCCGCGGCACACAGCGCCGAGCCGAGCAGGAAGATCCCGACGCCGGTGAGCAGCAGGGGCTTGCGCCCGTACCGGTCGGAGAGCCGGCCGTAGAGCGGACCGGACGCGGTGATGCTCACCAGGTACGCGGTCACCACCCAGCTGTAGTGCGCGGACCCGCCCAGCTCCGCGGTGATCCCGGGCAGCGCGGTGCTGACGATGGTCTGGTCGAGGAGGGCGAGCAGCATGCCGCCGACCACGGCGGCGAGCACGATCAGATCTTTCACATGTCAAAAACTACATGTCGTCTTTGACATGTCAAGATGGGGTCATGTCGCTTCGGATCGCGCTCCTCGGGATGCTCGCCGCCGGCGGCCCGACCTCCGGCTACGACCTGGCGAAGAAATTCGACGGCTCGCTCAGCCACGTCTGGCCGGCCCGGCACAGTCAGATCTACCCGGAGCTGGCCAAACTCGCCGCCGACGGGCACGCCACGGTGCGCGACGAGGGCAGCCGGGGCCGCAAGCTCTACGAGCTGACCCCGGCCGGCCGGGACTTCCTCGACGAGTGGCTGCGCAGCGCGGATCCGGCGCCCAAGGTCCGCAGCGAGTCGAGCCTGCGGCTCTTCCTGCTGCCGCTGCTCCCGCCGGAGGTCGCGGTGCCGCTGTTGCGCGCGGAGGCTTCCCGGTACGCCGAGCAGGCCCGCGTGCTGGCCGCCGAGCGCGACGCCCGGCAGCCGCCCGACACCCCCGGCCGCAACGGCTGGTACGCCGCCGACCTGGGCGTCCGCAACTTCACCGCGATCCGCGACTGGGCCACCGCGACGGCCGATCACATCGAAGCGCTCCCCCGGTCCGGAATGGACGGAAAAGTTTGATCAATGTCGCTATGGTGATCACCGATCGATCGCCGGACGCACCTGTCCGGATCACGGGGTATCGATGTAAGGAGATCACCATGCGCACACTCACGCGCGCGGGCGTCATCGCCCTCGCCACCGGCACGGTCGTGCTGGGCGGCACCGCCGCCGTCCAGGCCGCGCCGGCCGGCGTCGTGTCGGTCAGCGTCAACCGGCTGGTGCTGGAGCCGGGCACGTCCGGCCACACCGGCACCGTCCGGGTCGTCATCAAGAACCGGACCAGCGAGCCGTGGAGCGGCGCGGTCGCGGTGACCGAGCCGATCGCCGGCACGTTCGTGGAGGCCGCCGGCACGTCCGGCTGCACCGGGGACGTGACCGCGGACAACCGTCAGATCGCCTACTGCTACCTGGACCACGACATCGCGCCCGGCGCGAAGGACGTGGTCACGGTGAGCTTCCGCTCGCCGGCCGAGCCGCAGGCGTACCCGCAGGTGGCGCCGGCCGCCGGCCGGGTCGAGGTGGCCGGGGCCGCCGCCGACTTCCCGGCGCTGTTCCGCTCCACCACCGGCTCGCTGCGCAACCCGCGGCCGTACGCGCAGGACACCGCCTCCGCGCTCACCGTGACCGCGGGCACGGTGACCCTGACCCGGCAGGCGGACGGCAGCTTCGCCGGGCAGGTGCCGGTCACCGTCCGCAACGACGGCGACGCCCCGCACAGCGGCCTGCTGGCCGAACTGGTCGCCCCGGCCGGCGTCGACGGCGCCTACCTGGCCGACTCCGGCCCGTGCATCGGGGCGAACGTGCTGCCCGTCCCGCAGGGCGGCTACGGCGTCGGCTGCTCGCAGAGCGGCCAGCTCGACGAGGGCCAGTCGCGCACCTTCGACTGGACGCTGACCGCGCCCGCCGGGACCCCGGCCGGCCCGCTCGGCGACGCCGCCACGCTGGTCCAGCTGGAGGGCGGCCCGGCGCAGACCGGTGGCGCCAACATCGCCGGTTTCGCGGTCACCGTCGCCGGCTGACCCACCGGTCGGTGCACCATCCCGGCGGCTCCGATCCTCGGATCGGGGCCGCCGGCCCGTTGCCGGGTCAGCCCTCGGCGAGTGGCACCGCCAGGGCGATGGTCAGCGCCAGTACCCACTGCGGGTCCTTGAGCTTCTCGCCGTAGAGCTCGCGCAGCCGGGCCATCCGGTAGCGGACCGTCTGCGGGTGCACGAAGAGCTCGGCCGCCACGTCCTCCCGCCGGCCGTGGTGCAGCAACCAGCTGCGCAGCGTCTCGACGAGTTTGGCGGCGGCCGCCCCGCGCTCCCCGGCGAGCGGCGCCAGCGCCCAGTCCCGCAGGTCGGCGAGGGCGCTCCGGTCGGCGGAGACGACCAGCTCGGCCAGGTGCTCCTCGGTGTCGACGACCTCGCCGCGGGCCGGGGTGTGCAGCTGGTGGACCCGGACCGCGCGCTCCACCGAGCACTGCGCGCGCTGCCACGGCCGGGCCGGGCCGATCACCGCGTTGTGCCCGGTGAGCAGCCGGGTCAGGTGCGGGCGGGTGGCCCCCTGCGGGTCCGGGACCAGCAGGATCGCGGTGCCCGGCAGGTCCGGCAGGGCGCCGGCGAGCGGCAGTGTGCGCGGGTCGAGCAGGTCGATCAGCGAGCGGGAGGACCGCTCCGGCAGCAGGATCGCGGTGAGCGTCTGCGGCGGGGCCCACTCGGCGCGCTCGGCGGCCGCCTGCAGCACGTGCGCCGGCTCCCCGGCGACCAGGGCCTGGGCCAGCTGCTGCAGGTGCCGCAGCCGGATCCGGCCGGAGGCGGCCAGTTCGTCGGCGTGCCCGGCGACGCTGGCCGCGGAGAGCTCGTCGATGTAGGCGAAGACCAGCTCGGCGAAGTCGGCGATGGTGCCGGCCGGCTGCCCGGAGCGGACGCTGATCGCGGCCAGCTCGCGCCAGGCCACCCGGGCGCCGACCCGGTAGGCGGAGAGCAGCGCGTCCAGGCTGCGGCCGTTGCGGGCCTCGCCGCGACCGAGCGCGTAGGCCGCCTCCAGGGCCGAGGCGAGCGGCGTCCCGGGGTCGGTGCCGGGCCGGGAGACCAGGTTGAGGAAGGTACCCAGGGCCGCCTGCACGGCCCGCTCGATCTTGTGGCCGAGCTCGCCGGCGAACGGTTCCGCGTACGCCGGGACCTCCATCACGATCGCCGCGATGGTCTGCACGGCGACCTCGGGCAGCCCGCGCCGGAGCGGCTCGACGACCTCGACGGGCAAGCGGTACGACCGAACGTCCCGCAACGGCTCGATCACCCAGACTCCCTATGTTTCATGTCCGAACCTTGTCCCCGCCGAACAATTATGCTGCCCCGGATTCACTTCCCCTGGTCATGACTTCGCCCGTCCGACCCACCAGGCTTGGTCACGTGCCGGTTACCCAGACATTGCGCAACGGAGCGTGGCGAGTCGTCGAGCTGGTCACCACTCCGGTGGTGCCCTCCGATTATCTCGACGTGATCGCTCCCCTGCGCAACCCGAACGTTCTGCGCGCCCGGGTCGAGGCGGTGCACCGGGAGACCGCCAACGCGGTCACCCTGGAGCTGCGGCCGGGCCGCGGCTGGCGCCCGCACCAGCCCGGGCAGTACGTCCGGCTCGGTGTCGACGTCGACGGCATCCGCCTGTGGCGCTCCTACTCGGTGAGCAGCGCCGCCGGTCAGCCGTCCGGCCGGATCAGCGTGACGGTCAACGCGGTCCGCGACGGCGTGGTCAGCTCCTACCTGCTGGCCCACGCGCGCCGTGGCATGGTGCTCAACCTCGACCTCCCGGCCGGCGACTTCGTGCTGCCGCCGGCCCGCCCGGCGAAAAGCCTGTTCGTCACGGCCGGCAGCGGGATCACCCCGGTGATGGGCATCCTGCGCAGCGCCCTGCACGAGCTGCCCGACGTGGTCGTGGTGCACTCCGCCCGCACGCCGGAGGACGCGGTCTTCGGCGCCGAGCTGCGCGCCCTCGCCGCGGCCGGCAAGCTCACCCTGATCGAGCGGCACACCGGCGCCGACGGCCGGCTGAAGCCCGCCGACCTGGCCGAGCTGGTCCCCGACCTGTTCGAGCGGGAGACCTGGGCCTGCGGCCCGGGCGAGATGCTGGACGCGCTGGCCGACCACTGGAGCGAGGCGGGCGCCGCGGAGCGGCTGCACGTCGAGCGGTTCCGGCCGACCGTGCTGGTCGCCGGCGACGGCGGCTCGGTGACCTTCGAGCGCTCCGGCGCCGAGGTGGAGGCGCCGGCCGGGGTCTCCATCCTGGACGCCGGCGAGGCGGCCGGGCAGCTGATGCCGTCCGGCTGCCGGATGGGCATCTGCTTCAAGTGCGTGCTGCCGATGCGCCAGGGCATCGTCCGGGACATGCGCGACGGGCAGATCACCACCGCCGTGGAAGGCGACAACGTCTTGATCCAGACGTGCATCTCGGCCGCGGCCGGGCCCTGCCACCTGGATGCCTGAGTTCCCCCCAGCAAGAGATCGCCGAGAGAAATCGAGGAACCCGTGACGACGCTGCAACGTCTGGAAGACAACCCGATCGCCCACCTCACCGCCGAGGACATCGAGGCGATCGGCCGGGAGCTGGACGCGATCCGGGACGAGGTGATCGCCGCCCGGGGGGAGCGCGATGCCGCCTACATCCGCCGCGTCATCAAGGTGCAGCGCAGCCTGGAGATGGGCAGCCGCGCGGTGCTGCTCTTCTCGCTCTTCCCGCCGGCCTGGATCGTCGGCACCGCCGGTCTGTCGGTGGCCAAGATCCTGGAGAACATGGAGATCGGCCACAACATCCTGCACGGCCAGTACGACTTCATGCGCGACCCGAAGATCCACTCCACCACGTGGGAGTGGGACATGGCGACGCCGGCCGAGCAGTGGCAGCACTCGCACAACGAGATCCACCACAAGTACACCAACGTGGTCGGCAAGGACAACGACCTCGGCTACGGCATCATGCGGGTCGACGAGAACCAGCGCTGGCACCCGTTCTACCTGGCCCAGCCGCTGTGGAACTTCATCAACGCGCTCTTCTTCGAGTACGGCATCGCCGCGTACGACCTGGAGCTGGGCCGCAACCTGAAGACCAAGAAGCGGCGCAGCAACCCGATCTTCCGGAAGAACCTCAAGGCGGTCGGCCGCAAGATCGGCAAGCAGGCGCTCAAGGACTACGTGATCCACCCGGCGCTGTCCGGCCCGTCGTTCCTGCACACGATGGCCGCGAACTTCACCGCCAACGTGGTCCGCAACGTGTGGAGCCACTCGGTGATCATGTGCGGGCACTTCCCGAACGGCGTGTCCACCTTCGAGCGGACCTCGATCAAGGGCGAGACCCGCGGCGAGTGGTATCTGCGGCAGATGCTCGGCTCGGCCAACATCTCCGGCAGCAAGCTGATGCACATCATGACCGGCAACCTGTCCCACCAGATCGAGCACCACCTCTTCCCGGACCTGCCGGCCAGCCGCTACGCCGAGGTCGCGGTCAAGGTGCGGGCGCTGTTCGAGAAGTACGACCTGCCCTACGTCACCGGCCCGCTGCCCAAGCAGGTCGCCTCGGCCTGGGCCAAGGTGATCCGCCTGTCGCTGCCGAACCGCAAGCCGACCCCGGACCCGGACCCGATGATCCCGCCGCGGCGCCCGGTCGCCGAGCCGGTCACGGCCTGACGTCAGTCACTCGGGGCGCGGTCCGTCGGGCCGCGCCTCCGCCGTGCGCAGGATCAGCAGCGAGAACAGCCACATCGGTAGATAACCGAGCAGCACCGCCACCGCGTAGGGGAAGTCGGAACAGGCGAAGACGGCCACGAACATCAGGGTGAGCAGCGCGCCGAGCAGGTAGGCGCCGATCGCGAACCGCAGCGGATGGCCGCCGCCGCGCCGCTGGTGCCGGATGACCAGCGCATAGGTGAACGGGATGGCGCCCGGCTGGATCAGCAGCAGGAGAACGCCCAGCACGAGGATGACGACCCCGGGTGAGACCGAGACTTCGACGTTCGGCATCACCGCACGTTACTTGCCGGTAGCGCGCCGCGCCAGAAGCCAGCGGGCGATTTTCCGGACCACCGCCGGATGGACGTGCCCGCCCCGGTAGAACATGTGGTCCAGGCCGCGCAGCACCCGGATCCGCACGTCCCGCCGGGCGCCGAGCCCGGCCCGCCAGCGCGCCAGATCGTCGGCCACGGTCACCTGACGGTCCCGGCCGCCCTGCAGGATCAGCATCGGCCGCCGGAGCGCCGCCGCGGTCCGCACCGGGTCGTAGTCGCGCAGGTCCAGCCAGTAGGACGCGGGAAAGCCGAAGGGCAGGTCCGCGGCCGGCGTCTCCGCGGTCAGCGCGTCGTCGACCACCGCCACCTGCCGGTCGACCGCGGCCAGCATCGCCGCGCTCGCCGGCCCCGGATCACGCGCGGCCAGCTGCCGCGCGACCCGCTGCGCGGATCGGTGCGTCGGCATCGCCTCGGCCGCGAGCAGGATCAGGCCGGCGATCGCGGGCTCGGCCGCGGCCACCCGCGGCGCGACCTTGCCACCCAGGCTGTGGCCGAGGAGGAAGATCCGGTCCGGGTCCACGGCTGGTCGCTGTTCCCGCAATTGGCGTACGGCGGCGAGCGCCGGGGCGACGTATTCCTCGGTGAGGGTGCGCTCGGGCGGCGGCTTGTCGAAGCGGAGCACCGCGATGCCCCGGCCGGCCAGGCCCCAGGCGAGGTCCTTGAGGGGTTTGTGGGGGCCGTCGGTGCCGTCCCGGTCCTGCTGTCCACCGCCGGGAAGCAGGATCACCGCCTGCCCCCTGCTCGTGGTGTTCGGCGTTTTGTTCGGCAGGGACAAGACTCCGGCGCTGGTCTCGCACTCGGTGAAGCGGAACGGCCTCGCGTAGCGCGGCGGCTGCCACGGGGCCCCGGCGGCCGGGGCGAGACGCAGGCCGTGCAGGCGACCGGACTCGTCGTGGGACAGGACGATCACGAAGTCGCCGGTCGGGCAGCGCACCGGGAGTCGTACCCGAAGAAGCCCTTGATCTGTCTCCTCGGCGGCGGGGTCGCCGGGCTCGGTGGGCGCGCCCGCGGTCTGCACGGTCCAGGCGACCCGGACCGTCTCCGGGGCGACCACGGCCCGCATCTCCGGAGTGAACAGCTCGGCCAGCTCGTCGAAGCGCCCGGCCCTCAGCTGGTCGTAGACGACGAGCGCTATCGTTCTCATAGTTGAGAAAGGTAGCATGGATTAGATTGATCGGGTGGAGACCGCTGAACTGCTGGCACATCCGGTCCGGCTGCGGATCGTGCACGCGCTGCGTGGCGGCCGCGAGATGACCACCGCGGAGCTGGTCGAGCGGCTGCCGGACGTGTCGAAGGCGACCGTCTACCGGCACATCGACCTGCTCGGCAACGGCGGGGTGCTGGAGGTCGCGGCCGAGCGGCGGGTGCGCGGGGCGGTCGAGCGGCGCTACCGGCTGCGGCAGGACCGGGCGTCGATCAGCGCCGCGGCGGCGGCCGGGCTGACCGCCGAGGAGCACCGGCGGGCGTTCACCATCGCGATGACGGCGCTGATCGCGGAGTTCGGCGCCTACCTGGACCGGCCCGGCTCCGACCCGGCGCGGGACCTGGTCGGCTATCGGCAGCACGCGGTCTGGCTCAGCCCCGAGGAGCTGACCGAGCTGATCAGCGAACTGCGCGCGGCCATCGTGCCCCGGCTCGCCCAGGAGCCGGCCCCGGGCCGCGCGCAGTACCTGCTCAGCCCGATCCTGTTCCCGATCGAGCCACCGCCGGCTTGAGTCCGCGAGCCGGCCGGGATCACCGGAGTGGCGAGCCCGGTGGCCGGACGGGAGCGGCCAGGCCGGCGACACCCTCGACGTGGCTCGGGCGACTGCCGAGCGGAGGCCTAAGCCGGGCAGGCCTTGCCGACCGGGACGTGGATCGTGGTGGTGCGGCCGTCGGCGCGGACCTCGACCGGGAGGCAGACCGGTGCGGTCACGTAGTAGCCGCCCGGGTAGACCTGCCAGTCGCCGGCACCGAACTTCGGGCAGGCCGGGATGTGCAGGTGGGCGGCGCGTTCCCGGTCGCCGGTGTTGCCCCACTCCACCTCGGCCCTTCCCCTGGGGACCAGCAGCTCGGCGGGGTGTCCGGTGCGGATCAGCAGGCCGGTCTTGGCGAACAGCGTCCCGTCACCGGAGTCGTTGGCCTGCAGCAACTCGGTGGAGAGCGCGACCGCGTCGAGCATCGGGGTGTACCCGGCCGGCGGGGCGGCCAGGGTGTCGATCGGCGCGGCGCAGTCCAGGCTGGGCCCGGAGAGAGCGCTCTGGCCACCCGACGCTTGAACACCAGGCGCCGGGCCGGTCGGCGCCGGGCTGCCCTGCTTCGGGTCGGGGGCGCAGGCGGTCAGCGTGAGCAGCACAACCACCATCGAGATCCGGACGAACACCGGCAACCTCCCTCGTCCCTTCCATGACACCGTCGATCGCGTCGAGGTTCCAGGCAGGACCGCCGAGGTTTGACGGCGACCCATATTCGCGAAAGTTGTTCAACTCGCGGACACTCGACGGACACTGCCAACGCCCAGGATCTTTCGCATGGTTTCCGACGTCGTCCAGGCGCTGCCCGCCGTCTCCGGATGGGTGGCGCTGCGCCGGTCGGCGATCGGCGCGGGCCTGGCGCTCGCGGCGTGCCTGCTGATCGCACTGCTCGGGCGGCCGATGGGCGCCTTCCCGGCCCCGACCGTCCTGGTCTGGGCGAGCGTCGCGCTGTACAGCGGTTTCGACCGGCACTGCCGCGTCGCCGCGGTCGCGGCCTGGGCGGCGGCGGCCCTGGTCTGGTTCGGCGTCGCCCCGCTGCTGCCCGGCGGGATCACCGGCGACGTCGTGCGCGCGGCGGCCGGCGTGCTGGCCGCCAGCCAGATGTACGCCCTGGTCACCCACGCCGGCCGCGAGCCGCAGTTCATCCCGGCCGGAGCGAGCTGGCGCCAGGACAGATAGGACCGCCCCGGGTGGGGTCAGGTCAGGTAGGACAACTCGGGCAGCTCCGCTCGGTAGGAGTCGACCAGCCGCTCGGCGACCGCGCGGTCGGCGATCAGCGGGTGGGTGGCCATGGCCTGGACCGCGGCCTCGCGGGAGCCGGTCGCGACCGCCCGCAGGACCAGGCGGTCGACGGCCTTGACCGTGCGGACCAGGTCGACCGCGTGCGCCGGCAGCGGGCCGACCGGCAGCGGCACCGCGCCCCGGGCGTCGACCCGGCAGGGCACCTCGACCACCGCGTCGTCGTCCAGGACGTCGAGGGTGCCGCGGTTGCGGACGTTGAGGATCAGGGTGGCCGGCTCGTCCCGGGCCAGGGCCCGCATCACCGCCAGCGCCACCCCCTCGTAGCCGGCCGGCCGGCCCTCGTCGTGCTCCCGCTCCCCCGCGCCGGCCAGCTCCCGGTTCTCCGCCATGTAGGTGGCCTCCCGCTCCCGCCAGGCGTCCAGCCAGGCATCGAGCGGATCCCGGGCGGCGAGCTCCCGGTAGGTGCGCTCCTGCTGCTCGCGCAAGAAGGCGCCGCGGGTCTGCGGGGCGTCGCGGACGGCCTCCAGGGTGCCCTTCGGGTCGTAGTAGTAGTGCAGGTACTCGTTCGGGATCGCACCGAGCGAGCGCAGGTCGCCGAAGAGCCGGCCCTCCTCGATGCCGGCCAGCCGGTCGTCGTCGGCGAGCAGCCCGGGCAGCAGGTCGCGGTCGCCGGCGTGCACGCCGTAGAGCCAGCCCAGGTGGTTGAGGCCGGCGTAGTGGACGCGTACCTCCGCGGGGTTGACCTGGAGCGTCCGCAGGACGCGGTCCACCAGGCCGGTCGGCGAGTCGCAGATGCCGATCACCCGGTCGCCGAGCGGGCCGGACATCGCCTCGGTGACCAGGCCGGCCGGGTTGGTGAAATTGATCAGCCAGGCGTCCGGGGCGAGGCGGGCGGCGCGCTCGGCGATGCGCAGGGACTCCGGCACCGACCGCAGGCCGTAGGCGATCCCGCCGGCCCCGACGGTCTCCTGCCCGAGCACGCCGGCGGCGAGCGCGACGTGCTCGTCGACCACCCGGCCGCGCAGCCCGCCGACCCGGATCGCGGAGAAGATGAACGCCGCCCCGGTCAGCGCCTCGTCCAGGTCGGTGGTGGTGACCACGGCGGGCGCGTCCGGCACGTCGCGGGCCAGCGCGGCCAGCACCCGGCCGATCCCGTCCAGCCGCCCGGGGTCGACGTCGTGCAACGCCACCTCGGTGATCCCGGTGTGCCGGTGGTCGGCGAGCAGCGCCTTGTAGACCAGCGGCACCCGGAAGCCGCCGCCGCCCAGAACGGTCAGTCGCATGTCAGCCCTTCATCGCTTCGTTTCCCGCGTCCTGCGCTCTCCGCAGGCCCTCCGGAACCCCGAGCTGGCCGAGGAAGACCTGCTGCAGGATCGGCGTGTAGGCGGTCCCGCCGGCCCCGACCTTCGGCCCGACCGGGGCCGGGAAGGTGGTCCCGCCGGCCGAGTCCAGGAACGGCTGCACGTCCACGCCCTGTTTCTTCCAGTAGTCGACGAAGGCCGGCTGCGCCGCGGTCACCCCGGGGAACGCGTAACCACCCTCGGCGAGCGGTCGCTGCCCCTCCGCCGAGCCGAGCCACCTGAGCACCTCGACCGTGGCGTCCCGGTGCGGCGTTTTCGCCGAGGCGACCGCGGCCACCCCGTGCACCACCCCGACCCGCCCGGCCGGGCCGGTCAGCATCGGCGCCAGCCCCCAGGCGAACCCGGCGCCCTCCTGGATGCTCTTCAAGTGGTACGGCCCGGACTGGAACAGCGCGATCTTGCCCTGGGTGAACAGCTGCAGCGTCTTGTCGCCGTTGGTGTTGGTGTCGGCGGCCGGCGGCGCCACGTGGTCCTTGTTGATCAGGTCGACCACGTACTGCACGGCCTGCTCGGTCTTCGGCTGGCCGGCGAAGGTGAACGAGTCGCCGGACTGCCAGGTGCCGCCGTTCGACCCGACGAAGTCCCAGAGGATCGCCTGCTGGTCGAAGGCCGCGTTGATGCCGAAGACGCCGGCGCCCGGGTCGGTGAGCTTGCGGGCCGCCGCGCGCAGCGTGTCCTTGGCCCCGGCCGGGTCCCAGGTGAGCGTGGCCGGGTCGACGCCGGCCCTGGCGACCAGGTCCTTGTTGTAGAAGAGCGCGATCGAGTCCCACAGCTGCGGCACGCCCCACAGCTTGCCGTTGCGGGTGTAGAGGTCGACGACCGGTGTCGTCCAGCCCGGGTCGGGGTCGACCGGCAGCAGCTGGTTGTTGTCGGCGTAGATCCCGAAGTTCGAGGTGTTGGTCCAGAAGATGTCCGCGGTGGTGCCGGCTGCGATGTCGGCCGGCAGTTTGGTCCAGTAGTCCGCCCACGGCACCAGCTGGACGGTCACCTTGACGTCCGGATGGGCTTTCTCGAAGGCGGCGAACGACTGCTCGTACGCCTTGGCCACCTGGTCGTCCCAGAGCCGGAAGGTGACCGTGGTCTTGCCGTCCTGCTCGTCGCCGCCGGCCACCGAGCAGCCGGCCAGCAGGAGCAGGGTCATCAGCAGCAGGGACAGTCGTCGCATGTGCTCACCTCATCCCGGTGATGGTGATCGATCGGACGATGTGCTTCTGGAAGATCACGAAGAGCACGAGCAGCGGCATGGTGGCGAGCGTGGTGGCGGCCATCACCAGCGTCCAGTTGCCCTGGTACTGGCTCTGCAGGCCGGCCACCGCCACGGTCAGCACCTGCCACCGCTCGCCGCTGGTGATCACCAGCGGCCAGAGGAAGTCGTTCCAGTGGGTGACCACCGTGATGATCAGCAGGGTGGCCAGGATCGGGCGGCTCAACGGCAGGATCACGTGCCGCAGCACCCGCAGGTGGCCGGCGCCGTCGATCCGGGCGGCGTCCAGCAGCTCCTGCGGGATGGCCCGGAAGAACTGGCGGAGCAGGAAGATGGCATAGGGCGAGCCGAACATCGCGGGCAGCACGATCCCCCAGAACGTGTTCCCCAGGCCGGCCTCGCTGAGCAGCACGAACCGCGGCACCAGGACCGCCACGATCGGCACCATCAGGGTGGCCAGGTAGACCCAGAAGAGCGCGTCCCGGCCCGGGAAGTCGAGCCGGGCGAACGCGTACGCCGCGAGCACCGAGCAGGTCAGCTGCCCGAGCACGACCACCAGCACCACCTGCAGGGTGATCACCAGTGGCGGGACCAGGGTGTGCCCGCCGACCACCAGCTCCGCGTAGTTCGCCCCGGTCACCGGGTCGGGCGGGGCCAGCGGCGGCTGCTGGGCGAACTGCCGCGGCGTCTTCACCGACGTCTGCACGCTCATCAGGTAGGGCGCGAGGATCACCAGCGCGCCCAGTCCCAGCGCGAGATAGGTCAGCACGGCTCGCCGCACGGTCCTCACCCCATCTCCTCCGTGGTACGCCGGCGGAAATACGTCTGCTGCGCCAGGGTCACCGTGATCAACAGCAGGAACAGCAGCACGGACATGGCCGCCGCCCGCCCCATCCGGAAGTCGACGAACGCCTCCCGGTAGATCGCGTAGGCCACCACCTCGGTGCGCCCGGCCGGCCCGCCCCGGGTCATCGCGTAGACCGTGTCGAACACCTGGAAGCTGCTGATCACGCCGGTCACCAGGACGAAGAACATGGTCGGCCGGAGCAGCGGCAGGGTGATCCGGCGGAACCCCTGCCACGGGCCGGCGCCGTCGATCCGGGCGGCCTCGGAGTACTGCGGCGGGATGCCGGCCAGACCGGCCAGGAAGAACAGCGCCACATAGCCCACATTGGTCCAGACGGTGACCGCGGCGACCGACGGCAGCGCCAGGACCGGGCTGGTCAGCCACTCGACCCGGTGGCCGAGCAGCTGGTTGACCGCACCGTCGGACGGGTCGAGCAGCCAGCGCCAGACCACGCCGAGAGCGAGCGGGGCGCTGATCCAGGGCAGCACCAGCACCGCGCGGAACACCGTGGAGCCGGGCAGCCGCTGGTCGAGCAGCACCGCGGCGGCCAGGCCGAGCGCGGTCTGCACCGGGATGACCAGCAGCACGAAGAAGGCGGTGACGGCCAGCGAGCGGCCGAAGGCCGGGTCGGTGAGGATCGACCGGTAATTGTCCAGGGCGGTCCAGTGCGCCGGGCTGACCAGGTCCCACCGGAACAGGCTGATCCCGGCCACCACCGCGACCGGCAGCAGCAGGAAGCCGCCGACCCCGACCAGGCTGGGCGCCAGGAAGGCATAACCCACCGCGGTGTCGCGCCGGTGCCCGGCCGTCATTGCTCGGCGAGCGCGTCGGACAGCTGGGCGATCGTCGCGGTGGCCCGGTGCACCGCGTTGCGCCGGCCGGGTGGGATCACCTCGGGCAGGAACCCGAACCGCCGGGCCAGCTGGCCCTCGCTGGACTCCGGGTGGCGCCGCTCGGCGGCCCGCAGGGTGGCCTGCCACCAGTCGGCGATGTCGCCCCAGCCGGGCGCCGACAGCGACCCGCCGAAGTGCTGGACGGAGAGCGCGGCCACCAGGTTGGCGAAGGCCACCCGGTCGGCGAGCGGCCAGCCGCCGAGCGTGCCGGCGATGAACCCGGCGGTGAAGACGTCACCGGCGCCGGTCGGGTCGAGCGCCTCCACCGGCACGCCCGGCACGGTCGCCACCTCGCCGGTCGCCGAGTCGACGGCCAGCGCGCCGTCCCCGCCGTCGGTCACCACCACGATCGGGACCAGGCCGGCCAGCTTGTCGAGGGCGGCGGCCGGCGTGCCCGTGCGGGTGTAGCGCATCGCCTCGACCGCGTTGGGCAGGAAGGCGTGGCAGTCGGGCAGCACCGCGAGGGCGTCGACATCCCACTGGTCGGTCTCGTCCCAGCCGACATCGGCGAAGATCAGGGTCCCGTTGCGCCCGGCCCGGGACACCCAGCCGGTGCCCGAACCGCCCAGGCTCACCGCCGCCGCGCGCGCCGCGGGCAATCCGTTGACCAGGCCCTGGTCGTCGGTGGGCAGCGGATGCCCATGGGTGATCATGCTGCGGTCCCGGTCGTAGGCGACCGAGACGGTGACCGGCGAGTGCCAGTCGTCCAGGCGGCGGGACGCGGAGAGGTCGATTCCCTCCTGCCGGCTGAGCACCTGATGACAGAATTCGCCGTAGGCGTCCGTGCTCAGCGCGGTGCCGAGCCCGGTGCGCAGGCCGAGCCGGCTGGCCGCCACCGCCAGGTTGGCCACGCCGCCCGGGCAGGAGCCCATCCCGGAGGCACGCACCTCGGCACCGGGCCCGGGCAGCTCCCGCAACCCGGTGAAGATGACATCGAGGAACACCACCCCGGGGACGAAGAGATCGAGCTGGCGTGCCATCAGCCGATCTTACCCCCGCATCGATAGGTCAAGTGGTGATTGATCACTGGCTGCGACGCAGGTCTCCATGGGCCGCACGCAGCGTGTCCACGTGGCGGTCGGTGCCGTGCGGGTGCAACTGGTCGAGCAGCTGCCACGCCTCGTCCAAGGCGTGGGACAACTCGCGGATCCGCCCGGCGTGCTGCCGGCGCACGTCCTCCCGCACCTTCTCGATCCGGCGCAGCCAGCCGGCCCGGGCCTCGGCGCTGACCTCGGCGGCCGGTCGTGGCGGGTCGGGTGGCGGCTCCAGCACGTCGCGGGCCGGGACGATGGCGGCGATCGGGCGGCCACCGTCGGCCACCACGGTCACCTGGCCGGTCAGGCCGGTGAGCCGGACCAGCTGCTGGAAGCGCAGGCGGGTCTCGGCGACGGACAACTCGATGCGGCGACGGATCGGCATGGCTGGTTCTCCCATGCCGCGATGATGCGCGCGGGGTATGACAAAAACTCAGCGAGTGACGGTCTCGCGGTAGGGCTCGGGCACGGCGGCGGCCCGCCGGATGTCGTAACCGGGCTCCAGCGTGCCGAGCAGCCGATCACACACGGTGGTGTAGAAGCCCAGGTTGTAGCGGGGATCGGCGTGGTGTCCGACGTGCATGGTGGGCGTGGCGATCCATCGGAAGAGCAGATTTCCGCGTACGGCCGGCGGCAACGGCTCGACACCGAGGTGGCCGAGGATCCCGAAGATCAGGTTCAGTGCCGTGTACGCCGCGAGGGCCGCGATCGAGAACGGGTGGACGGCGAGGACCACCAGCCACATCGCCCCGAACCCGATCGCCTCCAGCGGGTGCAGCGCGAACAGCGTGATCGGCCGGGCGTCGGCGAAGACGTGGTGCAGCCGGTGCACCCACGGGAACAGCACCCGCACGTGGACGGTGGCGTGCCCGGCGTACATCAGCACGTCCATCACCATGATCAGCACCAGGAGCTCGGCGACCGCGGCGAAGCCCAGGCCGGTGCGCAGCACGATGACATCGGACTTCCACAGCCACCACCCGGCCACGGTGATCGCCGTGTTGATCAGCGTGGTGCTGCCGACCAGCGCGAGCTCCAGCCGGCTCACCGGCCCCGGGTCCGGGGTGAGCCGCTGGGCGCCGGGCAGCCGCAGCGCCCCGTGTCCGAGCAGCGCGCCCAGTCCGACCAGGACGATGTTCTCCGCCAGCGCCAGCAGCGCGAACCAGCCCGCCCCCAGCGTCTCCAGAAACTGCAGCATGCCGCATCTTGCTGCGCTTCCGGCCACCGGCACAAGGCCGGCGTGCGCCACCCCGGCGCTAGCGCCTGCTTCGGAGTCCGACCGGGGCTGCGGCGTGGCCAGGAGCGCGCCTGGCAGCGTCCCCGGATCACCCACATACAACCCCGGTATGCGGGCGATCCGGGGCCGTTGCCAGCCACCCTCCTGACCTCGCCTCGCACTCGGCCGGACTCCGAAACAGGCGCTCTAGGAGTCGCCGAGCCGGGGGATCACCGTGCGGACCGCGACCGGGGCGCCCGGGGCGCCGCCCGCCCGGGAACGGTACTCCGGCACGCCCACGCAGGTGAACAGCAGCGTCGCCAGGTCGTCGGCTTCGCCGAGGAGGGCCGGCACCTCCGAGTCCAGGAAGGTCATCCCGGACGCGCTCGCACCCAGCGCGTACGCCGCCAGGTGCAGCCGGCCCTCGACCAGCCCGGCGGCCAGCTGGGCGTCGCGGTAGCCGCGGTCGTCCAGGCCGGCGAGCGGGACGGCCGCGATCACCACGTACGCCGCGTCGGCGGCCAGCCCCTGGTCCAGGCAGATCCGCAGCAGCTCGCCGCGCAGCTCCGCGGCCTGCCGCGGTTTCTCCAGGTCCGGCCAGCGGTACACCCCCGGCGTCATCCCGTCGACGCCGTGCACGGCGACCCAGTGCGGCACCGGCACCCCGCGCAGCGCCGCGGCCAGCGGCCACCGCAACGACTCCGGCGGCAGCGTCCGGCTCCGGTCCATCCGCCGCTGCGAGCCCCGGCGGCGGACCACCTCGTCGAGCGTGGCGGACGGCGGCGCGTCGGCCAGCGCCGGGGCGGCCGGCCACGGCGCGCCCAGCGTGTCCCGCTCGCCGGCCCGCTGCGCCGCGGTGCACAGCGGGAACTCGACCGGCGGCAGCTCGCCGCGCAGCGCCGGACCGGCCGGGCCGATGGCCGGCTCGCCGTCGCCGAGCGAGAGCAGGGCGAGCGGGTACTCGTGCACGCCGTCCGCGCCGACCAGCTCGCGCACCGTCGCGTCCGGGAACAGCGACCGCAGCCGCGGCGCGAGGCCGGCGCTGTCGGCCGCGGCGGTCAGCTGGGCCAGCAGCGTGCCGCCGTCCCAGTAGAGGTGCCGCCAGCCGCGCTCGGCGTAGCGCCAGCCGGTCCGCCACGGCACCCCGGTGACGACCAGGGTGGTCACCGTGCCCGCGGCGGCCGGGCCGATCCGGGCCAGGGCGTGCCGCAGCGGGTCGTACCAGTACACCGCGTCGGGGACGCCGGGCACGCCGCGGGCGCTGACGTAGACCTCGAGCGGGAACCGGGCCCCGGCCGACCCGGCGGCCCGGAACAGGACCGGCCGCCCGTTGCGCTCGGCGGTCCGCACCACCCCGGCGCCGAGGAAGAGCACCCGGCCCAGCTGCGCCGCGTCCAGTGGCCGGGCCGGCGCCCGCGCACCGGCCAGCACGGCGGTCGCGGCCACCCCGGGGTCGGGCAGCTCGCGCGGCAGGTCCAGCACCTCGATCGGGTCCGGGTACGCCTTCATCGGTGGCGGCAGCGTCGCCGGATCGTTCGGGACCAGGTCGTGGCGCACCCGCGGGTCGTCCACCGGCACGTCCCACTCGCGGTCCGGCACGTACGACGTGAGCCGGTGCAGCAGCCCGGCACCCTTGTCGAGATCCATCACATCACCCCACGACTCAGCGCCGGAACCGGAGCAACGCCTCCATCGCCTCGTCCGCGCTGTCGCTGAGCACGGCGAGGTCCACATCGGTGTAGATCCGGCGCCGGGTGTCCACCACGCAGTGCGCCCCGAGCATGATCCCATCCGGCGCGACCAGGGG
This sequence comes from Actinoplanes octamycinicus, assembly GCF_014205225.1. NCBI lineage: Bacteria > Bacillati > Actinomycetota > Actinomycetes > Micromonosporales > Micromonosporaceae > Actinoplanes > Actinoplanes octamycinicus. The sequence continues at coordinate 8,944,532 of NZ_JACHNB010000001.1, forward strand.
CACCCCCAGGTAGCTGCGCAGACCGCTGGTGGCCAGGAACGGGTTGGCCGCGTGCGCCGGGTCGTCGCTGAAGTCGGCCACGCAGTACGGCTCGCCGTTCAGCACGGTGCGGCTGCACACCGCCCACTCGGCGGGTGCGCCCTGTGCGGCCGCGACCCAGTCGGCCACCCCGTACGCCCCGACGATCTGCTGCGCGTCGGCGCCCAGCACGGACACCAGCGACACCGGGGTCTCCAGGAGTTTCGCGCTGCGCTTGGCCACCTCGTCGAGCGCCGCTCGCAGGGTCGGGTGGACCAGGTCGTACCGGGCCAGCTCGGAGAGGCGGGCGGGCTCGGCGAGGCGGTCGTACAGACCAGTTCTCATGGGGCCTCCGGAGGGGAAGTCGGGACGGACCACGACCAGGATGACGGATTCCGGCCAGGGAGAAAGGGACGAACCTGTCGGCTAGTGGCGGAAACCTCCGACCGGCGCGGTGGCGGTGCGGGCCACCTCGCCGAGCCGGGACCGGGTGATCGCGTCCGCGACCACGATCGCCGCCATGCTCTTGAGGCTCGCGCTGCGATCCGCCCAGAACCGTTTCATACCCACAGAGTCGGCACCCGGGCGGAGCTGCTGAGAGCCGGTCAGCGCCGGGCTGCGGAGCCCCGCTCCGGCGTACCGGAAAGAGGGTCTTCGATCTTGTCGGGTCAGCCCGCCAGCAACCGGGCGCGGTCCGGGCCAGGCGCGATGTCCGAGACGCCTCCGGAACGTCGGCCGGGCGACAGCCTGCCCAGAAGCAAGTAAACAGCCGTTTACCAGCTGGGTCGCTTCCTCCGCGACATGTGGGTCACCTCCGGGGTGATCCGGAGCCGGCGCAGGAACGGGGCGAACGGGTCGCCGAAGCTCTGCGCCGCCGTGTTCAGCAGCAGCGCCGCGGCCACCATGCCGACCGCCGGGGTGCCGATCAGCAGGGCCAGCACCGAGGCGACCAGGCCGCCCCAGACCATCACCCGCAACCCGACGTCGACGACCGGGATGCCGCTCGGCCGGTGCCGGGTCCAGATCGGCAGGAAGGAGCAGGTCAACGCGATCGCCACGGCGCCGAGCACGGCGGCGGCGGTCAGGAAGGCCTGCGGCCAGTGGTAGTGCCGGCCGAGCGCGTAACCACCGGAAAGCACGCAGCCCAGCCACACCTTGGCGAGCGCCCAGCGCCCGAAGCGGACCAGCGGATCGTCGAAGTCGTCGGCCACCCGCATCATCCTAGGGGGCTTTCATGATCGAAAAACCTGCTCGAACGCGCCGCGGGTGGCGCCGCCCCGGTCCAGGATCGCGAAGACCACCCGGTCGAACCACGGGCTGACCGCGAGCGCGCCGGCGAAGACCCGGGCCACCTCGCCCGGATCGTTGCCGAAGACGCCGCAGCCCCAGGCGCCGAGCACCAGCTCGCGGTGGCCGTGCGCGGCAGCGACCCGGAGCACCCGCGCGGCCCTGCGGGCCAGCGCGCCGCTGATCGCGGGCAGGGATTCCGGTTGGTTGCGGCTGATCGCGGACCGGTTCGGGGCCGCCGACACCAGGAACGAGACGGGGTACGCCGTGGGCAGCAGCCGGCCCTTGTCGTCGCGGAACACCGGAACCGCCGGCGCGTAGATCACCCGGTCGGTGTAGAGCAGCGAACGTTCCGCCCGGTGGTGCTCGTAGAACTCGCCGGCCGCCAGCAGGCACGGGTAGAGCGCGGAGCTGCGGGCCAGGCTCTCCTCCTGGGCCTGGGCGCCGTTCAGGAAGCCGCCACCCGGGTTGCGCGCCGAGGCGAAGTTGAGGCAGGCCGGGTTCCCGCCGAGGCGGCGCGCCGCCCCGAGGGTGGACTCGGCGGTCACCTCGATCACCGGCGGACCGGCCGCCGGGGTGGGCTCCGGCAGGTCGTCGGCGGGCAGGTGCAGCCGGGTGCCGGCAACCGCCCGGGCGACCTGCCCGGCGATCTCCACCGGCCCGTCCGGCCCGGGATAAGAACCCCGCTCGGCGATCTCGACGGCTTCCCGGCCCAACGCCCGCAACCTGGCACTCATGCCGCCGATCATGCGCGACGCGGTCCGCCGCGCGCGAACGCTTTGGCTCGCCGCCCGACTTCCGGCTCCGAGCCGAAGTCACCGCGGATCCAGGCCCTGGTGTCATCGCGGCACTGGCGTGCAGACTTGGGACCCATGCCGGTACTTGATCCCCCCGAATTGACGGCGACGGGTAGCCCGCTGCCCTCAGTTCGCGCTCTCGTCGAAGAGCGCATCATCTTCAACTACCGCCTGCCCGCCGACCACCTGGAACGCCTGCTCCCGGTTGCCTGGCTGACCCCCCAACTCGTCAACGGCGACGCGGTCGCCTCGGTGTGCGTGTTGCGGCTCAGCAAGGTCACGGCCGGTCCGGTCCCCTCCCTGTTCGGCGTCCGAAGCGTCAGTGCGGCGCGGCGCTACGGAGTTCTCGATCAGAGGTCAGGCGGCCGCCCCGCCGTCTTCGTCACCGAGCGCACGACCAACTCGGCTCTCGGCTCCCTCTTCACCGGGGCCGGGTTCTCGGCCCAGCACGAGCATCTGTCCGCGACCATCAGCAGAGACGACGAGTCGTTCGTGGTCGCCTTGGGGAACGACCACTTCAACGGTCGAGCCGTCCCGGCTCAACGATGGTCGTCGTCGCTGTTCCCCACGCCCGGGGACTTCTCGGCCTTCTTGGCCGGGGGGATCCGGAGCTACGGAACGTCCCGGTACGAAGGGCAGCTCACCGTCCTCGACCTGCGCAAAGAGGACAACGGCTATGAACCGCTGGCCGCTCGTGAGGTCCGTGGATCCCTGGTGCAGCCCTGGCTGGACGCCGGAGCCGTTCTGGACAGTGTCGCCCGCACAACGAACGCGACATACCGCTGGACCTACCACGGGCTCACTCGCCGGCCCTGAACCGGGTCTGGCATGTCGGAGGTGACGACACCCAGCTGCCTACCGGCGAAGATCTGGCCTTTGTCGCCGGGAGGGCGGGGCAGCCGATGGTCCAGTGTTCTAGCCTTCGGTCGATGACTGACACACCTGCTGGCGACGTTCGTGACCGGGCTTGGGCCAGACTGACCGCAACCGCCAACCTCGACCGGCGAGTAGCCCTCTGCTGGTTGTTCGGGCTGGGACTCAACCGCTCAGCGCCTGAAGACGTGCTGCTTGACCTGTTGGATCTCGGCGAAACCGGCCTTCTTCACCGGGATGACCTTCCTGCCGGGGTCATGGATGCCGCAGTAGTCCACGACGCCGCGCGGGTGCGCGCCGGCGCTGCAGAATCCGGCCGCCTTTCAGCTACGCAGTGGGACAGGCTCCTCACCACCACGCCAGATCCGCGACAGCGAGAAAAGTTCGCGGAGCTGGCGGCGGAGCAACTGGCCGCTCAGCAACGCTCCCGCGGGGGCCGTGGCGTCGGCGATGCTCCGCACCCTGACGCCACACCACCCCGGACGCCGCAGGAAATCGCGGCGGCGGCGGCCGAAGTCCCCGACATCGACCCGGCCGACGTCACGACCGCGCTGTGGTGGGTCGGCGCCCTCCACGAGAACGCCGAGGCCATGCGCCAGCTGGCCGCCTCGCCGAAACTGCTGGTCCGGCGAAGCGTCGCACGAGCACCTCGCCTGCCCACCGACGTAGTGGCGACGCTCGCCCGTGACCAGGACCGCATCGTGCGACTCTTCCTCGCCGAGTCATGCGACGACGCTCCGCCGGCGATGCTCCTGGAGGTGGCTGCCTGGTGGGAAGGAAGCCCGTCCTTTCCCGGCCGACCGCACACCCATCCCAACTTCCCCCGGGACGGGCTGCTGCGCTATGCGGCCGATCCCAACCCCCGGATGCGGATCCTCGCCCTCGCCGACCCGGCCTCCACCAGCGCACTCGCCGAACAGCTCAGCCACGACCCCGACCCGATCGTGCGCAGAGCCGCCAGCGAGGACCACCGACTCTCGCCACCATCGCTGCGCAGGCTCGCTGCCGACACCGATCAACGCGTCCGCCTGCGAGCCTGGCTCAACCCCTCGATATCGGCGGAAACCCTGGTGACACTCCTGCTTGACACGCGCAGTGCGAAACATGCCGCCCGCAATCCCGGCATCCCGATCCCCGTCATGCGCCATATGGTCACCGTCGCGAGGCTCCCCTCCCCAGCACCATCCATGTGACTACCCGAGGATGACTACGACGGTGCGCGATGGCTGCATTCATCGACGGGTGCCACGGCCGGGCGAGCTTGCGCTAGCTTGAGGCGATGTCGCAAGATCCCAGACTCCAACGAGCAGCTGAGCTTTACCACGCGGCCACCTTCAACGGCGATCCTGACGCGGTACCAGCCGCGACCGAGCAGTTGGACAGCCTCGAAGCCGACCTGGCACTGGCGCGGGGTCGGGTTCTGCACGCGGCGTTCCTCCGCGACCGCCGGGAGGACCCGCGTGAGTTGGTCGCCTTCAACCGGGCCGCCGAGCTGTACGCCGCGCTCGGCGACGACCACGCGCTGGCCGAGGCGGAGTTCTGGCTGGGTTGTTTCCACCAGGTCGTGCGCGAGGACGGGGATGCGGCGCACCCGCACCTGCAGCGCTCTGCGGCCCTGGCCCGGGCGACCGACAATCGGCTGACCCTGTCCTACGCGGTGCGGCACCTGGGCTTCGCGGCGGGCCTGGCCGGGGATCACGCCACGGCGCGCCTCCTGCTGGAGGAGTCGGTAGCGCTCCGCCGAGAGCTCGATTTCCCGGCGGGGGTAGCGGCCGGGCTGGTGGCGCTGGCGGACCTGGCCTACCGGGACGGTCGTCCAGACGAAGCCGAGCGACTGCTCGACGAGGCGACGGCAGTCGCGACGGAGTGTGGGGCCATCGGGGTGCTCGGCTGGGCCGACAACACCCGCGAGGAACACACCCGGCCATAACGATCGGTCCTCGAGCAATCCGAAGCGGCGCCCGAAGAACATCACATGGACCTTCAGAAAGTAGCCGGCGATCCCGCAGACCTGCACCTTCCCTACTCGCTAGCCTCGCGCTCCTCTCGGCAGACCCGGTACTCAGCGGGTCCGTCTCCGAACCGGCCGCTGTGATCGAGCGTCACGCGGCGCCGGGGGCAGCTGCCGCCTCGGCATGAGGCTGCGGCCCGCGGCCGGCGGCAGTACGTCGCACCGCCGCGGCCGGCGGGATCCCGTGGTTCGGGTCGCGGTCGCGGCCGGCTGGGCGGTGCGGCGGGGTCGCGGACCCGCACGACACGCGCAGCGGCCGGGAGCGGGCCGGGCATCGCGGGCCGACTGCCACGGGGCTGCTGGTCGTACAAGTAGAAGATCCGTAAGGGTGTGGGCGGCATCGCGGCAGCGGGGATGGTTGGTCATCGGCCGAACCGGCCGCCGATCCCCGCGAGCGCGAGCGCGGCCGCGACCACCGGCGGGCGCCGCGCCTCACTCCGGAAGAAGCACGTCGCGGACTTCGATCACGCGGGTGGCCGGTGCGGCGTCGCCGAGGCCGGCACGCAGGGCCAGCCGATCGGGATCGGTCATGAAGCTGTCGTAGCCGGCCCGATTCCGGAACCGGATCAGATGCACCTCGGCGGCGCCGGTGGTGGCCCGGGTGCGGCGTTCCAGGGTGCCGCCGTGGCGGGGCAGCAGCGCGAGGACCGCGTCCTCGTAACGCGTGCCCGCCTCGGCGTGCCCGTCGGCCATCTCGACGATCGCGGCGAGCAGCAGTCCGTCATCGGTCATCTCGGCAGTATCCCCATCGGATGAGAGGTCCCGGGTGCTGCCTCCCCCATACGGAGGCAGCACCCGGGACCCTCGGGAGGACCGTCCGGGGGCATCTTCCGGACGGTCCCGTCTCTATCCGGCCAGCCGGAAGCGTTCCGCGTGCACCTGCCGGGACGGGACGCGCAGCCGGCGCAGGCTGGCCAGCACGGACGTGGTCATCGCGTCCGGGCCGCAGACGTAGACGTCGCGGGCGGTGATGTCCGGGACCAGGGCGAGCAGCCGCTCCGGGGCGAACGGCTGGTAGCCGGTCCCGGTGCGCCCGGTCAGCAGGTGCAGCCGTGCCCGGCGGACGTCGGCCAGGTTGCGCAGCTCGCCGAGGAGCACCGCGTCCTCCACGGCACGTACCCGGTAGAGCACCACCACATGCCCGGTCAGGTCCGGATCCTCGAGCAGCGCCCGAATCGGGGTGACGCCGATGCCGCCGGCGATCAGCACGGTCGCGCCCCGGGTCCGGTGCGCCGCGGTGAACGCCCCGTACGGGCCCTCGGCGTACACCTTGGACCCGATCGGCAGGTCCCGCAGGCCGGCGCTGGTCGCCCCGACGCCCTTCGCGGTGAGCCGCAGCGACCGGCTGTTCGGCGCGGCCGACAGCGAGAACGGGTTGACCTGCCACCACCGGTTCTGGCCGGGGAACCGCCAGAGGAAGAACTGCCCGGCGCGGGCCGGCAGCCGGTCCAGGTCACGGCCGGTGACGTGCACCGACACGGTGTCGTCCGACTCGGCGACGATCGCGGCCACCCGCAGCCGGTGCCGGGAGTTGCGGATCAGCGGGACCACCAGACGGCCGGCCAGCAGGGCGCCGATCGCGAACGCCCACAGCCCCCACCAGTACGCCTGGGTGAGCACGTTGACCTTGAACGCGGTCCCCTCGTAGACCTGGTGCAGCACGCCGAGCAGGACCACGACGTAGAGCAGGAAGTGGATGGCGTGCCAGGTCTCGTAGGACAGCCGGCGCCGGGCCACCCGGATGGACAGCGCCACGATCACCAGGAGCAGGCCGGCGGCGATCATGCCGAGCAGCACCGGCGGCTGTTTCGCCAGGGTGACCGCCACGTCGAGGACCGGGACGCCGTCCTGCCGGGCGAAACCGAGCAGCACGAACGCCGGGTGCGCGGCGGCCAGCCAGAAGATCGCCATGCCGGTCCAGCGGTGCCAGGAGGTGAGACGGTCCATGCCGTACGCCCGGTCGACCATCGGCAGCCGGGCGACCAGCAGCAGCTGGAACGCCATGGCCAGGGCCAGGTAGAGGCCGAGCAGGCGGCCGATCGTACCGAAGAGGTCGCCTGCCGGTCCGGCGGCGGCGAACATCACCTGGACCGCGGCGAGGTTGAGCACTAGGAAGGCGACGATCGCGACGCGCGCGACGCGGATCGATCGGCGGAAGGTGAGAACTCGAGGCTGCGTCATGGTGGTCATCCCGGTCTCCCTCTGCTGGGAGCTGTCTCTTGCCGGGGTGTACCGCACCCGTCCCGGACCGGTTCATGATTCTTTCCGGGATCCTGTGCAGAGATCGCAGCCGGATTCGAACCGGCGTGAACCGCTTTGCAGGCGGCCTCCTGACCACTCGGACATGCGATCGTGCTCGCCTTGAAGAGAGCCTTGCGGCGCCCTTGAAGGCGATCGTGCGGGCGGCAGGATTCGAACCTGCTCAGCGAAGCACCCGGTTTACAGCCGGGCCCGACTCTCCAGCGTCGGCGCGCCCGCGTGGCGTGAGCTGCCACGCTGTGCCCTCGGCGCGATTCGAACGCGCACCACCGGCGTCCTCAACGCCGGGCCTCTGCCAGTTGGGCTACGAGGGCTCGTTTCGTGCACAGAAAACAAAAACCGCCATTCCCGTACGCGGGAACGGCGGCGCGAAGCTCGCGAGCGGTCTCAGCCGCGCCACCGGTCCGGGGCGAGATAAAGGCAGGTGCACAGCATGATCGGGTCTCCTCGGGAGCTCGGAACTGCGTCCAACCTATGTGGCCCGCCCCGGACCGGCAACGCGTTTAATCAGGCTGCCGGAACCGGCAGGACGTGCAGGTGGCCGCCTTCGGTCACCGCGTACAGCCGGCTACCGTCCGGCGACCACGCCAGGGCGCCGGGCACCAGGGTGTCGCCCGACCCGCCCACCTCGAACTGGGTGACCAGGGTTCCGTCCAGGTTGAACACGAAGACATCCGGGCCGAACGGGGCGTCGGCGCCGGCCGCTACCCGCGTACCGTCCCGCGCGGCCTCGACGGCGTTCGGGTACGACCCGGTTTCGTACGCCGTCCCGGTCTTGGCCATGTTCTCGACCGGGTACGACTGCACCTGGGACGGCGCCCCACTCGCCGAGAACGCGGTGCTCCCGGCCGGGTCGAGCGCCACGTCGCGCCCGTTCGATCCGGAGTCGTCCGAGGTGGTGGCGCTGATCCGGGTCAGCTTGCCGTCGGCGCCGATGGCGTAGGCGATGTCGACCGAGGGGCTGAGGCGCTGGTTGCCCGCGAGCAGCACCCTGGGGTTGCGCGTGGCCGACGCGAGCAGTGGCGGATAGTAGAAGAAGGCGTCGGCGAGCCCCTTGGTCACCAGGGTCGGTCCGCGCAGGAGGTCGATCCGGCCGATGTTGCCGTCCCCGTTCTCGCAGCCGTAGCCGAACCAGACATACCGGCCGGTGTAGGCGAGCGACGACGGGCAGCTGCCCTCGCCGATGTCGTAGGTGGCCGTGCGCCGCAGCGAGCGGGTGTCGAACGCGGCGATCTTCCCGGCCGGCGGCAGGGTCACGTAGAGGGTCCGGCGGTCGGTGCTGAGCTGCAGCCTGGTGGGTCCGTCCAGGCCGTCGACGGTGCCGATGACCGCGCCGGCCGCGTCGGTCACGACGATCTGCTTGGACTCGCTGCCGCCGCTCACGAAGACCCGGTCCCCGGTGCTGACCACGTCGGACGGGTTGGTGAACGGCAGGACGGTGACGGCCGGCTCCGGCGCGGCCACCGCCGCGGCGGGCCTGAGCGCGGCCCCGGCGAGCAGCGCCAGGGACGCGATGAGCAGGGATAACTTCTTCGAATGACGCATTTCCACTCCCCCGTGGACGATGGACGGTCATGACGCGGGACGCCCCCGCTTCATGATCGATTTCTATCTATGGTAGAAGCCGCGCGCGACCGGGCTTTCTAGACTGAGCATTCTGGAATTGCTAGGGTGGCGGCGTGGGACGGAACAAGGAGTTCGACGTCGCCGACGCGCTCGACCGGGCGATGCGGCTCTTCTGGCAGCGGGGCTATGCGGCGACCTCGATGGCCGATCTGGTGGCCGCGACCGGGGTGGCCCGGGCCGGGCTCTACGCCACCTTCGGCGGCAAGCACGAGCTCTACCTGAAGGCTCTCGACGCGTACGCGACGGCGCGCGACCCGGCCGTCGTCGCCCGGCTGGCCGGCCCCGGCCCGGCGCTGCCCGCGGTGTTCGCCCTGATCAACGACTATGCGAGCGCGGACGAGGGCCGCACCGGCTGCTTCGTGGTGAACTCGGCGATCGAGCGGCTGCCCGCCGACGCCGCGGCCGCGCTCACCGTGGAGGCCAGCTGGTCGGCCCTGGAGGCGGCGCTCACCTCGGCGTTCAGCCGCGCCCGATCGGCCGGGGAGCTGCGCGCCTCGACCGACCCGGCCGCCCTGGCCAGGATGGTGCTGGTGCTGCTCCAGGGCCTGCGCGTGGTCGGGAAGGGGCGGCCGGGCAGCGGCCGGGCGACCGACGCCGCCGCGCAGGCGATCGCGCTGATCACGTCACTTTCTTGACCGGACGTTCTGAAATTGTGGAGGATGACATGGGGGATCGCTTCACCGGCCGGGTCGCGCTGGTCACCGGCGGCGGGTCCGGGATCGGGCGGCACACCGCGCGGGCGCTGGCCGCGGAGGGCGCGACCGTGGTGGTCGCCGGGCGCGACAAGGACGCGCTGGCCGAGACCGGCGGCGTCCCGGTCGTCGCCGACGTGACCGTGGAGTCCGAGGTCGAGGCGCTGCTGGCCACCGTCGCCGATCGATTCGGCCGGCTGGACGTCGCGGTCAACAACGCCGGCGTCTTCGGCGGCGGGATGCCGCTGGCCGAGATGCCGTCCGCCGAGTGGGACCGGCTGGTCGCCACCAACCTGACCGGCGTCTACCTGACGATGAAGCACGAGATCACGCTGATGCGCGGCACCGGCGGGACGATCGTGAACGTGGCGTCGAACATCGGCGCGCACGGGCGCCGGCCGGGGCTCGGCGCCTACGCCGCCACCAAGGCCGCGGTGAGCGTGCTGACCCGGAACACGGCCCTGGAGTACATCGGCGCCGGCATCCGGATCAACGCGGTCAGCCCGGGGCCGGCCGACACCGCGATGTCGCTGTGGCCCGGCGAGACCCCGGACGACCGGGCCGCCCGGCTGGCGTCGGCGCTGCCGATCGGCCGGGTGGGCAGCCTCGACGAGATCACCGGCGCGATCCTGTGGCTGGCCTCCGACGATTCGGCCTTCACGGTCGGTCACGACCTGGTCGTCGACGGAGGCGCCACTGCGTAGAGGCTGCTACTTCGGGGCGTTCAGGCTGTCCAGGGCCTTCTCCGCGCCGCGGCTCAGCGGGACCGGCGCGGTCTTGCGGGCGGTGTCCAGGCTGATCCCCTTCGCCGCGGCGTTGGCCTGCTCCAGCTGCGGCTTGCGGTCGAACAGGGTCTTGGTCAGCACGCAGGCCACGTTCGGGTCGAGGTCGTCGCGGACCAGCAGGTAGTTCGGCACGATGATGGTCTTCACGTCGGCCGGGAGCTGGTAGGCGGTGGCCGGGATGGTGCCCTCCTGGTACACCTCGTTGATCTTCTGCATCGCCGGCAGCAGCGGGGTGATGTCGAGGAACTCGACCTGATCCTTCGCGGACGTCAGCAGGTCGGTGATGCCCGGGGTGGGCAGCCCGCCGGACCAGAACAGCGCGTCGATCGTGCCGTCCTTCATCCCGTCGACGGTCTTGGTCAGGTCGAGCTTCTGGGCGCTGATGTCCGTGGCCGGGTCGAGGCCGGCCGCCTTCAGCACCCGGTTGGCGATCACCTCGGTGCCGGACTTCGGCGAGCCGGTGGAGACCCGCTTCCCCTTCATCCCGGCCACGTCCTTGATCCCGGCGCCCTTGCGGACGATCACCTGGGTGTAGTTGGTGTGGATCCGGGAGAGCGCCGCGACCGGCTGCTTCGAGGTGAAGCTGCCGGTCCCGTTGACCGCGTCGGCAGCGGTGTCGGCCAGCGAGAACGCGACCGCGTAGGTGCCCGCGACCAGCTGCTGGATGTTCTGCACCGAGGCGCCGGTCTCGGCGGCGGTGGCCTGCACCTTGCCACCGGCCGCGTTGATCTGCTCGGCGTAGGCGTTGCCGAGCGCGAAGTAGACCCCGGTGGCGTTGCCGGTCGCGATGCCGATCCGGGTGTCCTTGCCGACCTCGCAGGTGACCTCGCCGCCGGTGTCGGTGGCGGCGGTGTCCTGCCGGCCACCGCAGGCGGTGGTGGCCAGGGCCAGGCCGGTGACGGTCGCGGCAATCAGAATGCGTCTCATGCTTCTCCTTGCGGGAAAGGGGTGCGTGCGGCGACATTGCTTGCGGTCCGCTGTTCCTCTTGCTGATCCTTTTCGGTACGTCCTCCGCCGGAGCCCCGCCCCCGCCCCCGGCTCAGCCCGGCGAGCAGCGCGGCCAGCACCAGCGCGCCCAGCCCGATCGCCACCGACACCGGGGCCAGGTAGAGCAGGAACAGCCCGGCCAGCGCACCGAGCACCCGGCTCGGCACCCCGGCCCGGCCGATCCCCGGCACCCAGCCACCGGTGGCGACAGCCAGCCCGAGCACCGCCAGCGCGGCCACCACGCTGGTCCACAGCACCCCGGTCACCGGCCCGCGGGCCAGCAGGTACTCCCCGCGCTCGGTGAGCACGAAGGCGATCGGCGCGAGGAAGGCGGGCAGCGCGTACTTCAGCGCCTGCCACATGGTCGGCATGGTCCGCCCGCCGGTGATCGCGCTCGCGCCCACCGCCGCCAGGGCGGTCGGCGGGGTCACCTCGGACAGCACCGAGTAGTAGAAGACGAACATGGCCGCCGCCGGGGCGCCCACGCCGAGCCCGAGCAGCGCCGGCCCGATGATCACCCAGCCGATGATGAAGCTGGCGGTGACCGGCACCGCGAGGCCGAGCACGGCGAGCGCCACGGCGGCCAGCAGCACGGTCAGCGCGAGCACCGCGGTCGGGTTGTCGGTGACCGCCCGGGCGCCGCTGACCAGCAGCGAGGCCAGCTGCGCGCCGAGCCCGGTCTTGGTGGTGATCGCGGTGATCACCCCGGCGGCGGCGCAGACCGCGACCACCGGGAGCACGCCGCGCACGCCGGCCGCGAGCGCCTGGAACAGCCGGGCCGGGGTGAGCCGGGCGCCCCGGTCCAGGAAGGACAGCGCGACCGCGAGCAGCGTCGCGTAGACCACCGCCCGGGTGGCGCTCTCGCCGAGGGCGAGCAGCACGACGATCAGGATCAGCGAGGAGAAGTGGTAGCCCAGCCGGGTCAGCAGCCGCCAGGCGCTGGTCGGGGGCATGTCGACGGCGCGGACCCCGAACCGGCGGACGTCGATCTCCACGGCGAGCAGGATCCCGAGGTAGTAGAGCAGGGTCGGGATCATCGCCCAGCCGAGCACGGTCAGGTAGGACACGTCGAGGTACTCGGCGACGATGAACGCGGCGGCGCCCAGCGTCGGCGGCGACAGGATGGCGCCCACCCCGGCCGCGGCCAGCATGCCACCGGCCTGCTCGGGCGGGTATCCGGCGCGGCGCAGCATCGGCCAGGTGACCGCGCCGACGCTGACCGCGGTCGCGGTGCCGGAACCGGAGACGGTGCCGAGCAGGAACCCGGCGGCGACCGCGGTGCGCCCGGCCGCGCTGCGTGACCGGCGGAAGGCGGCCACCGACAGGTCCACGAAGAACCGGCTGGCCCCGGAGAGGTCGAGCACCGCGCCGTAGATGGTGAACAGCACGATGTACGTCGCGGCCACGTCCAGCGGCGTGCCGTAGAACCCGCTCCCCGAGTTGTACAGCGCGTCGACGATCTGCGCGAAGTCCAGCCCGGCGTGCGCGATCGGCCAGGTCTGCGGCAACAGCCCGCCGTAGTAGCCGTAGAGCAGGAAGACGCCGCAGACGATCGGCAGGGCCAGCCCGGTGGTCCGCCGCGCCGCCTCGATCACCAGCACCAGCAGGACCGCGCCGAAGGCCACGTCGATCGGTTCGAGCAGCGCCTGCCGGTCGAGGAAGCCGTCGTAGCCGCCGCCGAACGGGTTCAGCGGATAGAGGCAGACGATCAGCGCCAGCCCGGACAGGATCCAGTCCAGCCAGGTCGGCCGCTCCCCGCCGCGCAGGCGCGCCTTGTAGACCAGGAAGACCAGCGGCAGGGTCAGCGCCAGGAAGATGATCAGGTAGAACTGGCTGCCCTGGGCCAGCGGCCGGAACACCTGCCAGAGGGTGAACACCCCGGTCCCGGCGGCCACCACGGACACCAGCGCCCCGACGCGTCCGCGCAGCTCACGGGCCGGCCGCTCCTCCTCGTCGTAGTGCACCGCCGGTGGATCCCCGCCGCCCAGAGATCGATCATCACCCATGCCCGGACCCTACTACGCCCACGCCCCTCCCACGGTCCCGCTACTCCGAAGGTGGGCGCGGCCGGATGTGGCACTGCGATCTCGCACACCATGTACGTAGACTTGTACGTGCGGAGGTACAACATGAAGGTTATGACGATCAGTGAGGTGCGGCGGAACTTCGCCGCCGTGGTGGACGCGGTGATCGACGACGCCGAGGAAGCGGTCATCCCGCGGGGTGGCGGGCGCGCGGTGGTCATCGTCTCGCTGGACGAGTGGAACTCGATGAAGGAGACCCTGCACCTGCTCGATACGCCCGGCCGCGCCCGCCGCCTGCTGGAGAGCATCGCCCAGGCCGACGCCGGCCTGGTCACCGACCGCGAGCTGATCGATCCCGCCACGCTCGCCCCCGAGACGAACGGCGAGCCCAAGGCCGTGGCGTGAGACTCAGCGTCAAGTTCACCCCGCACGCCTGGGACGACTACACCGCCTGGCGCGACCCGAAAGTCATCCGCCGGATCAATCGGCTGATCGCCGACATCCAGCGTGATCCGGACGGCTCCGGGCTGGGCAAGCCGGAATACCTGCGCGGCGCGCTGTCCGGCTGGCTCTCCCGCCGCATCGACGACGAGCACCGCCTTGTCTACCGGGTGCGCGGCGACGTGCTGGAGATCGCGGCCTGCGCCGGCCACTACGACGACAAGTAGCGGTCTCGGCCGGGGCGCATGGGTGACCCTGCTGGTCAAGTGAGGGTGGCCGCTGTCAGCGGGCGGGGATTTCTTCCAAGAGGAAGATCTCGCTGCCGCGATGTCCGCTTGCACTCTCGCGGATCCTTTTCTTGTACGACTGGGAGCCCTGTGCGAGCCGGCCCGCGAGGCCGCGGCCCGCGCACGGCCGTGGCGCGTGTCGTGCGGGTCCGCCGAGGAACCGCGAGGCTGTAGCCCGCGCCGGCCGCGACGCGACCCACGGGTGCGGCCCGACTGGAGCCGGTGCACAGCGGACCCGCACGACACGCGCGGCGGTCGTGAGCGGCCGCAGCCTCGCGGGCCGGCTGCCACAGAGCTGCGGGTCGTACAAGAGGAAGATCCGCAAGGAATCGGGCGGTGTCGCGGCAGCGGGGATGGTTCGAGGCACCCGCAGGCAAGAAGGGTCAGCGGGAGACTTCGAAGCGGCGGACGGCTCCGGTGAGTTCGTCGGCCATGCCGGCCAGGTGCTGGGCGGCGGTGCGGGAGCTGGTGACGCCGGCGGTGGTGTCCGCGGCGGCCTGGGCGACCTCGGAGATGTTGCGGGCGATGTCCTCGGCGCCGGTGGCGGCCTCGGCGACCGAGCGGCTGATCTCCGCGGTGGTCGCGGTCTGCTCCTCGACCGCGGAGGCGATCGTGGTCTGGTAATCGCTGATCCGGACGATCACCTCGGAGATCCGTTCGATGGCGGCGACCGCGCTGTCGGTGTCCGACTGGATCATCTCGACCCGCTGGCCGATCGTCTCGGTGGCCTTCGCGGTCTCCTGGGCCAGCTCCTTCACCTCGCCGGCCACCACCGCGAAGCCCTTGCCCATGTCACCGGCCCGGGCCGCCTCGATGGTCGCGTTCAGGGCGAGCAGGTTGGTCTGCTCGGCGATGCTGGTGATCAGCTTGACCACGTTGCCGATCTCGGCCGACGACTCGCCGAGCTTGCCGACGATGGTGCTGGTCTCGCTCGCCACCGAGACCGCCTCGCCGGCCACCCCGGCGGCGTCCGAGGCGTTGGTGGCGATCTCCCGGATCGACACGCCCATCTCCTCGGCGGCCGCGCTGAGCGTGCTGACCAGCCGGGCCACGTCCTCGGCGGCCTGCTGCGCGGCCGCGGCCCGCCCGGAGGCGGTGGTCGCGCCGGAGGACAGGTGGTCGTTGACCGCGTTCAGGTTGCGGGAGCTCTCCAGGACGGTCGCCGCGCTCCCGTTGATCGTGGTGACCGCTTCCCGCATGCTGGCCGTCGCCAGGTTCAGCGCGTCGGCCATCTGCCCCACCTCGTCGCGGCTGCGCACCCCGGAGTCCCGGGTCAGGTCGCCGGCCGCGACGGCCTTGAGCACCGCGGTGACCCGGCGCACCGGACCGACCACCGCGCGCACCACGAGCAGCGCGATCCCGAGGCCGAGCAGCAGCCCGAGCACGCCGATCACCCACACCTGCGTGGTGACCGTGGCCTTGGCGTCGCTGACCTCTTGTTTCGCCTGGACCGCCGAGTCGGCGTGCGCCTTCTCCAGGGTCTGGAACGCTTCGTCGATCTCGGCGTACAGGCCGGTGCCCTGGTTCCAGCTGTCCCAGAAGTCCTGGAGCCGTCCGTCCAGCGCGGCCGGCATCATCTTGCCGGTCCGCAGCTCGTTGAACTTGTCGAAGTTCGCCTTGAGCGCGGTCGCGGTCTTCTGGTCGGCGGTCAGCGGCAGGTACTTCGCCCAGATCTCGTCGACGTGCGCGGTCCGCTCCGTCATCTCGGTGTCTTCCTTGGCCCGGTACTCGGCGTCCGACATGTAGTAGTTGAGCGCGAGCATCCGGACCCGGAGCACCTCCTCGTGCACCGCGGCGAGGTGTTCGATCGGGACCACGCCGTGGCCGTAGACGGCGTTCGCCTTCTCGTCGACCAGCCGGAGGCCGCCGACCGCGATCAGGATGACGGCGGCGCAGGCCACCGCGACCGACACCACCGAGGTCAGCATCTTGACCGGGAGGGGCAGGTCCGCCAGCCGCTGTTTAACCGAGCGAGACGAGTTCACACCTGATGATCGGCACCCGGCCATCCGGACTTAGCCGGATGGCCGGGCAGAAACGTCAGCCGACGTCGCGAAGCCGGGCGGCGATCCGTTCCGGGGTGGTGTCGCTGATCCAGGACGCCATCGCCGATTCCACGCCGGCCAGGTACTTCAGCTTGCCGGGTGCCCGGAGCACGCTGAACACCTGCAGGTGCAGGCGGAACAGGTCGCGGCCCTGGCGGACCGGCGCCTGGTGCACGCCGGCGATGTAGGGCAGCGGCTCCGGCCCGGGGAAGTACCGGTCGAGCCGGCCGAGCACGTCGAGGTAGGTCCGGGCCAGGTCGTCGCGTTCCGGCCCGGTCAGCGCGGGCAGGTCGGCGACGTCTTGCGGACCCGGTGCTCGCGCTCCGGCTCGCCGGTGACGCCGCGCCCGACCACCCGGATCGCGTCGATGGCGAGCAGCTGGGAGCCGGCCGCGACCAGCCGGTCCCGGGCCGGCGACGGCACCGAGACCGGGGACACGGTGGCCAGCGGCAGCAGGTGCAGGGTCAGCCCGGCGCCGGCCCGGTAGCCGGCGTCGACCAGGCTGACCTGCCACGTCGAGCCGTCCCAGAACCGGTCGGTGACGGTGACCCCGTCGACCCGCAGCTCGCCGACGTCGCCGGCCCAGTCGATCCGCAGCAGCGCGTCGTGCTCCGGGTCGGCCGCCCAGTCCGGCAGGTGCAACTGGTACACCGCGGCGTGCTCGTCGAACGCCGCCGGGCTCGGGGCGGACGCGCGGCCGTCGTGCTTGCCGTACTCGGCGGGCACGTCGGTGGCCGGGCGCACCTCGGTGGTGGCCACGTCGACGGCGACCGGGGCGTGCGCCGGGGCCACCGGCAGGTCGGTGAAGGTCCGCGCGGCCGGGTCGTACCCGCGTACCGAAGCAGTCGCGACGGTCTTGACCAGGATCCGGCCGGACGCGTCCCACTGCAGCTCGTCGTCGCTGAGCAGGACCCGGCGGCCGGCCGCCTCGCAGACCCAGAGCGAACCCGCGGTCGACGCCGGCAGGACGAGCACGTCGAGGGTGCCGGTCGCGGTCGCGAACCGGACCGGCTCCAGACCGGGGGTGATCGCGCGCTCCTCGCCGGCCACCGACAGCGACGGCGGGATGCCGGCCTCGGCGAGCAGCACCAGGGTCGGCACGGCGCCGGGCAGCAGGGTGAGCGCGGAGGCGGTGGCCCAGTCCACCCGGACGCCGCCGGCGGTCAGGCCGACCGGCCAGCGGGCCAGGGTGCCGGCCGGGATGTCCACCGGCTGGGACGGGAACACCACCTCGGCGTCGTCCAGCGTCACCCGGAAGCGGGCGCCGCGGTAGGTGTCCAGCGGGACGTGCGGCTGGTGCCAGGCGATGAAGACGAATCCGCTGGTCCCGTCGCTGCGCAGCGCCCAGCGCAGGGTGGTGCTGTCCTCGACGCCGTCCGGCCGCACGTCGGGCAGGCTGGACGGCATCTCGGCGAGCCGGTCGCCGAAGGCGGCCAGGAAGCTGTGCTGGCGGCGCAGCTCGGCGTGACTGCCGGCGAGCGCGCCGGCCTCCCCGATCGGGGCGTGGAAGTCGTAGCCGAGGCGGGGCAGGTCGTTCGGGTAACCGGTGGCGTGCGACTCCTGGAGGCCACCGGGGACGTCCGGGTTGGTGCCGCCGGCGTACATGTAGTAGCCCTGCCAGGCCGACCCGTTGCCGATCTTGCAGTGCGCGATGGTGGCCACGTCGAGCGCGCTGGGCCGCGGCCGGCGGTGGTACGCGGTCGCCATCCCGCCGGCGAGTTCGCAGGTGGCGGGCGGGAAGAGGTCGGACGGGACACGCGGGCCACCCTTGGCCGCCTCGATGTTCTGCGCCCGGCGCACGTCGGCCCCGATGCCCGGGTCGTCCCAGACGTGCGAGAAGAAGTAGTGGTCCCGGAAGTTCGGCGCCCAGGGCGCGTCCGAGTCGACCCAGAAGCCGTCGCCGTACCCGCCGTAGAGCGGGAGCACCTCCGCCTCGGGCAGCTCGGCGCTGTCCCAGGCGGTGGCGGTCCAGAGCGGGGCGGTCATGCCGGCCGCCCGGGACATCCGCTTGAGCGTGCGCAGGTGCTCCGGCTGGGTGTAGAGCTCGTTCTCCAGCTGGATCCCGAGCACCTTGTCCAGCTGGCCGCCGAGCTGCCCGCCGATCGCGGCGAACCACTCCTCGACCATGCTCAGGTAGCCCGGGTCGTCGGTGCGGTGCCGGACCGGGGCCCGCTGCACCCAGTCCGGGAAGCCGCCGTTGCGGCTCTCCGCGTGCACCCACGGGCCGATCCGCAGCACCACGTCCAGGCCGGTCCCGGCGGCCAGGTCGACGAAGGCGGCCACGTCCAGGTTGCCGTCGAAGCGGTACTGCCCGGGGGCCGGCGAGTGGTGCAGCCAGAACAGGTAGCTGGCCACCACGGTGACGCCGCCGGCCTTCATCTGGCGCAGGCGCTCCGCCCAGCGGTGCCGCGGGACCCGGCTGTAGTGCAGCTCGCCGGAGACCGGGACGACCGGCGAACCGTTCTTGATCAGGTACCGGTTGGTCAGTGACAGGCCGGCCCGGGCGTCCTCGTCGTTGCTCATCCGCGGGCGGCGCAGCGGCGTCGCCCACGGGTGGTGGTGGACGGAGAGTGGCTCCGTTTCAGTGGGCACGAGAACCCCTCTTTCGGTTGGGACTGTAACCGGTCACAGCCCGGCGAGACCGAACGATACACAGGATCAACGGCTTGAAGGCAAGGGCTTGACACATCGACGTAACAGCAGCACTGTAACCGGTCACAGGCATTGACCCGGGCCCCCGGCCGGCATGCCCATCAAGGAGGATCAATGAAGAAGACCCTTGCGCCGCTCCTGGCAACTCTGACCGCCGCCGCCCTGCTCACCACCTCAGCGTGCAGCAACTCCGACGACAGCAAGTCCGATTCGAGCAGCACGGCCGGCGCCGGGAAGGTCGCGCTGACCTACTGGAGCTGGGCGCCGAACATGGACAAGGTGGTCGAGGGCTGGAACTCGACGCACCCGGACATCCAGGTCACCGTCAACAAGCAGGACGGCGGCGACCCGGCGGTCACCAAGCTGCTGACCGCGATCAAGGCCGGCAGCGGCGCGCCGGACGTGATGCAGGCCGAGTACCAGAAGATCCCCACCCTGGTCTCCGCCGACGCCCTGGCCGACATCGCCAAGGAGGCCGGCTCGCTCAAGGACAAGTTCCCGGCCGCCGCCTGGAACAGCGTGACCCTGGGCTCCGAGGCGGTCTACGGCGTGCCGCAGGACGCCGGCCCGCTGATGTTCTTCTACCGCTCCGACGTCTTCGAGAAGAACGGCCTGCAGGCGCCCAAGACCTGGGACGACTACGCCGCCGCGGCCGAGAAGATCCACAAGGCGAACCCGAAGCAGTACCTGGGTACCTTCTCGGCGACCGACGCGGGCCTGTTCACCGGTCTCGCCCAGCAGGCCGGCGCGTCCTGGTGGGGCGTGAACGGCGACTCCTGGACCGTGAACATCAACGACGCGGCGACCCAGAAGGTGGCCGCGTACTGGGGTGGCCTGGTGGAGAAGGGGACCATCGACAACAAGCCGATGTACACCCCGGAGTGGAACGCCGCGCTCAACGACGGCACCCAGGTCGGCTGGGTCTCCGCGGTCTGGGCGCCGGGCGTGCTGGAGGGCAGCGCCAAGGACACCAAGGGCAAGTGGAAGGCCGCCCCGATGCCGCAGTGGGACGCGGCCAGCCCGGCGACCGGCAACTGGGGCGGCTCGGCGACCAGCGTCACCAGCCAGAGCAAGCACCCGAAGGAGGCCGCCGAGTTCATCGCCTGGCTGAACAGCGACCCGGCGGCGCTCAAGCTGCTGGCCGGCACGGCCAACGTCTACCCGGCCGCCACCGACGCGGCCGGCGTGCTGACCACGCCGCCGGCGTTCTTCGCCGGCCAGGCCGACTTCTACACGATCGCGGCCGAGGCCGGGAGGCAGGCCAAGCCGTTCACCTACGGCCCGAACGTCAACGTCGCGTACAGCGCGTTCAACGACGCGTTCGGCAAGGCCGCCGAGTCGAAGAAGGCCGCCGCGTTCACCGAGTCGCTGGTGACCATGCAGAAGGCGACCGTCGACGACATGAAGAACAACGGGTTCACCGTCGCCGGATGACGTGCTCCGGGCGGGACGTCCCGCGTCCCGCCCGGGCCCTGGAAGGAAGGTACCGGCGATGACACTGACCGCCACCCGACCCAGCACCACCGCACCGCCGGTGTCCCGGAAGCCCGCGTCGTCCCGGCGCGCCCGCGTCCCGTACGCCTTCCTCGCCCCCGGCCTCGTGCTGTTCACGCTCTTCCTGGCCGCCCCGATCGTCTACGCCGGCTATCTGAGCCTGCGCAAGGTGAAGGTCAGCGGCCTCGGCCTGGGCTCCAAGTCGCGCACCGAGGTGTGGGCCGGGCTGAGCAACTACGCCCGGTCGATGACCGACCCGGACTGGCTGCCCAGCGTCTACCGGATCCTCGGTTACGGCCTCGTCGTGGTCCCGGTCATGCTCGGCCTCGCGCTGCTGATGGCCCTGCTGCTGGACGCCGGCCGGACCCGGCCCGCGATCAGCGGCTTCGCCCGGCTCTCGATCTTCTTGCCGTACGCGGTGCCGGCCGTGGTCGCCTCGCTCCTCTGGGGTTTCCTCTACCTGCCCAAGGTCAGTCCGTTCGGCTACGCCCTGGACCGGTTCGGGATCTCCGCGCCCGAGCTGCTCTCCTCGTCCTGGGTGCTCTACGCGGTGGCCAACGTGGCGATCTGGGGCGGCACCGGCTTCAACATGATCGTCATCTACACCGCGCTGAAGGCCGTCCCGACCAGCCTGTACGAGTCGGCCCGGATCGACGGCGCCTCGGAGCTGTCGATCGCCTGGCGGATCAAGATCCCGATCGTGATGCCGTCGCTGATCATGACGTTCGTCTTCTCGATGATCGCGACGCTGCAGGTGTTCGCCGAGCCGATGACGCTCAAGCCGCTGAGCAACACGATCTCGTTCACCTGGACCCCGCTGATGAAGGTCTACCGGGACGCCTTCGTCCGCAACGACGTCTACTCCGCGGCCGCCACCTCGGTGGTCATCGCGGTCGCCACGTTCATCCTGTCCTTCGGCTTCCTGAAGCTCGTCGGGCGTCGCGCGTTCCACCAGGAAGAGTCATGAGGAACTCCAAGCTGGCCACCACGCTGTTGCTGCTGGGTGCGGCGTACTGCCTGCTCCCGGTGGTCTGGGTGCTGATCGCCGCCAGCAAGAGCTCGTCCGAGCTGTTCTCCACGTTCACGCTCGCCCCGAGCACCCACCTGGCCGGCAACCTGGCCGACCTGAGCGGCTACCGGGACGGGCTGTACTGGCGCTGGATGGCCAACACCGCCCTGTACGCCGGGCTGGGCGCCGCCGTCTCCACCTTCATCTCGGCGATGAGCGGGTACGCGCTGGCCAAGTTCGACTTCCCGGGCAAGGGCTTCGTGTTCAACGTGATCCTGGCCGGCGTCCTGGTGCCCGGGGTCATCCTGGCCATCCCGCAGTACCTGCTGCTGGCCCGGATCGGGCTGACGAACACCTACTGGGCGGTGCTGCTGCCCAGCTTCATCAGCCCCTACGGCATCTACCTGGCCCGGATCTTCGCGGCCGCCGCGGTGCCCGGCGAGATCCTGGAGGCCTCCCGGATCGACGGGGCGAGCGACTGGCGCACCTTCCTGCGGGTGGTGATGCCGATGATGAGAACCGGTCTGGTCACCGTCTTCCTGTTCCAGTTCGTGGCGATCTGGAACAACTACATGCTGCCGTTCATCATGCTCGGCAACGACAAGCTCTACCCGCTCACGGTGGGCCTGAGCAGCCTGCTCAACCAGGGCGCCAGCCAGCCCTCGATGTACACCACGGTGGTGACCGGCGCGCTCGTCTCGCTCGTCCCGCTGATCGCGCTCTTCTTCACGCTCCAGCGGTACTGGCAGGTCGACCTGGCCGCCGGTGGCGTCAAAGCCTGATCGAGGACGGTCACGACTATGATCCCGAACGTGTCGCGCAAACGACCGACGATCCGTGATGTGGCCCGCGAGGCCGGCGTCTCGTACGCCACCGTCTCGCGGGTGCTGAACGGGCGCGACTGGGTGAGCCCGGAGGCCGTGCGCGCGGTCCAGGACGCCATCGCCCGGACCGGTTACACCACCAACCAGCACGCCCGGTCCCTGGCGACCGGCCGGTCGGGGTCGATCGCGTTCCTGCTCACCGAGCCGCAGCACCTGCTCTTCGAGGACCCGAACTTCTCGGTGCTGCTGCGCGGCGTGGCCCAGGCGCTCTCCGACCGGGAGCTGACCCTGATCCTGATGATCGCGTCCACCCCCGAGGAACGCACCCGGACCATCGCGTTCCTCAACGGCGGGCACGTCGACGGCGTCCTGCTGGTCTCCCCCCACTCCGGCGACCCGCTGCTCAAGCAGCTGGTGCAGGCCCAGGTGCCGATCGTGGCCTGCGGCCGGGTGCTCGGGCTGGAAGAGATGATCAGCTCGGTGTCGGCCGACGACCGGGCCGGGGCACGCACCGCGACCGAGCACCTGATCGCGGCCGGCTGCCGGCGGATCGCCACCATCACCGGGCCGCTGGACACCTCCGGCGGCGTCGACCGGCTGGCCGGGTACACCGACGCGCTGATGGCCCACGGCCTGCCGGTCGACCAGGACCTGATCGTGCACGGCGACTGGACCCGGGAGAGCGGGGCGGCCGGCATCCGGGCGCTGCTCGACCGGGCGCCGGACGTGGACGCGGTGTTCGCCGCGTCCGACGCGATGGCCGCGGCCACCCTGCCGGTGCTCCGGGACGCCGGGCGCGGCGTGCCGGGCGACGTGCGGGTGCTCGGGTTCGACGACTCCGGGCTGGCGGCCACCACCGAGCCACCGCTGAGCACGGTGCGCCAGCCGCTGGAACGCATCAGCGAGGAGATGGTCCGGCTCCTCGTGGACGTGATCAACGGGCGTACCCCGCTCTCCATCACCGTGCCCACCGGCCTGGTCCTGCGCAGCTCCTCCCCCGCCTGATCCCCGCTTTCAGATAGGCCCTGCCGGGCCCCCCATGGGGGCCGATCTTGGTTCCCCCCTTAGACCGAGATCGGCCCTCGCCATGGATTCTCGTCCCTTTTGTCCACAAAGGAGCGCCATGAAGATCCCCGCAGTGCTCGCCGCCGCTCTCCTGCTCGTCCCGGCGGCGCCCGCCCAGGCGCACCCGCGCCCGTCCCTGTCCATGCTGGGCGCGGACGTCTCCACCCTCCCCCGCGCGCTCGACCTCGGCGCCCGGTTCTCCGACGCCCGCGGCCACCGCGCCAACCCCTACGAGATCCTCAAGAAGGCCGGAGTCAACTACGTCCGGCTACGCGTCTGGAACAACCCGACCAGCGGCTACAACAACAAGGCCGAGGTCGTCGCGCAGGCCCGCGAGGCGAAGCGGCACGGCCTCAAGGTGCTGATCGACTTCCACTACTCGGACACCTGGGCCGACCCGGGCAAGCAGTTCATCCCGAAGTCGTGGGCCGGGCACGACCTGGCCCAGCTGCGGCAGGACGTCTACGACTACACCTACGACGTGTGCTCGGCGATCCGGCCGGACAGCGTGCAGATCGGCAACGAGATCAACACCGGCATGCTGTGGCCGGTCGGGCAGGTCACGAACAGCGACTTCAGTCCGCTGGCCACGCTGCTCAAGGCCGGGTACGACGCGACCAAGGCGTGCTCGCCGCGCACCCAGGTCATGATCCACACCGCGAACGCCGGGAGCCTCGGCGCGGCGCGGTGGTTCTACGACGGGATCGCGGCGCAGGGCGTGCGGTGGGACATCACCGCGCTCAGCTACTACTGCATGTGGCACGGCGACCTGGCCAACCTGAGGACCGTCCTCACCGACGTCCAGCAGCGCTACGGCAAGCCGGCGGTGATCGCCGAGACCGCGTATCCGTACACCACGGAGAACTACGACCACCTGGAGAACATCATCACGTCGGCGGCGCCGTGCGACGGGATCGCCGCCACGCCGCAGGGGCAGGCCACCGAGTTCGCGCAGGTACAGGACGCCGCCCGGGAGGCCGGGGCGCTCGGCGTCTTCTACTGGGAGCCGGCCTGGACCGCGGTCGACGGGAACGGGTGGGACACCGAGGACATCGAGAACTCGGGCAACGCCTGGGAGAACATGGCGACCTTCGACGACGGCGGGCGGATCAACCCGTACGTCACGTGGCGCCGTTGATCCTGACCCTGATCTTGATCGCTTGACGATCGAGCCGGCGTCGCCACCGGCGCCGGAATCTCCTCCCCCCGACAGGAGAACCATGCGAACATCCCTGCGCGCCGTCGTCGGCGCCGCGCTCGCCGCGGTCACGATGGTGGCCCTCACCCCCGCGCCCGCCTCCGCCGCCTCCCTCACCATGCTCGGCGCCGACGTGTCGTCGCTGCAGCGCACGCTCGACCTGGGCGGCAAGTACTACACGGCGGCCGGCGCCCAGGCCGACCCCTACGACATCCTCAAGGGAGCCGGCGCCAACTACATGCGGCTGCGGGTCTGGAACAACCCGGCCAGCGGCTACAACAACAAGGCGAAGGTGCTGCAGCAGGCCAAGGCGATCAAGGCCAAGGGGCTCAAGCTGCTGGTCGACTTCCACTACTCGGACACCTGGGCGGACCCCGGGAAGCAGTACCCGCCGGCCGCCTGGAGCTCGCACACCCTCGCGCAGTTGCAGACCGACGTCTACAACTACACCTACGACGTGTGCACCGCGCTCAAGTCGCAGGGCACCACCCCGGACAGCGTGCAGATCGGCAACGAGATCAACGTCGGCATGCTGTGGCCGGTCGGCAAGGTGACGAACAGCAACTTCGCACCGCTGGCCAGCCTCCTCAAGTCCGGATATAACGCGACAAAAGCGTGTAACAGCGGCACGCAGGTGATGATCCACACGGCGGACGCGGACAGTGACGCCAACGCCCGCTGGTTCTACGACGGCATCAAGGCGCAGGGTGTCACCTGGGACATCACCGCGCTGTCCTACTACTGCATGTGGCACGGCACGCTGGCGAACCTCTACAACGTGATCGCGGACGTGAAGTCCCGGTACGGCAAGCCGGTCGTGGTGGTGGAGACGGCGTACATGTACACCACCGCCAACGCCGACGGCCAGACGAACTCCATCCCCGGCACCACCACCTGCGACGGCCAGCCCGCCACCAAGGCCGGCCAGGGCACCGAGTTCACCTGGATCCAGAACACCGCGCGCAACGCCGGCGCGATCGGCGTCTTCTACTGGGAGCCGACCTGGTACGCCATCACCGGCAACGGCTGGGACCCGGCCAACATCAACGGCACCGGCGACGGCTGGGACAACATGGCCACCTTCGACGCCACCGGCAAGTTCAACAGCTACGTCAAGTGGACCGCCTGAGCACCCATCCCCGATGAGGTCCGGCCCGGCGTCCCCCCACGCCGGGCCGGACCGGTTCCCCAGCGGGACCGAGGCAGGTCCTTCACTGCCGACCCCTTTTCGGTACGACCGGAAGGCCCTGGCCATCGTCGCGGCGTCAGCCCCTGCCCGCCTCACCCAAGCCCTCTTCCACCACTGTCCGTGCGAGTCGCAGCTCTCGCGGTCCCCGGCCTCGTGGTTCCCGCCTGACGGTTTGTGCCCCTCTCGCGGTTCCCTGCTCTGACAGTCCCCGCCCTGACGGTCCCCGTCCTCGCGGTCCCCGCCTGAGGGTCCGTGCCCCTCTCGCGGTTCCCTGGCCTGATGGTTCCCGCCCTTCCCCGGCCCCCGCCCTCGCGGTCCCCGCCTGACGGTCCGGGCCCCTCCCGCCGCTTCCTGCCCTGATGGTCCCCGCCCTCCCAGGGGGAGCCGCCCGAAGACAGTGTGGCGCGGAAGCGAGATCCGGCGGGGATGAGCTGTGGACGACGCGCTGATGTGGACAACGCGCTCGACCGGGCGGGTGCGGGCCGCCGCCTGTGCGTGTGGCTCAGCCGAGGCGGCCTCGCGCCCGCCAGGTGGCTATCGGGTGGCGGACGGGAAGGGACGAGCAGACGCGGACGCGGCAGTCGAGGGCAACGGGCCTGCGGCCTTGGCAGCGGGACCCGGGACTGCGGACTTGGCAGCGGGACCCGGGGCCACAGAGGTGGCAGCGGGGCCCGGGGCCGCTGAGGTGACGGCGGGACCTGGGGCTACTGAGGTGGCGGCGGGACCCGGGGCCGCGGACAGGTCGGGTGCGACGGTCGTCGGGGCGGGGCCCGGCTCCGGGACGTCCGAGTCGGACGTCGGGGTCGGGAACGGGGACGGGGAGCGGAACGGGTTCGCTCGCGGGCAGTGTGGGTAGCCGCGCTGCCAGCTGGTCCACGACTCGCCGGTGTCCGGGTCGGTGCAGGACTGGCCGCCGAGCTGGAGCGGGGTGCCGTTCTGGTCGTAGAGCTGGGCGTCCTCGACCAAGTGGCCCTGCGAGTCGTAGACGAAGACGTCCCGGATGTTGTCGTACTGGCTGTTGCCGCTGTAGGCCGGGTCGAAGGACGGGGTGAACCGGGTGCTGCTGTCCGCGCCGACGAAACCGGCCAGCGAGATCAGGATCAGCAGAGCGGTTCCCGACCACAGCGCGTACCGGGGCCACGGCTTGTCGGGCAGCTCCCGGCGGCCGAGCCAGATCGAGGCGACCACGCAGGCGGCGAGCAGCAACAGGGCCATCACGTCGCTGCCGCCGATCCGGGGCAGCAGGCCGACCGGGGTGGGGCCGCTGTCGAGCAGGTGGGCGAGCACCATCGCGACCAGGTAGCCGCGGAGGACCCACCAGGCGGGGCGGAGCAGGGTCAGGAAGTGGCTGGCTCGCTCGTACCCCAAGATCGGGCCGACCTTGGCATCCGCGGTCCGCAGCAGCGGCAGGAACCGGTCGCGCAGCTCCTCGGGGGTGACCCAGGGCGACTGCGGCTTGTCCGCGCCGGGCAGGCCGGCGGCGGCGAGCAGCTCGGCGGCGTAGGCGGACGGGGGGCCCAGCCGCGCGGTCAGCGTGCCGGCGCCCTCGGCGAGGACCTCGGCCAGATGCTCCGGGAGGTCGTCGAGCAGCTCCTCGCGGGTGGCCTCGGGCAGGCCGCCGAGCGCCAGGCGCACCTCGGCCACGTACCCGGTGATCTCGTCCTCTGCGATGTCCTTCACGCGGTCCCCCGCTCGCGAGTCAAATCGTCCATGATCGATGCGAATGCGCGCCAGCCCTTGCCGTTGCGGTCGAGCTCCGCCCGGCCGGCGGCGTTGAGCGCGTAGTACTTGCGGTGCGGCCCCTCGTCGCTGGGGACCACGTAGGTGTTCAGGAAGCCGTTGGCATAGAGCCGGCGCAGCGTGCCGTACACCGAGGCGTCGCCGACCTCCTGCAGACCGGCGGCGCGCAGCCGGCGCACGATGTCGTAGCCGTAGCCGTCCTCGTCACGCAGGACGGCGAGCACGGCCAGATCCAGCACGCCCTTGAGGAGCTGGGTCGTATCCACGCACCGCACAGTACTGTGCACTGCGAAGTACCGTCAACGCCGCCATACCGACGCGGCCGTTTTCCGGAGGCGGCAGGCGCCTAACGGTCGTCGGCTGGCCTCCATGGGTGCCTCAAGGCTGTCGACACACCCATGGAAGCCAGCCGACGACCGCGCCCCGCGCAAGCGGCCGGGCGCAGGGCCGAGAACGACGGACAGGCGGCGTGGCAAGAGGAACGGCGGCGCGGGAAGAGGACCGCCGTCGCGGGAGAAGGAACGGCGGCGCGGGAAGGGGAAACAGGCGGCACGGGAGAAGGAACGGCGGCGCGGGAAGGGGAACGGGCGGCACGGAAAGGGAACGGGCGGCGCGGAAAGGGAACGGGCGGCGCGGAAAGGGAACGGGCGGCGCGGAAAGGGAACGGGCGGCACGGAAAGGGAACGGGCGGCACGGAAAGGGAACGGCGGCGCGGAAAGGGAACGGGCGGCGCGGAAAGGGAACGGGCGGCGCGGAAAGGGAACGGGCGGCGCGGAAAGGGAACGGGCGGCACGGAAAGGGAACGGGCGGCACGGAAAGGGAACGGCGGCGCGGAAAGGGAACGGGCGGCGCCGCGAGTGCGGCGCCGCCCGGGATGATTCGGCGAAGGGTCAGACGGAGGCGGGCTGGGTGTCGGCGCGGCGAGCGGCGGCGGCCTTGCGCTCCAGAGCGGCCCCCTCCACGTCCAGCTCCGGGAGCCAGCGCAGCCAACGCGGCAGCCACCAGGCGGAGCGGCCCAGCAGGGCCATCGCCGCCGGGACGGCGATCATGCGGACCACGAAGGCGTCGAAGGCGATGCCGACGGCCAGGGCGAAGGCGATCGGCTTGACCGTGTCGTTGCCCTCCGGGACGAACGCGGCGAAGACCGCGAACATGATGGTCGCGGCGGCGACCACGACCGGGGCGGCCTGGCGGAAACCGGTGACGATGGCGTCCCGCGGGGCGGCGCCGTGGGCGTGCGCCTCGTGCATCCGGGAGACCAGGAAGACCTGGTAGTCCATGGCCAGGCCGAACAGGATGCCGACGATGATGATCGGCGCGAGGCTGATGATCGGGCCGGTCGAGCCGGCGTTGACCAGGTCGGCCAGCCAGCCCCACTGGAAGACCGCGACCGTGGCGCCGAACGCCGCGCCGATCGTGAGCAGGAAGCCGAGCACCCCGACGACCGGCACCAGCAGTGAGCGGAAGACCAGCACCAGCAGCACGAACGCCAGGCCGACGACGAGCGCCAGGTAGACCGGCAGGGCGTCGTTGAGTTTCTGGGAGACGTCGATGCTGATCGCGGTCTGGCCGGTGACGTACACGGTGGCGCCGTCACCGTCGGCGACCGTGTCCCGGATCGAGTGCACCAGGTCGACGGTCTTCTGGTCCTCCGCGCCGGAGGCCGGGATCACCGTGATCAGCGCGGCGGTCTGCTTCTGGTCCGGCCGGGGCGGCTGGGCCAGGGCGACGTCCGGCAGCGCGGCGATCTGCTTCTGCACGGTGGCCGCGTACGACACCGCGTCGGGGCCGTCGACCAGGATCAGCAGCGGGGCGGAGACGCCCGGCCCGAACCGCTGGTCGATGATCGCGTCGGCCTTGGCCTGGGTGCTGCCCTCCGGCGAGCGCTGCGCCAGGGTGGTCTGCATCTTGACGAACGGCAGCGCGATCACGGCGAGCGCGAGCACCGCCAGGACCAGGGAGATCACCCGCTGGTGGGTGACCATGTGCGCCCAGCCGCGGATGAAGCCGCGCCCCTCGGCGACGGTCTCCCCGGTCGGCGCCGCGTCCCGGAGCTTGCGGGGCAGCGCCTTGCGGCCGATGAACCCGAGGATCGCCGGGACCAGGGTGATCGCGACGAGCACGGCGACCACGATGGTGGCCGAGGCGGCCAGGCCCATCTCGGTGAGGAACGGGATGCCGACCACGGAGAGGCCGGCCAGGGCGATCACCACGGTCAGGCCGGCGGTCACCACGGCCGAGCCGGCGGTGCCCACCGCGTACGCCGCGGCGGACTCGACGTCCTTGCCGGCGCGCAGCTCGTGCCGGAACCGGGTGACGATGAACAGCGCGTAGTCGATGCCGACCGCCAGGCCGAGCATCACCGCCAGGATCGGGGTGGTCGACTGGAGCTGGACGAAGCCGGACAGCGTGGTGATGCCGGCGACGCCGATGCCGACCCCGATGATCGCGGTCAGCAGGTTCATCCCGGCGGCGATCAGCGAGCCGTAGCTCAGCGCCAGCACGATCAGCGCGACCAGCACACCGATGCCCTCGGAGGCGCCGCCGATGTCGGCCGCGTTGCTCAGCGCCTCACCGCGCGCCTCGACGGTCACGCCCCCCTGGCCGGCCTTCGCCAGCGCGTCGGTGATGGCGGCGCGCTGCTCGTCGGTCACCTCGGACGGCTGCACGCCGTAGGTGACCGTGCTGAGCGCGGTGCTCAGGTCGCGGGACACGGCCGGCGCCTGCTTGTCGAACGGGTCGCTGACCACCACCACGCCGGGCAGCTTGCCGAACCCGGCCACCGCCTGGGCGACCTGGCCGGCCACCGCCGGGTCGGTGATCTTCTGCCCGGCCGGCGCCTGGAAGACCACCTGCACGTTCGCCCCGGCCGACGCGTCGCCGAAGCGCTGCTTCATCAGGTCGAGCGCGGTGGTCGACTCCTGACCCGGGATCCGGAAGGTGTTGACCGTCTCGCCGGACAACTTGACCGCGCCGAAGGCCACGGCCAGCAGGGCGAGCAGCCAGGCGACGGTGACGATGATGCGATGCCGGACGGCCCCGAGGCCCAGGCGGTGCAACAGCGTTGCCATGAGGAGGTTCCCTTGTTCAGTGGGTGGGGGGATGCCCGAGCGCGTCGTAGGCGACGTCGACGAGCGTGGTGACCGCGTCCGGGATGACACAGTCGCGCAGGGCGACGCTGGCGACCGCGAGGGCGCCGAGCGCGCCGGTGACCCGGATCGCCCGCTCCGGGTGGGTCAGCTGCCCGGTGCCGAAGGCCGCCCCGGTGAACGGCTGGTCGCCGAAGGCCGCGGCCACCTCGTCGCCGATCATCTGCAGCGCCGCGCCGAACTCGCTCTCCGGCTCGGCCAGCAGGCAGGACAGCATCAGCGCGACCACGCCGGGCTGGCCGAGGGCCAGACGCGCCATGCCGTCGATCACCGACCGGTCGCGGTCCGGGCCCGGCGGCAGCGGCTCGGCGATCGCCGCGACCTCGCGGATCTGCCCCACGCAGCGCTCGATGACCGCCTCCTGCAGCGCCTCCTTGGTCGGGAAGCGGTGCAGCAGGCCGGTCTTGGAGTAGCCCACCGCGTCGGCGATGCGCTGCACCGACGTCTCCCGGAAGCCGTGCCGGGCGAAGAGGCCGGCGGCGGCGTCGAGGATCTCGTCGTCGATCTGCTGTTTGGTGGGACGGGGCATAGGACCACCGTAGACCGTAATGGACCAGACTGGTCCGTCGGGGACCGTGTCAGTCCCCACACGCTGTTCCGGCTTATCCGGCAGAAGCCGCGAAACACCTTCTACGGTACGGGCCGTCGACGCCCGTGTGACCGAAAATCATCGGCACCCGACCCGCCGAGCTGCAGCGGCGGCTGGACCGGCCGGACGTGTTCCTGGCCACGCTCTTCCCCGACGCGCGGCGGCTGCTGGACCGGCACTATCCGCACCTGACCAGCTCCTGAATCGATCCGGAACGGCACCCGGCGGGCCCGGCCGGCTGCCGATCATCCGGTTATGACTCTCCCTCGCTGGGTGGAGCCGCTGCTGCGCGGCCGCTGGGTGGCCGCGACGCTGCTCGCCGCCGTGTTCGCGGTGGTGCTGCCGGCCGCACCGGTGGACACGGCGGAGTTCGCCGCCGCCGGGCAGCGGATCCTGGACGGGCATCTGGACGGCGTCTACGACTCCGGGTGGAATCAGGCCGGGCCGTTGCAGCTGCTGCTCAGCCGGGTGTTGATGCTCGGCGGCGCGGGCGACACGCCGGCCCTGCCGGTGCGGATGGCGGTGAACGTCGCCCTGGTGCTCGGGTCGATGGCGCTGTGCCGCCGGTTCGGCGCCGCCGCCGGGCTGCGCGCGGCACTGCGCGAGTCGGCGGCCGGGGTGCTCGGCCTGCTCTGGTTCCTGGTGCCGGTGCCGTGGTGGGGACACCCGATCGAGCTGGCCATCCCGGCGCTGTGGGCGTACGCAAGCTTCCTGCAGGGTCGCGGGCGGACCGGAACCGCCGCCGCTCTCCTGGGCGCCTCGGTCGCGATCGCCCCCTGGGCGGTCCTGGGTTTCCCCTGCCTGCTGGCGGCGAGCGGGCTCGGCCGGGCGCTGCGGACCTGGATCCTCGCCGGGCTCGCCGGGGCGGCCGGCTATCTGCCGTTCGTGGTGGCCGGGCACTTCGGGATGTTCCGGCACGTCTGGAAGGTCGATCCGGACAGCCTGGTGCACCTGCTCTTCCCCGATCTGGCCACGGTCAGCTGGCCGTTGCGGCTGGTGCAGGCGGTCGTGGTGGCCGGTGGCTGCGCGGCGGTGGCCTGGCGGTTCCGGGACCAGCCGGTGGTCTACGCGGCGGCGCCGGCGGCGGCCCTGCTGATCCGGATGTTCGTCGACCCGGTGACCCTGCGGTACTACTGGGGGCCGGTGGCGGTGGCCATCACCCTTCTGTTCGCCCTGGTCGGCGCGGCCGAGCGGCCGTGGCGCCAGCTGCTCGCGCTGCTGCCGGGCTACCTGGCGGTCTGCGCCGGGCTGGCGGGCAAGCAGGTGACCGGCGCGGCGGCCTGCCTGGTCGTGCTCCTCGCGGTGCTGCTGGCGGGGGTCCGGCGACCGGCTGGAACCGGCGTGGTTGAGTGGGCGGATGTCAGCAGATCTGGTGCTCACCAACGGTCCCGTCTTCACCGCTGACCCACTGCGCGGACCGGCCGGCACGGTGCTGGTCCGGGACGGCCGGATCGTCGCGGTCGGCGCCGACGAGGTCCGCGACCGGGCCCGGCCGGGCGCCGAGACGATCGATCTGGCCGGGCGGCTGCTGCTGCCCGGCTTCCAGGACGCGCACGTGCACGCCGTGATGGGCGGGGTCGAGCTCGGCCAGTGCGACCTGACCGGCGCCCCCGACCTGGAGGATTATCTGCGCCGGGTCCGCGACTACGCGGACGCCCACCCGGAGCTGCCGTGGATCAGCGGCGGCGGCTGGGCGATGGAGGTGTTCCCCGGCGGTGTCCCCGGCCGGGAACTGCTCGACCGGGTGGTCCCGGACCGCCCGGTCTACCTGATCAACCGGGACCACCACGGCGCGTGGGTGAACAGCCGCGCCCTGGAGCTGGCCGGCATCGACGCGGGCACCCCGGACCCGGCCGACGGGCGGATCGACCGGCGGCCGGACGGCGTCCCGGCCGGCGGCCTGCAGGAGGGCGCCATGCAGCTGGTGGCCCGGCTGCTGCCCGAGGTCACCCGGGCCGAGCGGCTGGCCGGGCTGCTGCGCGCCCAGGCGCTGCTGCACTCGCTCGGCGTCACCGCCTGGCAGGACGCCATGCTCTGCGCGACCAACGGCTATCCGGACGTCTCCGACGCCTACCTGGAGGCGGCGAGCACCGGGCAGCTCACCGCCACGGTCGTCGGCGCGCTGTGGTGGGACCGGGAGCGCGGCGCCGAGCAGATCCCGGAGCTGCTCGCCAAGCGGGACAAGCACACCGTCGGCCGGCTGCGCAGCGACAGCGTGAAGCTGATGCTGGACGGGGTGGCGGAGAACTTCACCGCGGCGATGACCCGGCCGTACCGGGACTCGTGCGGCTGCGCGACCACGAACGCCGGGCTGTCGTTCATCGACCCGGCGGCGCTCCGGGCCTACGTGACCGAGCTGGACGCGCACGGCTTCCAGGCGCACTTCCACGCGCTCGGCGACCGGGCGGTCCGGGAGGCGCTCGACGCGGTCGAGGCGGCCCGGCGGGCCAACGGGTTCCGGGACACCCGGCCGCACCTGGCCCACCTGCAGGTGGTGCACCCGGACGACGTGCCGCGGTTCCGGGCGCTCGGCGCGACCGCGAACCTGCAGGCGTACTGGGCCTCGCACGAGCCGCAGATGGACGAGCTGACCATCCCGTTCCTGGAGCCGGCGCTGGCCGCGCGGCAGTACCCGTTCGGCGACCTGCTGCGCGCCGGGGTGCACCTGGCGGCCGGCAGCGACTGGCCGGTGACCACGCCGGATCCGCTGCAGGGCATCCACGTCGCGGTGAACCGGGCGCACCACGGCAGCAACCATCCGGCGTTCCTGCCCGGGCAGGAGCTGGACCTGGCGACCGCGCTGACCGCGTACACCGCCGGGTCGGCCTTCGTGAACCGGCTCGACGACACCGGCAGCATCCGGCCCGGCTTCCGCGCCGACCTGGTGGTGCTGGACCGCGACCCGTTCCGCGCCCCGCCCGCCGAGATCGGCGACACCGCGGTGGCGATGACGCTGGTGGACGGCGAGGTCGTCTACTCGGCGTGAGCCGGCGCGGGTCGTACCGGACAGCGCGCCGGTCCGGACCGATCGTGGTCCGGACCGGTGCGGGAGTCAGTCCTCGTCGTCGATCTCGTGGTGACCGTGCCGCGGGGCGGCCTCGATCTCCTCGGCGACCGGCTCCTCGTCGATCACCTCGGCGGTGACCTGCGGCGCGTCCGCCCAGAGGGCGCGCAGCTGACCCTGCATGAACTGGGTGAGCCGGCCGCGGTACTCCCGGTCGAAGTTCTCCAGCGCCTCGATCTGCTGCTGCAGCGCCTCGCGCTTGGCGCCCAGGCTGCCGACCACGTCGTCGTAGCGCTGCTGGGCCTGCAGCTTCAGCTGCTCGGCGCCGTGCAGCGCGTCCGCGCCGATGGTCTCGGCCCGCTGCCGGGCGTCGGCCACGATCTTGTCGGCGGCGCGGCGGGCCTCCTCGGCGCGGGACTGCGCCTCACGGGCCATCTGCTCGGCGGCGGCGCGCGCCTCGGTGAGCACCCGGTCGGCCTCCTGGCGCACGTTGCTGGCGTGCGCCTGGGCGTCCCGGGCGATCTGCTCGGCGGCCGCCAGCGCGTCGGTGCGGATCTTGTCCGCGTGGTGCTGAGCGCTCGCGACGTGCTCCTCCGCGGTGCGCTGGGCCAGGGCCAGCACCTGCAGGGCCTGGTTGGGCAGGCCGGGGCTGGGCAGTCCGGGGTTGGGCAGGCCGGGGTTGGGCGCGATCACCTTGTGCTCCGAGGTCTCACCGTCGGTCCCATTGAGCAGCACTTCGACACGTTCCTTATCTGATGGTCAGTGTTTCCCACGCACCGGTCCTGCTGGTGCCGCTCCGCGAAAACCACCCGGAGCACCATGGCCGCCGAGGGGTTGTCAGCCATGATCGGCGGGATGCTACCAAGCATCGCGAGGGTCGGAGAAGACCCAGCGGACGGGGATTTGCCTGATTGATGGCTTATGCACGTTTTCTGGCCATTAGTCTCATAAGAATTCCGTCCCGATGCCCCTCAAGGACCGCCATGCGACGTCGCTCCGCGCTGCTCAGCCTGCTCACCACCGCTTCCCTGCTGGCCACCGCGCCGATGGCGGCGCACGCCATGACCCCGTCCGACCTGGCCTACTGGCCGATGAACGAGTCGCCGGGCGCCCGCTGGATGACCGACATCAGCGGAAACGGACTGGACGGGCAGATCGGCCGGGAGGTCGGCACCGGCTCCACGCTGAACGGCGCCACCGGCTACCGCTTCGACCGGCTGGAACCGGACACTCCGCCGGCCCACCCGGGCCATCTGGTCGTGGTTCCGGCCGCTTCGGCACTGAACCCCGGCGACCGGGACTTCGCCGTGACGCTGCGGCTGCGCACCCTCAACCACTTCGGCAACATCATCCAGAAGGGCCAGGCCACGACCGGTGGCGGCAGCTTCAAGCTGGAGATCCCGAACGGCCGGGTGACCTGCTCGTTCCGCGGCGACCGGGGCATGCTCAAGGCGATCGCGCCGTTCGCCATCAACGACGGGGCCTGGCACGAGGTGACCTGCGTGCGGGTCAGCACCGGGGTGGCGCTGGCCATCGACGGGCGGCGGGTGGCCGGCCGGCAGGGCTGGACTGGCACGATCCGCAACAACTGGCCATTGACGATCGGCGGCAAGCTGGACTGCGACCAGCGCACGGTGGGCTGCGACTACTTCGCCGGCGACCTGGACTACGCAAAGATCCAAACCGCCTGAAACCGATTTTTCGTACGATCTGCGCCCACGCTCGCCGTCCCCCCGCTTCGCCAGCACGGCCTGAGGGCCGGCCCGGGATCGGACCGGCCCCTGCCGTGCGGGGGGTGGCGCTCAGCGGCCGAAGCCGCGGGCCAGCCGGTGGTACGCCTGGTTCCAGCGCACCTCCTTGGTGAACTGCCGGGTCGTCGTGGCGTCGTCGATCAGCAGCAGCTCGGTGCCGATCATGTCGGCCAGGTCGGCGAGCTCCTCCGCACCGACCGCCGAGGACAGCACCGTGTGGTGCGGCCCGCCCGCGGTCAGCCAGCACTCGGCCGACGTGGAC
The DNA here is from genome assembly GCF_014205225.1 of Actinoplanes octamycinicus. Taxonomy (NCBI): domain Bacteria; kingdom Bacillati; phylum Actinomycetota; class Actinomycetes; order Micromonosporales; family Micromonosporaceae; genus Actinoplanes; species Actinoplanes octamycinicus. Next base: position 8,980,590 of record NZ_JACHNB010000001.1, read on the forward strand.
AGCGACGGCGCCGGCTTCCAGACCGCCCGGGCGACCGGCAGCTTGGGCAGCGGCGCGGTCGGCGGGACCACCTCGATCTCGTTGGCCACCAGGCGGAACCGCTCCCCCAGGTCGGCCAGGCCGAGCACGATCGCCTTGCCGGGGGCGGCGTCGAAGACCAGCCGGACCGGGTCCTCGCGGCCGCCGATGCCGAGCGGGTGGATCTCCAGCTTCGGCGTGCCGGCCGCGATCGACGGGCAGACCTCGAGCATGTGGGCGCCGAGGATGACCTCGTTGCCCGGCGTGAGGTCGTAGGTGTAGTCCTCCATGAACGAGGTGCCGCCGCCCGGGACCATCGCCTTGAGCGTGTGCACCAGCACCGAGGTCTTCCAGTCGCCCTCGCCGCCGAAGCCGTAGCCGTCCGCCATCAGCCGCTGCACGGCCAGGCCGGGCAGCTGCTTGAGGCCGCCGAGGTCCTCGAAGTTGCTGGTGAAGGCCTTGAATCCGCCCTCGGTGAGGAACTGCCGGAGCCCCAGCTCGATCCGGGCCCCGTAGCGCAGCGACTCGGCCCGGTCGTCCAGCAGCGGCGCCGCGATCTCGTAGAGGTCGGCGTACTCCGCGACCAGCTTGTCGATCGCCGCGTCCTCGACCTGGTCGACCACCGCGACCAGGTCGTTGACCCCGTACGTGTTGACCGAGACGCCGAACTTGAGCTGCGCCTCGACCTTGTCCCCCTCGGTCACCGCGACGTCGCGCATGTTGTCGCCGAACCGGGCCAGCTTCAGGTGACGCATCGCCGAGTAGCCGCGCGCCGCCCGCACCCAGGTGGCGATCCGGGCGACCACGGCCGGGTTGCTGACGTGCCCGGCCACCGTCTTGCGCGGCACGCCGAGCCGGGTCTCGATGAACCCGAACTCCCGGTCGCCGTGCGCGGCCTGGTTCAGGTTCATGAAGTCCATGTCGATCTCGGACCAGGGCAGCGCCACGTTGTGCTGGGTGTGCAGGTGCAGCAGCGGGGCGCGCAGCGCGTCCAGGCCGGCGATCCACATCTTGGCCGGCGAGAACGTGTGCATCCAGGTGATCACGCCGAGCACGCCGGGCGTGGACGAGGCCCGCCGGCAGACGTCCAGGATCTGCTCCGCGCTGGTCAGCACCGGCTGCCAGATCACCTCGGCGTCCAGGCTCCGGTCGAGCTGGGCGGCGATCTCCCGGGACTGCGAGGCGACCTGCTCCAGGGTCTCCGGTCCGTAGAGCCCCTGACTGCCGGTCAGGAACCAGATTTCCCCGTTGCTCATCGTGCCCTCCGTGTAACGAGTCGCTGCAGAACAATGAAGCCGAAGAGCAGGATGCCGACCACGATCCGGGTCCACGCCGAGTTCAGGTCACCCTGGAAGTTGATGATCGTGGAGATCAGGCCGAAGACCATCACGCCGAGCAGGGTGCCGAAGACGTACCCGGAGCCGCCGGTGAGCAGCACGCCACCGATCACGCAGGCGGCGATCGCGTCCAGCTCGGTGCCGGCGCCCTGCAGCGCGTGGCCCGAGGTGGAGTTGATCGTGAAGAGCACGCCGCCGAGCGCCGCGCAGAAGCCGCTGATCGTGTAGACCAGCACCCGGGTGCGGGCCACCGGCAGACCCATCAGCAGCGCCGAGTCGGCGCTGCCGCCGATCGCGTAGACGTTGCGGCCGAACCGGGTCCAGGCCAGCACCGCGGCAGCGATCAGCACGACCACCAGCGCCACCACCGCGATCAGGGTGGTCTTCACCCCGTCGAAGAGCGGGATCCGCAGGTCGGAGAGCGTCACCCAGAGCTTGTCCCGGATCGGGATGGACTCCTGGTTGATGTAGAGCGCCAGGCCGCGGGCCAGGAACAGCCCGGCCAGCGTGGCGATGAACGGCTCCACCTTGAAGTACTGGATGACCGCGCCCATGCCGCTGCCCAGCAGCGCGCCGAGCACCAGCACCAGCGGCAGGACCAGCAGCGGCGGCCAGCCGCCCTGCAGCAGCGTCGCGGTGAGCGTGGTGGTCAGCGAGATGACCGCGCCGACCGACAGGTCGATGCCCCCGGTGAGGATCACGAAGGTCATCCCGATCGCGACCACCAGCAGCACCGCGTTGTCGCGGAACAGGTTGACCACGACCCGGGGGTCGTCGAAGTGCGCGAGGTTCGCCAGCCCGCCGACGTACATGGCGAGCAGCAGGACCAGCGTGGCGAGGATCGGGATGTACTTGGCGTTCGGCCGGTAGACCCGGCGGCGCGGATTGACCGGCGCGTTCTGCGCGACCTCCGGCGTCGCGTCGATCGTGGTCTTCATGCTCTCACTCATGCCGTCACCTCGGCTCGGACGGCGGGACGCGACTTGAACCGCCCGAACACCTTCTCGCGGAAGACGGGCGACTGGGACAGGCAGAGCGCCACCACGATGACCGCCTTGAACAGCAGGGTGGCCTTGGGCGGCACGCCGACACCGACCACGGTGACGGTCAGGGTCTGGATCAGCAGCGCGCCGATCACCGTGCCGATGATCGAGAACCGGCCGCCGATCAGCGCGGTGCCGCCGATCACCACGGCCAGGATGGCGTCCAGCTCGATCAGGTCGCCGGCGTGGATGCTGTCCGCGCTCTTGATGTCGGCGGAGACGATCAGGCCGGCCAGACCGGCGAAGGCGCCGGACACGACGTACACCATCATGGTGATCCGGCGGGCCCGGATGCCGGCCAGGCGGCTGGCCGCCGGGCTGCCGCCGACCGACTCCAGCAGCAGGCCCAGGGCGGTCCGCCGGGTCAGCACCGCGGTCAGCGCGACCGCGGCCATGGCGATCAGGAAGGCCACCGGCAGGGTCAGGAAGAAGCCGGTGGCGATGCTCGCGTACGGGTTGGACTGCACGTTGATGATCTGCCCGTCGGTGATCAGCTGGGCCAGACCGCGGCCGGCCACCATCAGGATCAGCGTGGCGATGATCGGCTGGATGCCGACCACCGCGACCAGGGTGCCGTTCCAGAGGCCGAGCAGCGCCGAGACACCGATCGCGACGGCCACGATGAGCAGCACCGCGCCGATCGCGTTCTGGTCGCTCAGGTCCTTGATCAGCAGACAGGCCACCGCACCGGAGATCGCCATCACCGAGCCGACCGACAGGTCGATGCCGCCGGTCGAGATGACCAGGGTCATGCCGAGCGCGACCAGCATCAGCGGAGCGCTGCCGCGGAGGATGTCGATCAGCGTCCCGAACAGGTGCCCGTCGTGGATGGTGAGGAACTGGTGCGACGTGAACACGTTGACGATCAGCATCGCCACCAGGATGGCGATCGGCCAGAACAGCCGGTTCTTCAGGATGGTCATGAGGTTGCTCCGCTGGCGATGGTCTGCATGATGCGGTCGGCGTCGACCTCGGCGGTGTTCTCCAGCTCCTCGACCAGCCGCCGGTCCCGCAGGACCGCGATCTTGTGGCTGAGCCGGAGCACCTCCTCCAGCTCGGCGCTGACGAAGAGCACCGCCATGCCGCCGTCGGACAGCTCGGCGACCAGTTTCTGGATCTCCGCCTTGGCGCCGACGTCGATCCCCCGGGTCGGCTCGTCGATGATCAGCAGCCGCGGCTCGGTGATCAGCCAGCGGGCCAGCAGCACCTTCTGCTGGTTGCCGCCGGACAGGTTGCGGACCGGGCGCTCCGGGTCGGCCGGCCGGATCTGCAGCGCCTTGATGTACTTGTCGACGATCTCGTCCTGCTTGCGGCGCGGGATCGGCCGGGTCCAGCCGCGCGACGCCTGCAACGCCAGGATGATGTTCTCGCGGACGCTGAGGTCGCCGATGATGCCCTCGGTGCGGCGGTTCTCCGAGGAGAAGGCGATCCCCCGCTTCATCGCCACCTGCGGGTCGCGCAGCGTGACCGGCTTGCCGTCCACGCTGAACTCGCCCTGGTCGGGCTTGTCCGCGCCGAAGAGCAGCCGGGCCAGCTCGGTGCGGCCGGAGCCGAGCAGGCCGGCCAGGCCGACCACCTCGCCCTCGTGGATGGTCAGGTCGAACGGGGCGATCGCGCCCGTCCGGCCGACCCCCTTGGCCTGCAGGATCGGCTGGGCGTTGGCGGACTTGGCCCGGGACCGCCGGGCCTCGTCCTCCAGGCCCTCCAGCGTCGCCAGCGCCTTGCCGATCATCTTCTCGACCAGCTGCACCTGGGGCAGTTCGGCGGTCCGGTACTCACCGATCAGCTGGCCGTTGCGCAGCACGGTGAGCCGGTCGGAGATCTCGTAGATCTGGTCGAGGAAGTGCGAGACGAACAGGATCGCCACGCCCTCGGCCTTGAGCCGGCGCATCACCCGGAACAGCTGCTCGACCTCGGAGGCGTCCAGGCTGGAGGTCGGCTCGTCGAGGATCAGCACCCGGGCCTCGATGTCGACCGCCCGGGCGATCGCCACCATCTGCTGGATGGCCAGCGAGTACGTGCTCAGCGGCGCGGACACGTCCAGGTCCAGGTCGAGCCGCTTCAGCAGCTCGGTGGCCCGGCGGCGCATCTGGCCCCAGCGGATCTTGCCGAAGGTCCGCGGCTCCCGGCCGATGAAGATGTTCTCCGCGACGGTGAGGTTGGTGCAGAGGTTGACCTCTTGGTAGACCGTGCTGATCCCGGCCTTCTGTGCGGCCAGCGGCCCGGTGATCCGGACCTCCTCGCCGGCCAGCTTGATGTCGCCGCCGTCGATCTCGTAGACGCCGGTGAGCACCTTGATCAGGGTGGACTTGCCGGCGCCGTTCTCGCCCATCAGGGCGTGCACCTCGCCGGGGAACAAACGGAAGTCGACGCCGTCCAGGGCGACGACGCCGGGGAAGACCTTGCGGATGCCGGCCATCTCGAGGACCGGTTTTGTGGTGGGTTCACCCATCGTGCGCTCCGTTCCGCGCGGTGCGGTCCACCCCGAGTGCCCGGGGTGGACCGCACCTGCCGTGAATCAGTACTTGCGGTCCGGGAGGGCGGCCTTGGCCTGCTCCTGGGTGAAGGTGGTCTCCTGGGTGAGGACCCGCTGCGGGACCTCCTCCTTGTTCTTGACCTTCTTGGCCAGGTCCATCAGCTGCGGGCCGAGGAGCGGGCTGCACTCCACGATGAAGTTGATCTTGCCCTCGGAGAGCGCCGTCATGCCGTCCTTGACCGCGTCCACCGTGATGATCTGGATGTCCTTGCCGGGCACCTTGCCGGCCGCCGTGATCGCCTCGATCGCGCCGAGACCCATGTCGTCATTGTGCGCGTAGAGAACGTCGATGTCCGGGGTGGACTGCAGGATGCTCTGCATCACCGTCTTGCCCTCGGCCCGGGTGAAGTTGCCGGACTGGGACTTGACGATCTTGATGTTCGGGTTCGCCTTGATCGCCTCGGCGAAGCCCTTCTGCCGGTCGATCGCCGGCGCCGAGCCGACGGTGCCCTGCAGCTCGACGACGTTGACCGGCGCGGTCTTGCCCTCGTTCTGCTTGACCAGCCAGTCGCCGGCCTCCTTGCCCTCCTTGATGAAGTCCGAGCCGAGGAAGGTCTTGTAGAGCGACTTGTCCTGCGAGTCGACCGCGCGGTCGGTCAGGATCACCGGGATGCCGGCGTCCTTCGCGTCCTTGAGCACCGAGTCCCAGCCGGAGGTGACCACCGGCGAGAAGGCGATGACGTCGACCTTCTGCGTGATGAAGCCGCGGATCGCCTCGATCTGCTTCTCCTGCTTGCCCTGGGCGTCCGAGAACTTGAGCTCGATGCCCTCCTGCGCGGCGGACTCCTGGATCGACTTGGTGTTGGCGGTACGCCAGCCACTCTCCGCGCCGACCTGGGAGAAGCCCATGACCAGCTTGCCGTCGCTCGCGGAACCCGAGCTGGCAGCGTCGTCGCTCTTGTCACCACAACCGGCGAGTGCCGACACGGCCAGCAGGCCCGTCAGCGTCGCCGCCATCAACTTCACGCGCACCGTTACCTCCATAACTGTTACCGTTAACAAACAAGCCAGCACACGGCAGCACGTACCGAGACTGGGAAGATTGCCGAAGAGCTGCGACCACGGTCACAGCTTGCGTTTCGTGAGTGTTACCGTTCTCAACGTGCGCGTCAAGAGATCAGGTTCGCTGTTTCAGACAGATTGCAAGAACGGCATTATCACTCGCAGCCATCGACCGGTCACCTGGTAGACACGTCCAATGCCGACCTCGGACCCGGCGCCGGACCTGGAACCGGCTGCCCAGCTGCCCTCACCCGCCCTCCGGCCGCGATCCGGCAAGGAGCGGGGAAGCGTCATGCGCGACGTGGCGAAACTGGCCGGCGTGTCCCATCAGACCGTCTCCCGGGTGATCAACGATCATCCCAACGTTCGGGCGGAGACCCGGGAACGCGTGCTCGCCGCGATGCGCTCGCTCAACTACCGGCGCAACCTGGCGGCCCGCACCCTGGCCACCCGGGAGTCCCGCACCCTCGGCATCATCGGCTTCGAGACCACGCTCTTCGGGCCGGAGTCGATGCTCTACGGCATCGAGAGCGCCGCGCGCGCCGCCGGATACCTGGTCAGCGTCGCGACCGTGCGCGAGCTGGCGCACCGCCCAGTCCTCGAAGCGGTCGACCGGCTCGCCCAGCACGACGTCGACGGGATCATCGCGATCGCCCCGAAACCCGCCGTCACCACGGCGCTCACCCACGCGCCGACCGGTCTGGCGTGCGTCGCGGTGGGCGGCGCCGGTTCCGGCTCCGACCCCTTTCCCACGGTACGGGTGGACAACGCGGCCGGGGCTCGCCTCGCCACCCAGCATCTGCTCGACCTGGGCCACGCCACCGTGCACCACGCGGCCGGGCCGCCCGACTGGCCGGAGGCGCAGGCCCGGGTGGACGGCTGGCGGGCGACGCTCTACGCGGCCGGCGCGGTGGTCCCGCCGGTGACACCGGGCTGGTGGGACGCCGCCGCCGGCTACGAGCAGGGGCGCCGGCTGGCCGCCGACCCGTCGGTGACCGCGGTGTTCTGCGCCAACGACCGGATCGCGCTGGGGGTGCTGCGGGCGCTGCACGAGGCCGGGCGGCGGGTGCCGGAGGACGTCAGCGTGGTCGGCTTCGACGACATGCCGGACTCGGGATACTTCCTGCCGCCGCTGACCACGGTGCATCAGGACTTCGCCGAGATGGGGCGGCGGGCGCTCGCGCTGCTGCTGCACCACATGGCCCACGTCGAGGGGGACGGCCCCACGTCGAACGTGGTGGTCGCCCCGGAACTGGTCCTGCGCGGCAGCACGGCGTCCCACACCCGGCCGATCCCGCCCGACACCGGCCGCCCGGCACCGGCCGTCCCCTCCTGACCGATCCCACCGGGGTCGGTCGTCCGCGCCTGACCTGTCCCGCCCGGACGGCTGACCGCTTGACCGATTCCGTCCGAGATCGGCCGTCCGTGCACAACCCGTTCCCCCGCGAGCGGGCGTTCGCGGCTGACCGGTGCCGTCCGGCATCGGCCGTCCGTGCACGACCCGTTCCGCGCCGACGGGCGTTCGCGGATGGCCGATTCCGTCCAGCATCGGCCGTCCGTGCACGACTCGTTCCCCCGCGGACGGGCGTTCACGATTGACCGGTTCCGGGCGATCAGCGGCTTTCTTCGGACCGGCGTGCGCTGCGCCGATCTCACCCGCACCGGTGAATGAACCCGCACCGTGACCGCCCGTGCGGTTACAGTCCGAAAGGTGCTCGACGGCGACACAGGATCATCGATCCCTCCTGGCTGCCGTACCCCGCCGTGGCCTGTGCCGGTCGGCCCGCCGCCCCGCACCTTCCTCCTCCCGCCGATCCCGCCGTCCGTCAGGAATGGATCAGAGGCTGTCGAGTCGCCGCGTTGAGTGTCGAAAGGACAGGTGATCGGATTGGCACCCGAATCCGGATTTTCCGGTAACGTCCCCGGCTGGCTGCGCCGCCGCCGGCATCCCCGGCTCTCCGGCACCCTGCGGATCCGTGACGCCCGCGGCCACGAGATCACCGTCCCGCTCCGCGGCCGCGGCGCCGTCCTGACCACCGGTGGGACCGGGTTGACCGGCTACGGCGAGGTCTGGGCCGTCCACATCGACCCGGACGGTGACGCCACCAGCCTGATGATCTGTTACGGCCGCACCGGCGCCGCCGACTCCCGGGAGTCCGGCCTGTGCCCGCCCGGCGCCACCGTCACCCTCGACGGAACCGACTTCACCTGGCACTGCCCCGCCAGCACGCCCCCACGCCCCACCCGGGTGCCGCAGCCCCGCAGCGCCCCCGCGGACCACGCCACCCCAGCCGACACCCCGGGCACCGGCAGCCCCCGGCCGACCGGCCCCGCGACCAGCGCGGACGGCGAGACCGCCAACAGCACCGCAGCCCGGAGCCGCGAGGCCGCCGCCGACCGCGAGGCCGCCGCCGGTCGCCGGGCCGCCGCCACGACGACCGCCGCAGATCAGGAGGCTGGTGCGACCACGACCGCCTCCGGACGCGAGACCGATGCCGCCGCTGCCCCGGGCGGTCAGAGCGGCAGCACCGCAGGACGAGAAAGCAGCAGCACCACAGAGCGAGAGAGCGGCAGCACCGCAGGACGGGAGAGCGGCAACGTCGCTCCGCTGGCCGGGCGGGACGCCGGAGCCGGGCGGAACCTTCGAGCGCCGCTCCCCCGCGCCGGCAACAGCCGGTCCACGGCGCCCGGTGCCCGCGAGGTGCTGCCCGGGACGTGACTGTGGGCTCTGGCCGTACCGAAAATGGTGTCCGCCTGTCTCAGGAAGCGGACCCGGAGTGATCCGCGGTCAGGGAGCGAACCCGGAGTGGCCGTGGCCAGCGAGCGATCCCGGGGTGGCCGTGGTCAGGGAGCGGCCCGGGGCGGCCGTGGTCAGGGAGCGGACCCGGAGTGTTCCGCGATCAGGTCGCGGAGCACGCCGAAGGCGGGTTTTCGGGTGTAGTCGTCGCGGAGCAGGCCGAGCTGGAACAGCGGCGCCGGGGTCGCCGAGTTGGCGTCGCGCAGGGCGTGGTGCTCGTAGGTGGTGATGTTCAGGGCCGCCGCGTGCGCCGCGACCAGGCCGACGACCTCGGCGACCACCTCGGCCTGACGGGACTCCGGGCGGTCCGGGCCGGTGCCCCAGCCGTGCTCGGTGATGTGCATCGGCAGGGTGTCCGGCAGGCCGGCCGCGGCCAGGCTCCCGGTGCGGAACCCGGTCAGCGCGGCGGTGACCACCCCGGCCAGGTCGCCCGGCGGGATCGGGCGGAAGACGTCCGGGAAGAAGTCCAGCCCGGCGTAGTCGAGGGCGTCGCGGAACTCGTCACCGCCCCGCTTGCCCAGGTCGGTCCAGAATTCCTGGGCGGGATCGAAGTCCAGGGTGGAGTTGCAGCCGATCCGCACGTCCAGCCCCAGCCGGCGGGCCTCCCGCTTCGCTGCGATGACGCCGGTGACCAGCGCCTCCCGGACCACCGGGGAGCCGCCGTCGCCGCCGGGCCCGGCGTGGTTGGCCTCCTCGGTGATCTGCAGGCAGGCCAGCCGGTCGCCGTGCCGGCGCAGCTGGGCGCGGAGGAAGTCGAGCCACCCGGTGAGGTCCGGGTCGTGCGAGCGGAAGCAGGCGACCAGGTCGAGGCGGCGCCCACCGGTCGCGAACCGCACCGGGTCGGGCGGGGCCTCGGGCACCCGCGGCGGCAGGTCGGCGTAGTGCGCGTAGCCGCGGACCAGGGTCACCCCCAGCTCGTCCAGCGCCGCGGTGATCGCGGCGGGGTCGTCGGGCGGGCCCTGGGTCTGCGGGTCGTCGGTGACGTGGCCGCCCGGATAGATGCCGAAGAGGAGCGTCATGCCGGCAGCATAGGCAGATTTTTGGTGTCACACCAAGTTTTCAGTGACGCTATTCTTTCCCCATGGGACTGCGGGAAGAGAAGAAGCAGGCCACCCGGACGGCGCTCGCCGACGCGGCGCTCGCGTTGTTCCTGGAGCGCGGGTTCGAGCGGGTCACCGTGGCCGACGTCGCGCGGGCGGCCCGGGTCTCGGTGAACACGGTGTTCAACTACTTCCCCACCAAGGAGGACCTGTTCTTCGACCGGCAGGACGAGGTGGTGCGGCGGCTGCCGGCCGCGATCCGGGGCCGGGCGGACGGCGAGTCGGTGGTGGCGGCGGTCCGGCGGGCGTTCCTGGCCGCGATCGATCGGGACGAGCCGACGCTCGGGCTGCATCCGGGGATCGCCGGGTTCTGGCGGGTGGTCGAGGAGAGCCCGGCGCTCCAGGCCCGGCTGCGGCAGCTGCGGGAGCGGACCGAGGCGGCACTCGCCGAGACGCTGGAGGCCCTGACCGGTGCGGATCCGGCCGACCCGATGCCGAGGATCGCCGCCGCCCTGCTGGCCGCGGCGGACGCGGCGCTGCACACGGAGATCCGGCGACTGGCCCAGACCGGCCAGGACCCGGGCGCCATCCGCGAGCAGGTGCGCCGGATGGCGACGCTGACCTTCGACGCGCTGGAGCGCGGCCTCCCCGATCTGATGACTCTCCGAGGTTGACTGGTGGCACCGAGTCGATAGCGTTCAGCTGACAGAGCTGACGAGGGGGCGACGATGGATCCCACGGCCTTGGCCTTCGCGACCGCGCTGGTGTCCGCGATGGCCACGCAGACCTGGTCGGACGCCCGAGCCGCAGTACTCGCGGTGTGGCGGCGGCGCAAGGCGGAGGCCGAGACCGAGACGGTCGCCGCCGACCTCGACCTGGCACACGAACGGGTGCTGAGCGCCGGCGAGACGGGACATCCGGAGACCGTGGAGGCGGTCGTCGACGTGTGGCAGGGCCGCGTGCAGGAGTTGCTGCTGGATCACCCGGAGCTTGCCGCCGACCTCCGGGAGGTGCTCACCACGACCTTGCTACCGATGCTGGACAAGGCCCGGGCGGACCGCGCGCGGAGCATCATCATGACCGGCACCTCGCGGGACAGCAGCACCTTCAACCAGGTCGCCGGCGACCAGCACCACCACCACGGATGACCGGGCCGGCCGGTCCGCAGGTCGGCGCGGCCGCCGATCGCAGCACGTTCAACCAGGTCAGCGGCGACCAGTTCATCCTGCAGGACGTCGCCGCGGCGCCCACGTCGTTCCACCCGGTTCGCACGCTCCGGGCCGACACCGTGTCGTTCACCGGCCGGGCGGACCAGGTCGCCACCCTGATCCGCGGCGCCGAGGCAGGCCACGGTGTCACGATCTTCGCCATCGACGGCATGCCGGGAGTGGGCAAGACGACACTCGCCGTCCATGTCGGGCACCTGCTGAGCACCCGGTTCCCGGACGCCCAGTTCTTCGTCGAGCTGCACGCGCACACGCCCGGCCGCGCACCGGCCCGCCCCGAGGATCTGCTCACCGAGCTGCTGCTGGCCACCGGCATGACCGCCGAGCAGATCCCGGAGAGCCTGGACGATCGGGCGGCGCGCTGGCGGGATCGCGTGGCCGGACGCCGCTTCCTGCTGATCCTGGACAACGCCGCCGGGGTGGACCAGGTGGCGCCGCTGATCCCGGGCGCCGCCGACTGCCTGGTTCTGGTCACCAGCCGTCGGCGCCTGACCGGGCTCCGGCGCACGTTCGGCGCGTCCCTCCTGCCGCTCGCGGTCTTCTCCGAGGCCGAGGCGATGGATCTTTACACCCGCCTGTGCGGGTCGACGACCAGCGCGGACGAGCAGGCGGACACCGTCCAGATCGTCCGTCTGTGCGGCTACCTTCCGCTCGCCATCTCGATCCTGGCCGCCGGGCTGGAGACCGCGAGCGTCAGCGGCACCGCCGAGGTGCTGACCGACCTGGAGACCGCGCAGGACCAGCTCTCCGGCATCGACTCCCGGCTGGACGACCAGGAGCTCGGGGTGGCTGCCGCGTTCGACTCCTCCTACCAGCGGATGCCGGAGGCCGAGCAGCGGGCGCTGCGGCTGCTCAGCCTGTCCCTGGGGGAGGACTTCGACATCCACGTCGCCGCGGCGCTGATCGACGTCGCGCTCCCCGACGCTCGCCGGCTCCTGCGTGGCCTGCTGGCCCAGCGTCTGCTCGTCCAGCCGGTCACCGGCCGGTTCCGGATGCACGATTTGATCGCGGCCTACAGCCGGAGCCGGACGACCGCGGACGAACGCGGCCCGGCGGTCGACCGCCTCTTCGACTACTACCAGCACATGCTGGCCCGCTGCGACCCGTGGCTGCCGCAGCACAGCGGCCGGCGGTCAGCGGTGGTGCCGCCGGCGCGCCCGCTGAGCACCCCGGCGCCGGCGATCACGGTCCGGGCGGAGGCGGTCGCCTGGCTCCGCACCGAACGCAACGCGCTTCTGGCCGCTCTGGAGCAGGCCCGCACGGAGCGGGACGACGATCGGGTCATCTCGCTGACCCGCTCCCTCACCACCCTCCTGCACCTGGATGGGCCGTGGCCGGAGGCGATCCGGCTGCTGGAGGCGACGCTCGACACCCTGTCCCAGCGGTCGGACAAGGCGGGCCTCGCCTGGACCTACGGCGAGGTCGGGGTGTTCGGGCAGTGGACCGGGGAGTACCGGTTCGCCGCCGAGATGCAGGAACGCTCGTTGCACCTGTGCCGCGAACTCGGGGACCGCGCCGGTGAGGCGGCCGCGCTGGCCGAACTCGGCATCATCGGCGTGCTCACCGCCGAGTACGACCGGGCGGCCGAAGCCGAGCGGGAGGCCGCCGCCATCTATCGGGACATCGGAAATCCGCGCGGCGAAGCCTGGGCCTTGGCGCAGCTGGGCGTGATGCGGCGGATCGCCGACGACTGGTCGGCATCGGAGGAGTTGCAGAAGCGCGCCGCCGCCCTGTTCCACGCCGCGGGCGACCTGTACGGCCAGGCGTGGACCAGCGCCGAACTCGGACTCATCCGACGCAAGAGGGAGGACTACCGCGCCGCCGCCGAGTTGATCGAACGAGCCGCGGCCCTCTACCGGGATCTCGGCGATCGCCGAGGCGAGGGTTACGGCTTCCTGCAACTGGCCATCGTCCGGATCGGTGCGGGGGACCCCGAGCAGGCCATTCTTCTCCTGAGCCGGGCGTCGGCGGTCTTCCAGGAGTTCAGCGACCGGCATGGCGCCGCGCAGGTGAACAGCGTCCGAGGCACCGTGTCTCTGAAGATGAACCGGATCGCCGAGGCGCGGTCCGCCTTCGAGGAAGCGCTGGTCGCGGCGCGGACCGTGGGGAATCCCCGAGAACAGGCGAAAGCGCTGGCCGGGCTGGTGTGTTGCGGGTTCGCCGTCGGCCGGGTCGACGAGGAGCGGTTCCGGCAGGCCACCGATGCCTGCCGGCAGGCCGGCATGACCGCACTGCTGGACAGGATGCTCGCCGCGAAGCGCATGGTCGAGGAGACCGGAAAGGCCGACGTCGACGAGGTGTGGTGGCTGTGACCGCCGGAAGAGTTTTTGCCGGCCCGGGCGATGCTCCCAGCCACGCCCGGGCCGGCGGGTCGCGGACCCCGGCCAACTCAGCGAAGCCGGGGGCGGCGGCCCGAGACGGCGCACCACGTCCTGTTCGGCGCCCGCCGGCCGCTGCCGCGGCCGTGGGCGACGGATGCGCCTACGGGGAAGGTCAGGACTTGGCGGCCGGATTGCCGTAGTACGCACCCGGGCCGTGCTTGCGCTTGAAGTGGCGCTCCTGCAAGTGCTGCGGGGTGGCGGCGGCCGGGTTCAGCGCGAGGGTCTTCAGCGCCATCTCGGCGACGGCCTCCACGATGATCGCGTGCTCGACCGACTTCTTCGCGGAGGCGCCCCAGGTGAACGGGCCGTGGTTGGCGACCAGCGCGGCCGGCATGGCGGCGGCCGCCTCGTCGTCGCCGATCAGCTCGACGATCACCTGGCCGGTGTGGAACTCGTAGTCGTGCGCGCACTCCTGCGGGGTGAGCCCCCGGGTGACCGGCACCGGGCCGTTGAACGTGTCGGCGTGCGTCGTGCCGAGCACCGGGATGTCCCGGTTGGCCTGGGCGAACGCGACCGCGTGGGTGGAGTGCGTGTGGGTGATCCCGCCGATCGACGGCCAGGCCAGGTAGAACGCGCGGTGCGACTCGGTGTCGACCGAGGGGCGCAGGTCGCCGTCGAGCACCTTGCCGGTGGCCAGGTCGACCGGGACCAGCATCTCCGGGGTGAGGTCGTCGTACGACACGCCGGACGGCTTGATCAGGAAGTAGCCGCCGGCGCGGTCGACGCCGCTGACGTTGCCCCAGGTGAGCTGGGCCAGGCCGGCCTTCGGGATCACCTGGTTGGCCAGCCACACGTCCTGGCGCAGGGCCTCCGACCCGATCGTCACGTCGCCGCTCCCTCTTCCGGATTGTTAGCGCTCACCATACGCGATCGGCCGCCCCGGGGTAATGCTGTGAGAGCGTACTTGTGAGCGCCAACACCAAGCCAGCTTCAAGCCGACACCAAGGCGGCACGAAGCCGGGCTTCGAGCCGGCGCCCCGGAGTTACCGCAGCTGCGCGACCGCGGCCGCCACCTGCTCCCGCAGCGTATCCGGGAGCGGCGCGTACCCGGCCGCGGACGCCGCCGCCTGACCGGCCGGGCTCGCCGCGTAGCCCAGGAAACCCCGCGCCACCGCGGACGCACCCCGCTGGCAGACCACCTGATAGGTCACCTGGACCAGCGGGTACGCGCCACCGTACAGCTCGGCGTAGTTGAACTCGAGCCGCAGATCGCCGGCCCCGGCCGGTCGCGCCGCGGCGACCGCGGCAGCCGCCGCCTCGTCGGTCGGTGCCGCGAACCCGCCCCGGGCGTCGCCGACCCGCGCGGTGGCCAGCTCGTTCACCCGGGCGTACGACGCCTCGACATAGCCGATCGCGCCGTCGGTCCGGGCGATCGCCGCGGCCAGCCGGTCACTCCCCCGGACCGCCAGCCCACCGGGCGCCGGCCAGCTGCTGCCCGCCCGGTACGGCCAGGACCCGGCGCCGGCCAGGAACCGGGTGAAGTTCGCCGTGGTCCCGGAGCTGTCCTCGCGGTGCACGGTCCGGATCGGCGTGGCCGGCAGCGCCGCCCCCGGGTTGTCGGCGGCGATCGTCTTGTCGTTCCAGGTCGCCACCTGGCCCGCGAAGATCTTCGCGACGGTGGCCGGGGCGAGCCGCAGGTCGCCGACGCCGGCCACGTTGTAGGCCAGCGCGATCGGCCCGATCACCAGCGGCAGGTGCACGACCGGCGCGCCGCCGCACCGGGTGGCCGCGGCCGCCCGGTCGGCGTCGCCGAGCGCCGCGTCGGTCCCGGCGAAGTCGCCCTCCCCGGCCAGGAACGCCTTGACCCCGGCCCCGGACCCCGAGCTGGCATAGGCGACCGCCGCCTGCGCGCAGGCGATCTGATACTGCTCGATCCACTCGTTGACCGCGGTGGTCTGCGCGGACGAGCCCTGCCCGCGCGCCTCGCCGGCCGCGCACGGCACCGGATCGTCGACCCGGTCCGGCCGGTCGCACGCGGCGATCAGGAGCACCGCGGCGAGCACCGGAATCACGGCGAACTTCGTCATCGTCGAGCCCCTCACCGATACTCCGCCAGCCGGCGCCGGACCCCGAGCGGCACCAGCAGGATCACCGCGCCGAGCACCACCACCGGGAGCACCGCCCAGCCCCGCAGCGCGCGTTCCGCGCCTCGCGATTCACGATCAAAACCCTGTTTCCGTACGTCGGTCACGGCGCCCACCGCCGCATCGAAGTAGGCGAAGTCGAAAGCGGCGTCGCCCCGCCGGATGCCGGTCAGGGCGTCCACCGCCGCCCCGGTCCGGCCCGCGTCGGCCAGCGCCAGCACCTTCTCGTGATCGCGCTGGTAGGCCATCCAGCGCTGGACCGCCTCCGCCCCGGCCACCGCGCCGAGCTCACCGCGCAGCGGGCCGGCCTTCGCGGTGAAGCCGTCCCGGTAGAGGCCGAGATTCGCGGAGACCACGTAGCGGCTGGTGTCGGCGGCCGCGTCGTAGCCGGTCGCGCGCAGCCCGGCCAGCGCGAGGTACGGCGTCAGGTGCTCGTCGCGCGCCGTGGACATCCGGTCGGCCTGCACCCCCAGCACCACCGACGCGCCGATGCCGAGCACCAGGCCGAGCGCGGTGGCGGCGAGCAGCGCCGGGTTCACCGAGCGGCGGAACCGGCGGGCCAGCCAGACCTGCAGGGTGATCAGCAGGACCAGCAGGGCGCCGCCGAGCAGCAGCACCAGGGTGGAGCCGGTCGCCTCGGTGGCCCGCTTGCCGGCGTAGGCCCGGTCGAGCCGGCCGATGGCATCGTCCCGGAGCTGCCGGGCGGCCGGCAGCAGGCGCAGGTGCAGCACGTTGGTCGCCTGGGTGTAGTAGCCGAGTGCCTCGGCCGGCAGCCGGCCGGCCTGGCGCCGCTCGATCCGGTCGGCGGCGGTGATCGTCTGCCCGATCCGCTGGTGGTAGACGCCCAGGCCGTCGAGCAGGTCGACGACCACGGCCCGGTCGGTGGCGCCGGCCGCCAGCATCCGCTCCAGGTCGGCGTCGGCCTGGCGGGACCGCTCGCGGTAGGCGCCCAGCGCGTCCGCCCGGGTGCCGGCCAGGGCGTCCGAGTCGCCGGTCAGCAGCAGGCGGGTGGCCTGCGCGTCCATGTCGCTGAGCGCGAAGTAGAGGTCGGCGGCGGTGGTCGCCTGCGGCGCGGCCTCCCGGCCGATCACCCGGACCTGGTCCTGGAGCCGGGCCATCACCAGGCTGGTCGTGGCGAGCAGGGCGGTGGCCGCCAGGACGACCAGCGCCGACCACAGGCGGAGACGGGCGGGGGTTTCCTTCCGGACCAGATTACGGGCGGTATTCCTGATCGCATTCAAGACCGCTGGCACGCCCGCAACGGTAATCCATTCCGGCAAATATCCGGTCGTTCACCTGGCGTTCATTCAAATGACGTCTTCCCAGCTCACCGGCGTATAGCGGCATTTCCGGAATAGCGTTTCAGAAGGCCGCCAGGGCCGCGTAGATAACCGGATCATGGGCGGAGAGCAGGGTCAGATCCGGCTCGGCGCGCTGGTGCAGGGCGGCCAGCCGGGCGTGGTTGGCGCGGACCCGGGCGCGGTCGAAGGCCACCGCGTTCTCGGCGAGCCGCAGGGTGAGCGGGACCCTGGTCCCGTCCAGGGTGCCCCGGTGGTAGAACGCGTCGCCGCAGTGCAGCAGCCAGCGGGAGCCGGCGTCGACCGCCACGGCGGCGTGCCCGCGGGTGTGCCCGGGCAGCGCGATCAGCACGATGCCGGGGGCGATCTCGGTCAGCTCCTTGGCCGCGGTGAACCCGCGCCAGCTCTCCCCGTCCGGGGTGTGCTCGACCAGGTCCGGGCCGTGCGACCACTGGGCGTCGCGGAACCGGCGGCGCTCCTGCCGGGTCGGCGGCCGCAGCGCGCCGGTCACCTCGGCGGCGGTGACGTGCACCCGGGCGTGCGGGAAGTCGGCCAGCCCACCGATGTGGTCGATGTCGAAGTGGGTGACCACGATGTGGCGCACGTCGGCCGGCCGGAAGCCGAGCCGCTCCACCTGCACCACCGCGGTCTCCTCCCGGTCCAGGGCCGGGCGCAGCAGATGCCGGGGCGGGCCCAGCCGGCTCGCCGGGTCGGCCAGGTCGGCCAGGCCGAAGCCGGTGTCGACCAGCACCAGGCCGTTGTCGGTCTCGGCCAGCAGCACGTGGCAGACCAGGTCGCCGCCGGGGACCCGCATGGTCCCGCAGTTGAGGTGATGAACCCGCACGCCGCGAAGGTACGCCGAACCGCGCCGGAAAGCGATCACCCCTGGCGGCTCGGGTGGTGGGCCGGGCGGCGGGCCGCGTCGTGGTGCGGGAGCGAGACCGGGTCGGGCAGGCCGTGCGCCGCGGCCAGCCCGTCCGGGTGCTGCAGCAGGTGCCCCTCGGCGACCAGGTCGGCCAGCAGCCCGGTGAGGCGGGCGTCCAGCTCGGTGGACCGGCGGGTGGACCACCCGTAGAGCTTGGTGACCGCGGCGAGCAGCTCGTCCACCGACAGCATGCCGCCGTCGATCACCAGGTTCTCGCACGCGACGGCCAGCTCGGCGTCGGCGATCTGGTCGGCCTTGCGGGCCACCCCCTCCGCCCGGTAGCGGACCACCGGGTGGGCCTGGTCCGGGTCGCCGAGGAAGGTGCCGTCCCAGGCCACCCCGGCCTGCTCGATGGCGTCCTCGATGGCGGCCCGGGCCGGCCGGGCGATCCGGGCCAGTCCCCACTCCTCGCGCATCCGCTGCAGCGCCAGGCTGATGTGCACCGGTCCCTCGATCTCGGCGAGGCGCCGCACCGCGGCGATCAGGTCCGGGCGCAGGGCCGGGTCGGTGAGCACGGCGCCGGGTGGCAGCGGGGCCAGGCCGGCCTTCCGGTACGGCTGAGCCCACTCCCCGGCGTGCGCCACCCGGGCGGCCCCCTCGAACCGGGCCTCGTCCACGGCCGTCTCGGCCCACGTCCCGCCGGCCGGGGTCCAGCCGGGCGGGGCGCCCATCGTCTCCTCGAACTCGGCGACCGCGGCGGCGATGTCCGGCTGTCCCTCGATCGCCTGGTACCAGGCCGGCCGGTGCGACTCCGCGGGCGTCGAGCGGAGCGCCTGCTCGGCCACCGTGGCGGCCGCGTCGGCCAGGTCCGGGTGCAGGTTGGCGGACTCGGCCAGCTCGGTGCGCAGCTGCGCGATGGCGCCGAGCCGGTCGGCCGGTTCGGCCGTGTCGTGCAGCCCGGCCAGGAACTGCGCGGCGGCCGCGGCCAGCTCCTCGGTGCCGACGCCGAAGCGGGCGGCCACCTCGGCCAGGTCCTCCCGGCTGGCGGCGGTCTGCTCCGGGGCGGGCCGCCAGGCCGGCTCGTCGTCCCGGCTGGCGGCCGGCCACTGGACCTCGGCCACCTGCCGCTCCGGCTCGGCGGCGGGCGGCGGGGCCGGCTCCGCGCGGCTCGCGGTGGGCCACTCGACGCGCTGCGGGGCGGCCTCGTCCTCGCGGGTGGCGACCGGCCACTCGATCGGCTGGACCGTCCGCTCGTCGGCCGACGAGACCGGCGTCCGCTTGGCGGCGCCGAGCCGGGCGGTCAGTTCGTCGCGGTCCGCCGACGGCCAGGAGATCGAGGAGACCTGGCGGTCCCGCTCGTCGGCGATCGCGGACCGGCTGGAGCGGTGGATGGTCGCCGAGGTCTCGTCCAGGTCGGCGGTCGGCCACCGCACGGCGGAGACGGAGGGCGACGACGCGGCGGACGGCCAGTCGACCCGGTCCGGGACCTCCGCCCGGCTGGCGAACGGCCACTCGGCGCGGATCGTGTCCTCCTCGCCCGGCGCCGGCCACCCGGCGGCCGGCTCCTCCGGCTCCGGGGTCTCCGGCCGCGCGTGCCGGCCGGTGGACCGGCCGGGCTCCGCGGCGCTCGGCCAGCCGACCCGGTCCGGATCCTCGGCGCGGCTGGCGAACGGCCAGTCCGCCCGCACGGTGTTCTCGGCCGCCGGCGCGTCCGGAGCCGTCGCGGCCGGCGAGACCGGGGCCGGCGGCACCGAGGAGGTCAGGTCGTCGCCCAGGTAGGCCTCGGCCACCGCGAGTTCCTCCGCCCCGGCCTGCGCCGCCGCGAACCGCGCCGCGATCCGGGCCACGTCGTCCTCCCCGGCCCCGGCGGGCTGGGCCGGGTCCGGGGACACGGTCACCGGCTCGGCTAAGTGCTGCACCTCGGCGAAGGCGGTCAGCGGCGCGTCGTAGTCGTCATCGTGGCCGGGCAGCACGGCCTCGGGCGTCCGGAGACCGTCGGTCTCGTGGGCCGCCGCCAGGTCCGCCTCCGCGGCGGCTTCCGCCTCGGCCAGCCCGATGTCCCCGGCGTCGGTCCAGGCCAGCACGATCTCCGGTTCCACCACGTCCGCGGTGGCCTGGGTGAACGCCGCGACCGGCCCGGCCGACGGGGACCGCCCGGCGGACGACACCCCGGCGACCGCGGCGGCCAGCTCCTCCGCGGAGACCCGCTCACGCTCGACGCCCGGGTCGGGCTCGGCGGTGCTCACCTCGTACCCGAAAGGCTCTTGATCCGCCGCGGCCCCGGCCGCGTCGGTGTACCCGGCGGTGTAACCCTCCGCCCCGGTCGCGACCGGCGTGGCGGTGGTCAGCTCGGGCGCGTCGGACTCCTCGGGCAACGCGGCGAAGGCGTCCTCGATCGCGGCCCGCAGCCGGGTCTCCTCCCGCTCCCGGTCCAGGTACCAGGCGGTCCCCCAGACCCGGTGCAGCCGCCAGCCCAGCCCGTGCAGCACCTGCTCGCGGATCCGGTCCCGATCCCGGGCGGTCGGCGCCGAGTCGTAGGTGGTCCCGTCGCACTCGATGCCCAGCGCGTAGGGCGCGTTGCGGCGGGCCGAGCGGCGCACCGCGATGTCGATCCGGAAGGCACCGGCGCCGACCCGGGTCTGCACCCGATAGCCCCAGCCGCGGATCACGTCGCGCACCGAGTCCTCGAACGGCGTCTGCGACTCGATCGGCTCCGGCTCGGTGTCCAGGTTGAGCGCGGCGATCCCGCGGGCCGCGTAGTCCAGGAAGTCGGCCAGCCGCGAGTCGTCGGCGGGCAGGTCCCGGGCCCGGACCGCGGAGATCACCTCGAGGCGGCGACGGGCCCGGGTGGTGGCCACGTTGAGCCGGCGCCAGCCGTCCGGGCCGGCCAGGCCGCCCAGGTCGGCGCCGATCGCGAAGATCACCACGTCGCGTTCGTCGCCCTGGACCGCGTCCAGGTCCTTGATGAAGAAGCCGCGCAGCCGGTCGTCCTCGGGCGGCACCACCATGTCGGCGACCGCGGCCTCGATCTCGGCGGCGTCGGCGGCCGTGCAGACCACCACGCCCAGGCTCAGCTCGGGGCGGGTGACCAGGTGGTGGGCGACCCGGGTGGCGACCAGCTCGGCCATCGACAGGTCGCCGCCGGCCGGGTAGAGCTGCACGCCGGCGTCCGGGCCGGGCGGCGCGAAGGCCGGGAAGGTGGTGAGCCGGCCCTGATAGAACGCGTGGTTGGCGAACGCGATCAGCGACTCGTCCCGGCTGCGGTAGTGCGTGGTCAGGTCGAGCACCCGGAACGCGCCGCAGCCCAGCGCCAGCTCCAGGATCGAGCGGGGGTCGCCGCCCGGGATCGGGGCGGCCGGCAGCTGCCGGTCGTCGCCGCAGATCACCAGGGCGTTGCCGCGGTAGGCGCAGGTGATCGCGTCCGGCACCGGCACCCGGGACGCCTCGTCGATGATCACCACGTCGAAGACCAGCTCGGGCGGGAGCAGCCGGCTCACGTCGGCCGGCGACATCACCAGGCACGGCTTGACCGCCATCGCGGCGTGCATGGCGCGGGCGAACAGGTCCCGGACCGGCAGCCGGCGGCCCTGCTGGGCGGCGGTGGCGCGGAGCAGGGCGGCCTCGCCGGCCGCCGCCTCGGCCGGCTGCAGCGCGTCGACCGCGTTCATCACCTCGGCGGCGGCGGCCCGCTGCAGGTGCTCGTCCCAGAGCCGGAACTCGTCGACCAGCCGGTCCCGGGCGACCGCGTCGAGCGGGGCGAGCCGGTCGTCGTCCCGGATGATCGCGTCCGCCCAGGACTGGAAGAGGGCCCGGCCGAGCACCGGCAGGATCTGCTCGACCGGCAGGTCCTCGCGGGCGCAGAAGTCGACCACCGGGTCCAGCCCGTGCTCGGCCAGGATGGCGCGGGCCGCCTGGTAGTCGAACCACTCCTGCTGGCCCCGGCTGTCGTCGAGGAGCTCGCGGAGCAGCTCGCGGGCGGAGTCCCGCTCCTCCATCGCGAGCTGCAGGGCCGGGTGCCGGCCGGGCGCGAAGGCGCGCAGGATCCAGTCCCGGGCCGACTGCCACTCGGCGACCCGGGCCGGCAGGCTGTCGGTCGGCTTGGCCCGGCCGATCAGCTCGGCCTGCTCGGCGGTGAAGGCGATGTCCGCGCCGTTGCGGATCCGGCGTGCCTCCGAGGTCCAGGCCATCGCGGTGGCCAGCGCCTCCACGTCGGTCTGGGTGCCGCGGTAGGCGGCGCCGAGCACCTGGGCGTACTCCCTGGCGTTGGCGGACAGCGCGGCCGCGGCCTCCGAGGCGCTCTCCCGGAGCAGGCCGATCGCGGCCGCCTCGGCCAGCGTGAAGTCCCGGCCGGCCGCCACGCTGTACGCGTGCACCAGCTCGGCCACCGCGGTGAACGGCTCGACGTGCGCGCGCAGCCAGGTCACCGCGTCGTGGATCGGCCCGGCGGCCAGCTGCGGGCGGGGCGCCGGCTCCGGCGGGGTGCGCAGCGCGGCGGTCCACCGGTCGAACTCCTTGCCGGCCTCGCCGACGATCCGGATGATCGCGCTGTTCGGGGTGGCCGCGCAGATCCGCTCGATCAGCGTGGGCAGCGCCTCCGGCGGGGTGACCTTCAGGGTCTCCTCGGCGGTGGCCAGCGCCCGCTCGATCGCGTCGAAGTCGGTGTCGGTGCCCGCCCAGTGCTTGCCGAGCACCGCGGCGTGCTGCTCCTCGGCCTCCGCGAGCTCCTGCAGGGCGCGCTTCCAGGCGGCGGCCGCGTTCAGGTTGGCGACCGCCTGGGACCGCTTGACGTCCGGCCGGGCGATGGTGGCCGCGGCCCGCTTGTCCCGCCGGGACTGCGCGCTCAGCTTCCGCAGGCCCTTGTGCTGGTGGGCGAACCGCTCGGCCAGCTCGTCCACCGGCTCGGCCAGCGCGTTGTCGCTGAAGTGCTCCCGGGCCCGGGCCTCGGCGGCCTTCACCACGCTGACCACCCGGCGCAGGTTGCGCATCGCGGCGTGCGCCGCGTTCAGGCCGAGCCCGTCGAACCAGGCCGGCTCCGGCTTGTCCGGGCGGGACAGCAGGTCGACGATCGCGGTCAGCCGGGGCAGGTCGGTGAAGGCCACCACGTTGGGCAGGCCGAGCCGGGCGGTGACCCGGTCCAGGCTGTGCTGGTGCTGCTCCAGCCGGTCGGCCTCGTCGGCGAACCGGCGGGCCAGGCCGCGGGCCTGCGCCGCGGTGAGCGGGAGCAGCTCGACCGCCGGCGGGCTGAGGTGCCCGAGGCTCGGGATGATCGGCAGCTTGGCCGGCGACGGCAGCGCGCTCCAGGTCACCCCGGCCTTGGCCCGGACCGCGTCCTCGGCCTGGTGCAGCGTCTTGAGGTGGCGCAGCAGCCCCTCGGCGGCCCGGGCCACCGGCTCCAGGCTGGCCATCGTGAGCCACTCGTCGGCGGCCTCCGGCGGGCGCCGGGTGGCGTGCCCGACCAGGGTGGTCAGGGTGATCGCCTCGCCGATCGAGCCGATCTGGAAGGCCTCGCCGAGCGGGTCGCGTTCGATCGCCTCGGTCAGGTGGTCCAGGGCGGTCTGCGCCTGGTGCAGCCGGGCGTCCAGCCGGTGGTGGTCGATCACGTCGCGCCAGAGGAAGTCCTCGCCCTCGCGGGCCGGGCGCCAGGCCCGGCCGAGGCGCTCGGCGGCGTCCCGGACCCGTTGCAGCGACTGGGTGGTGAGCGGGATCGGCAGCTCGGTCAGCGCCGGGGCCTGCGGCACGTCGGTCATCTGCGCGCACATGCCGAGCACGTCGTGCAGCCGGTGGCCGAGCGGCTCGCGGACCTCGTTCATCGCCTCGGCGTACGCGTTGAGCCGCTGCCGGTGCTCGCGCAACGCCTCCCGCTCGTCGGTGGACAGGTCCGGCGGCGGCAGCGGGATGAAGTCGAGCGCGGCGGCCAGCGCGGCCGCCACCTGCTCCCGGCCGGTCCGCCCGCTGTGCAGGTCGAGCAGGTAGTCGTCCAGGCCGACCGGGGCGAGCCGGTCCCGGACGGTGTCCAGCGCGGCGGCCTTCTCGGCGACCAGCAGCACCCGGCGGCCGGCGTGCAGCAGCCCGCCGATCATGTTGGCGATGGTCTGCGACTTGCCGGTGCCGGGCGCGCCGCGCATCACGAAGGTCCGGCCGTGCAGCGCCGCGGTGATGCAGGACCGCTGGCCGGCGTCCGCGTCGAGGACCAGTGGCACGTCGTCCGGGGAGGCCACCTCGTCGATCCGGCGACCGGCGATCACCTCGAACTTGAAGGCGTCCGGCTGCCCCTCCGGCGTGCCGGCCAGCGCCCGGACCACCGGGTGGGCGAGGATCTTGCGTTCGTGGTCGAGCAGGTCGGTGTACATCACCTCGCGGTGCACGGCGAACCGGCTCAGCATGATCGCCTCGTCGGAGTGCCAGTCCGGGTGGTCGCCGAGGGCGGCGTCCAGGCGGGCCCAGAAGACCGTGACGTCCAGCCCGGTCAGGCTGTCCACCGCCGGCAGCTCGATGTTGTGCCGGCGCAGGCAGATGTCCAGGGCCGGGTTGACCATCGGGTCCTCGGCCCGGGGCAGCAGCCGCGGGTAGTCCTCCGGGTCCGGGCAGACCAGGTCGACCGGGATCAGCAGGATCGGGCTGCAGTGCTGCCGATCGCCGTCGCCCGGCAAGGCGCCGTCCTTCCACCGGACCGTGCCGAGACCCAGGTAGAGCGTGGCGACGCCCTGTTCGAGCACGTCACGGTGGGCGGCCCGGCGCAGGGCGCGGAGCGTGGCGTCCATCTGGGCGTCGGTCATCGCGGTCTGGAAGACGTGCGCGGCCCGCGGCCGCGGGCCCTCGGCCTGCTCCTCGATGCCCAGGAAGCCGCACTCGCGGCCCTGCTGGAGCGCCTCGACGACGCTGCGCGGCGACGGACTGACGATCTCCACCACGCCGGGCGCCGCCGTCCGCACGTCGATCAGCGGATTCCCGCCGGTGAGGTCGAGCAACCCGTCCCGCCACGACTCCAGCGTCGCCCGCACCCGGGCATCCGGCCGCCCCGTGAACCCGTCCGACTGATCCCACCGCATTTTCCCATTGCAGCAAGGCGACGGGCCGCATGGTGGCGTTTTTTCGGGTTAATCCGACGTTCCGCACGGATCGGGCCAACTGGCCGCCCCGTGCGTCACAGCGGCCCCATCAGTCCCAGGTCGGAACCCACCACTGCCAGCCGGCCGGGGCGAGCGGCCAGGCCGCGTCCGGCCGCCAGCCCTCTGGCGGGTACCACCCGTCCGGCGGGGTCGGCCAGCCCGGCGGCACCTGGAACTTGATCCCGGTCGGCGCGGACGGGATCGGCGGGTGCGGGTTCGGCTCCGGGGCCGGTGAGACCGGGGCGGTGCCGGTCACGGCGGCCTGCTGGTGCTGCTGCTGCTTCGCCATCACCGCGCTGAGCGCCGGGATCACAGTGGTCTCGGCGATCTCCCCGGTGCCGCCGAAGAGCGAGGTGCCCGGGACCGGGGAGGTCGGCACGCCCGGGATCTGGTGCGCCGGCACGCCGGGGACCACCGGCTCCTCGACCTGGGTCCGGCCCGCGATGGTCGGCACCGGGCCGCTCACCGAGGCGGCCCAGCTGGGCACCGGCCCGCTCGGCTGCACCCAGGTCGGCACCAGCTCGCTGCGGTCCATCCAGGTGGGCTGCGCGTCGCTGCCCTGCGCGGCCCAGGCCGGCACCGCGTCGCTGGAGGTCATCCAGCTGGGCACCGCGGAGGTGCCGGCGGCCGGCAGGTCCGGGCCGGCGCCCGCCGGGGCGACCGGGGTGGTGGCCGGCGGCGGCGAGACCGGCGCGACCCGGCCGGCGCCGCCGCGGGCGGCCGGACCGGTCCAGCTCTCCGGCAGGTCCTGGACCCGGGCCACGTAGAGCAGCACCTCGGTCTTGATCGCGTTGCTCTTGACCACCGCGCGGGCCGCCACCACCAGGCCCCGCTCGGACTGGTAGCGCAGCACCGGGGCGAGCTCGACGCTCATCTTCGGGCTGAGGTCGCCGACCCGGGCGTCGCCGAGCCGGACCTCGACCAGGTGGCCGGCCATCTCGTGCAGCGTCACGTAGGCCCAGCACTCGCCCTCCGGCCGCTGGAACCGGGCGAGCGCGTCCAGGTGCTGCTCCTGGCCGTTGACCTGGAGCGCCGAGCCGGTGGGCAGCAGCCGGTGCTCCTGCCGGGGCGGGTCGTTGGCCGGCACGATCATGTGCGGCTCGGCGAGGTCGAGGCGGATGGTGCCGACGAAGGCCGGCGGGCGGCCGTCGTACTCCCCCCACTCGCGGCCGTGGATCTGAGCGTTGACCTCGGGGATCAGGTTGCGCTTGGTCAGCTCGGTGAGCACCCCGACGTAACGGGCGGCCTCCGGGCGGGGCAGGTGGCCGAGCAGGGCGTTGTCGGACCAGACCCCGACGGCGTTGCGGTCGTGGCGGTTGCTGCGGTCGGGTATCAGCTGGACCGGGACGGTGATGTCGGTTCCCTGTGGATCGAACTTGGGCCCGAAGAGCGCCCGGATCGCTTTCGCATAGTGCGTCTCACCGACGACCTCGGCGCTAGCCCAGCCCGCTTGACCCCAAAGTTGGAACCGATTTGCCACACGGGAACGCTAGTGTCTGCTTTCCGTCAGTGACGTCGTCCATACGGATGAGTGGTGTCAGCCGGACGGTCCGTATCCAAAAGATCAACTCTCCGCGTCGAGCGCTTGATCCAGGTTTGCGAGCTGTTCACCCACCGTTCCGATGGCGATCATGCCGGTCCCGGCGCCCGCCACCTCCCCCGCGGCCGGTCCCAGAGCGGTCCGGGCGCGCCGCATCATCGGGCGATCGCCGCTGGTCACGGCCGCTTTCCCGAGCAGCCACCAGAGTGCCTCGGCGAGCAGGCCGGGCGGCGGGTCCGGGAGATCCCGCAGCGCGCGGTGGTCCCACAGGGGCAGGACCCATGTCGCGTACGACCCGAAGCCCTCGAACGCGCCGAGCTCGCGTCCCCGCCGCAGCCGCGCCCCGAGCAGCGCGAGCGCCACCAGACCGTCCCCGACCCCGGGCATCCCGGCCGCGTCCAGCCGCTCGCCGAGAGCCCGGTAGGCCCGCTCGACCGCCGGGTACCCCGCACCGTCCAGGTCCTCCCGCAGCGCCGCGTAGCCCGCGGTGAAGACCTCGACCAGCGGCAGCTCGTGCCGCACGCCCAGCCCCCCGGCCGCCGCCGCGTGCCGGTCCGCGCCGGCCAGGTCGCCGAGCGCGGCCCGCGCCTGCACCCGGACCAGGTGCCCGAGCACCTCGGCGGTGACCAGCCCGTGCCGGCCGGCCAGCGCGATCAGCTCGGCGCCGATTGCGTCCCGCTCGGCGGCCAGCCCGGTCCGGTGGCACCGCTGCATCCAGCTCGCGTTGAGCGCGAACGCCAGCAGCGCCGGGTCGTCCAGCTCCCGGGCGATCGCCTCGGCCTGCCGGGCACACTCGCCCGGCCACGGATCGGTGGTGCCCCGCGCCTCCAGCCCGATCGTGGCGAGCAGCCGGGCGCGGGCCGCCGGGTGCCCGGCCGGCAGCGCGGCGAGGGTGCGGGCGGCGGCCGCCACGATGCCGGCCGCCCGGTCCGGGTCGTCCGCGCGGGGCCAGACGGCCGGCACGTCGTACGCCCCGATCACCCGGGCGGTCAGCTCCGGGTCGCCGAGCTGCTCGGCCGCCACCACCGCGGCGGCCCGCTGCTCCCGGGCGGTCCGCAGGCCACCGGCCCCGGTCACGGCGAGCGCGCGGAGCAGCCCGACGGCCGGTTCCAGCCGGGCCCGCGCGCCGCCGGCCACCCGGTCGTACGCCTCGGCCGCCCGGGCCAGCGGATCCGCCGCGCCGGGGTCCAGGCCCGGCGCCTGCCGGAGCACGTCCTCCTCGAGCCGGCGCAGCGCCGGCCCCGGGTCCACGCCGAGCTGCTCGACCAGCAGGGTCCGGGCCCGGCGCAGCACGGCGAGGGCATCGCCCTGACGGCCGGTCCGATAGAGTGCCAGGGCGAGCAGGCGCCAGCCCTCCTCCCGCCAGGGGTGCGCGGTCACGTGCGCGTCCAGGTCGGCGATCGCGGCGGCGTCCAGCCTGGCTGCGGCCCGGCTCTCGACGGCTTGCAGGCGCAGCTCGGTGAGGCGGGCCCGGTCAGCGGCGGCCCACGGCGCTTCCGGGAAATCGGCGTAGGCGGGACCGCGCCACCACCCCAGCGCCTCGTCCAGGACGGCCGGGTCGGTGGACCGGGCGGCGGCTTCGAAGCGCCAGGCGTCGACGGCCTGCCCGGTGGGGCGGAGGGCGTACCCCAAACCCTCAGTGACCAGCAGCGATGCCGGCGCCCTCGGCGGCCGGTCCGGTTCCAGGGCGCGCCGCAGCGCGGCGACGAACGTCCGCACCGCGGCGACCGCGCCGTCCGGCGGCGCGACCCAGAGGTCCGCGACCAGATCGCCGACCGGCACCACCCGCCGTCTGGCCACCAGCAACCGGCCCAGCACCGCCCGGTGCATCGGCCCCTTCAGCCCGACCCGCCGCCCGGCCGCGTCGACGGCGATCAGCGGGCCCAGCACGCCGAAGCGGATCTCGCTCATCGGTTGCTCATCCGCCTTCCGCAGGCTGATTCCCGAGTCACCCAGAAAGGATCACCCATGGTCGAGTACCACCAGATTCCGGTCGCCGACGGTGTCGCGCTGCACACCGCGGTCGCCGGCTCCGGCAGCCCGGTCGTGCTGCTGCACGGCTTCCCGCAGACCCACCTGATGTGGCGGCACGTCGCCGCCCGGCTCGCCGCCGACCACACGGTCATCTACCCGGACCTGCGCGGTTACGGCGCCAGCGACAAGCCGGCCGAGACCGGCCCGGACGTCTACAGCAAGCGGACCATGGCCGCCGACATCGTGGCGCTGGCCCGCGAACTGGGCCACGACCGGTTCGCGCTGGCCGGGCACGACCGCGGCGCGCTGGTCGCCTTCCGCGCGGCGCTGGACCACCCCGGCACGGTCACCCACCTGGCCAGCCTGGACGTGCTGCCGACGCTGGACATGTGGGACGTGATGCGCGGGGCGAGCGCCGCGGTCGGCTGGCACCTGTACCTGATGGCCCAGCCGCCGGGCCTGCCGGAGCGGATGATCGCGGCCACCGCCGACGAGTTCTTCGGCCACTTCCTGGACGTCTGGACCAGGGACCCGGCGGCGATCCCGGCCGACGTGCGGCGGGCCTACCTGGACGCCGCCCGGGGCGCGGTGCCGTCGATCGTCGCCGACTACCGCGCCACGGCCGGCATCGACCTGGCCCACGACCGGGCCGACCGGGCCGCCGGGACGACGCTGGCCATGCCGGTCACCGTGCTGCAGCAGGACTGGGGCTCGCTGCTCGGCTTCGACGCAGCGGCGCTGTGGGGCGCGTGGGCGCCGGATCTGCGGCACGTGCCGGTGCGGGCCGGGCACTTCATGGCCGAGGAGGTCCCGGATCTCGTCGCGGACGAGATCCGGGAGCTGCTGACTAGAGCTTGATCACCATCTTGCCGGTGTTCTCGCCGCGCATCAGGCCGAGGAACGCCTCGGGCGCGTTCTCCAGGCCCTCGACCACGGTCTCCTGCGCGGAGATCTGCCCGGCCCGCAGCCAGCCGCCGACCTCGGCCACGAAGTCCGGCATCCGCTTGCTGTGGTTGCCGACGATGAAGCCGCGCAGGGTCAGCTCCTTGCCGATGGCCAGCGCCAGGTTGCGCGGCGCGGCCGGCGGAGCGGTGTCGTTGTACTGGGCGATCGCCCCGCAGAGCGCCACCCGGCCGAACTTGTTCAGCGACGTGATCGCGGCTTCCAGGTGGTCGCCGCCGACGTTGTCGAAGTAGACGTCGATCCCGTCCGGGGCGGCCGCGCGCAGCTGCTCCCGGACCGGGGCGTCCTTGTAGTTGAACGCCGCGTCGAAGCCCAGCTCGTCGACCAGGTAGCGGACCTTCTCCGCGGAACCGGCGCTGCCGATCACCCGCTTGGCGCCGCGCAGCTTGGCGATCTGGCCGACCACGCTGCCGACCGCGCCGGCCGCGCCGGAGACGAAGACCGTGTCGCCCTCGCGGAACTGGGCGATGTCGAGCAGGCCGACATACGCCGTCAGGCCGGTCATGCCGAGCAGCCCGAGGTAGGCCGACGGGGTCGGCGCGGCGGCCGGGTCGACGACCCGCACGTGCCCGGCGTCCACCACGGCGTGGTCGCGCCAGCCCAGGCCGTGCAGCACGGTGGCGCCGACCGGCACCTCGGCCACGTCCGAGGCGATCACCTCACCGATCGCGGCGCCGTCCAGCGGCTTGCCGACCTGGAACGGGGCGACGTACGACTCGACGTCGTTCATCCGGCCCCGCATGTACGGGTCCACCGACATGAACCGGTTGCGCACCAGCACCTGCCCCGGGCCCGGCTCCGGGGTGGGCAGCTCCACCAGGTCGAAGTTGTCGGCGGTCGGCCAGCCACTGGGCCGGCTGGCAAGACGGATCTCCCGCATCGGATCCTCCACAGGTCGTCGTTGGTAATCGACAGTATGTCGAAAAACTCGACGCCGCGTTACTGTGATCGCCATGACGACGGTTCCGGCCGGCCGCCGGCGCGGCCCCAGCAAGGGTGACCTGCGCGAACGGGCGATCCTGGAAACCGCTCGCCGGCTGCTGGCCGACAAGCCGCTGGCCGACATCACGATCGACGAGCTGGCCGCCGGGGCGCAGATCTCCCGGTCCAGCTTCTACTTCTACTTCGACTCGAAACTGGCCGTCGTGGTCGCGCTGCTGCACGGGCTGGCCGGCGAGCTGGGCCGGGACAGCGAGCCGTGGCTGGCCGGCACCGGGCCGGACGTGCCCGCGCTGCGCGCGTCCCTGACCGCGCTCGCCGCGCTCTGGCGCGACCAGGGCCGGCTGATCGCCGGGGCGCTCGCCGCCGCACCCGGCTGCCCACCCATCGCGCAGTGGCGGGCCGGGCTGCGCGAGGCGCACGTGGCCCGGCTCGCCGCCCGGATCGAGCGGGACCGGGCGGCCGGCCTGGCCCCCGACGGCCCGGCGCCCCGGGTGCTCGCCGCGCTCGTCGACGACCTGCGGACCGCCGCGTTCGCCGCCGCGGCCGACCCGGAGGCGCTGGTCGACGACCTGGTCACGGTCGAGCTGCGGATGCTCTACGGCGATCTCCCGGTTCCTGGTTTCGTGGTTCCCCCCTCGCAGCCGTGATCGGCGGGGCACCCTGAGGTCATGCGTATCGGGGTCATTGGGGCAGGGCAGCTGGGCGGCACGCTGGCCACGTGGTGCGCCGAGAGTGGGCACGACGTGGCGGTCACCTCGCGGCATCCGGACCGGCTGACCGACCTGGTCGAGCACGGCGACGGGCACATCCGGGCGATGTCGATCCCGGAGGCGGCCGCCTTCGGCGAGATCGCGTTCTTCGCGCCGAACTGGGAGTCGGCCCACGAGGCCGTCGACCTCGCGCACGACGCGCTCTCCGGGAAGGTGGTCATCGACGCCACCAACCCGCTGACCACGCCGGCCCCGCCGCCGCTCGGCGCGCAGCCGGACGCACCCGGCCCGGGCGGGCTCGGCGCGTTCGCCCCCGGTTTCCCGTCCGCGCTGGAGATCCCGGCGTTCGTCCGGGTGCCGGCCGCGCCCGGCACCAGCCCGGCGATGGGCGCCTCCAGCAAGAGCGGCTTCGAGACGCTGATCTCCTGGGCACCGGACATCCACTGGGTGAAGGCGTTCAACACCATCTCCACCGACGTCCTCGACCGCCGGCGCGGCCACGACCCGCTGCTCGCCGAGTACGTCTGCACCGACCAGCGCGACGCCCGCGAGGCGGCCTGCCGGATCATCCAGGAGCTGGGCTTCGCCCCGTTCTTCGCCGGCGGCCCGGAAGCGGCCCGGCTCACCGAGACCGGCGGCCCGCTGCAGATGCGCGAGGTGGACGTCCAGGACGCCAAGGACGTCCTGGCCGAAGCCCTGGCCACCATCCACTGACGACCCGCTCGCGCCAGGCCGTCGGGTGGGCGCGGGCCGCCTCGATCGCCTCGGCCAGGGCGGCGCACTCCAGGGGCCCGTCACCACCGCTTACGGTACGACCGAAGCCGCCTCCACGGTCGCGACCAGCGCACCGACGCGCAGCACGCCGTCGTCCAGCGGCACGCACCGCACCCCGCCACGGCGGCGTAACGCCTTCATCGCCCCCGGCCCGACGGTCACGTCCATCCACGCGCACGGGTTGGCCGCCCGGCGCACCGCCAGCCGCACCGGCCCGTCCCCGGAGTCCAGCACGAGCACCGACCCGACCAGGTCGTCCACCGTCCGCTCGCCGACGACCAGTCCGGCCACGAGCACGTTGCGCCGCACCTGGGCCAGCCCGACGCCGGCCGGCAAGGACTCCCGTGCGATCACGGTGATCGACGCATCCCGATGCGCCGGATGATTGAAGTACCGATCCCCCACGATCCCCATCCCGGCCCGCACCCGGACCTCCCGCACCAGCTCGCCGTCCGGCGCCGCCCCCGGCCCGTCCTGGGGCCGCCCCTCGAACCGATGCACCGGCGACGCCAGCAACTCCACGATCTCCACCCGGCAAAACTAGGTGACCGGTGGTGATCGCGGGTTGGTCGGAGTCTTGATCGACCCGCGTTGTTGTTCAGCGGGTGGCCGGGGACCGGCTTCTGTCCGGTTGGCGAGCTGGACAGCTCCGGGCGAGGCGGGCGAGGTTCAGCCGCTCTCGGGTTTGGGGTTGGCGATCGTGACCGGCCACGGGCGTCGCCCTGGAGGGCTGAGCGTTCTGGACGCGCAGCGGCCAGCTCGGCCCGGAAGGGTCCCTGGCGGGAGCGACGATCAGTGATCAGCGCGGATCCGAGTCAGCCGGCCCGTGAATTTGATCTTGCAGACTGACGCTGAATACGGCGCATCCGCTCAGAGTGTGGGGAACCCGGCCGATAGGAACAGGTCGGAGGGAGACGGCGTTGATCGGCTACCCGCGGTCACTGGCCCGGACCGCGTTCTTCGCCCTTCTGTACGCCGCCGCGGTCTACGCCGGACGACGGACCGCGATGGTCGACGACGGCGTCAGCCTGGTCTGGCCGGCGGCCGGCGTCGCGGTCGTCTGGTACTGCGCGATCCGCGACGCGCCCACCCGCCACCTGGACATGCTGCTGCTCGCGGTGATCCTCGGCGTCGGGAACTGGTGGACCGGCGCACCCCCGGCGGTCGGCGTGGTCGCCGGACTGGTCGGCCTGATCCAGGTCGGGATCTTCCGGTGGACGCTGCGCCGGCTGCGACCGACCCTGTGGGGCGCCGGCGGCACCGACTGCCTGCGCTCGCCGCGCGACCTGTGGGCGCTGTTCGGCGCCGGACTGGCCTGCAGCGTCGGCGCGAACCTCGCCAGCCTGCTGGGCCGCTGGCTGGTCACCGGCTCGATCCCGGTGGCACTGTCGGTGATGTCGCTGGCCCGGCACATGGCCAGCATCCTGATCTTCGGGGCGGTCGGGATCTGCGTCGGCGCGGCGCTCGCCGGACGCCACCGGCCGCGGCGCGAGGCACGCTGGCGGAGGGCGGAGACCGCGGGGATCCTCACGGTGAGCTTCATCGGGCAGACCGCCGCTTTCGCGTACGAACACAAACTCCCGCTGTCGTTCGCGCTCCTCGGCTTCACGGTCCTGGTCGGCACCCGGCTGCGCACCCCGTGGGTGCTGCTGCACACGCTGGTGGTCAGTCTCGTCGCGATCCAGTACACGCTGCTCGGCTCCGGGCCGTTCGCGCAGGTCGGCGACGTCAGCCGGCGGGCGGTGATCGTGCAGCTGTTCTGTGTCCTGGTCACCCTGGTCGGGCTGTCGCTGTCACTGGCCCGCGACGAACGGCGGGAGCTGCTGGCCGCGCTCGCCGAGGAGAAGGCGGAACTGGAGGCGCAGCGCCGGCAGGCGGCCCACCACGCCGACCTGCTCACCGCGATCATCGACTCGATGGCCGACGGGCTCGCCGTGGTCGCCCCGGACGGCCGGGTCACCCTGCACAATCCGGCCGTGGTCGACCTGCTCGGCAGCGCCTCCGGCTGGCAGGGCCTGCACCGCCTGGACGGCACCCGGTACGCCGAGCCGCCCTACCTGCCGGCGCTCGCCGGTGAGGACGTGCCCGGGGTGGACGTGCTGGTCCGGAACCCGGCGGTGCCGGACGGCCGGGTGCTCCGGGTGACCGCCACGCCGTTGCGGCACCCGGACGGCACGCGCAGCGCGGTGGTGCTCTTCCACGACGTCACCGCGGAGCGCCGGCACCGCGACGAGCTCACCAACTTCGCCGGGGTGGTGGCGCACGACCTGCTCAACCCGCTCGCCAGCATCGAGGGCTGGACGACGGCGGCGCAGGACGCGCTCAGCGACGTGCCGGAGCACGCCGGTCTCGACGAGGCGCTCGGCTATCTGGCCCGGCTGCTGCGGGCGTCCACCCGGATGCGCGGGCTGATCGACGGGCTGCTGGCCTACACGACCGCGCGGGAGGCGGCCGTGGCGCCGGCCCGGGTCGACCTGGGCGAGGTGGTCGCCGACATCTGCCTGGCCCGGACGGACGCCGCGGTGGCCGCCGGGAAACCGGAACCGGTCTTCGACGTCGGCCGGCTGCCGGCGGTGCAGGCGGATCCGATCCTGGTCCGCCAGCTGATCGACAATCTGATCGGCAACGCCGTCAAGTACACCGCGCCCGGGGTCACCCCGGCGCTGCGGATCACCGCGGACGGCTCGCCGGCGGACTCGGCCGCGGCCGACGCCGGCATGGTGACGGTGCGGATCGCCGACAACGGCATCGGCATCCCGGAGGGGCAGCACGAGGCGATCTTCGGGAACTTCCACCGTGCGCACACCACCGGCGGCTACCTCGGCACCGGTCTCGGCCTGGCCATCTGCCAACGCATCGTGGAACGGCACGGCGGTCACATCGCCGCCTCGGACAATCCGGGCGGCGGCTCCTGCTTCACCTTCACCCTTCCGGCCGCCGCACCGTCCCCCGCTCCGACCCACCCGGTTCTCTCCCGCGCCTGATCCCGCCCCTCCCTCCCGGTCCGATCCCCGCTGCCGCCCGGCCTTGCTCCCGCAGCCGCCGCTTTCTTCCCGCTCGTGTTGTCCCGTCCTGCTCGCGCCGGCCTCCTCCCCGCTCGCGCCGCCCGGCCTAGACCAGGATGTTGACCGCGCTGCCGTGGTCCAGCCGGGCGATCGCGTCCCGGCTCTCCAGCACCCCGATCCGGTCGTCTTCCCGTTCCGGCCGGGGCACCCCCTCCCGGACATGCTCGATGAGCTGCTGGCAGTCCTCCCGCAACCGCAACCAGGCCGCGTGCGTCTCCCAGGCGGACGACGTCGTCGAGGTACCGATGCTGATGCTCATCCCCACTCCTTGATCGTTTCGAAGGCCCCGACCATCGGCCGCCATCCGGCAACCTGAGGAATTCCCCACACCTCTCTTCCCTGCCACCCGGAGCCCCTCTCACCGGTCACTCCGAGGAGCGACCGAGAAGGCGCGCGACAGCGCCACCGTCTGCCCAGCGGGGCGTGCAAACCACATACCGGGGACAGTTCGGTCAGGTAGCGTCGGAAAAGTCTTCGCATTCCGAGCCAGGGCGGGAGGGACCGTGAGCCGATCGGCGAATCCCGGCTTCCAGAGCACCGCACAGCCCGGCCACACCACCGCCGGGCGCGGCGCTGACCTGCTGGTGTGATGCCGGTGTGGCTGGTCCTGGTCGGTGTCCTGGTCCTGGCGGCTGCCGGGGCGGCGTTCTACGTCCGGCAGCGGGCGAGCCCCACCGCCGCAGCGGCTGACACCCCGGGCGGCCCGGCGACGCTGGCCGACGCCCGGCGGGTCATCGCCGAGCTGTCCGAGTCACTGCGGAGCCGGGACACCGAGCTGGCGCAGCTGCAGGAGGACCGGGCGGCCCAGGTGCAGTCCACCGCGTTGCAGCAGAAACAGCAGCAGCAGACGTTGCGGCGGCGGGCCAAGGAGGCGATCGACAGCACCGCCGCGGTGATCGGCGGCAAACTCGAGGACGTGGTGGTGCAGGTCGGCGCGGCCCGGGACGCCGCGGCCGCCACCCACGAGGGGGTCTCGCTCACCAACGAGGCGGCCGCCGCGCTGGTCCGGCGGGCGCACAGCGCGGACGAGGCGGCCACCGCGCTGAACGCGAGCCTGCGCCAGGTCGCCGGGATCGCCAGCGTGATCTCCGGGATCGCCTCGCAGACCCGGTTGCTCGCCCTGAACGCGACGATCGAGGCGGTCCGGGCGGGCGCGGCGGGCAGCGGCTTCGCGGTGGTGGCCGACGAGGTGAAAAGCCTGGCCGACACCACGGCGGACTCGACCGAGCAGATCACCAGCACGATCGCGGCGCTGGAGGCGGACGTCGCGCAGATGGGCCAGACGCTCAGCGCGATCATCCACGACGTCGGGGACATCGAGGACGCGATGCGGCAGCTGGACGCGATCGCCGACCGGCAGCACGACATCGTGGTGCAGCTGCACCGGAGCGTCGACGCGACGATGGCGCAGATCGGCGACCTGTCCGATGTGGCGGAGCGGCTGGAACGCCGCCGGCACGACCGGCTGGCCATCGAGGGCACGGTCCGGCTGATGGTCCCGGCCCGCCCGCAGCCGATCACCGCCCAGATGGTCGACCTCAGCTCGGACGGCCTGGGCTGCACCCTGCCGGCCGACGTCCCGGTCGCGGTCGGCGACCTGATCCGCACCGAGTTCACCTTCAACGGCCTGAGCGGCACCGCCCAGGCCAAGGTGATGCGCCGCACCCCGCGCGACGACCTGATCGAGCTCGGCCTGCAGTTCCAGGACCTGGCCGCGCCGACCCGCAACCAGATCGACAGCTACCTGACCAGCCTCGGCGCCGACGAGTAGGCCGCCGATCGAGTGAGCCGGCGCTCGGGTGAGCCGCCGCTACGCCGGCGGGGTGGCGCTCTCGGCGAGGTCGAAGACCCCGGGCAGCGGCTCCAGCAGGTACCGCTGGACGGCCGGCCCGACGGCCGCCACGATCGCCTCGGCCGGCGCCGAGGCCAGCGGCTCCACCTTGATCACGTAGCGGGCCAGGGCGATCCCGGCCATGTGGCTGGCGGCCAGGCTGACCCGCAGCCGGCCCTCGGCCTCGTCCAGGCCGAGCCGGGGCACCGCCCGGCGCAGGATCTGGCTGACCACGAACTCGCGGAACAGCTTCGCGGTCCACTCGGTGCCGACCGCGGACCGCAGCAGCGCCACCCCGGCCGCCCCGCCCGGCCCGTCCCAGATCCGCAGGAACACCCGGACGAACCGGGCGCCCACCTCGTCACGGTCCCCCTCGGTGGCCGCGTCGAGCACGTCGAGCGGGTCCATCGGGGCCTGCATGGCGGCCAGGAACAGCTTGTCCTTGGTCCCGAAGTAGTGGTGCACCAGCGCCGGGTCGACCCCGGCGCTGGTCGCGATGGCCCGGATCGACGCCCCGTCGTAGCCCTTGTCCGCGAACGCCGCCCGCGCGGCGTCGAGGATGGACTCGCGGGTGTCCGGGTTGCCGGGCCGCCGCCCGGTCCGCCGTGCCATCACCAAGACCCCTTTTCCCGTACGACCAACGCGCGCTACCGGTCGTACCAAATCATGCCGTCCTCCGCCGCAGCGTGGCGGCACCCACCGCGAGTGCGACGAGCACCGCGCCCAGCACGATCGCCAGGTCCCGCCACATCGTGCCGGTCGGCTCGGCGTGCATGCCGACCTCGTTGAGCGCCTGCACCGAGTAGGACATCGGCAGCACGTCGCTGACCGCCTGCAGCCAGCCGACCATCGCCTCGCGCGGCACGAACAGCCCACAGAGGAACAGCTGCGGCGCCACCACCAGCGGCATGAACTGCACCGCCTGGAACTCGGTCCGGGCGAACGCGCTGCACAGCAGGCCGAGCGCCACGCCGAGCACCGCGTTGGCCACGGCGATCAGCACGACCAGCTGGACCGCACCGGCGGTCTGCATGTCGAGCACCCAGTAGGCGAAGCCGGCCGCGAACGTCGCCTGCACCGCGGCGGCCAGGCCGAACGCGATCCCGTACCCGAACAGCAGGTCGAGCTTGCCGACCGGCGTGGTGAACAGCCGCTCCAGGGTGCCGGTGG
The DNA here is from genome assembly GCF_014205225.1 of Actinoplanes octamycinicus. Classification (NCBI taxonomy): domain Bacteria; kingdom Bacillati; phylum Actinomycetota; class Actinomycetes; order Micromonosporales; family Micromonosporaceae; genus Actinoplanes; species Actinoplanes octamycinicus. Next base: position 9,018,295 of record NZ_JACHNB010000001.1, read on the forward strand.
TGCGCTCGCGGAGCATCGCGATCGAGGTGATCAGGAACATCACGATGAACGGGAAGACCCCGAGCATGGTGAGCGCGATCCGGTCGAAGACGCGGGGCTGGCCGTCGTACATGAAGTAGATCAGGGTGATCAGCAGGGTCGGCACCACGACGATCAGCGCGATGGTGCGCGGGTCGTGCCGCAGCTGGGTGAGGATCCGCTTGATCGTGCTCAGCAGGATCATGCCGCCACCGCCTCGTGCTTGCGGATCAGGTTGAGGAAGGCCTGGTCCAGGTCGTCGGTGCCGGCCGCCGCCTTCACCGCGGCCGGGGTGTCGTCGGCGATCAGCAGCCCGTCGCGGATCAGCAGCAGCCGGTCGCACCGGTTCGCCTCGTCCATCACGTGGCTGGAGACCAGCACGGTGGCGCCGTCGGCGGCCATCCGCCGGAAGTGCGCCCACAGCTCGTCGCGCAGCACCGGGTCCTGCCCGACGGTCGGCTCGTCGAGCACCAGCAGCTCCGGCCGGCTGACGATGGCGCAGGCCAGCGAGGCCCGGCTGCGCTGCCCGCCGGACAGGTCGCTGACCAGCTGGCCGGCCGCACCGGTCAGCCCGACGGTCTCGATCGCCTGGTCGGCCGCGTCCTTGCCGAGCCGGTAGAGGGACGCGAAGTAGCGCGCGTTCTCCCGGACGGTCAGGTCGGCGTAGACGCTGGGCGCCTGGGTGAGGTAGCCGATCCGGCTGCGCAGCGCGGGCGAGCCGGCCGGGCTGCCGAGCACGGTGACGGTGCCGCCGGCGACCACCTGGACGCCGACGACGGCCCGCATCAGCGTGGTCTTGCCGCTGCCGCTCGGGCCGAGCAGGCCGGTGACGCTGCCGCGCGGGACGGTGCAGGAGAAGTGGTCGAGGACCGTCCGCTTCCCACGGGTGACGACGAGGCCGGAGACCTCGATCGCGGTGTCCATGGTTCCTCCCGGGAACTCATCAAGTGTTGAACTCAACGGTAAATGAATTCCCGGAGCGGGTCGAGTGACTATTTCAACGCATGATGAAATCGCTGCAGCACGGCGTCCACGTCCTCGTCGGTGAGCTGGCCGAAGTCGCGGTACCAGCGGCCCACGGCGAAAAACTCGGGCGGCGCGCTCAGGCAGACCACCCGGTCGGTCTCCGGGGCCAGCAGGTCCCGGGCCGGCGGCGCGCAGACCGGCACGGCGAGCAGCACCCGGTCCGGGTCGCGCCCGTTGATCCAGCGCAGCGCGGCGTGCGCGGTCACCCCGGTGGCCAGCCCGTCGTCGACCAGGACGACCACCCGCCCGGTGACCGGGGGCGCCGGGCGGCTCCCCCGGTAACGGCGCACCCGCCGGGCGAGTTCCGCCCGCTCGGCGGCGAGGGTCCCGGCCAGGTCCTGCTCGGTGACCCCGGCGTACCGGAGATTGCCCTGGTCGTAGACCGGCGGACCGTCCTCGGCGATGGCGCCCAGGCCGAACTCCGGGTGGCCGGGCGCGCCCAGTTTGCGGGCCACCACGATGTCCAGGTCGGCGCCGAGCCGCTCGGCGACCGGCGCGGCGACCGGCAGGCCGCCGCGCGGCAGTGCCAGCACGAGCGGCCGGTCGCCCGGGGCGCCGATCACCTCGGCCACCCGGTCCGCCAGCGCGCGGCCGGCCTCGGCCCGGTCAGCAAAAATCACGAGAAATCACCCCCAGCGGCGGGCGGTGGCGACGTGGTCGAGAGCCGGGTGCCGGCGCGGCGGCACCGAGGTGAGGAACGCGGCGAACCACTCCCCCGCCTCCTCGGCCACCGTCTCCAGCGTCCCCGGCTCCTCGAACAGGTGGGTGGCGGACGGGATGATCCGCAGCTCGGCGTGCGCCCGCATGGTGTTCCGGGCTTCCTCGTTGAGCTCCAGCACCTCGTCGTCCCGCTCGCCGACGATCAGCAGGGTCGGCACCCGGACCTCGATCAGGCCCGGTCCGGCCAGGTCCGGGCGGCCGCCGCGGGACACCACGGTGCGCACGCTGTCCGGCCGGGCGGCCGCGGCGAGCAGCGCGGCCGCCGCCCCGGTGCTGGCGCCGAACAGGCCGAGCGGCAGCCCCGCGGTGGCCGGCTGCACGCCGAGCCAGTCGACCAGGCCGACCAGCCGGTCGGCGAGCAGCCCGACGTCGAAGCGCCGGGCCCGGGTGTCCTCCTCCGGCGCGAGCAGATCGGCCAGCAGGGTGGCGAACCCGCGCCGGTTCAGCTCGCGGGCGACGAACTGGTTGCGGGGACTGTGCCGGGAGCTGCCGCTGCCGTGCGCGAAGAGGACCACACCCGAGGCGTGCTCGGCGAGGGTGAGGTCGCCCTCCAGGCTGACCTCGCCGAGAGTGATCCGTTCCGTAGTGGTCCAGGTCGTCATGTCCGTCCCTTTCTGCTCGACCATGGCGGGGCGTGCATTCCGGGGAGACAGTTCCCACCGTACGCGTCCTCAGGTGGCCCGGTGGCCAGCCGATCTGGAGGAGGACGAGTGCCCAGGAGGTTGACCCCCGATGTCCGTTTCGCGGCTGAACCGCACCCAGCAGCCGTCCACGGTGACCCCGGTCCGGCCGTCCGCCCGGGAACGCCATCAGAACGCCCGCGACGACGCGGCCTCGCTCACCGACCGGGACCGGGAGCTGATCTACCAGGCCACCGGCCAGCGCATCGGGGACGGCCAGCCGAACGCCGGCTGGATCAACTCACTGGCCGCCGCGATCGCCGCGGACCGCACGGGCGGGCGGCTCGCCCCCGGGCAGGAGGTGACGGCGGCGTACCTCAAGGATCTGTCCCGGCGGTGGGACCAGGCCGCACCGGGCCGCAACCCGGTGGCCGGCTATCTGGAGCCGGCGCTGCGGTACCTGTCCCAGCGCGGCGACGGCAACCGCCTCGACGTCAGCGCCTGAGGTCAGCCCCGCTGGGTGCGCTCGACCAGGGCGGCCGCGACATCCCGGAGCTTGCGGTTGGTGTCCTGGGAGACCCGGGTGAGGATGGCGAAGGCCTCGTCGGCGCTGCACCGCCGCTCGCCCATGATGATCCCCTTGGCCTGCTCGATCACCGCGCGGCTCTCCATCGCCGCCTGCATGTGCTGGGCGAGCGTGGCGGTGGTGTCGTAGAGGTGCGCGTTGGCCAGCGCGACCGCGGCGTACCGGACGAAGGTCTGGGCCAGCGCGATCGCCTCGTCGTCGAAGGCGCCCGGGCTGCGGCCGTAGATGTTGAGCGCCCCGGTCACGTTCTCCACGATCGGCAGGCCGACCGAGAGCATGCTGCCGATGCCGGAGGTGGCGGCCAGCTCGGACCAGCCGTCCCAGCGCCCGTCCCGGCCGGCGTCCGGCACGGAGATCGTGGTCTTGGCGGCGGCCGCCTCCAGGGACGGGCCGCGATCCTGCCGGTACTGCCACTCGTCGAGCTGGAGCGCGATCTCCCCGGTGTGCGCCGGCGTGTGCGCGGCGCCGTCCCGGATCAGGGTGATGGAGAC